>JAFYSF010000015.1 GCA_017559505.1 Paludibacteraceae bacterium | reverse complement strand
TTCAGTCCTTTGCTCTACCAACTGAGCTATGGCACCAACTTAAAATTTGAAAGTTAAAACTTGAAATTTGAAAGTTATTCTCTTCTCAACTTTAACGGGTGCAAAGGTACGATATTTTTTTGGATTGTGCAAGTTTTTTGATGAGTATTTTTTCGCTATGGTTAATCAACTGTGAGTTAGTTGGTTTTATTCGGCATAGAGAAGGTAGTTTGATCGTTTTTGGCGGAATTTGTCTACGTCGGGTTGCCATACGGCACGAATTTCATCGGCTGTTTTTCCTGATTTTATCATTTTTCGCACCCAATCTACTCCTATTAGTTTCTCGAAAAATGGACGAAAGAAATGGTCGCCAAGATGTAGATTTTGATATGCATCGATTAAATAGGTAAGATCGACACCTCGAGAAAATATTGTGTCGAGCGTAGGATGGGTGGTCAAATCAACGCCATAGCACTTGAGGTCTTGTTGCAGTGGGGTTTTGGCTCCAAAGCGTGAAGTTGGTGTGAAACTATACTGATAACCGAGCATATTGGGATGACCATAGCATTGGAATGGATGGTCGGTGCCACGTCCGAGGCTGACGGGTGTGGCTTCGAAGTAGCACATTGCTGGATAGAGATAGACGCTTCGCATGTTTGGAAGATTGGGCGATGGCGCAACAGGTAGCTGATACATAGTGTGATGAGTGTAATTCTCGCATGTTACTACCTTAATGTTGCATTGAGCCGAATCGGGCAACCAGCCTTCACCATTGACCATGTGGGCAATTTCGCCAAGAGTCATACCATGCACCACAGGCACAGGCAAATAGCCTACTGCTGAGCGATATTTCATATCTAAAATAGGTCCATCTACATAATGTCCATTAGGGTTGGGACGGTCGAGGATTATCATTTGAACATTGTGAGTGGCTGAGGCTTCCATCATTTTGACCATTGTGGTGAGATAGGTGTAATAGCGCAACCCAACATCTTGAAGGTCGAAGAGAACAACATCTAAAAGCGACATGATAGAGTCGCTTGGACGGCCTGTATTGCCATCGTAGAGCGAACGCACCATGATGCCTGTCGGCTCGTCTACCCCACTCGACACTTTTTCGCCTGCATCGGCTGTGCCACGAAAACCATGTTCGGGCGCAAATACACACTCGATATTGATATTTTGAGTGGCTAAGAAATCGACAAGATGGGTGTTTTGAGCGATTTTATATTTGCGCAACTCTTTCTTATCCAACGCATCGGCATAGATATAACTTGCCTTATGCGCTACGATGCCTACTCGTTTCCCCTTCAACAGCGGAAGATATTGATCGAGTCGGTCGGCTCCACAACGAATGTTTTGAGCATGCACAATGGAGGTTGCACAATGGAGAATTATTAGAAATATAGATAGACGTTTCATATTACAAGTCACGGACGAGGAGTTTAGAACTTTCTTCATTTATTGTTTGTTGGAGATTTTGGAGTTTTTGCCAAATGTCATTGAAACTGCCGTTGTCGGTAATCTTGAAATTCTCTGAACCAAAACAATTTATCCTATCAAGAACCAAATGGACGGTAATGAGATTTACGTCAATTGCTGGTTGATAAAAGCGGTCGGAGTTTTGTTCGACATAGATTTCGGATATGATTCCGGTATCGACCAATAATTTTATGTGGTCGTGGACAAGACGGAGAGGTATATTGTAGTCGAGCGCTATTTGATTGGCTGAAATTGGTTGCTCGGCTTGACAAAAACGTGAAATTATGATTTTAAGTACGATGAAAAGCGTGTAATCCTTATAACGACGAGATATATTTTTGGTGTCGCTCTCGAACGAGAAATTGATGAGATTTTGGCTTACATAGCACAACTCGGCACCATAGAGAATGATAGTCCACGATAGTTGCAACCAAAAGAGCAACAACGGAATAGCGGCAAAACTACCATAGACGGCATTGTACTGAGCAAGCGAAACCTGACCATTGACATAGAGGAACTGAATGGCAAGAAAGGCTGTACCGGTGATAATACCCGACAGAATTGCACTCGTGAATCTCACCTTTGTGTTTGGTATAATCACATAGATGAGCGTAAATAATAGCCAATAGATAACAAATGGTGAGAGTTTGACAAGAAACTGATATATGGGTATAAAGAACGAACCTACAGAGGATTGAGCAATGAGGGAGACGTATTCATCGACCTTCACACTGATGCCACTCGAGATGACAATGAAAATTGGCACAACAATGAGCATGGTGATATAGGTGGTGAATTGGCGCACGATAGAGCGATTTTTTTTCACGTTCCATATATTGTTGAAATTGGCTTCGACTTGGCGGAACATACTAATAATGGCCCAAAGCAAAACCGAGACACCAATACCTACGAAAAGCCCCCCTTGTGCATACTCGAGCGAATTGTTAACAAACCCCATAACGATCGAGGTGATTTCGGGATTGTCGCCAATGATTTCAATCACAAAGCCTTCGACTATTTCGGAGAAGCCAAGCCCCTTGCCCACAGCCACAAAAAGAGCAAATATAGGCACTATTGCCAAAACTGTGTAATAGGTCAAGGCTGAAGCTTTGACAATGAGATTGTCATCTACAAAACCACGCACCGAGAGTATTAGCTTTTTGAGCAAACGAAGCAGAAACCGGGTTGAACGACTTAGTTCGGCTTCTGTGATTCGAAATATATCATGAAGGAGAAAATGCATCAGCCAAGATATTCTCTCCCCTATGGATTTTTTTTGTTTCATAATTGTATGTTTATTCTTGACTTTTTTTCTAACAGAAGTGCAGATTTTCTTGTTTGTAGTAAATAATTAATTATTTTAGACATAATGACATAAAGACATAATCTTTAAATTTCTTAAACAGATGCCTTACTAAAAAACAAGTTTTTTATTTCAGCAAAAGAATGACAAATTTTTAGTTACATTCTTTTAATATGTCATTCTGTCTAAAAATAAAAAAAAATAATAGTAGGACTATAAGCCGGGTTTTGTGCTATCGACTTGCGAAGATAGTGCTTGTCATTTATCTACTACGCCTATCGCTAAGCGTCTCTATCGTTCTACCCTCCAACGATACTCGGGCGAGCAGCCCTAACATGACGTTGGTTTACTTGAACTTTCAACCCATAAGTTGTACTGACCCAAATGTGTTGCCACACTGGCGGTAGGCTCTTACCCCACCTTTTCACCCTTACCCCTTTTCAATTCATAATGCACAATTCATAATTCATAATTGAAAAATAAATTAGTTCATCACGAACCTACCAATTAAGAGGCGGTTATTTTCTGTTACATTGACTTGAACCTCACGGCCCACTTCCCGTTAAGAAGTATGGTGCTCTGTGTTGCCCGGACTTTCCTCTTCAGCCACGAAGGCTACAGCGACAAGCCGTCCTACTATTATTAGTTATTAGTGTTTAGTTATTAGTGTTTTTTTGTCGTCAGTCGACAGTCGATAGTCAACAGTCAACTGTTATCTGTAATCTGTTATCTGTAATCTGTAATCTGTACTCTACAACACTACACATTACTTTGCAATCGTTTTAAGATTGAATATGCTTTGTATATGCCTAATTCACCAGCTTTTGAGAGGTCGGAGATTGCCTTATCGCGCTGATTTAGCAATAAATAAGTAAGTGCGCGATTGAAATACGCCTCGGCAAAGTCAGACTCTAAACTGATGGCTTGAGTATAACTTGAAATGGCTGCTTGATAGTCTTTTTGATATGCCAAAAGATTGGCACGATTATACCAAACAAAAGCAAAATCGGGTGCTATTTCGATTACCTTATCGTAATCGCGCATAATCATTTCGTACTCAAATCGGTATGTGTCGGCATTCTGTTTATTCTCGTTTTCCTCCGTTTCGTTGTTCATACGAAACTCTAACATCTTATAGCGAATATTGGCACGAGAAAAATATGCCAAGGCATTTTGTCCGTCGATATATATAGCCTTAGAGAAATCCTCTATCGCACTATTAAAGTCCTGAACAAGAGCATAATCATAAGCTCGTGCAAGATAGAGATTCGCTTCGTTCATTCTGCCTAAAATGATTGAAGATAAATCGTCGATAGAAGCAAAATGATAAGCAATCATACCTTCGGAAAGCTTTATTTCATCGCAGACTAAATAGGCAGGTGCTCGCAGAACTTTTGCTTCATTGAGTTGTTGCAATAATTCAGGATTATATTGCTCGATAGGCAAATCATTGTTTGATTTCTGATAATATGAAATCACTATATTAGGCTGATTGTTAAGAGCAACTGCCTGATTTTGCACATAACCACGAATACCTCCTTTAGCTCCATCGGAGTCGGCATTAGAGGCAAATAATTGCGCTATGCCTTTAATTATTGATTCGTCATCGACCACAACTTTAGCCGACGTATCTATTTCATCTTCAGAGGCATCAGCCCCTGATTTATCGTGATTTTCCTTTATTTTATAGGCATTATCGCGGTCGATAAATGCTTTTTTAGCATTGCCTAAACGGTCGTACATCTCGGCACGAGCATAGAGGGCAGGAATGAAATTAGGGTGCTTGTTTATTATAGCAGTGAAATCGTCGATAGCATCACGATTATTGCCAAGATGAGCATTGATTATACCTCGTTGATAAATGGCCTCAGAGAGATTTGGGTCTAACGACAGAACCCTATCAAGGTCGGTAATAGCAGTATGGTAGTCCCCCACTTCGTTGCGCAACAAAGCACGATTGAACAAAGCACCTACATTAGTAGAATCGAGCTCGACAGCCTTATCATAATCAGCTAATGCTTGACGATAGCGATGCTTCTCATAGTTGAGAATGCCTCGATTGATATAAGCATTGGGATTGCGGGTTTTCAGTTTAATTGACTGATTATAATCCTCTAAAGCATCATCGCGATGGTCCATTATTATATTGATCAAAGCACGAGCACCCCACGCTTCAGGATTGTATTTGTCAATACTAACCAAATGATTGAACGTATTGAACGCACCTACTGTGTCTTTGTTTATCAATTGAATACGCCCTTTTTCGAAATGCAATTCAGTCTCCTTAGGAGAACGGCGAATGAGGAAATCAATATCATTCAAAGCCTCGTCGTATCGCTCCAACTCATCATACGCCTCGATGCGATTGATGATATAAATGGCATTGTCGGGAGCATGCACGAGGGCTTGATTAAAATCGGCTATTGCTTCATCCCATTTGCCTTGTCGCTTGTAAGCAAATCCACGAGCATAATATGCCATGTGGATGAACGGATTGCGCTCGATGACTATATTAAGGTCGGCTTCGGCACCAACATAATCTTCGAGTTGTATTTTGGCAATTGCACGAAAATAATAGGGGTCGATAAGATATGGTTTTGCCTTGATTACTTGATTAAAATACTGAATAGAAAGCACATAATCCTCAAAATACAGCGCATTGCGACCAATCGAGGTCAATCGGTCGGTGTTGAGTTGCGCATAGCTCATGAGCGATATGCTTAATATTGTTATAATTGTCAGTATTTTTTTCATTATTTTTCAAGTGTTTTCAAAACATCTTGTATTTTTTCGAGTGTAGTAGTTTTGGTAGGTACAAGCGGTAGGCGCAATACGTTATTTATCAATCCCATGCAAGATAATACACTCTTAACACCAGCAGGATTGCCATCTACGAATAGTAGTTCAATCATTTCGACAAAGCTATAGTGGATGCGACGAGCACCTTCGAGGTCGCCACGTAGAGCTAAGCGCACCATACGTGAAAACTCTTTAGGGAAAGCATTGCCAACCACCGATATAACACCTACAGCCCCGAGAGTGATGAGCGGGAATGTGATGCCATCATCGCCAGAGATAACCATAAAGTTGGCTGGCTTATTTTTGATGATATCGTCGATTTGCTTGAAATTGCCCGATGCCTCCTTGATTGCTACGATATTATGGAAGTCGCGAGCCAAACGAAGTGTGGTTTCTGCCGAGATATTTGCACCTGTTCGCCCCGGCACATTATATATAATAATAGGCATATAAGTGCTTTCGGCAATAGTTTTATAGTGCTGATACAAACCCTCTTGCGATGGTTTATTGTAGTAAGGCGACACACTGAGAATGGCATCAATATTAGTGAAATCAGTCTTACGAATTTGTTCGACTACGCCCATCGTGTTATTGCCACCAATACCAAGCACGATAGGCACACGACCTGCATTGACGCGCACCACAGTATCAATAATAGCCTGACGCTCAGAATCGTTTAGAGTTGGTGTTTCGCCAGTTGTTCCGAGCACTACGAGATAGTCAGTACCATTGCGTAATTGAAATTCAACCAAACGTTCGAGTGCTTCATAGTCGACACTCATATCATCTTTGAACGGCGTAACAAGCGCCACGCCCATTCCGACTAATTTATTTGTAAAGTTCATATACTTGAATTTGAAAGTTGAAAGTTGAAAGTTGAAAGTTGTAGTTCGGTATTAACTTTCACATTTCAAATTTTACATTTCAACTTTTTATTTAACTGCTTTTACTTTATAACCTGCTTTTCGTAGTAGGTTTATCAATCCTTCGTTGCCAGGCAAATGCAATGCCCCAACGGCAATGAAACAGGGTTCTTGTTTGATGTATTCTTCTATTTTTGGCAACCATGCCATATTGCGTTCATCTACAAACAGAAATTTTTCGGCTTCGGTCATATCTTCGGTCTCGATGAGCATGGTGTATAACGCGTCTAAGTCGCCCTCAACATACAAAGAATCTAATCGCGCATTCTCGGAAATGATGGTTTCTGTGTTGCGAATGGTCTTTACTAAAATTTCAGTCTGCCGTTCGAGCGGAATTGAGCGCAATAACATTTTTATTTGGTCGTCGGCGGTCTCTAATCCATATACTGCTTTGCCTAATTCAGAGGCAGCAATTTGGAAGTAAGAATCGATTGACATATCACCCGAATTTGACTTTAATATACGCTCACACACAGTCATTTCGTATATCATAGCAATCACGCTAGGTCGCATGTATTGAACATTTGCCAATGATAGACCAAGTTCGGCTTGTAGGGCTGAGTCGAGCAATGTTTCTTCTTCGGGGGTGAGCAATTTGAATATGCTCTCGTCCATCTTAGAAGCCTTAAGTATCTGACGTTGTATCTCTGCGGGATTGTCGTCGACAAATTCGCCTACGATAGCACTACAATCGTTGAATGCACGAAAAACGCCATTTATTTTGGTTGCAGTCTCGACAGGCACCATGTGGTGAGTGCCAAAGAGATAGCTTGACTTAGAAAGCCCATTTCCTGATATTTCATATAATAGTTGTGCGTTTATGACAATGCAAAATGCAAAATGCACAATGCACAATAATATTATCTGTTTCATAGTTTTTTTAGTAGCAAGTAATAGGTTTGTGACAGTCTTCTTGCTTGAAGGTTGCTTGCACCTTGCTTGAGGGTAAGGTGAATGAATACACACGCTCGTTGGGTGTTATTTTATCATTTTCAGATAACGAACTATTTGTTCGCTTAGGTTGCCAATGAAATTATAATCGGTTCGTGGCATGCCTGTTTTGGCATCAACGGGATGTGGTGGCATTTCTATGACGAAATCGTATAACTCATTATCTACCCTACTTTTTCCACAACGGAAATCGCTATTTGATTGCGCTAATATGTATTTTAGTGGCAAATAGTCGTTCTCGGTTAGGTCGATAACTGCATCGAATTGAGCCTGTAGCGATTGCGTAAACTCTGCTTTAGGAGAATGTAGCCAATTTATCAGACTGCGATCTACGACAACAAAATTGTCGAATGTAGCTGACATGGCTTTCTTCTTATTTACATAGCAACATGCAACGACTCGTTTGCCTTCGGCTTGTAATTTCTTTATAAAGTCACGGGCTTCTTGATTTTTTTCTTGCAAATCACTTTCGAATAATACCAATATTGTTTGAATATTATCCCATGAGCGATAACGAGATGTGCGTGTGATGCCTTTCGTCGCTCTATTGAAAAAATATTGTCTTATTCTCTTTAGCATAACTTTATATAATTTATAATGCATAATTCATAATTCTCAATGCATCATCACTCCGGTAGTCGCAGATATTATTTTTTGACATAAACTTATGTCTATGCATTGAGCATTTCTAAGAATTCGGTTTCGGAGATGATTTTTACACCAAGTTTTTCAGCCTTTTCTAATTTGGCAGGTCCCATATTTGCACCAGCTAAAAGAAGAGATGTTTTGCTTGTTACGCCACTACCATTCTTTCCGCCATGTGCCTCAATCATAACTTTATACTCATCGCGAGAATGGTGTTCGAACGTGCCACTAATCACTATTGTCAAGCCATCTAACTTGTTAGACAACTCGGCTCGAGCAACTCGTCCTTCCATTTTGACTCCAAAACCTTGCAAACGTTCAACGAGTTGCATATTTCGCATATCATCGAAATATAGAATTAGGCTGTCGGCTATTCGTTCGCCTATCTCATCGACTGCTGTAAGTTCCTCACGCTTAGCAACTGACAACGCTTGCATAGAACCAAACGCTGAGGCTAATTTTTTCGCTACGGTTTCACCTACATAACGTATTCCAAGAGCAAATAGTACGCGCTCGAATGGCACTTCGCACGATTTTTTTACCGCATCGACTATGTTTTGTGCAGATTTCTCGCCCAAACGCTCCATGCGAGCCAATTTACCCACAGTAAGAGTATATAAATCAGCTACATCGTGTATCAAACCACGGTCGTATAACATTGCTATAGTTTCGCTACCTAAGCCATCTATATTCATAGCCTTGCGCGAAACGAAGTGTTCGATTTTGCCCTTTTGCTGAGGCGGACAGCTGATTTCATTAGGACAATAATGCGCCGCTTCGCCTTCGACACGCACTAATTCAGTGCCACATTCGGGACATTTGTCGATGAAAATCACACGCTCTGCGCCCTCTTGGCGTTGCGAATTGTCCACCTCGGTTATTTTTGGGATTATTTCGCCACCTTTTTCAACATAAACCATATCGCCAATGTGGAGGTCGAGACCTGCAATAATATCGGCATTATGGAGCGATGCGCGCTTGACAATAGTGCCAGATAATTGCACAGGCTCAAGATTTGCCACAGGCGTAATAGCTCCAGTGCGACCAACTTGGTACGACACAGAATTTAATCGTGTCAAAGCCCTCTCGGCTTGAAATTTATATGCAATTGCCCAGCGAGGCGATTTGGCTGTGAAACCAAGATTTTTTTGCTGATTAAGGCTATTCACCTTTAAGACAATGCCATCGGTAGCAACAGGCAAATTTTTGCGCTCGTCGTTCCAATAGGCAATAAATTCCATCACCTCGTCAATAGACTTACACACTCGCGTAGTGTCGCTTACGGGCATACCTAAAGCCTTTGCCCATTGCAAAGAATCGGAATGAGTATTTTGCTCTACGCCCAATACACCATAGACTTGGGCTATCAGATTTCGCTTGGCAACAGTGCGAGAATTTTGCAATTTCAATGTGCCAGAAGCCGCATTGCGAGGATTAGCAAATAGAGGTTCTTCGTTGCGCTCGCGTTCGGCATTTAATCGCTCAAACTCTTTCCAAGGCAATAAAATTTCGCCACGAAACTCTACGTTATGAGAATTGAGAGTTGAAAATTGAGAGATATTATTTTGAATTAATTTTAGTGGTATATTTTTGATTGTTCGGACATTACGAGTTACATCATCGCCACGCACACCATCGCCTCGAGTAACAGCTCGCACCAAATCACCATCTTCGTACCAGAGAGAAATACTTGTTCCATCGAATTTTAGTTCACAAACCACTTCTACGAGTTGAGAATCATTGACAACCCCTAAATCCTTGCAAACACGACTGTACCAATCTCTCACTTCGCCTTCAGAGTATGTATTGCCCAATGACAACATCGGGTAACGATGCTCAACTTGCTCAAAATCACTCAAAGCCAAGTCGCTACCAACACGTTGCGTTGGGCTATTAGGGTCGAAACAATCAGGATTTTCCGCCTCTAATTTAATCAACTGATGCATCAACGCATCAAACTCTTGATCGCTAATCGTAGGAGCATTCTCCACATAATAGTGATATTCATGTTCGCGAATTTCCTCGCGCAAGCGTTCAATCTCCTGTTTCATAAGTGGTTAAAAAATCAAACAAACATAATATTTCAAACATACAAAGATAAATAAAAATATTTAGATTTGCAATAGCAACCAATAATTTTAAGACAAATTTTAAGACAAATTCATCGTAATAAGCAATTATATATATTTAAATCGCAACTATAAGTTTATCAAGATAAATCTCCCAAAAAGAAATATAACAGATAAAAAGGAACAAAAAAACAATTATATTTCATAAAATAACAAGT
>JAFYSF010000014.1 GCA_017559505.1 Paludibacteraceae bacterium | reverse complement strand
TATTCGCGAGGTGCCAGTCGGAGTACATTGCTATCATTCTTGGTCGCAGCGAGCACGAACTTATACCCGTGATGGTAAATTGTTTGCGGAGAGCGCAGCGTCTGAGATAGCGGATAAAAACGGTAATCATGAACCTTTTTACGGTAGAGATGAAGACGAGTTGCAATTTCGTCTCGGTGATTTGGTGGAAGTGTTTAGAGGCGACACTGTTACTCTTGAAGTCGTCTGTTCGCTTCCGCCTGACAGAGATGCTGTAAAACGAATTCTAGCGAATACACGAATGTTTGGTATTGGGCTAGACTATAGCGATGATAGTTATGTCACTCTCGATGGCGATGAGGGATATATGGAATGCCATAGCCATCCAGAGATAGTACAGTGTTTCCCGGCAAATACTTTGAAAATGATTGAAGAGCATAAGAAGAAATTACTCAACGGATATCAGAAGTGTGTTTTATCTATCAATAAGTGAAATAGGATTTTAATATGAATTACGAATTAATAGAATCTTACGCAAATAAGGGTGAAAGCCACGACGTCATGTCTGCTCTTACATTACTTACAAAAGCTTACATCGATCAGTGTGGCGTCAGTCTGGGGTATAGGACTGTGATATATTGTGCTGCGGAACAATGGCTCGAACGACTCGCTTGGCTTGACTTGCCGCTTTCAGAAATGGCGAGAAAAGAGGCTCTGGTGACAGTGATGCCTTATATCACAAGTGATTATGATCCAGAGAAATATGACGATTACGACATCGCTGGTATGAATAAAGAAGAACTAATGGATGGATGTGTGGAAATGATACGAAGCGGTGAATACGATGAACTTACAAACGAATTGTTGTGCTGGGGCATAGTTAAGGCTGTTAATGAAGAACTGGTGATACATAAGGAAATTGAAACCATTGCTCCTGATGGAACGCTCCTTAGAGGTGTACTCACGGATCAGTCGCGTGCCAGCACTAGCATTGTAATGGAATCTCCTTATCCTGATGCGTTTTTATGTAAACTGGAACTGATACGCGATGCCGAAGCGTTTATGATACAAGGTTATGAGGACTGTAAACGAATTAAAGGATTGGAATCTGAAATACGTGCCTTATATCCTAAGTATCAAGAGAAACTGCATGAGTTGGAAAATGAGAGCAGTAGGAAAAAACATTTAGCTTTCGATGATGTATATGATAAATTGATTGGAGATGTCGCTGTCTTTTGTCTGGAAAAGTTGTTCAATAAATGGTTCGGGCTTGAATTTTAAATTGAAAGGTGAATGTTGAAAATTAATTTTCAGTTTTCAATTCGAAATGTTGTCTGTTGACAATCATTGATTGATATGATATTTTGTTGTATTTGTAAAAAATGAAAAATATATTTATGAAATTTAAGGGACTACACAAAGAATGTAGTATCGTCAATCAGTATCAGAATCTTTGTAGGGGCGTTTGTATTGCTGACAACTTAAATGTTGATGTGTTTTTATGAGATAACTATATTCATATAATGACTTGTTTTATTTTACAAAACTAAAAGGGATAATTCTGAAATATAATACTATGACACAATTTGAATCTGATATTTTTGACTTTAACAACATTCCGATGTCGGAGTTGGACAAAGCGTATATTGATTACGAGCCTTTGTATGATGAGGAGGATTGGTTTTCCGTTGATGAGGACTATTTACATGAGGAAAAGAAAACCAATAAACTATAACAATCATGAAACTCTATCATGGTTCACCCGAATTATTTTCTGCTTTTGATTTGAGTAAAGCAGGTGAAGGTACTGGTGTAAAGTTCGGCTTTGGTGTTTATATTACTGAATCAGAGGTTAGTGCAGTGCACTATTCTCAACCACGCAATATGGAGCAAATGGCTCCTAATCACTATCTCTACACAGTAGAGATACCTAATCTCACTCCTATTAACCACTTGGTTTCTGCATTGCCTGTTAACAATGAGATTGTTCGTAAAGTGCAAGCGAAATTGGGCGTTGAAGTTCCTACTAAGGTGCTTCAGCAAGGCAAAGAGTTCCGCAAATGGGTTGGTATGACTTTGCTTGGAACTAATAAAAGTACTTTTGCCGAGGAGAAAGCAGCTGCCGAATTGCTTAATAGTCTTGGCGTATTGTACAATGTGTGGCCTCAAACACAAACCAAACCTGATGGATTGAAGAACATAGCTGTGTTTGATGCGGCTAATGTGAAGATTGTTAAGGTGGAACAGATTGAGGTAGAACTTAAGTGCAAGAAGTACGTTCTTGTTAGCAAAAAAGAGGTGTAATATGGCAAAAATTGTAAATTGGATAAAGGAATTTTATCCACAGTATGTGGGTATAAAGCATTATCCTGCTAATCAATGTGCTTGTGTGAAAGGTGCGGCAGATGAGTGGGGAATATTAGGCAATTTTGGTCGTGCATCGGTAGTGGTCAATGGTGTAGAGTTCAGCAATACTGAGAAGTTATTCCAATGCATGAAGTTTGCGTATGCTCCTGTTGTTCAGGAAATTTATGCTCAAAATAATATGAGCATAAAGATGAAGGCTAAGAAAAAGGAATACGAACAGTATATCCGCGAAGATTGGCCAGAAATTTTTTTGGATACGTTGAAGTTTGTGCTTGTTATCAAGTACGAGCAATCCGAGGATTTTCGCAATGAATTGGAGCGCAGCAAGGGACTTTATCTTGTAGAAGATGAGACTAGTCGCAAAAAGGAGGCTGATGCTTATGGAGCAGTACTTGTAGGCGACGAGATGGTAGGTCCAAATCTTTTGGGTCAATTCTTAATGGAGCTTCGCGATACGGGCAAGTTAGATTATACTCTGCCTATTGATGCGCTCGATTTCATCGAATATCTAAAATGACCACTCTAATTACTAAACTTCCTCAGTCAAGGATAATGTAATTTTAAATTTAGATACAATGGAAGAATTCTTTAAATCACTCAAGGACGATATCGAGAGAGCATACGCTCTTTGGATTATCAATAATATAGATTTGATTCGTGTCTGCGTAGAAATTAAATATACAATTCTCTCTTATTTGCAAATAGGACTTTACTGCTTGATATTGCCTTACAGATTTGTCGAGCTTTTCGTACAAAACATGAAAAAGCACTCTAAATAAAATTTAAAGAAGATAAAATATGGATAAACTTTTATGTTCTAAACTTTCTTTGGAATATTTTTCAAAGAAGTATAATGCTGCTAATTATGCAGATTTTGCAATAAATAAGTTTGAGTATAAGACTTGTGAAGTGCAAGTTGCTGTTTTTAAAGATGATTTTAATGAGCCACCTGTGATTGAAACATTAGAAGTGAAATTGTCGGATAAGGAGTATTTGCTATTACTGCAATGGCAACTGCAAAATCCTAAAACAGGGGCAAATGCTTGTTATGAAGATGCAAGTAGTGTTATGATGGAGATTGAGTGGCAAGTTGAGGAGAAGATATTCGGCGATGAGGAAATTGGGACGTATGTTATTTATCTGTCTGAAATTAGACGTGATGTTGATTTAATTCTTCAAGAGATGGAACTTAATAAATAAATTTTGAAATAAAAAAAATTATTGCTGTCCTATAGAAATTAAAAATAGGACAGCAATAATAAAAAATAGGTCGGGGTATAATAACGCACAGTGCGTTTATTTATTACTCTTCGTCGATGAATTGTTTGATTTCGCACAGTTCCTGATATTCGTTCCATTCTGGGTCGATTTCGACATAGAGCGTGATTGGTAGTTGTGGGAATGTGGATAACGCTTCGTTGAGGCGTTCGCCGAAGACGCGCGATGTGCGTGTGTAGAATACCAAAGTACGCTCGTTGTTGCCAGTGTAGATGCCTGTGAGGATTGCAAGTTTGTCTTTTTCGACAGAGTTGCGTAGGGCATCGAGGACTTGTTCCATCAGTTCGCCATCGGCATCGGATGGCATGCCGTTGTGGTGCGATTCGTATTTCCAATAAATCTCTACTCGCTCTTTGAATTTGCCAGATAGGCGGAATTCGTCTAAATCGTCGCGACCAGATATGAAAATTGGCATTTCGTTGTCGGCTTCAGCCATCGTGCTGAACCAATTGTCGGTTAGTTTCATAATGGTGTGTATTTAGATTTCCCATGCGAGTGCACTTGCACCGAGGATGGCGGCATCGCTCTCGTTGAGAGTAGAGAAGAGGACTTTGATTTTGTTGCGCCAAATAGGCACGAGGTTAAGATTCATGCTTTCGACGATAGGTTTGTAGATTAGGTCGCCAGCCTTGGTGAGACCGCCGAAGAGGATGATGGCTTCAGGAGCAGAGAATGCTACGAAGTCGGCAAATTTTTCGCCAAGCATGCGTCCTGTGAATGCAAAGATGTCTTTTGCTACTTCGTCGCCTTGGATGGCTGCATCGAATACGTCTTTAGATGTGATGTTTTCGGCAGGGATATTGCGAAGGAGAGTTTTGCGGTCGGTGAGTTCGATGATTTCGCGCGCAGTGCGTGCTACGCCCATTGCAGAGGCATAGGTTTCGAGACACCCCGTCTTGCCACAACCGCAGATGCGACCATTGTTGCGCACGGCACAAGTGTGGCCGAGTTCGCCCGCAAAGCCGTCGTGACCATATACAACATCGCCATTGATGACAATGCCAGAGCCGACGCCTGTGCCGAGTGTAATCATAATGAAGTTTTTCATGCCACGGGCAGCACCATAGGTCATTTCGCCCACGGCAGCAGCGTTGGCATCGTTGGTGAGTGCCACAGGTATGCCAACTCGCTCTTTGAGCATATCGGCAAAATGAACGACTTGATTTTTAGCCCAAGTGAGATTGGCTGCACTCTCGATGCAACCTGTGTAGTAGTTGCCATTAGGCGCACCTACACCGATGCCTCGGATATCTTCGATAGAGTATTCTTTGTCTATGAGTTTTTTGATTCCTTCTGCGAGGTCGTTGATAAACTCTTCTGGATTATTTTGTGTGTTGCTGCGAATGGCTGTTTGTTTTAGTACATTACCGCGTGCATCTACAATGCCAAATTTGGCTGTTTGACCGCCAAGGTCAATACCGATAACATAAGGTTTACTCATGGTTAGTTAATAGTTATTAGTGTTTAGTTATTAGTTATTAGTTATTAGTGTTTAGTTATTAGTGTTTAGTTATTAGTTAATAGTTAATAGTTAATAGTTATTAGTGAAATTTTCAACTTGCAACTCTCAATTTTCAACTTTCAACTTGCTACCATAGATGGCATAGATTAGCATATAGATGATGCCAAGGAAGACAACGTAGTAGCTGTTGATGAAGCCGAAATTGTCGGCAACGAGTCCCTGAATGAGTGGCAGTACGCCACCTCCGCAGACCATCATCATGAATATGCCTGATGCGGCAGCGGTGTATTTGCCAAGTCCTTCGACTGCAAGATTGAAGATTGCTCCCCACATGACAGAGGTGCAAAGACCGCAAAGAATGAGTAGAAGGATATTGACAGGCACTGCCTCAATGCCAAAAGATATGTCGGATCTGAACACCGGCATATTGACCATAGATTGTGGGAGAAGTATGGCACTGATGACGAGTAGCGCAGCAATGGTTGTGGTGGCGATGAGCATTGTTTTGCTTGATATATATCCACCGATTGAAGCACCGATGAATCGACCAACAAGCATGAGGAACCAATATGTGCCCACGATGGTGCCTGCCACGGCTGTGTCCATTCCGATGTCAGTGGTCATATATAGATTGGCAATGTTAGGAATACCAACTTCGACACCGACATAGATGAATATTGCAATAATGCCTAAATTGAAGTGGCGGAAAGAGAAGGCTGAATATTTGTCTTTAGTTTCGACTTGTTGTTGATTTAGATGAGGCTCAGGCATGTCGATGAAATACAACACGACAAATGCCAATGCAAATATCGTCATAGCAAGCCATAGAGCAGGGTTGGCATCTTGGATGGTGCGATTGGCAGCATTGCCCATGAGC
Organism: Paludibacteraceae bacterium; assembly: GCA_017559505.1. Lineage (GTDB taxonomy): Bacteria > Bacteroidota > Bacteroidia > Bacteroidales > Paludibacteraceae > Aphodosoma. Next base: position 11,020 of record JAFYSF010000014.1, on the reverse strand, counting down.
ATACCCACAAGCACAGGGGCAAGAGTTGCACCTGTAGAGCCAAACACTCCGCCAATTTGTATCAATTGATTGCCTTTTTTGCCACCACCTGCGAGGGTGTTGAGCATAGGATTGCACACGGTGTTGAGTATGCACATAGAGAAGCCAGAAATGAATGCACCACAAAGGTAGATGGCATAGGTGGCAGAACCCATAAATCCAGCGAGATACATGACTACAACGCCTAAAAGTCCGACCGACACGGCAATGAGAGATGTGATTTTATATCCTTTGCGTTGCAAGATAAGTCCTGCAGGAATACCCATACAAGCATAGGCAATGAAATTGGCAAAATTGCCGAGTTGCGACATGAGATTTGACGCATTGAACTGCGATTTGGCAATTACGCCAAATGGATTTTGAAGCCCTGTGACGAATGCAATCATGAAGAAGAGTGCAATCATCATTATGATAGGCAGTGTGTTTTTGTTTTTCATTATAGATTGTTTTTGAGGAATGTGTTGAAACGAGTGTAGAGGTGATAGCGAGTTTTTGCGCCAAGGATGCTATGATTTTTGTTAGGATAGATTTGCATTTCGAATTGGATGCCTGCTTCGACAAGAGCATCGCAATAGAGCATCGCATGTTGGAAGTGGACGTTGTCGTCGGCAGTGCCATGGCAAAGGAGTAGTTTGCCTTTGAGCAAATGAGCATTGGCAATTAGATCAGATTGTTCGTAGCCAAGGTCGTTTTCTTGTGGAGTTGACATGAAACGTTCGGTGTAGGCAGTGTTGTATAGACGCCAATCGGTTACAGGCGCAATAGAGATACCAACCTTGAAAGTTTCGTTGCCATAAGTGAGGCAGTTGAGAGCCATGAAACCACCGAAAGACCAACCCCAAATGGCAATTCTATCTTCGTCGATATAAGGGAGTTTGCCGAAATATTGAGCAGCGGCTACTTGGTCTTCAGTTTCATATTTGCCAAGATTCCAATATGTGCAAGTGCGGAATTCACGACCACGAGCACCTGTGCCACGGCTATCGACGCAAGCAACGATATAGCCCTCTTGCACGAGATAGTATTCCCAATCAGGTTTGAAACGGTCGAGAGCCTCTTGGCTATCGGGACCAGAGTATTGTACCATAACAAGAGGATATTCTTTGTTGGCATCGAAATTGGCAGGTTTGATAATCCAACCATAGAGGTTTGTGCCATTGACAGCATCGAAATTGATAAACTCTTTAGTAGGGAGTTGGTAGGCATCGAACTTAGCTTGCAATTCTTTGTTGTCGATGATTGTGCGCAACACCTTGCCCTTAGTGTCGCAAAGGGTGAATGTATTGGCAGTTGTAGTATTGTGGAATTGAGATACGATATATTTCATTCCTTTTGAGAAAGAGGCAGAGTGAGTGCCAGGACGAGGGTCGAGGTTTGTTATATTACCTTTTTTGTCTGCTTTGTAGATGTGGCGTTGTGATGGGTGTTCTTTAGCTGCTTGGAAGTAGGCAGTTTGAGTTTTTTCGTCATAGCCATAGTATGCAGTAACATCCCATTTGCCTTTTGTGATTTGGCGGATAAGTATGCCATTTGCATTGTAGTGATAGATATGACGCCAACCATCACGTTCGCTCATTGCGACGAACGAGTTGTCGGAATTGAATTTGAGATGAGTGTAATTTGTATAGTCGATATAGACTTTGTCAGATTCAGACAACAGAGTTTTTGCCACACCAGAACGAGGATTGACACTCAATAGGTCGAGAGTTGTTTGGTTGCGGTTTAAGCGAACTACAGCAAGTGATTCGTTGTCGTTGGTCCACTGAAGAATAGGGAAATAGATATTGTTGCCTGTGCCACAATCCATTTGTTTTGTAGTGCGATTTTCTATATCATACACATGTACTGATACAGTAGAGTTGGTTTCGCCTGCTTTAGGATATTTGTAGGTGTAAGCATCGTCGTAAGGATGGTCGTAAACATCGAATGAGAATTGTTTGATTTCGCTTTCGTCGAAACGTACCCAAGCAAGAAGTTTGCTATCAGGGCTCCACTCGAAATAGCGAGTACGACCGAACTCTTCTTCATATACCCAATCGGCTGTGCCATTGATGACTTTGTTGAACTCGCCATCTTTTGTGATTTGTATTTCGGTGTTGAAGTCGAGTTTTTTGATGAAGAGATTATTGCCACGAGCGAAAGCAATCATACGGCCATTAGGAGAGAATTGAGCCAAATTTTGTACTCCTGGGTTTTGACTAAGAGGCTCTAACTCGTTGCGAGCAATGTTGTAGACATAGTATGTAGTTGAAAAAGAGTGACGATAGATAGGTGTTTTATCAGTTAAGATTAGAATACGTTTTTCCTGTGGATCGAATACATAATCCGAAATTTTCTTTAATGTACAATTTTGAGCTGTAGCAACATCGAAGAGTGTTTCTATTGCTTTTCCTGATAGATAGTCGTATTTGATGATTTTAGTTCCATCTTCTGATAGCATAGTGTAGCTTGAGCCATCATTCATAGAATAGAGTGCTGCCATGGTTTGAGGGCGGAAGGCACCTGAAGTGAAATCACGTAGATATTGTTCTGAAACAGAATTAGAAAACGCACAATGCACAACGCATAATGCACAGATGAGAGAGATAAAGATTTTTTTCATATTTATAGGTAAATTTATTAGCTTTTATTATAAAGTGCAAAGATACAAAAAATTATTTTATAATAAGTATTTTTGCTATATGTTTTTGTTTTCTATCTGCAGATATGCAATGAGCAAAGTATACACCGCTCGCAACTTTATTGCCAGATGAGGTGTGTCCATCCCATGTTGCAACACCACCATTAGATTGTGTTTCGTATATGAGATTTCCATTTATATCGGTTATTCTAATTTGAGTGTCAGCAATTAATCCTGTTATTGTTATAAGACCGGTGTATTCAGGGCGAACAGGGTTAGGGTAGGCTCTTACATTTTCGAATACATTGCCACCTTCGATAGCATCGGATTGATATGATATAAGACCATTGCCTGTTCCGATAAACACCTCGCCAGTTTTTTCATTAATAGCTATAGATTGAATGGCATTAGACAGTAATGGACTATTTTCTGTTGTGAAATGATGAATAATTTCAAGTCCATTTTCAGATACTAGATATATGCCAGATGAAACAGTGCCGATCCATTTGCGATTTGCTCCATCCACTGCAATGGCTTTTATTTCTTCTGTGTCAAGAAGATAGTCGGCTAGACCAGTGCCATCGTTGCGAGGAATTTTGATGCGATAAACACGGAAACTGTTATCGAACATTTTTGATGGGTCATTAATCAAGAATATTCCTTTTGTCGTTCCTATCCATATTACTCCATTTTTGTCTTGAGCAATAGAGCGGAGTAGAGGTGATGCATCAAATCGTAATTCTTTATTGTCTTGGTCGAATACTCTTGTGAAAGCAGCTGTTTTGTCATCTCCTGTATAATCTAAAGTGCCATTATCATCAAGCGAATATAGAATGGAGTTATCTGTGGTTCTATATCGAGGCATTAAGAATATTTTTTGATTTGGATTTTTGTTAGATATTATAATATCTTGAGGAGTTAAGTCGTTGTGTGATACAATAATGCTGTTAGGAATTTCATGATATACGCCATTAGGATCGATATATTTTATTAGATTTCCTGCGTTGTTTAACATCCATAAATTGCCTTTTTCATCGTATGTTATACCGTCTGTACGGGTGTAATTGTATTTTTCTTTTTCTGTTCGGTCTTCGAAAATAGAAACCAATCCGCTATTGCCACTATGGTGGAATTTGTATAATTCGTCGTTTCTAAATTCATAGAGCCCAACACCATAACTAGCAATCCAAAAGTTAGTTTTATCGTTAGGATTAATAGCTATATCGACAAGGTCGTAACTAGTGTTAAGTTCGTAAGTAGGGCTTTCGACTTTTGTTCGAGATACAAAATAGTAGGTGTCGTATTTTTTCCACGAGTTGTTTTCGTATATAGATAGAGATGCTGGTGTGTAGTAATTAGTTGCCCATCTGCCACCAGGAATGCTAAATATACGTCCGTTAGAATATTTTAAACGCCAAGATGTGTTTGATTCTGGACCATTAGGGACAAAATAGTTGTATTCTTCAGTTTTTAGATTTTTTGATATTAAAACATAACTTGAGAAGAACCATACGATATTTTTGTTGTTATCAAATAGAGCATCAATAGCATCTTGTGCAATAAAGATTTCTTCTTTATTATTTATCATTGAAATCTGATTAGCCGTGTCAGTAAGCATAATAGCCCCATTGCTAATAGATATATTTTTGATTGCAGATCTATATTTTGTCCACGAATTATTTGCGTATCTATACAAAATATTATTTTTTTTCAATAGATATATTGTATCTTGGATTAGATGCATATCTATGTTTTTTTGATTAGGATCAGGAGTAGATAGTTTATCCCAATTTTGATAGTTAATTAAATTTTTAGAAGTGTTACCAATAAGGATGTTATTTTCAGTAAGAGCATACAAATTAGTGTTATGTATGTGTGTTTTTATTGTTTTTTCGGAATTTCCTTCATTGCCAATAATATAAGTTTCAGAAAACTCATTTTTATCTAAATTTAGAATAGTAATACCAAAATCACATGCGATATAGGCTAAATTATTGTGAAAATAAACATTGTTAATTTGCTTGCTTCCATTAATGTTTTTTCTGTAAATATCTGATATATTTATAATTGTTCCGTCTTCACTTAATAGGTCTATATTAGAGTTTTTGTATGCAATAAATAATGCATTATTGAAATCAGAATATTCGATTAAGTGTATATTGTTGTCATTAAGACCTGAAATTTTTGAGTAAGTATCTACTATATTGTCATTTTTGTCAACAGAGAATAGGGAGCCAGTACTAATACCATAAATTTTATCTTGAGATTGTGTTATTTGACTTATATTAGTGTATGATATGTGAGTTCGCCAAGAGCCAATGGCAGATTGCGAAAAAGTGTGATTTATGGTACATAAAATACCAATTAAGAAGAAAAATATTTTTTTCATATTATGTTGATTATATGATGATTTTTTATTTTGAGTTGAGAAAATCTTTGAATTTTTGCATAGCTACAGCGCGATGCGAAATTTTATTTTTAACTTCAGAAGGTAATTCGGCAAAAGTTTTGTCATAACCATCAGGAATAAATACAGGATCATATCCAAATCCACCTTCGCCTTGAGGGGCTTTAGTAATAGTACCTTGTATTGAGCCTTCGAAGAAATGAATTTGTTCATCTAATATAACGGCAATGACGGTGATAAATTGTGCTTTGCGATTTGTTTCGTTTTTTAATGCTTTTAGAAGTTTTTCTGTATTGCGTTGAGAATTCGATGGTTCGCCTGCATATCTAGCCGACAATACACCAGGTTCTCCGTGTAGAGCATCTACAGATAAACCAGAATCATCTGCAAAACAATTACACTTTATTTTGTCGTGTAGATATTTTGCTTTTTGCAGAGCGTTATCTTGAAATGTATTGCCGGTTTCTGGAATATCTTCAAAAAAATTTATTTCTGACAGATTTTTAATTTTGAATGTATCGTTTATTATTGCTTTTACTTCATCTGCTTTATGAGCATTGTGAGTGACAAAAATTAGTTCTTTCATAACGTTTTATAGTTTATTTATTTGGGCATTACAATCAGTAAAAGAGTTTTTTTCAATATTTTTAATGTTTTTGTGTGTAATTATTTCTGTTATCTGGTTGCATCCGTAGAATGCATAGTCTGCGATATTTTGTACTGATCTTGGGATTTTTACTTTGCCTTTTTTGCCACGAGGGCAGAAAATGAGGGTAGTCATATCGGCAGAGTATATTATGCCATCTTCTGATTTATAGTGGGTGTTATCGCTTCTTATATTGACAGCTTCGAGATTTAGACAGCCATTAAAAGCTTTATATGTTATGTTTTGTATATTTTTACCTAAAGATATTCTTTTCAAATTTGTACAACCATTAAATGCATAATCCTTAATTTCTTCGATATGGTACAATATTACATGTTGGATTTTTGTGCATTTGTTGAATGCGTAAGAATCAACTATTTTAGCTTTATTGTGTACGACATAAGTATCATTGTAGCCTTGTGGACAATGGAATAATATATTCATATCGCTTGAGTATAGAACACCATTATATGTGCTAAAAAATTTATTCGAAGCGTCGAGATAGCACGTAAAATTGATGTCTTTGTCGAAAGCTGACATATCAATATGTCGTAGATTGGATGATAATTCCACAGAATTTATAGAGTGGCATCCTTCGAAAGCCATTTCTCCAATGGATTCAACTTTTTTAGGTATTGTGATTTTTCCTCTTAATTGAGAGCAATTATAAAAAGTTGCGGTGTTTATAATTTTTATTTCTGGAGGTAGTATAATTTCCTTGTCTGAGTTTATGTATCGAAGAGAAGAACAATAGGCAAAAGCCATATTGCCAATTTGGGTTATATTATCACCGAGTTTGGCTTTTTTCATATTGCTACAATTGCGAAATGCGGCAGAGCCAATAGAGCAATAAGCATTATTTAGATTAATAGAGTCGATTTGTGTGCAATTTTCGAATGCAGAGTTATCTATGATTGATATTGAAGCTGGTATGTTTATGAATTTTAGCGATGAACAATTGGCAAAAGCAGATTCGTATATGCTATTTAGTGAGTTAGGGAAAATGACAGTCTTTAGATTTGAACATCCAGCAAAGGCATTTGGACCAATAGCAGATAAAGATTGAGGAAGAACTATTTGTTCGAGGTTTGTATTATTGGTCATAAAATTTGATGCAATTGCGGTAGTTCCTTCTTTTATGATAATGCTTTTTGGCTTGTTGTTTCCAATATATTTGAATGCCACATTGTCAATGTAGATAATGTTGTTGTTTTGAGTGTTAAACCAAGTTGTATTGTTGAATGCAGAATTATCAATTTTTATATCAGAGTTTGATTGTATGTTGATGTTCTTCAATGGTAAAGAATTGGCAAAAGCAAATTTTTCTATTGAATTTACACTTGAAGGAATAGTAACACTTTCTATATTCATACCATAGAAAATGTAATCATCTATGTTTTGTACCGTATTTCCAATTGTTAGAGATACTGTTTTTGTTGTATAGTCAAATATTTGTTTTTTTGTTTTACAATTTTCGGCATTAAAAATGATTTTGGTGAGATTGTAGCATTTGCCAAAGGCATGAGGTTGTATTTCTTCTATGCTATTAGGAATTTCGATAGATGTCAGGCTATTACATTCATAGAAAGCTTGTTCTTTTATGAGAGTTGTAGTGTTTGGTATAGAAATAGAGCTGAGACTTTTACAACCAGCGAATGCTTTTTCACCGATTGATTCAATTCCTTGAGGCAATGTGATTGATTTTAAATTTTCGCAATTAGCAAAACATTTGTCTGCTATTTTTTCAAGAGGATGTTTTAGCTCGATTTCAGTAAGGTTTAGGCAATTAAAGAAAGCAGATGTTCCTATATCTGTAATATTGCTTCCAAGTTCGGCATAGGTTAGTAATTGACAATTAGCAAAAGCATAGGCTCCAATGTTGGTTGTTGCATTGTCTATTTTTACTTTTGATAGATAAGAACATCCAGAAAAGGCACGTTTGCCTATTTGTGTTACAGTTTTGGGGAGTTCTATTGAATATAGAGATTTACAATGCTCGAATGCATAATCTTCAATAATTATTAAATCTTTTCCAATAGAGATGTCGCTTAAGTTGGTGCAATAAGAGAATGCCTTGTTGCCTATGTATTTTACGTTTTTTAGGTCGATGTAGTATATGCTCTCACATTTGTAGAAAGCAAAGGGTTCGATATGCAGAAATTTAGATTTTATATCAATCTGCGAGAGTGTAGTGCAATGAGAAAACGCTCTATTGCCTATTCGAGTGCATTTTGCCGGGATTATGATTGAGTCAAGAAGTGAGCATCCTGCAAAAGCATATTCTTGTATAGAGGTTATGTTGCCGTGTAAATTTACTCGTTCAAGATTTGGACATTTAGAAAATGTACCAGCAGGAATGTTTTTTATAGCATTGGGTATATTGGCACTGAGGATGCTTTCACAATTATAGAATACACCCTCTTTCATTGATTTTAGAGAAGTGGGGAGTGTGGCTTCTTGTAAAGAAAAACAATTGCAAAAACAATATTTTCCAATATGATTGAGTAAGTTGTTGAATTTTACATGAGTTAAGTTTTTGCAGTTTTTGAATGCATAATCACCTAATATTTTAAGGTTATATGGGAGATTTATTTCCTTGAGATTAGAGCAATTTTCGAAAGCAGAGTTGTATATATAGAGAATGTTAGAAGGGAAGTTGATGTATTTGAGTTTTGTGTTGTCTTTGAAACAATTAGTTGCAATTGTTGCTGTGTTTTCTTTGAAGTCAGATGCGAAAATAGAGTCGTTATTCCCCTTGTAAGCATAGAGTATGTTGTTGACATATAGCATATCGGTTTTGATGCTATTGTACCATTCTGTATTGTGTAGGGCAAAACGGTCGATAGTTTTTATTGTTTTTGGGAAATATATAGAGTCTATACTATGGCAGTTGTAGAGTAGGTATTCTGGGAGATGCTCGACTTGTTCTCCGAAAATGATTTCAGAGAAATTGTTGTTGTGTTCGAAAGCACCGATTGTTCGTTCTATGCGATTGTCGTAGTAAGCTCCTGATGTTTTGCAATTAATAGCATTGTAGTATATGGTGTCGAGATTGTTATTAGATTGTAATATTTCATAACCGAGATGTTGAGTTTTTTCGGGGATGGTGAAAGATATTAGTTTTGGGCATAATGCGAAAGCGTAATTGTCAATAACTTCGACATTTTCGCCCATTATTATTGTTTTTAGTTCTTGGCAGTTAGTGAAAGCTCGTTCGCCAATGCGGGTTATATGCTCGTGTATTTCAATAGATTTTAGTCCGCTATAGGCAAAAGTGTATGGTTTGATTTCGGTAATAGTAGTAGGTAATTTAATTTCGGTTAGAGAAGAGCATCCAGCGAATGCACCTTCTTCGATTTCTTGTATGTTGCAAATTGGGTCGAAGATTATCTCTTTTATGTATATGTTTCCGCTGAAAGCATTTTCTGCGATTTTTGTTACGTAGTAGATTGTGTCGTTGTATGAAATTTCGGAAGGAATATAGACAGTTTTTTCTTTGAGGGTTGTATTTTGTTTGGTTATTTCGACGTTGTTATCGTCGATTTTTTGATATAAAAGAGTGCACCCTTGGGATTTGTATGATATAGGTTGAGCCCAAGAGAGTAAAAATGATGTTAATACTGTGATACTTAGCGATAGACGTAACAAGTATATACTTTTCTCCATGATTGCAAAGGTACAAAAAAATGTATAAAGTACAAAGTATAAATCGTAATTTTTGTTGTGTGGATTTTTTTTTGTAAATTTGCATGTTTTTATGTTATAATATATAATGAAGAAAAGAGTTTTTATTACAGGGGCAACTGGTCATATGGGATGGGCTACTGTTCAGGAGTTTATGTCTCGTTTAGACCGATTTGATATTACGGTTTTGGCTCGTGATAGCAAGAAAAATCGTAAACTTTTGGCTCCTATTCAAGACAAAATTCGTATAGTTTGGGGTAATCTTGCTAAATATGAGGATGTTCTTCGTGCAACAGAAGGAGCAGATTACGTTCTTCATATCGGAGGATTGGTGTCGCCTAAAACCGACTATTTCCCTAATCGTACTCGTAATGTTAATATTACTGCGGCAAATAATGTGGTGAAGGCAGTGTTGGCGCAGCCTAATGCTGATGATATTCGTGTTTGTTATGTAGGTACGGTGGCGCAAACATCAGACCGCAATGAGCCTATTCACTGGGGACGCACTGGAGACCCTATTTGCATTTCGGTTTATGACCATTATGCAATTTCAAAAACTGTAGCAGAGCGTATATTTGTTGAAAGTGGTATAAAACATTGGGTTTCACTTCGTCAATCGGGAATTCTTTATGCCGATATTCTTAAGAATTATGACCCTATTATGTTCCATGTTCCATTGCGTGGAGTGCTTGAATGGGCTACGGTAGAGGATTCGGGTCGTGCGATGGCCAACCTTTGTGAAGATTGGGTTTCTCCTGATTTTTGGAATCGTTTTTATAATATTGGTTCAGGACCTGAATATAGACTTTCGAATTATGAGTTTGAATGTAAGCTGTTGAAAGCTATATCTTGTCCTCGTCCAGAGAAAATATTTAATCCTGAGTGGTTTGTTACTCGCAACTTCCACGGACAATGGTATGCCGATTCTCAGGTGCTTGAAGATTTTCTTCATTTCCGTGCTAATGTGCCAGTTGACGAGTATTTTAAGCAAATGAAACGTCAGCTTCCTTGGTTTTTCTCGTTGGCATGTCTTGCACCAGCTCCGATACTTAAATTAGCCATGCGCCCAATGGCATATAAGAAAAAATGGGGTACGCAATGGTGGATTAAGAATAATGATACTCAGCGCATAGCGGCTTATTATGGGTCGTTGGAGAAATATAAGGCGATTAAGCCATGGGCAGAACAAGACCTTTCGCATCCAAGCGAAGAGGCTATTATTCTCGACCATGGATATGATGAAACAAAATCGCGAGATGAGTGGACTATAGAGGATATGCGTCAGGCAGCGGAATTCCGTGGCGGTAAGTGCTTGAGCGAGTCGATGACAAAAGGCGATTGGCGCACACCGCTTGAGTGGGAATGTCAGTTTGGACATAGATTTAAGGCTTCACCGGTACTTGTTCTTCTCGGAGGGCATTGGTGTCCTGAGTGTTTGCCAGCTCCTTGGAATTATGATGAAATAGCTAAAGGTAATCCTTTCTTTGCTCAAGTGTGGGAGCCATTTCATAAGAATGACCCTCAACCTAATTTTTATCCTGAGTCGATACTTCAAGGTTGGGAGGGAGATGATAGGGAGTTGAGAATTGAGAGTTGAAAGTTGAAAGTTGAAAGTTGAAAGTTG
>JAFYSF010000013.1 GCA_017559505.1 Paludibacteraceae bacterium | reverse complement strand
GCACAATAGGCAACTGTAGTCATACCTACACCGCCACGTGCAACAGCAGTGTGATAGTTATATAAATCCTCAGAAGGACGATTATTGTATGCCATATTTTCAAAGGCAGCCGAACGAATAGTGCGGTTGCGCAATGTGATAGGGCCTAATTGATAAGGAGTAAATAGATTTGACATAATTTTATTAATGCAAAATGCACAATTTATAATTCATAATTATAGTTGCATTCAGTTTCTTTATTATGAATTGCCGATTGATATTAATATATTCTTGGGAATACTCGTTTAAGTTTCTTTTCGTCGAATTCGTCTTTGAATTCTACTTTATATTTTTTGTAGATTGAGTTGGCGCGAGGCACGAGGTTTGCCATTGTCCAGATGACAAAAACAACACCTGACATACTCCATGTGAGGATTGCAAAACCTGTCCACTCTACGATTTCGCCAAAATAGTTGGCAGATGTTACATAGCGATACATACCTTTTTTAGGGAGATAGTGTTTTGTGTCGCCCGGTTTGCGGAGGTTGCGAATGACATGGTCGGAATGGAGATTGATTGCCATGCCTGCGAAGAAAATCAATGTGCCAAGGATGAATTGTGGTGTAGCCAACCACTCGGCTGTGTACATATCTTCTGGCGAGAGATAGAAAATCCATTCGCCTTGCATAAAACCATTCAATGTGTTGAACACCATACCCATTGCCATGATTGCGATAGGCATTTTGCTTTTGCCTTTGAGGATAATTGGGAAGATGAATGAACGTTGGAAATAGTGCAATTCGAACAAAAGGAAGAATATGAACGGAGCAGCATTCCATTGGCGATCAGATTGCATCCACATGTAGAGCAATACGATGAATACAGGGCATTCCATCAATACCCATGCCACTTTGTTGTTGATGGCAGGTCCCCATTTGCTTGAAATCATTTTGCCATAGCCAGCTTCTACGAAATAGAGAGCGATGAATACTATCACGGCTATCGCAACCATGATAGTCAAGAAAGAGTTGAATTGAGATAATGTTAAAAGCATAAAATTTAATTTTTCAAATTTAGATACACACTGAGAGTGGGTATTTCTCAGGTTGCTTGCACCTTGCTTGAAGGTTGCTGTATAGTATATTTAAATTTAGGTTTTTGAAAAGGTGAATACACAATGAGAGTGTGTATTTTTATTTTAGAGCTTGGTAGGCTGTGTTGTGCATCAATTCTTTGAAATTGACACCTGTGCCGTTGTGTTGGAAATTGACGTACATCAAGATGATAGTTTCTTCTTTAGGGTCGATGATGTAGTCGGTGCCAAACATGCCACCCCAACGAGCAGAGCCTTCGCTGAGCGGTGTGCGCCACAAGAATTCTTCGCGATATGTGTCCCATGCAAGACCGAAACCGATGTCGCCACGGAGGTCTTTAACATTGTTGCGCATCATCATTTCAATTGTTTTACGACCGAGGATGCGGTGATTGTTGAACTCGCCACCATTGAGAATCATTTGGCAGAATTTTGCGTAGTCGAGGATTGTACCGCTCAAGCCTGCGCCTGTAGAGCAATATACTTTTGCTCCGCTATATGGGTATGTTTGATAGAGTTCGTGTGTGCTTTTTTGAAGAGGACCGCCTTTAGGGTATGTGTAGAGAGTGACTAAGCGATGTACTTTATCTTCAGGGAGATAGAAGTATGTGTCTTCCATTCCGAGTGGGTCGAAGATTGTTTCTTTCAAGAATACATCGATTGGTTTGCCTGAAAGGATTTCAGCCAAGCGACCGAGTACTTCGATATTCATACTATATGTGAATTGCTCGCCCGGATTGTGTTTCAAAGGAGCTTTGGCAAGACGATTAACCATCTCTTCGAGTGGAATTGAGTCCAAAGAGTTGAGAGGATGTACACCACAAGCTTTCATGATATCCCAGTGATAACCAGCATAGCAAATACCAGAAGTGTGAGTCATGAGGTCGCGAATAGTGATGTCGCGAGATGCAGGTTTTGTAGTCCAAGTATTTGTAGCCTTGTCGTAAGTGTCTAACACTTGTGGATTTTCGAAAGCAGGGATATACTTTTTGATAGGCTCTTCGAGTTGGAATAGGCCTTGTTCCCACAAAGTCATAAGTGCGCAGACAGCAATAGCTTTGGTTTGTGATGCCATACGGAAAATATCAGTACGCTCGCAAGGGATTGAATCTTCGATATTGCGCCAGCCATGTGCTTTATAGTGAACAATTTGCCCTTTATGCACCATCATTGTTACTGCTTGAGGCATAAGTTGTTGATCGACCATACGTTGAAATGCAGAGTCGATGCGAGCCAAGCGCTCTACAATTACGCCTTCAGGGTTAGAAACTTCAATTAATTGTTGTGGTTTTTGGTCTTCTTTTGTAGTAGAATCGCAACAACAAGAAGTAAATAATACAACTACACTTGCCAATACAGCAAATGCGTTAAATGTTAATTTATTGATTTTCATAAGTATAAATTATATTAGAACTAACTTGCAAAGTTACAAATTTTTGATGATATATATGCCGTTTTTGTGTATTTTTTAAGATTTTAGCTCTTTATAGACCTCGTATGGCCATTTCCAGTACTGCAAAATAGACTGAGAAATCATAGGGGCAGCTATAATTCCCCATACGCCTAAGTTGAAATATCCTAGAAAAACGAAGAGTAATATTACAGTAGCAACTCCTGATACGAGATAGCGTTTGTAGAAAGGTACTTCGTTTTTGGCTAATAAATATTCGGTGGTGTTGACCATATTGGACTCTAAATAGTAATGTAACACTAAGAATGCCAATAGTCCGCCTGCTAATAACTGAGTGTCGCTGCCCAAAATGTTTAATGCCCAATTGCCCAATAGACTTATTAGTAAGCCACCGCTTGCAAATGCAATAAATATTAGTAATATAGAAAGATGAAATGTGCGACGAACTTGAGTTATATTATTCTCTACACGCCACTGAAAGACTTTTGGCAAATAGACATTAGTATAGAGCAATGCCAACGCCGACACAACAGAAAGTAATTGCAAAGTGATGCCAAATGATGCCATTTCGGACAAAGAGATATACATTGG
>JAFYSF010000004.1 GCA_017559505.1 Paludibacteraceae bacterium | reverse complement strand
TCTCCTCTGAACGCAACTTCATCAGCTCACCATGAAGATGTAATACACGTGTCGATCCTGCCTGTTCGTGAAGATTATCTACATTCTGAGTGATTACGCAAACATCAGCCCATTGCTCCAACTCGGCTATAGCAATATGACCCTCATTTGGTTTCTTTGTCAATGACTCTTTGCGACGCAAATTATAAAATTCAATAACCTTTGCTCTGTTGTTTTTTAATGCTTCTGGAGTACAAACTTCTTCAATACGATAGTTTGCCCAAAGACCATCAGCATCACGAAAGGTTGCAATTCCACTATCAGCACTGACACCTGCGCCAGTAAACACTACAATTCTTTTCTTTTTGTTCATATCAACTATCAAAATTTTAATTATTGTTTAGTTTGAGGCTAAGAATAAATCTTCTTTCTCCAATACGCCACCTTTTGCCCCACGCAATTTGTTGTATAGTCTAACAACCAATCCTTATCCACAATATGATGCGCCTCTGCGAAGGTCGTCAAACGACGCTCAATATCATCGTTCACTTCAAACAACAGATCACTTTTGAGATGAAATGTACAATCCTCTACTACAAAGGATTCTTCATCATACGCCAATGACTTCGTTGCCTTCAAAGAATAAGGATTCAACACACGATCAGGTATTCTATCCCTATTGCTAACCGCCCAATATTGAACATCAAAACCATCTGCTGTCTCATTTGGCATTGCATACAAAAACATAGGTTGATGTTGCAATCTATTTAACTCTTTTGCTCTTTCAAGACTCATATTGAACACAAGCAAACAACGCACATCCTTCCCATCAAAATTGACTACAATAGGTTTGTAAAGAAAATGACAACGTGCTAATTCTCTCTTCAAATCATTGCACTTCTTCCTTTGTGGAACGTCAATATCAGATTGCTCGTCAATAAACACAGCAAAACTACCTATCCTACTAACATTCTCACCCTTAAAGGTTAACACTTGAATAAACTTCACACTTCTATTTTCCATAATTTTGCTTTTTTAACAATTTTATATATCCCCATCTACCACTTTTTTTCACCGAAATCAAATTATCTTCTTCCATATAACCAATTTCATCAAATTCAAATGGTACAACCACTTCTCCCTGTTTATCAATACATCCCCATTTACCATTCAACTTGACACACCCCATGCCATTATCACTAAAAATCTCCGTTCCATCATATTGACACGATATCACTAATTCTCCTTGACGATTGATATACCCCCATTTATTATTCAATGAAACAACAGCCAATTCATTATCAAATAGAGACATAGAATCATATATACACTGACAAATCATATTACCAAAATAATCATAGAATCCAGATTTACCATCTTTTTCTACGATTACCACATCGATATCGTGACCAGTAATAATCATATCATACTCACATGGTACAATCTCTTCTCCTTTTTCATTAATGCACCCATGCTTATCATTCAACAACACCTCTGTCAGAAGCGAATAAAGAAATCCGCATGCATAGTCATACTTATATGGAATCACAAGCTCATTCTCTGCATTTAAATACCCCCATTTGTCGCCCAATCGAACTCTAACCAATCCATTTTCCGAAAACTCGCACACATAATCATATTGACATGGGATTACTATCTCGCCCTTGCGATTTATGAAACCTCGTTTATCCCCCAATCTCACAGCGGCTAATCCATTAAACTCAAAATCAGATATATGATCATAATCAAAAGGTATCACCACCTCACCATCCTTATTAATACAACCCCATTTATCATTTATCTCCACAGGAGCCATCCCTTCCGAATCAAAAGGAAGCGCATAATCATATTGAAATGGAACTACACATGCATTACTTCGATTAATATACCCCCACTTGCCATTTCGTTTAACCAAAAAAAGCAATGACGATGCAGTCAAATTATCTTTAATATTCAATTCATCATATTCGCATGGTATCACAATGCTACCACATCTATCTACATAGCCCCATTTGTTGTTTCGTCGCACCATACAATACTCCTTGTCCGACGAAAAATAGCCAACCATATCATACTCACAAGCCAGCACTTCTTCTCCATTTGTGTTGATATAGCCATATTTATCATTCAGTTTAACTTTAGCTAATCCTCTATCAAAATAACAGATATAATCATATTTCAAAGTAACAACAATATCTCCACATTCATTAATAACTCCACTTTTCCCATCTTTTATAACAATCGCCAAATGCTCCTCAAAATAGATTTCTTCGTCATATTCAAATGGCACAACCACTTCTCCTTTTTCGTTTATACAACCCCACTTACCATTCTGCATCACCGTTGCCAAGCCATTTTTATAAAAACAATAAGCATCTTCATATTCGCAAGGAATTACAACTTCATAATTCGCTTGTAATTTTTTTTTCATATTCGCCACTTTTTCAACATGTTTTGGCAAAATATCGTGTATGATTTCACAAGCCGACTCTGCCACTATTTTGTGTCCGCCACTTATAGAGTACACACCATCAAAATGCTCAGCAAATTCTGCCATATATCTCGTGCCGAGCAACTCATCCCCAGATGCAAAACATCCCGAACAGAGAGTTTTTTCATACACCGATTTATGCTCATTCAACTCGTTCAGCAATCGTTCGTAACCATCAAGTGATCCGTCATACCCAATCTTAGGCAACTCCACCACCGGATTCCAACATGGATTCACCACAATACGCGACACACCAACAAGTTGCATCGTCAAGAATCCTCCCAACGATGCACCTATCACCAAATCAATCTCATACTTATCTATTGCATTTTTTATGCACTCTATTGCACCAACTGGGTTATTGGCATCATAATCTACCGAGAACAAATCATGATCTTCGCCAATCGCCTCTTTCAAACTCTGAAACGAACTACCATAAGGGTCTCCATTACAACCATGTACATATAAAATATTCATAAATTTATCGTTAAATAATTTATTTAAACTTGGTATTTTAATTCTTCTATACACCATAATATAATAACATTCACTCCAAAATTTAATTACCGACTCAAAAATATTTCTCGCCTTAAATAACGTATATGACGCTCACTATAGCATTGAGGAGCAGGATTAACAAAACAATCTCTGAAAAACAAATCTTTATCCTCGCATCCAACCGCACTACCCTCTCCGTCAAAACGACTCAGCACTCCATCCTCTACCCCAAACCAAAAACTCTCTTTATCAAATTGTTTCGCTAATCTCTGCCCAAACGCAAACAAATCCTTTTTTGTTCCTTCTACCAGAGTACTACTTCGGGAATTATAGTTAAACACAACCACGCCTCGCTCAAACAATGGCGTTTCTCCATCACCATCCAATTTACGATATATTGGCATAAAAGAGAATTTCGTCTCTTTCAGAATCTCTATAATTTCACAAATCTGCTCTCTACTCAACCCCTCCAAAACAATAAACCCAGCTTTCGAACAACGTTCAAAAAGATTCTTGACTCGCTCCTCTCCCATACTCACCAAAGGAGCATTATTGAATGTAAAGCGATAATCCACCAAAAAGTTATTAAAAGCTTCTCTCATGTTTTTATAAATTAAAGTTAATAATATAAATAAAACAACCTACCACAAATTTCTATCAAATTTATTAAATAATTCATAGTACAATTTCATATTAGGTAGTTCCCAAAATTTCGATATTGTAGCAGGATTGCCATCAAGATTATACACTTTTGCTCTATCAATAGCTAACAAAAAAGGAGAATGTGTTGCAATAATAAACT
Source organism: Paludibacteraceae bacterium (assembly GCA_017559505.1). Classification (GTDB taxonomy): domain Bacteria; phylum Bacteroidota; class Bacteroidia; order Bacteroidales; family Paludibacteraceae; genus Aphodosoma. The sequence goes on along the minus strand of JAFYSF010000004.1, from coordinate 8,820 downwards.
GACAACCATAAAACCTAACAGACTCTACAATATATTCAGCCAATCGCATTTGTAGCTCGCACGACAAACTATTCTCTGGTTCATCAAGAATATATAACCTATCAGGAACTATACTCTCTATAAATTTCATAAAACCAGTTTCTCCATTAGAGTAAGAATGTATCTCTTCTCCAACATGACTTGCTACATACTGCGAATAAGTTTGCTTTTGAGCTTGTTTCATCTGTTTATAATAATCTACCCCCTCACCTGTTTCAAAATTTATATGTTTAATTTTTCTACTACGAATTTCTTTCCAATCGTCAATAGCCTTATCTCGCCTATTATTTACAAAATCATTCTGCCGCCGAGTATCAAGCATATACTTAAAAATATCATCACTTGTAATAAGAGTCGATTTCTCTTGTAACAAAATTTTATCACCCCATTCAGCCTCTTCATATTCACACAACTCACAATAATCTTCAAAAAAGTTGCCTTTGTTATAACCAGAATTTCTAACCAAACCCAATTTCCCACTTATAGCATTAAGTGCTGTTGATTTTCCTGAACCATTGCCACCATAAAGGATTGTAATATCTTCAAAATCTAACGATTCCAACCCTTTTTGTGATAAAACATTAAATGGATATTGATTAATTATTCCTGTAGGCATTCCCATTACAACTCTCTCATTATACCAAGATGACAAAAATTCTTCCTCTTCTTTTAAAGATGGGAAACTAAAACTTTCTAAATACACCATACCTTTTTGTTTTTAATCAAACTTATTATTCATATTTTTCACGCTGCAAAATTGACGCAAGTCGAGAGCAGAATAAAAATTTATTTTCAATTATGCCAAGGCGTAGCCCAATTTCACGCTGCAAAGTTACAACCTCATTTTGACAACTTTTGTCAATGCTAAAAATATTTTTCATTTTTTTTGTGTCTACTTTTATAATCTAGTACAAATAAGGGATTTTAAAGCAGTAAAAATTGCATAATAAGGGATTTTAGAACGACAAAAACTGCATAATAAGGGATTTTAGAGCAGTAAAAATTACATAATAAGGGATTTTATTTGGCTATTTCAAAAAAAAATAGTACCTTTGCAAAAAAATAAACACTATGAATGAGAAAGTTATCCTACAAGTTCTTGCTGAACAACAAGAATACGCAAAACAACACACAAAAAACAAATGGATTTCACGCAAAGAAGAAGAGTTTTTTGAATTCGAAAGCAACATGGCTCAGGTCGTTATAGGCGTACGTCGTAGCGGCAAGTCCACCCTATGCCACAAAGTTCTTTTACAACAAAATATACGCTATGCCTATGTTGATTTTGATGATGACCGACTACTTGGACTACAATCCTCTGACCTTAATACCGTACTAAACTGTGTATATCAACTATATGGCACAGATATACAATATATATTTTTAGATGAAGTGCAAGACGTTGAAGGATGGCATTTATTTGTTAATCGACTATTACGACAAGGATTGTATGTGTTCCTTACTGGTAGTAACGCCAAACTATTAAGTAGCGAATTGGCAACACACCTCACAGGACGATACAACGAAATACGACTTTTCCCTTTCAGCTATTTAGAATTCTGCAAATCAGAAAATATATCATTAGACAGCATAACAACACAAGCTGAAGCAGCTCGTCAAATAGCACTAAATCAATATCTGAACGATGGCGGTATGCCTGAACTACACAACATAAAACGCCCTCAAAATCGTAGAACTTATATTGAAGGTTTAATAGAAACAATCGTTGCAAAAGATATAGTCGGACGTTTTAAAATACACAACATTGAAAGTTTAAGACGCATAGCACACCATTTAATAAATAACTCCTGTCAAATTATCAACTACGATTCACTATGTGAAGTTGCAAACCTGAATGCGAATAAAACAGCACAAAAATATGTTTCTTATTTATCACAAGCATTCTTAATACACAAATTACAACAGTTTTCTTTCAAAAGTCGTCAGCGAATAACAAATGAAAAAGCATACGTAATAGATACAGGCTTTATAGCCAATAGAAACAACGCACTATTAGGAGAAAATATAGGTTGGCGTTTAGAAAACATTGTACTTATCGAATTATTACGAAGATACAATTCTGCAGCAGAAGATATATACTACTACAAACCCTCGGCTCGACAAAAAGAAATAGATTTTGTTGTGTGTCGTCAAGGCATCGTATTAGAATTAATACAAGTAGCATATAGCGTTACGGACCACAAAGCATTCAAACGAGAAACAGAAGCATTACTATTAGCAGCAAAAAAACTTAATTGCAACAATCTAACACTAATCACTACCGATAAAACAGAAGATATAAAAATAAATAACCAAATCATACATCACTATTCGGCAATCGATTGGTTGTTAAAAGAATAAATGACTTAACAAAATATTTTTTCACTCTGCTGCTCATTTTCAAAATCTTTTGCAAAGTTACAACCTCATTTTGACAACTTTTGTCAATAGTGAAAATATTTTTCATTTTTCCACATTACCCAAAGTAGAGAGAAGAGATGCCTTGTCCGATCGACCTCTATGTTGAAACTAAGTCTACACATAAACTACTTTGTCTCAACAATCTTGTCATGCAATCTCTCTGGAAGGAGTTTTTTGTAATACTCCGTTCGTTTCACTGGCACACATATCATCTCAATATTATCACAACCATCAAATACATTTGCTTCTATCTTATTCGCTTCCACAGACAATGTAATAATTTTAAGACTTGAGCAATTTCTAAATGCCAAAGGACGGATTTTTCTTACACCTTTCCCAATCACTACATTCTCGAGAGAGGTGCAACCTTCGAAAGCACAATACCCTATTTCCATCACACTATCTGGAATAACTACATTTCTAAGAGATATACAACCGCTAAAAGTACGATACCCTATCTCAGTCACACTATCAGGAATAAAAACACTTCTCAACAAAGTCTTGAAACTAGTAGGAAAAGAATCTCCTATTTCCTTCACTCCGATAGGAATAAAAAGACTTGTTAACGAAATACAACCTAAAGATTTATAAAAACCAATCAAACTATCAGGAATACCAATCAAGACATCTCCTAAAGATTCGTAATAACCAAGCAAAGTATTAGGACCAACTTCAATCATAGTAGTTCCATCTGGAATGATGGCTACACCATCTTTAATTTCATATTTTGTCATAATGCAAATTATTTATATGCTTGTTTACTATAATATAACAACAACTCCCCAAAAATTAAATGACTTAGCAAAATATTTTTTTCACTCTGCTGCTCATTTTCGAAATCTTTTGCAAAATTACAACCTCACTTTGACAATTTCTGTCAATGCTAAAAATGTTTTTTAATTTTATGAATTTTCCCACATCCCCCTATAAAAATAGTAACCACCATTATAATCATGGTGGTTACAATAATTTCAAATCTTTTTAAATCTCTTCAATTTCAATAAAAGGATAATATTCACGTGTATATGCCACCAACTTATCAAAATCGCTTTTACGCCACATTTTCACTCCCATTGCATTTTTTGAGGTATTTTCGATTGGCAACAATTTTTCACCATCAAGATAAAAATCCCATATTGTTGAAATGTTCACTTCTTTTCCTTTATGTTTTCCTGCTGTATATTCAAGCGGTGCGTATGCATAATAAAATAAATCATTGAAAAAATGATTATAATAATATCCATTCAAATTACCTGGAAATGCCTCTCTTAATTCATCAAGTGTTGTTGCTGGTCTTTCTTTAAGATATGCTTTGAATATAGCACATGCCGCCAATGATTTTGATAAACGTCTTTGTGGGAATATTTCAGTTCCTTTATGTGTAACTCTATATCGAGTTGTATCTCTATTAGTTGGTTTAAATAATTTATTAAGGGCTTCATGCGATTCTTTATAATTAAAATACACAACCGATTTAAACACCGATTCATATTCGCCCCATAATTCTCTAAAAATATTCTCCATCTCATCAATATTCAACAATGCTACAATCTCTTGACATCTATCGTCTTCCATAATCTTTTTAGCATTATCTGCATATAATGTAGCAAAAACCATATCAAAGAGTTCTTTATCTTTATCTCTCAAAGCTTCTATCATATCATACTCTTTTTGAGATATAGCCAAAACACTATAATCTTTATCTGCACCAAGCGCTGGACGACCTAAATTTCGTACAAACGACTCTACAAATGACACTTTCTCTGCTATAACATTAGACATTAATGGTTCGATAACATAATCCAATAATTCTTGATATGTCACACAAACAAAAGCATCGCATTCTGGCTTCATCTCTTTTGGCGAGAGTAATACTCCTACTGCTACATCTATTGGAAGACCTTCTGATAGAAAATAAGTATTCATTCCATCATAATAATCTTGAGTCTGTCCTTTTCTCTCTTTACTATAAATCTTATTTTCAATCACTAAAGGAATGATTCTTGCACTTTCTTCATCATCGTACTTAATCGACAACACACTCCATATATCCATACGATCATTCGATTTAAGTCCGAAACTACTTAAACTCTTTTCTAACTCAATTTTTTCTTTTAAATTCAAATCATATCCTCCCGATAAAATCTTAGTCAACAACAAACCATCAAACAGCTCACTCTTAGATGCCACAAGGCGCAAGAACAATTTCATTGGAGCTTCACCCAAACCATGATCTGAATCAGGATTCAACCACCATGCAATAAATGCACTATGACGATTTTCATTGCGTTCTAAATTCAATGCACTAAACATTGTTTTTTCACCATAGTAAGAATTCAATGCCTGAAATTCTCTACTATTCACGAGACTCAAAATTCTTTTTTTCATAATAATATAACTTTAAGATTAATAATGAAACTTTCTATTTTACATTCTCACAAACGTCCATCAAAAAACTCTTTATATTTTTCTTCCTTATTTCTAAGCGCTTTTAAACAATCACTTATCTCCTTATTATCAATACGAAAAAGACATATCCATTCCAAAGCTCCATTATATATTACTCCAAGACATGCATCAAAGAAATAATCCATTTCAAAATCTGTTGGGTTTTCTTTTGGCAAATGCTTTACAAAAGTTTCCCATTTTAATTTTTTAAAGAGTCCTTCTCCCTCCTTAAATTCAGCAGGTTCTGAATATATTCTCTGAACACCCTTTTTTCTACGCCATTCATTTACATTCTCTTCCCACGAACCATTCCATTCCGTAAATTCCATCTCATCAAATAAAGCAATCAATTTCGCATAGAATTCTCTTTCATTTACCATCCCAATTGTTTCAGAATAGCTAACTTCAACTTTTCCCTTTAGAGCTTCTATACCAATCCCTAAATTTTTAAAAAAATTTCCCATAATATTTTCTAAAACACTAATAAACTACAACTTATTCTTCCCAAAATTCATCTCTCCAATTCCTCTTTATTACTAACCACGTCCCAAACTTCTGGCTCAAACTCCTTAATATATTTAATCGTTGCCGAACGAAGTTCTGGCGAAATCTCAGGCGCATTTGCTGGCATATGATAATCCATTAAATCATCAAACACGCTCAATCCAGCATGCATTTTTTCATATCCATAATGTTTGATACAAAATCTTAATACAATTTTTGTTTCATCTCCGCCATCTAATGTTACATCAATATTAAAACCACTTGGAATAAATTTGACGTAATTCGAAATATACTCTTTAAAATTTGAATTACATTTCAACAGCTTATTCAACCTAACTTGAATTAGAGTATCAAGACTTTCATAAGATTTATAACGTTCCATATTTCCTCATTTATTTATATAATATAACAAATTTTACCCTAAAATTAAATGCCTCCTCCCGATAAATTTCACGCTGCAAAGTTACAACCCCATTTTGACAACTTTTGTCAATACTATAATTATTTTAAATATTTTTATTATAATCAATATGATAAACTATACTTTTTATTTGTAGACAAACGGGAGATCAATCCCGTTTGTCTGAAAGTTTTAATTTAAAATACAAATCTTTTCTTTCACAATTTTGTTATCTCCCAATCACGTGTATTACATAAACGTGCAGAAATACTACCACTCGTGTAGGTCAAACGTTTACCAATTGCTTTCTCCAATTCGGCATAAGTAAGATCTTCAACTCTACCAGATCTAACCTCAACAACATACACATCACCTTTTTGCGGATGTTCCCCAATTTTAGACCCCCACGCACATGGACGATCAACTAATGCTTTACATACAAATTTTGCCATGATATTAAAATTTAATTAATTATTACCTACTCTTTTTATTCGGATTTTCGGCTTACTCCGTTTATAATTAAATCATATTGAATCCAAGAAAAAATTAACAATCCAATAACAAGGTACAAAAGAAAAAAATAATAACGCATAACCAATTGCTGATGAAAAACGTTCACCCAAAACATCAACTTTTGAACTAACCCAGAAAAAACGTGGAGGAACTTCTAATGCCCAATTAGTAAAACCAAAAATTAGACCTACAAAAGCTAATACTCCAGAAATAATCCAAAGAGATTGATTTGCACCTTCTGATAGCATACATATTGCACCTAAAATCCCCAAAAGTCTAACTATTGGCGCAATTAATCTTAAAATCCAAAGAATAAATACCATAAATAATAAAAAATCATTTCATTAAAGGATACAAAAAAAAGCGAGAACTTAACTTTCTCGCTCTTGTTAGGTATTTGGCGTGACCTTGAGTATACGAATAAGTTAAGCCCACGCTGTCATATACAACAATGGGCATTTTTAAACTTATTCCTTCATACTCTAAAATCGCCAAATTTTAACAAGAGAAAGAATAAAGCAAAAATGCTTTTACTAAAAACACCGAGAACGCTACTCAGTGCGTGGCTCTCCGCCACTATTATATATCGTCAAATTAGTGCAAACCAAAAGCAAATTTATTTAAGTCTGCCAATGCATCGCCCAACTTGACATTGCAAAGGTAAACAATAAATTTCAAACCCACAAGAAAAACAACCACAAATAAAAATAATTTTTTAATACCCTCCTCCAACTTAATTCGCAACTTTCAAATCTCAACTCTCAACTCCCTACCTACCCTCTACTTACCTACAACATAGGATAAATATACTATAAATATATAATAAATATACTATAAAAATATGATAAATATACTATAATAATACCTTCTCTTGCACAATTCAAAACTTTTTTGTAACTTTGCCAATCATAATCAAACGCAAAAATCTTTACAACTATGGCAGAAATCACAACCAACTCAATCATCGAGTCTATCTCTGGAAAACTCGACAAAGACGAACAAATCGTCTTCCGCACTCGCAATGGCAAAAAAACTGCTTACATCTACCACAAAAAAGAGTTTGTTGCCACTGAAAATCAATCTACTTACCGCGAAATTTTCCGCCAAGCATGCGCTAATGCCAAAGCCGATATGGCAAACCCTAAAAAACTCGCTCAATGGCAAAAAGTAGTGACTGACCCTGAAAACAAATACACTTCGCCCTACTTCGCTGCTTTAGCCCACCACATCAAACAACTCAAAAAGAAACAATAAAAACAAAAAAAGCCGTAAGTCAAATCAACTTACGGCTTTTTTATAAATAATAATTTGCAACTAAAAATTATCTGCGATAAGCGAGAGCAATAGAATTTACTCTTATTGCCGAGCACAGCAAAAATCTTGAACGGAGCGAAAAATTCTTAATACACCCAACGAACATTATCAACCCAAAGAGCATTACCCGGACAACCATACCACGCCGGATAACAACCAGCAGTGAGCATCAAAACCACATGCGTAGGTGCTTCATTCTCATCAGCCCAACCCACCTCTTCAATCTTCACCATCTTACCTTTTGAATTCGCAGCCTTGAAAGCTCCATCATTAGGATTCAAATCCATATATGGCTTAAACCACGACTCCTTCGTGATATCACCATAATGAATTTCAAAACGAGCATCATTTTGCCAATTAGGAGTGGTTTTAGAAAAACGATAACGCATAGTACCCACACGTTTAGCATAAATCTTGCCATCTTTCTCCCAACGCTTTTGAAGATAAACATACACCTCAGGTTCATCATGCCCATCAATTTCTTGAACTGAGAAAATCTTAGCCTTAATCAACTTATGTTCAGGATTAACCTTTGTTTTATAGTCAAGCATCAATGCCTTAGGCTTTTTTGTAAATGGAACACCCATTTCTATCGCTCCGTATGGGTCGCCCGCATCACGCACAGGCTCAAGCACTTTGCCCAAGAACAACGTACCTGCAATAGCTACTCTAATATCAACAATTCCAAGCGCACGCACATTCTCAAGACGAGTATCACATCGCGCACACCAACCATCACCACGACGTTCTGGCTGAGTAGTACACGCAGCCTTATCAATACCTGCAGGAGCCGCCCACGCATTCGAAATACCCCAAGGCGTATTTTCAAACGTATAAGCTTTATTGCCTTTTATTGTGTCGGTTGGAGCCACCACATAAAGCGTTTTTGTCTTTCCGCCAAGCAATGCACTCTCTTTAATATAACGCACCGCCCACTGCTCCATATCTCCATAAGGAACAAGTTCAACACGTTCTTGCGACAACGCACAATGTGCAATACACAATGCACACCCTAATAGCAAAAATATTCTTTTTATTGTCATATCGAATCAATTGTTTTTAGATTTTTTAATTTTGTAATAGGTTTAAGGTCTTAGGTAATAATTCGATAATAACAAAATCTATAAATAGTTAGTAGTTAGTAGTTTTTATTGTCAACTTTCAACTTTCAACTTTCAACT
>JAFYSF010000012.1 GCA_017559505.1 Paludibacteraceae bacterium | reverse complement strand
TTATTACCATCATACTCAAAAGTATAAGTGACTGTATTTTCGTCATAATCAAAATGTTTGATTTTATGCAATCGGCCAAATTTGTTATAGATATATTCTGTACGCGCATCACCGCCAGCACCTTCTACTTTTTGCAACTGGTCATTTTTGTTATATGTAAACTCTTCAGTATAAAAATTACTCATTCCAATATAATACTCAATAGTTTTCAACTGTTTTCCATCCCAGTTCCATACTTCAAAAAGTGACTTTCCAACTCCTCCTAGGTCGAGGTAGATTTTACTGATTTTTTCTTTTGGATTGTAAGGTTCGGTTTTTTGGCATGAGGTGAATGTTACTGCGAATAGGGCTATTGCAAGTAATAATGTGATTTTTTTCATAATGAAGTTCTCTGTTATATCCCATCGAGGCGTCGGTTTTAGTAAAATTAGTTCAATTAATAATAGTATAGTTTTAACGTAGTAAAAATAGAAAATATTTTTTAATTTATGAAAAATAATTTTGAACTCTGAACTTTGAACTTTAGTCCTTAGTCTTTTGTCATTAGTCTTTCTTTGGGCGTTCCGGCTATCGCCGTCGGGCTTTCCGCTCTATCTTTGCTCGCACACTCGCAAAGGATGCCGCTGCAATCCCTAACGCATCCTCTGTAAAAAAAGAGCTCCTTATTTTCCTGCAATCTCTTGTAGAAATGTCACTCCTGTGGCGTCTTATAAAAAAAGGACGCGATAAAATCACGTCCCTATAACTTTCAATTTTCCGTTTTCAACTTTCAATTCCAGAGACGCCACAGGAGTGACGTCTCTACTATTGACCGAGTCATTTAAAACAAAAATCCCTCCGCTAATCAGAATGTTAACTTGATTAACGGAGGGAATATTTTTTTCATGTACTTAACAACTACAATTTCTATATTTTATCAATTAGTTTTTGCTCTTGATTTAGAAAGAGTTAATTTCATTGTAGTGCATTCATCTTCAACTCTCAAATCACCTTCCCATTCATAATATGAATTTTCAGCCCAGAAATAATAATCGCCAGGTTTTACATCGTAAAAATTAGCGCAACCATCAGAGTCACATCCTGGATTTGAAGAATAATAATTTCTTATATAACGATATATGTCATAGTCATAATCGTAAGCCCACAAATTAACTTCTACAGTTTCTCCAACATCCTCATTAGTCCAAAATGTAACTGTACAAGTTGTTGGTTCTGGTGCTGGTGTTGGTGTAGGTTTACATGCTGAAAAAGCAACAACAATAACCAACGATAATAACATTAATACCTTCTTCATAATTACATTTCTCAGTTATATCCCATCGAGCCATCGGTTATAAATAATTAATTGATTTTTTGCAAAGATATGATATTGCATTTCTTGCAAAATTCAATTAGTAGTCCAAAGAGGGCAATGGTCCAAAATGGTCTATATTAGTCTCCCAAAGATTCAGAGAAATATCTAAAAAAGTCGTGGTTTAAGGCTTTGGATATATGCAACAACTGCGCTGTGTCAATCACCATTTTTGAAAAAATCTTATTTACAGTCCGTGGCGTAACACCAATTTGTTCTGCAAGCCAACTATTAGTCTTAGCTTGTCGTCTCAATTCATCACGAATCAAGTTCCCAATATGAATTTCTTTCATCTACCTACATTTATTGTGTTGCCACTTACTATATAACGAACTTCCATCAAGGCACAAAAAAAGTGGACTATACAAATCCACATTCTGAGGCCCTGAGATTGCCCATTATACCGGATAAGTAAGCCCACATAGACGTAGGCATTCACAACTTATTCGCAGGTATAATTGTTCTAAAATTTCTCAGGTTTCAGAATGATACCGAATAAATAGCAAACACTATATTTATAATATGTTATCTAAAATTATCTTTCTATATAATATATTTAATTTTTACCAGATTATATTTATTTCAAAAACACTACAAAATTACATTTTTTTATTTTGTAGTACACATAATGTATAGGACGCGATAAAATCACGTCCCTATAACTTTCAATTTTCCGTTTTCAACTTTCAATTCCAGAGACGCCACAGGAGTGACGTCTCTGTAATTATGAATTATGCATTATGAATTATGCATTCTTCACCGCTTCACCTATTGCTTTACCGAGATTATAAAGTCTCTCGACATCTTCCTGGCGACAAGGAGCGCCTTTAACCTCGACAGATTCCATTGGGCGTTGCCATTCGTTTTTATCTGCTACGCCGTTGATGTATTTGACACCGCCGCCGCCCCAGCTCATGCCGCCGAATACGCCGTAAACCTTGTCTTTAGGCTTGAACTCTGTGAGTTCGTGTAATAATAATGTCATATCAGGGAACACGCTACCATAGTGAGCGCTGGCTCCGATGATACAGCCTTTATATTTCCAGATGTCGCTGATGATATGTGACACCTCTGTCTTTGACACATCGTAAATCTTGATGTCCTTAACGCCTGCTTCTGCCACGCCGCGAGCGATGATGTCAGCCATAAGCGCTGTATTGCCATACATTGAACCGTAAGCGATGACAACACCTTCATCGTTGCCGCCTGTGCTCCATTTAACGTATCTGTCGAATACCCATGATATATTGCTACGCCATACCAAACCGTGTGATGGAGCGATCATCTTGATTTCTACTGGAGCAAGTTTCTGAACAGCCTTCACGACCTGACTTGCGACCTTGCCAACGATGTTAGCATAGTAACGACGCATATCGTCTTCATAGAAATCGAGGTTAGCTTCATCATCGAAGATGCAGCCGTTGAGAGCACCGAAGCCGCCGAAAGCGTCATTAGAGAATAATATCTTGTTGGTTTGTTCATATGTCACCATTGACTCTGGCCAGTGAACCATAGGAACTGTGAAGAACTGAAGTGTGTGCTTGCCAAGGCATAATGTCTCGCCGTCAGCGACGATCTTCTTATTATTCAATGGTCCGTAGAATGCTTCGAGAGGACCGAAAGTCTTGGCGTTACCTATGACTTGCACTTCAGGATATTCCTGTACGATAGCACGTACAGCGCCGCTATGATCTGG
>JAFYSF010000003.1 GCA_017559505.1 Paludibacteraceae bacterium | reverse complement strand
CAAAGTCTACTTTTTTAGGCCAATGACTACATTTTTAGGAATATGACTATAAATTTAGGAAGATGTCTATATTTTTAGGAAATATGTCTATTTATTTAGGAAAATAATTAAAAAACTGTCTACTATTTTTAGGAAAAGACAGTGTGTTTTTTCTTAAAAATATAGACATATACCTAAAAAAAGTAGTCATTGCACTTTGCAACTTTTGCAAATATATGGCGTGAAAATGGCTGTTTTCTAAGGAGCAGTTTGCTTGAGCCTTGCTAAAGGGTAGGATGTGAAAATATAGAAAGAGAGTGTTTTCAACTGAGTTGATGAAAGTAGGTTGATATAAGAGAGATTTTTTAGAGAGATTTTAGAGTGTTATTGTTGGATTATTGAAAATTTATTTATAACTTTGCAGAGTGAATAAGCCCGCGCTAAGGGAGCAGAATTTATTCTGTACAGAGGTGGGATTTTGTTTGCAAAATATATTATAAAATAAGGCGTCATATAACGCTTTGGCTTGGCATTTCGGGATCTGGTAAATTCAAATAACTCCAAGACATAGCAGCATATTGATGTCCTCGGGATATGTATATCTATGTGCATGCGACTAAATAAGTGGCGTGCGTTTGTACATATCAGCGTGGGCTTCAGTATTGCTTGTTCGGAGTTAAAGGCAATACCAGAGCCTCGAAATGCGGAACGGCAATAGTGCAGTCCCGCTTTTTTACGTTTAACTATTAAATATTTACAATTATGAAAAAAACATTACTTTCTCTCATCGCATTGTTCATTTGGGTAATCGCATTTGCCTCAGTAAAGATTGATGGCATTTATTACAATCTAAACTACGATACAAAAACAGCTGAAGTAACGTATGAACGACGACAAAACATGTACAACTATTCTAACATCACAACTATTACGATTCCATCATCAATAACTTATAATAATGAAAACTATAATGTTACTTCTATTGGAGATTATGCATTTTGTGCTTGCGAAGCCCTAATATCCGTAACAATACCTAATAGTATAACTTCTATTGGTGAATGTGTATTTCTTAACTCCACACTAACAGATATTTATGTAGATTTAAACAATAATAATTTTACAAGTATTGATGGTATATTATACAACAAAGATACTACAAGTATTATACTTTGCCCCGAAACTAAAACTTCTATTACAATTCCTAATACTATAACATCTATTAGAAATAAAGCATTTCTCAAGTGCGTTTATTTAACTTATATTAAAATTCCCAATAGTGTAACTTCGATTGGAAAAGAGGCATTTTATGGTTGTTCAGGACTTACATCAATAGAAATTCCCAATAGTGTAACTTCGATTGGAGAAGAGGCATTTTATGGTTGTTCAGGACTTACATCAATAGAAATACCCAATAGTGTAACTTCTATTGGAAATTATCCTTTTTTACAATGCTCATCATTAATAAATATTAATGTAGATTTAAATAATAACTATTTTTCAAGTATTGATGGGATATTATATGACAAAAATATTACAACATTAATATGTTGTCCTAACAGTAAAACTAACATTTTAATTCCTAATAGCACTATTACTATTAAAGATGGAGCATTTGCATATTGTTCATTACTTGACAGTATTGAAATCCCTAATAGTGTTACCTCTATTGAACACAGTACATTTCTTAATTGTTCATCTCTCACATCAATCACAATTCCAAATAGTGTAACTTCAATTGGGGGTTATGCATTTTATAATTGTTCATCATTAACTTCTATTATAATCCCTAATAACATTACTTCTATTGAAGATTACACATTTTATTCTTGTTCATCTCTAACATCTATCACAATTCCAGACGGTATTATTTCGATTGGGAAAGATGCATTTATGAATTGTTCATCTCTAACAGCTATAAAAATTCCTAAAAGTGTTACCTTTATTGGTGAAAGAGCATTTTCAAACTGTCCATCTTTAACTTCCATAAAATATTATGCCGAAGACTATAATTACTCAAATATATTATTTAAATTTGATATTATAGACAGAACAAATTTAACAGAACTTGCTTGCCCTGCAACATGGTTAAATGAATTTAACGAAACAACTCAATATGCATTTACAAATCAATTAACGGAAATAACTATCACTGAAGGCGAAATTACTGAAAATATTTTTAATTTTATCAATCGTTCCCAAAAATCGCTCATCACTATAAATCTTGCAGGTGCAACGAACACAATTATTAATGATTTAGCATTTTACGACTGCTACAAATTGGAAAATATAACTTTACCCGCAAATACTGAAATTATTGGATACAAAGCTTTTGCTGAATGTGTACACATCAAACAACTCGAAATACCAGCAACAGTAACCAATATTGAAGAGCGTGCTTTCGAGAATTGTCGCTCTATTACATCTCTTACTTTTGCAGAAGGTTCTAATCTTAAAACTATTGGTGCTTGGGCGTTTTACAACAATCACAATATCACAGAGGTAACAATCCCAGAAGGTGTAGAAGAAATCGGAGATGCAGCTTTCTATGGTTGTAATTATATAGAAAATATCACTCTTCCTACATCTGTTCAAAGCATTGGAGATAATGGATTCGCTCTCTGCAACCAAGTGAAACGCATAGAGGTGAAATCTACTACACCTCCTGCTATTGAAGCTAAAACATTTTTTCAAGTCAGTCGCGACATCGAATTTTTCGTACCAGAAGAGGCTCGCAAAGCATACGAAGAGCATAAATATTGGAAAGAATTTATACAAAAAATTCCAACTAATGTAGAAAACTCCATTAACGATGTGGATATCTTTACAATTGAAGGTACACTCCACATCGCAGGTGTAGAAACAGATTATCAGGTGCGTACAGTTACAGGTCAGTTGGTTTATTCTGGTAATGCTACCACATTGTCGCTTCCACGAGGTATTTACCTTGTGATAGTAGCAGGTAAAACAGAAAAGGTTGCATTGTAATTGATAGTGGTTTTGAAATTTATTTATCGCTAATAAATTAAATCCCTAAAAGTGTAGTATCCCTAAAAAGTTAGATAAAAAACTTTTTAGGGATATTTTTATTGAGGGTTTACACTCTTGCTTATGTTATACTACTTCGTGAAATAGATTGTATGTACTTTATCGGATGCTTACCAATACTGAAAACTAGAATAAGCAATGGAATGTCCTTGACAATATTGCTTTTCTGTTAAACCATTAGATTTTTGTTTTTCATGTAGTTCTAAAAAATTTTGCTTTATCCATAAATATAAAATTAGAGTTAGTAAAACGCTACAAAGATATAACATTATTACTAACTCTAATAGTTGTATTTTATCGGATGTTTACTAATTTGAAATTTAAACATCTTCAAAGATAAAAAAAAGGTCCTATCATTACTCAATATAGAGCTTGATACGACCTTTTTTAGTATTATAGTTACAATTTGTAACTTTTGTGAGTAGTTATTTTAGTTTTGATATACCTTCTTTTATTTAGGATTTTAGTATTATTTATCGAATTTATGGAAAATTGCAGTGTAAAGTAAAAGTACAATTCCTAATATGCTAGCAATAAGGAATATAAATGAATCTCCAGTCCATTGGTATAATTTAAATGTGCTACCAATGATAAAAAGAATACTTTCAAGGTTCATAGCAATGTATTTTATAGAAGTTCCTTTTATCTAAATAGATTGATGTCGCCTGATAGTTTGTATTTGGTTTGTTGTCCGGCTTTGCGGTGAGTGTCAGGGAATTTGTCGGTGCCGTAGGCTATGATGACATAATAGTATGTGCCTTCGGCAGCAGGGCGACCTCCGATTGTGCCGTCCCAGCCTTTGCCGGGGTCGGTGGATTTGAATACTGTGCGACCCCAACGATTTTGGATGATACATTGATAGCGTTCGATGGATTTGTACGCCACACGCCATTCGTCGTTGATGCCATCGCCATTAGGAGTGAATACGTTGGGTGCTTCGATGTATGATTCTAATACCTTCACGTTGAGCGAGTCGGTGTATTCGCACGTATTGCTGGTTGCGATGAGTTTCACTTTGTATTCGCCCGTTTTTTCGAATGTATAGCGTAGGTCGGTGTCGTTGTAGCGTTGGTAGTTGTTAGGGGTTTCGACGTTGCATACAAACCATTCGTAATAGATTATGTCGAGAGGATTGGCACGTGATTCGAATTCGACGACAAGAGGGGCAGAGCCTTTGATGTCGGGGTCGGACGAGCGGTCTTTTTCGTTTTTATATTCGCGTTCGACCACTGTGCCACGAGGATAGCATTTGACGGCTACGGCGGTGTAGTCGGTCATCAGGGTGTCGGACGCTATGTCGAGTTGCTCAGCCCATTGGTCGCCATAGAGGCGGAATGTGGTGGATTTGTATGGCGCAGGGATTGAGAATGAGGAATTAGGAATTAGGAGTGAGGAATTGATTATGAGTGTTGTGTCGGTAGTTATGGTGGTCCATGCTGAGTCTTGCCAAACGGCATTGTCGTAGCTTAGTGTAAATTCTCGTGTGAGGGTGCGTGTGGTGTTTGTGCGGTCGAGATATGTGATTTCGGGGATTGAGGCTTCGATGTTGAGCGTGATTTGGCGACATTGGTTTTCGCCTTCGACGACCTCGATGGAATTGAGTTGTGAGAGGTATTGGGTGTAGTCGAGTGTGTAGATGTGATATTTCGCTACGCCATCGACATAGATAGAGTAGAGCATATTAGGCTCAGGGATGATATCTTTTTGCGACGAATTGAAGTTTTCGCCACCGATAGAGTATCGCCATTCGATAGACTCAGAGCCGGTGTAGTCGATAGAGGTGTTGCCATCGATGCCGTTTAACAGAATGAGGGCGTCGAGGTTGTATTGTTGGTCGGTGAGTTTGACGTAACCCTGTGGATTGTTGACTGTGAATTGTGCGTGAGATTGGATGCACAATGCGCAGAGGCAGATGCACGAAATGGTTGAGATTAGTCGTTTCATTTATTTGCTATTTTTAGATAGAGAGTGTCGAATGTAGGTGTGCCTGAGTTGTAGTGGAAACAGATTGTTGTGCTGTCGGATTGGTTGGTTAGGAGTTCCGATAGGTCGTAATACAATGCTTGTTGGAGGCTGTATGTGGGTTTGTCGTTGTTGCTGTCGTAGCGCATTGTTAGGTGTAGGGTGTCGCCGTTTTGGTTGGGATTGTGCAACAAATGATAGTTGTGTGCCACTGAACCCGAACCTTGGATTTGTGTTGTGAGGTTTAGGTATTTGCCTGAAGTCCAAAGTAGATTTATTTTCAATTGTTCGTTTTTGTATTCGCTGATAGTGTCGTTGTGGCTTATGCTGGTTATAGACTCTCTGCTCATTATCTGCATAGACAAGAGGTTGATATTGTAGATTTGTGTGGTTTGGGTTTCGATTTGGAATGTTATGTAGTAGCGTTGGTCGAGGAGAGTGTTTTTGAGAGAGTCTGGTATTGAGAGTGCTGTAGTAGGAATTAGTTTTATGCCATCATCTGCCAAGAATATTTCTTTCCCTGTTTCTGGGTCGTGGATTAGTGTGGCGGCAGTGTGATAGATGTGAGTAGAAGGGTCATCTTCTGGCTCAAGCCAATCGCAAGATGAACAAAAAATTGAAGTTAAAATAACGGCGATGATAAAGTTAAATTTTTTCATAATGTCAGTCTTCTTCGGTGAGGGTTGCTTGAAGGTATGGTTATCCTATGAAGCAGTATGCTATTGGTAAAGGATTTTTATATGAATTGATGTGTTTAGATTGAAAAAGCCTCTGAAAACCATAACGCTTTCAGAGGCTTTTTATTGCTTAGATAAGTTCTTTTGAGCGTTCGAGAGCCACATTGATATTCGAGCAGATGTTTTCAGTAGGAATAAGTTTGTTGAAATCTGCTTTTTCGAGGGCTTTGCGTACTTGTGGATTTACACCTGAAAGAACAATTTGTATGCCTTCTTTGTGTGATTGTTCGATAAGAACTTCGAGGTTGTGGATACCTGTTGAGTCCATAAACGGAACGCGACGCATACGGATGATACGTACTCGTGGTTTGTTGCTGATTTGGCTCATTACATCCTCGAATTTATTAGCAATACCGAAGAAGTATGGTCCATCGATTTCGTATACATCAACATTTTCAGGAATAGCAAGTTTTTCTTCTGAGCTGATTTGAATGTCGAGTTCTTGATTAGGGTCGATTTCGTCGTGGAAATGGCGGATTTCGACAGATTCGCTTGTACGTTTCAAGAACAATACAACGGCGAGCAATAAGCCAATTTCGATGGCGATAGTAAGGTCGAAGATGACTGTAAGTACGAATGTTGTCATCAACACCGCAAAGTCGCTCTTAGGGCCTTTGTAGAGAGAGAGGAATGTGCGCCAGCCGCTCATGTTGTATGCCACAATGATGAGCACCGCTGCAAGACATGGCATTGGAATCAAACCAACGAGTGGACCCATGAATAGTAGCACTAACAAAAGAATCAAAGCATGCACAATACCAGCTACTGGAGTGCGACCGCCATTGTTGATGTTAGTCATTGTACGTGCAATAGCTCCTGTTGCAGGAATGCCACCGAAGAATGGAACTACTACGTTGGCAATACCTTGACCAATCAATTCAGTGTTAGAGTTGTGTTTGTCGGAAATGACACCATCGGCAACCATAGCAGAGAGCAACGACTCGATTGCGCCCAACATAGCAATAGTGAATGCTGCAGGCATGAGCGAGCGAATAACACTCCAAATAGTTTCTCCTTCGTCAAGGTTCATCGCTGGCAATTTAGGCGCAGGAATGCCTGAAGGCAATTCGTATAAGTCGCCGATAGTTTTTATGCTGTTGACAAATTCGAAGTTGGTGAACTCTTTCAATATCCACACTATGAGGGTCATAATGATGATTGCAACAAGCGAACCAGGAATTTTTTTAGATACTTTTGGTGTGAAGATGATGATGAGAAGACTCAACAATCCGATTGCAAATGCTCCCCAATTCACAGAGGTAATGTTTGTGAAGTAGCAAATCCATTTCTCAATGAAGTCGGCTGGCACACCTTCGATGCCCATTCCGAAGAAATCGTTCATTTGAGTAGAGAAAATGGTAAGCGCAATACCACCAGTGAAACCAATAATCACAGGGTATGGCACAAATTTGATGATGCTACCCATCTTTGTTAGACCCATGATAATAAGCATAATACCAGCAAGGATAGTGGCTATCATCAAGCCTACTAAGCCAAATTGTTGGATAATGCCATAGATGATTACGATGAACGCTCCTGTTGGTCCACCTATTTGCACTCTTGTGCCACCAAATGCCGAGATAATAAAACCAGCAATAATAGCAGTGATAAGACCTTCTGTTGGGCCTACACCCGAAGCGATACCAAACGCAATTGCCAATGGAATTGCTACAATACCTACAATCACACCAGCCATCATATCGGCAGTGAATTGTTGTTTGCCATAATTTTTCAAACACTCGATAATGCGAGGTTGAAATACATCTTTAATGTTATACATCTTTTTATTCAATTCACAATTTACAATTCACAATTCACAATTGATAGCAATGTAAATTATATATTGTGTTTAGTTAATTATGTTATTGATATTTAAATATTTATTTGACTCGTGTAATTGTGCATTGTGCATTGTGCATAGTGCATTTTTTACAGACTGCAAAGTTACAAAATAAAAGTAACCTAACAAAGAGTATGTTTTAATTTTTTTTATAAAATAATAGTTTTTG
The DNA here is from genome assembly GCA_017559505.1 of Paludibacteraceae bacterium. Taxonomy (GTDB): domain Bacteria; phylum Bacteroidota; class Bacteroidia; order Bacteroidales; family Paludibacteraceae; genus Aphodosoma. The sequence goes on along the minus strand of JAFYSF010000003.1, from coordinate 19,389 downwards.
TAACTATTTGATAAATAGTAGTTAACAAATAGATACTTAAATAGTATTTATATTTATGAATTGTGAATTATGAATTATGAATTATTTTTCGTAACTTTGCACCGAATTTTGCACGCATGTATTCAGTTGTTTCATTATACCTTATTTATATGCGTGCATCAAAAAAAATATTTATGACAAAAGACACTAAAGTTAGAGCCGCTATCACGGCAATTGAGGCGTATTTGCCTGAGTATATACTTACTAATGATGAACTTAGCCGCATGGTTGATACTTCAGATGAGTGGATTATGACTCGCGTGGGTATTAGGGAGCGTAGAATACTGAAAGAGCCTGGAGTAGGTATGTCGTATATGGCAATTAAGGCAGTAAAAACTCTCTTAGAAAAGAATAATCTTCAACCATCTGATATTGATGGTATAATCTGCTCTACAGTTACGCCCGACATGGTGTTTCCATCTACTGCAGCGATTATCTCTGATGCTTGCGGTATCAAAAATGGTCTTTCATTCGATATGCAAGTAGGGTGTGCTGGCTTTATTCATGCTTTTAAAACAGCAGCTCTTTATATCGAAAGTGGATTTTGCAAAAGATTGATTGTTGTTTCAGGCGAAAAAATGTCGTCTATCATCGATTATACCGACCGCAATACATGCCCTCTCTTTGGTGATGGTGCGGCTGCTGTTTTGCTTGAACCATGTGCCGATGGCAATGGACTTCAAGATGCTATCCTTCGTTCAGATGGTATTGGCAAAGAATACCTCCACATGAAAGCAGGGGGCTCTATTAAACCAGCTACTCACGAAACTGTTGATGCTCGCGAACACTTTGTTTATCAAGATGGTAAAAACGTATTCAAATGGGCTGTGAGCAAGATGTCTGAAGTGTCGTTGGAAATAATGGACCGCAATGGTTTGAATCCAAATGAAATATATTTCCTTCCTCACCAAGCAAATATGCGTATTATTGAGGCGGTTGGCAATCGTATGGGTATGCGCTCTGATCGTGTTTTGGTGAATATTGACAACCGCGCTAATACGTCATCTGCCACAATTCCAATTCTTTTGTGGGATAATAAGCATCTATTCTTGAAAGGGGATAATCTCGTGCTTTCATCGTTTGGCGCGGGTTTTGCATGGGGATCAATATACTTGAAATGGGCTGTTGACAATATGAAATAAATACCCACTCACAGTGTGTGCTGATAAAAATATATCACTATGATTTCGCCACGAGAAGTAAGAATAATGGGAGTCAGCGAAGCTAAGCCTGACAATGATATCTACTTTTTGATGTTAGAAGAAGTGGAAGGCAATCGCAAGCTGCCTATCATAATAGGAGGATTTGAGGCTCGAAGCATACTTGTTGGACTACAAAAAGTAGAATTGAAACGCCCAATAGTTTATGACCTCATGCTCGACCTTATGAATCAGTGCGATATAGACCTCGTAAGAGTTGATATAGTGCGCAAATCAGGTGAAGCATATTTCTCTAAATTGGTGATAATGAATGGCAATGAAGAATTGCAGTTAGATAGTCGTACGTCCGATTCAGTTGCACTCGCTATTCGCTATAATGCACCGATATATGTAGAAGAGAAGATATTAGAAGAGGTAAAAGACCGCGTTCAAATTCGCCATACCGACGATGCTCCTGTTTCGATGCTATTCGACGAAGAGTTGGATGAAGCCTTGCAACGCGCTATAGCGTCTGAAAACTACGAACGAGCACAAGAAATAAAAAATAGATTGCGAGGACAGAAGTAAATAGCCTTACGAAATAAATTTGAAGTTTTACCTTATGAAACTTAGGTTAATCATATTGAGTTTTCTTCAATTTGCTATATGGGGAGCATATCTCACATCAATGGGCAATTACCTTGGCAATGCTGGATTAGGAGCCAATATAGGTCTATTTTATTCTATTCAAGGCATCGTTTCAATATTCATGCCTGCGCTTATGGGTATCGTGGCAGATCGTTGGATTCCAGCGCAAAAGTTGCTCGGTATATGTCATGGCATTGCGGGTGTTTTTATGATAGCTGCAGGGTGGTATGGTTTGACTGCTGATATAGTGCAATTTAGCACATTGTTTACTCTTTATAGTCTAAGCGTAGCATTTTATATGCCTACTTGGGCGTTGTCTAATTCGGTAGCATATAATGCTTTAGATAAAGAGGGTCTTGATGCTGTGAAGGCATTCCCACCAATCCGTGTGTTTGGTACTATCGGATTTATCTGTTCGATGTGGGCTATCGATTTATTAGGTTTTCAATCTACTGCAGCCCAATATGTTGTTAGTGGTGGCTTAAGTGTTTTATTAGCAACTTATTCGTTTACTTTGCCCGAATGTTCTACCGAACGAAATAGTGGCAGAAAATCGCTTGTTGAGGCTCTTGGATTGAATGCTTTTGCTCTATTCAAAGAATATAGAATGGCTATCTTTTTTATCTTCTCTATGTTGTTGGGGATGATATTGCAGATAACTAATGGCTATGCCAACCCATTTATATCAAGTTTTGGAGCTTATCCTGAGTTTGCTGATACTTTTGGTGTGCAACATGCCAATATGCTCATATCGCTCAGTCAAATATCTGAAACTATATGCATTCTACTTATACCATTTTTCTTGAAACGCTTTGGTATTAAGAATGTTATGATTATAGCAATGTTAGCGTGGACGCTTCGTTTCGCTTTCTTTGGTATGGGAAATCCGGGCAGTGGAGTGTGGCTATTCATTTTGTCGATGATTGTGTATGGGATGGCTTTCGACTTTTTTAATATATCTGGTTCTTTGTTTGTTAATAAGGAAGTGAGTGCAAATTTGCGTTCGTCAGCACAAGGATTGTTTATGATGATGACCAATGGTTTTGGTTCTACGATTGGTGTGTTGGTTGCGCAAACTGTTGTAAATCACTATTGTCGATATAATTCTGGTGGTTATTTAGTAGGCGATTGGACTTCGGTGTGGTATATATTTGCAGGATTCGCATTGGTTGTAGCCATTGCTTTTGCATTGATTTTTCGCGAAGCTAAAACAAATTGATTATAAAAATACGCCGATAGGTCTGTTATTTTTTTGCCAAGAAACACCATAGGATGTAGCAATGCATTTGATGATGAGGAAAAATGTTATCTTGTCTTCATGTCTGAATAAAAATAAAAAATAAATGGAGAAAATTTTGCGTACAGAGCATCTGTTCAAAGTATATGGTAAACGTACTGTAGTGAATGATGTTTCTATCGAGGTAAGACAAGGTGAAATTGTAGGTTTGCTTGGACCAAATGGTGCAGGTAAGACTACTACATTCTATATGACTACAGGGCTTGTCGTTCCTAATAGTGGCAAGATTTTTCTTAACGACCAAGAAATTACAAAATATCCAGTATATCGTCGCGCTCAAGCAGGTATTGGTTATTTAGCTCAAGAGGCTTCAGTCTTTCGCAAAATGACTGTAGAAGATAATATAAAGGCTGTACTTGAAATGACTAATTTTACGAAAGATTATCAGCGCGAAAAGTTAGAACAGTTGATAGCAGAATTTCGCCTTGAGCATGTGCGTAAGAATATTGGCGACCGTCTTTCTGGTGGTGAGCGTCGTCGTTGTGAAATTGCACGTTGTTTGGCAATAGAACCTGACTTTGTTATGCTCGACGAACCTTTTGCTGGTGTCGACCCTATTGCTGTGCAAGATATTCAAGATATTGTTTGGCACTTGAAAGATAAGAATATAGGTATCCTCATCACCGACCATAACGTAGATGAAACACTCTCTATTACAGATAGAGCATATCTGCTTTTTGAGGGTAAAATATTGTTCCAAGGTACTCCTAAAGAGTTGGCAGATAACCCAGTAGTGCGTGAAAAATACCTTGGTCGTGACTTCCAATTGAAACAAAAAACTAAAGTATCAATATAAAGTTGAAAGTTGAACCGAAGGTTTTTGAGCCTTTGGCGATAAAAAATTGAAAGTTGAGAGTTAATTCCGAAAGGAAACTGTCTCATTTCAAATTTCACATTTCAAATTTTTAAGAATTATGGATTTGATAAAATCAATTGCTGAATTAGAGCAATATGTTGCGGCATTAAAAGCTGAGAATAAAAAAATAGGCTTTGTGCCTACTATGGGAGCCCTTCATGAAGGACACCTACAACTTGTACGTCGTGCTGTGGCTGAAAATGAAGTAGCCATAGTTAGTGTATTTGTTAACCCAACTCAATTTAATGATAAAAACGATTTGGCTAAATATCCACGTACGCTTGAGGCTGATTCTGCGCTTCTTGAATCTGTTGGTTGTACTGCTGTATTTGCTCCTTCTGCCGAAGAATTTTATACCGAAGAGGAGATGAATACAACTTTCCAATTCGATTTCGCAGGATTAGACGAGGTGATGGAAGGTAAATTCCGCCCAGGACATTTTAATGGGGTAGTGCAAGTAGTTAGCAAATTGTTCCATTTAGTGCAACCTACACGTGCTTATTTTGGTGAAAAAGATTTCCAACAATTGGCTATTATTCGCCACATGGTGCGTTCTATGCAATTCGACGTTGAGATTATCGGATGCCCAATCGTGCGTGAAGAGAGTGGTCTTGCTCGTTCTTCTCGTAATACATTGTTGACCGAAGAGCAACGTGCTTTGGCTGCAAATATTCATGCTGTACTAAAAGAGAGTACATCTTTCTATTCTATGACTACTGTTCATGAGCTTCACGATGCAACTATTGCTGCAATCAATCGCCACGAAGGTCTTGAAGTAGAGTATTACGATATAGTCAATGGAGATACTCTCCAATCTATTGAAAAATGGGAAGATGCTGATTATGTTGTTGGTTGTATTACAGTATATTGCGGATCTGTTCGTTTGATTGATAATATAAGATTTAAATAAAAATGTACCTCAATTTAGTAAAAAGTAAAATTCATCGTGTGACTATTACTGAGTCATGCCTTGACTATATAGGTAGTATTACTATCGACCAAGACCTCATGGAAGCTGCTAATATTTATCCTAATGAGCGTGTACAAGTGGTTGATAATAATAATGGTAGTCGTTTTGAAACATACGTAATACCAGGTGAACGTGGTTCGGGTGTTATTTGTGTTAATGGTGCAGCAGCTCATCTTGTAAATGTAGGTGATATAATTATCATTATGGCATATACTTGGATGACGGAGGAAGAAGCTAAAACTTTCAAACCTGCAGTGGTATTTCCAGACACACAAACTAATAAGATAATTTAATCTTATGATAAAAAAGTAAATAGGGTTGCTCTTTTAGAGCAACCCTATTTATTTATAGTGCTTATTAAAACTCTTAATTCTCAATTTTTATTCTCATCGTTGCCCCACTAGGAGTCGAACCCAGACGTACAGAACCAGAATCTGCTGTGCTACCATTACACAATAGGGCAGAAAAAGTTGCTTCGACAAACGAAGCAACTTTTTATATTATTAATTGATTTAACAACTATTATCCAAGCATGCTGAGGAGGATACCAGCTGCTACTGCAGAACCGATAACACCTGCTACGTTTGGACCCATAGCGTGCATCAACAAATAATTTGTTGGGTTTTCTTCTTGACCCACAACTTGAGAAACACGAGCAGCCATTGGAACTGCTGATACACCAGCTGAACCGATGAGTGGGTTGATTTTGTTTTTCAAGAAGAGGTTCATGAATTTAGCGAGCAATACACCACCAGCTGAACCCAAAGCGAATGCTGTGATACCCATAGCCAAGATACCGAGAGTACCCAAAGAGAGGAATGTACCTGCAGTTGCAGTTGCACCTACAGTGATACCAAGGAAGATAGTACAGATATTCATCAATTCGTTTTGAACAGTTTTAGTCAAGCGGTCAACTACGCCACACTCTTTCATCAAGTTACCAAGCATCAAACAGCCGATGAGGGCAGCAGCATCTGGAAGAAGCAATGAGATGATGATAGTAACCATGATAGGGAAGATGATTTTCTCTCTTTTTGAAACTGAACGTACTTGTTTCATTGTAATTTGGCGTTCTTCCTTAGTAGTTAACAAACGCATAATAGGTGGTTGAATAACAGGTACGAGAGCCATATAAGAGTAAGCAGCTACAGCGATAGGGCCGAGGAGGTGAGGAGCCAACTTAGATGTCAAGAAGATAGCTGTAGGACCATCAGCACCACCGATGATACCAATAGAAGCAGCTTCAGCAGCGTCGAAACCGAGGAGACGAGCACCGAAGAATGCAGCAAAGATACCTAATTGAGCAGCTGCACCGAGGAGCAAGCTCTTAGGGTTAGCGAGAAGTGGACCAAAGTCAGTCATAGAGCCTACACCGATGAAAATCAAACATGGATAGATACCAAGTTTAACACCGAGGTAGAGGAAGTCGAGCAAACCTGCGCCATTAGCCATATCGCTCCAATGCACGTGACCACCAGCGAAGAGTTCTTCGTGGAAAAGGCCAGCACCAGGTAAGTTAGTGAGCAACATACCAAATGCGATAGGGAGGAGCAAAAGAGGCTCGAATTGTTTTACGATTGCAAGGTAGAACAAAACACACGCAATGATAATCATAATCAAATAGCGTGGGTCTTGAGCCATTGCAGTGAGACCCATACCTTCGAAGAAGTTAACCATAGTTTCTCCGAGGTCGATGTTCTCTTCTACAACTTCAGCAGCAACAGCTTCAACTGCCTCTTCAGCTACTGCTACAACCTCAGCTGCAACAGTTTCTTCAGTAGCATCTTGAGCCATAGTTGCGAAGTTAACCGCAAAAAGAGCCATCACCGAAAGAAGGAAAACTTTTATTGATTGTTTCATCTTAAAATTTTAATTTTAGGTTTTACAAATTAAGCTAACAAAAGAAGAACTTCGTCGTTCATTACGTTTTGACCTACAGTAACTTTAATTTCAGCTACTACGCCATCTTTTTCAGCTTTGATTTCATTTTCCATCTTCATAGCTTCCATCATCAACAAAGTTTCACCTTTTTTAACGGCTTGACCTGGAGTAACGAGGATTTTTGTGATGCTACCTGGAAGTGGAGATTTCAATGGTTTAGCAGGACCGCCAGCAGCAGGAGCAGCAGCAGGTTCTGCTTTAGGAGCTGGAGCAGCTTCAGCTTTAGGAGCAGGAGCGGCTACTGGAGCAGGTGCAGGAGCTGCAGTTGCGCCACCGCAAGCGATGTCGAACAATTTGTCGTCAGCCATTACGCTCTTACCAGCTTCAACATAGAATTTAGCGATTGTACCGTCGCATTCTGCTTTGATTTCGTTTTCCATTTTCATGGCTTCGATCATCAATACAGTATCACCTTTTTTAACAGCTTGACCTACTTCCATAACAAGTTTAGTTACGCTACCAGGAAGTTGTGATTTAACTGTTTTAACGCTACCGCTTGCAGCAGGAGCAGCCGCTGGTGCAGCAGCAGGAGCAGCTTTAGGAGCAGCCGCTGGTGCAGCAGTAGGAGTAGCTTTAGGAGCAGCAGCAGCTTTAGGAGCTACTTTAGGAGCAGGAGCATTAGCTGCTTTAGTAGCTTCGCGGTCAATAGTAACGATATAGTTACTACCATTTACCTCAACATCGATTTGGCCGTTTTCGAGTTCTGTTACGGCAACTTCGAATGGGTTATTGTCAATTGAAAATTTGAATTTCTTCATACTATTTTTAACGAGTAAAATTGTTATTTAGACCATAAATTTTTGAGTTCCATGGAGAGTAGCGACGCTCCACAGTTTTGATAGTAACAACGAGCGATTCTTCGTCGTGTACTTCGTCGAAGTACATGTGAAGAGCAGCTGCGATAGCGGCACTATCAAGGGCAGGGATGTGCCCTTCTTCTGTTTTCTCAACTTTTACTGTTGCATTGTGTGCGTCAGTTGTAGTAGTAGTTTTTGTAACTTTTGCTTTAGGAGCCATCACTTTACCGAATAATGTTATGATAGCAATCAAAAGTACGAGCACTATGAATACGATACCGAAACCTACACAAGTAACAAGTATAATGTTGTTCCAATTTATTGCTAATAGTGTCATATTAAATTAGTCTAAGGTCTACAGTCTAAGGTCTACAGTCTGTTACGGTCTATCGACCGTTGACTATCGACTGCCGACTGTTGACTATTAATTATAGAGGAATATTTGAGTGTTTTTTGAGTGGGTTAACTTGTTTCTTAGTTTGCAATGCTTGGAATGCACGGATAACGCGGAAACGAGTATTACGAGGTTCGATAACGTCGTCGATGTAGCCGTAAGAAGCTGCCATGTAAGGGTTAGCGAATTTGTCGTTGTACTCAGCTGTTTTGTCAGCGATGAATTTAGCTTTTTCTTCAGCGTTTTCGATTTTGCTGATAGCGCGACCTTCCAATACTTCGATAGCACCAGCAGCACCCATAACTGCGATTTCGGCAGTTGGCCATGCGTAGTTGAAGTCGCCACGGAGTTGTTTAGAAGACATAACGCAGTGAGCACCACCATAAGATTTACGGAGAGTAACTGTTACTTTAGGTACAGTAGCTTCACCATAAGCGAACATAAGTTTAGCACCGTGAGTGATGATACCAGCATATTCTTGACCAGAACCAGGGAGGAAGCCAGGAACGTCAACCAATGTCAACAAAGGAATGTTGAATGCGTCGCAGAAGCGGATGAAACGAGCTGCTTTACGAGAAGAGTCGCAGTCCAATACACCAGCCATGAACGCAGGTTGGTTAGCGATGATACCAGTAGAAACACCGTTGAAACGAGCGAAACCTACGATGATGTTTTTAGCATAGTCAGAGTGTACTTCGAAGAAGTGACGATCATCGACGATAGCGTTGATAACGCGTTTCATGTCGTAAGGCATGTTAGGGTTATCAGGGATGATTTCGTTCAATTCGTCTTCGAGACGGTGGATTGGGTCAGTACATTCAACCACTGGAGCCTCTTCGAGGTTGTTTTGTGGGATGAAAGATACCAATTCGCGGATTTTAGCGATACCTTCTTGTTCGCTTTCAGCGCGGAAGTGAGCCACACCTGATTTAGTAGAGTGCATACCAGCACCACCGAGGTCTTCTGTAGAGATAGATTCACCTGTAACAGTTTTTACTACTTTAGGACCAGTTACGAACATGTAGCTGTTTTCTTCAGTCATAAGGATGAAGTCAGTGAGGGCAGGAGAGTAAACCGCACCACCAGCACAAGGACCGAAGATAGCAGAGATTTGAGGAATTACACCAGAAGCCAAGATGTTGCGTTCGAAGATTTCAGCGTAACCAGCGAGAGCTGTAACACCTTCTTGAATACGAGCACCACCCGAGTCGTTGATACCGATAACAGGAGCACCCATTTTCATAGCGAGGTCCATAACTTTACAGATTTTCAATGCCATTGTTTCAGACAATGAACCACCGAAGATAGTAAAGTCTTGTGCAAATACATATACTGAACGACCTTCGATAGTACCGTGACCGATAACTACGCCGTCGCCAAGATATTTTTCTTTTTCGAGACCGAAGTTTACACAACGGTGAGTGAGGAACATATCAAGTTCTTCGAATGAACCTTCATCGAGGAGCATTTCGATACGTTCGCGAGCTGTATATTTACCTTTGCTGTGTTGAGAGTCGATACGTTTTTGACCACCGCCAAGACGAGCTTGAGCGCGCATGTCCATCAACTGTTTTACTTTTTCTTTATTTTCCATTTTATATTTAGAATTAGTAATTATTACTCTTTTTTATGACATGAAGACAAGAGTACATGATTTATTCTTGTTTTCATGTCTTCCTGTCTTGAAAAAATTATTTATTTGGGTCTTCGCACAACTCAGTGAGAACGCCGTGAGTTGATTTTGGGTGAAGGAATGCGATGTTCAAGCCTTCTGCACCTTTGCGAGGAGCTTTGTCAATAAGTTGGATGCCAGCAGCAGCGCATTCGTCAAGAACCACTTGCAAGCCTTCTACGCAGAAAGCAACGTGGTGTACGCCACCTTTAGGATTTTTTTCCAACCATTTAGCGATTGTACTCTCTTCTGAAGTTGGTTCGAGAAGCTCGATTTTAGTTTGACCGCATTTGAAGAATGCTGTACGTACTTTTTGGTCAACTACTTCTTCGATGCTGTAGCATTTTGTACCAAGAAGTTGTTCATAGTAAGGAATTACTTCATCGAGTTTGTTAACTGCGATACCAAGGTGTTCAATGTGAGTTGGTTTCATAAGTTTTTGAAATAAAGTTTATAAAATGAGTTAATTAAAATTTTTTGATAGAATTAGGGATTTGGCCAAACATAGTTCACCCCTAAATAAAACACGTTGCAAAGATACTCATTTTATTTATTATGAGCAAATATTTTTATGAATAATTTGCAAAAAAAAATGATAAAAAAAAAGACCCCAAAAAACTTGTAGTTCTTGAGGCCTTTTTTTGTATGTATAATGTCAAAAATCACAATTTTTTTGACTGTTTTTTTATGACTGTTTTCTATGGTGCACCTTGCTTGCACTTAAGGAGAGGTAAGGATGTGATTAGGGTTGTGGTTTTGTGAATTTTGATATGTCAATTTTCAGCTCTCACATACACTTGCGTTGCTTCGTATTTTGTTACTTTTATTTTACTTCCTTTTTCGATGAAATCGCCATATTGCGATACGGCGTCGTAGTGTTTGCCATTGATGGTGACTTTGCCTGATGGGCGGAGGTCGGTTGTGGCAATTCCTTCGTGTCCAACTATGCTAATCTGTTCGGTTGGCACGCCTACATACCCATCGGTCGTGATTTGCTCTTTGCTTAGTGCCAATCGGCTGAACATGCCTTTTGTGCCAATTTTGGAAACGAGGTAAATGACTAATATTGTGCCAAGTATCAATCCGAGAAGGACGGTTAGCAACGCTTGATTGAGGTCGGGTATCACAATTGGTGTGAAATCGAAAAAGTCGTTGTTGAGCATTGCGGTGACGAGTGCAAATATTACGCACAAAATGCCTCCTATGCCTGCAATGCCAAAGCCTGGAATGACGAATAACTCTAATAGTAATAGCACTATACCTATGATAAATACGGCTATTTCCCAATAGGCTGCCAATCCATCGAGGTAGAGTGGTGCGAAGTAGAGCACTGCGGCTGTGATTGCCACTGCGAGAGGTAATCCGATGCCGGGTTGTTGCAATTCGTAGTAGATGCCACCGATGATGAGCATGATGAGTATCGAGCGTAGGGCTGTGCCCATAAGCGTGCCTTTCAATTTGTCGTATAGGCTTGGTTTATACTCGGTTATCTCACATTTTTGGGCTTCATAGCCTTCGGCTTCCAACACATCTTCGAATGTAGTTACTTCGGCTTCGCAGTATCGGTGTGCGATAGCCTCTTGGGTGGTGAATGTCAGTATTTTACCTGAGTCGATTAGGTTTTCGATATAGATGCTCTCATCGACCATAGCTTCGGCAATGAGAGGGTTGCGACGCCAACGGTCGAGCGAGTCTTTGCCGTGCGACTCGGCAGTGGCACGCATCGTTGCGCGCATATAGCTTTGGTATTTGTCGGGCATGGCAGAACCATCTACGCCATTGACCACCGTGGCGGCACCGATTTGCGACCCTGTGCGCATATATATTCTGTCGCAAGCAATTGATATTAAGGCACCTGCCGATGCTGCATTGTTGTCGATATATGCCACAATCGGAGTTTCGCAACGCAGTATGGCAGTGCGGATTGAGTCGGCATATACGACTTCGCCTCCGTAAGTGTTTAGGTGCAACACAATTAAGTCGGGGTTTACGTCTTTTGCCTCTTCCAAAGCCTTTTTGGTGTAAATCCAAGTTTTGCTGTTTATCTCTTCGTGTATGGCAAATTTGTAGATGTTTTGTGAAATGCACAATGTGCAATACACAATGCACAATGTGATGATAATTAGTGCTTTTTTCATTGCGTTTGTTTTATTGCGTTTTTTTTAAGACAAGAAGACAGGAGAACATGATTTTTATTTTTGCCCACAATTATCACGAATTGGCATAAGATTATATATTTGTGGATATTTGTGTCATTCGTGGGAGAATTTTATGAGATAATTTTTCTTGTTATCCTGTCTTCTTGTCTTTTTTTATATATGAGGACTTGAGAATATGTTTTTTCGTTTAATGCTCGAATATATTTTTCAGCAGTTCTTCTATGGTTGTATGTACCTTGCCGTTTTCTTCTAATTGATAGCCTTGTGGGGTGCAGTGGATTTTCTTTTCGCTTGTGTTGTTCACTTGAATACCCACGCGGATTAGAGCTCTTCTGAGCCAAGCTTCATGCGCTTCTGCTCCTTCCGAAACCACGATTGCTATTTCCATAGGGCCTTTGATTTGGTGTATGTGGCAGTGTCCGTCGATAGCATCAAATGAGAAGGACTCCGACCCAAATGCCGACTGAAAACTACCCGTAAGCATCAAGTCCTCAGGCATACCGATTTCTACGCCCGAAGGGGTCATTAGCCATATTTTATCTGCCATTTGCAGAGCGAGGTCCAATTCGTGAGTAGAGAGAATGAATGATTTGCCTGTTGATACTGACAATCGGCGGAGCAATAGCATAATCTCAATTCTATTAGGCAAATCGAGGTGGGCAGTAGGCTCATCCAACAATACGAGCGGAGTGTCTTGTGTCAAAGCTTTGGCTATCACTGCACGCTGTTTTTCGCCGTCGGATATATGGTTTATCATCGAATCGGCTTTGTGCGATAAATGTACGTCTTTCAGAGCTTTATCGATTATTTCATCATCTTTTTTAGATAAAGAACCAGCCCAATTGGTATATGGAAAACGCCCCATAGCCACCAACTCGCGCACCGTCAATCTTTCTATGTCTATATCATCTGTCAGCACTAGCGAAAACAGGGTAGAGCGTTGATGCACATTGAGTGATGCGATGTCCTTATTTGCAATCATCACCTTACCGTCCAATGCAGGTTGCAGTCCAGCTAAAGTGCGCAATAGCGTACTTTTGCCCGACCCATTCGTGCCTGTAAGGCATATCAAGTCTCTCGCCTGCGCCTCAAGGTTCAACCCTCGCTGCACAGCCTTCGCTCCATAGCCGATAGTTAGATTCTCTGTCTTTAATATGTTCATTATAATAGTTTTTTATGCAGAATCAATTGTGCATTATGAATTGTGCATTGTGCATTGAAAAAATCATTTTCTTCTAAGTATTATCCATATAATAATAGGTGCACCAACCAATGCGCTGACGGCATTGATAGGTAGGGTATAGCCATTTGCTGGCAATTGGCATACGATGTCGCACAAAAGGAGGAGCGATGCACCTACGAGGATAGTGCCGGGAATAGTTGATTGATGGTTGGATGTTTTCAATAGTCCACGCACAAGGTGAGGCACTGCCATACCGATGAAGGCAATTGGTCCGGTGAATGCTGTTGTAGCACCAGCCAATAGTGCAATGGCAATAATTATCATCAATCGTGTGCGAACGACATTGACCCCAAGTCCCAATGCGTAATTCTCACCCAAAAGTAGCACATTAAGTGGTTTTTGTATAGCAAAAACAATGGTAAGTCCTATTATCACGATTGGCAACATCACCCACATATAGTTCCATGTTACAGCCGATAGCGAACCAAATGTCCACACTACGAATAACTTAAGCGAATCAGGGTCGCTTGAGTTTTGCAGTATGGTGACGAGTGAACCCGATAACTGTCCGAACATAATGCCCACGATGAGTAGCGACACCGCTTGTCGCACGCGGAACGACACCGCCAGCACCATCATCAGCACTAACACAGCACCCAATGTAGCCGAGATGACCAATCCCCATCCGCTTTCAATAAATGCAGTAGGCAATATTGCACCTGCTAATATGAATATCGCCACACCGAGGCTTGCACCCGAGCTTACGCCTAATACGTATGGTCCAGCCAAAGGGTTGCGGAATAGCGTTTGCATAATCAATCCCGCCACTGATATAGCCGCCCCCGTGATGAGAGCCGTGAGTGCCTTAGGCAGACGGAAGTTGTATATAATGTTGTTATATACCTCATTATCACTAAACAACTCGCCAAGAGGTATCTTTACACTACCATACGCCACATCCGCCACGAACAACGCCGCAGTTACAAATATAAGTAGTATGAATTTTAGGTTTTTCATTATTATTCTAAGACATGAAGACAAGAGAACATGATATTTATTTGCCCATAAATTTTTACAAATCTCACGAATTATTTGTGTTTATTTGTGTGATTTGTGGGGGTATTTCTGTCTATATCAAAACTCTTTCAACACAGTATATAGTTTCTGTATAGGCAAGCCCATCACGTTGAAGTATGACCCCTCGATATGCTCCACGCCAATGTAGCCAATCCACTCTTGCACGCCATACGAGCCTGCCTTGTCCATAGGGCGATATTTCTCTACATAATGGTTGATTTCTTCCTCTGTCAATTCAGCAAAGCGCACTTTGGTAGTCGATGCAAAAGATACATTCTTTTTGTTGGTGCGCACACATACGCCAGTAATCACATCGTGCGTCTTGCCTGACAACGAGCGTAACATCTCGCGCGCCTCAGCCTCGTCTGTAGGTTTGCCATATACGCGACCATCGAGCCACACGATTGTGTCGGCAGTAATCAACAAGTCATTATCTTCTAAAGTATAAGCATCTGCTTTTTGTTCTGCAAGATACACAGGTATCTCTTCGCCTTGTAGTGTGTCGGGATAAGTTTCCTCTAAGCCCGGTATTACTTTAGTCGTAAATTCAATGTCCAATCCACCCAACAACTCCTTGCGGCGTGGCGACTGCGAACCTAAAATAACGTTGAGAGTTGAGAGTTGAGAGTTGAGAGTTGAACCAACGGTCTTTGAGCCATTGGCGATAAAAAGTTGAGAGTTGTTCATAATTTGAATAGGGATATTAATTACTAATTACTCTTTACTCTTTACTAATTACTAATTATATTAAATATTCCAAACATAGGTATGTGATATGTCGCTGCAAGTAAGTAGTGGTAGATTAGCGTATATAGTGTACCTATGAGCATGATGAATTTGCAGAGCGAAGCGGCATTTGCATACGCAGTGCATGATTTCGACCACAATAAGCCTATCAAACATAGGCTTGGCACTGCGATTCCAAACAAGAAATATCTCGATGTAAGTGTGCCTTCGAATGGAACAATAGCATAAACAAAGTAGCCTAACATAATGTTGGTCAATATGATTAGTGCTGTCATCACCATGCGAGTTATATTTTCGCCCCACACTACAGCCATCGTATGGCACTCATATTCTCTGTCGCCAGGTTCGTCTTGTAGGTCTTTGATTGCTTCGCGAATGAATGTAAACAAGAATGAGAACAATGCAAATGCACACACCCAACCATATATCGTTTTCAATATAGGTGTTTGGTGGAGTAGTGCGCCATATTTGGCGTTCAACGCAGCTGTTTCTACAAACATTGGCACCATTGGCACTAATCCTGCCGAGAGAGCAACAATCAAGTTACCTATTATCAATTGGCGTTTGTATGTCGAAGAATAGAACCACAACATACCTGGCACAATTACGTAAATCATACCGAGTGTTACACTGCGCAAATACACTGCTGCAACCAATCCGCTTGCTATGCCAATGCCACTCACTATTTGGTATAATCTCATAGCTTCTGCCTTGCTCATCGAGTTGGTCACAATCACATCGTTAGGGCGATTTATGCGGTCGATTTTCACATCGAAGTAGTCGTTAATCACATAGCCACCAGCGCAAATCAGCGCAGTGCCAATAATTGAGCATAACACCACCCACGAAGGCGTGCTAGAAACTACGCCAAACGTAGTAAGTGTAGGTATCACCACACACCAATACATCAACACTTGTATCAGTGCCGTAAATATCACATTTATAGGACGTAAAATTTTAAATTCAAAATTCATAATATTTTATTGTCGAAGGCTTAAAAACCTTTGGTTATTAATTTTTAATTCTTAATTTTTAATTCTTCATTGATGAACTACCAAGAGTACGCCTCGCTGCTATTCATCCATTTCCCCTGTGCTTTCATCACCTGTTCTATCACATCTCTGCCACATCCTTCGCCACCTTTTTTGTCTGAAATGTAGTGAGCCACAGCTTTTATTTCGGGCGCAGCATCGGCAGGGGCGCAAGCCAAGCCGCATTTTGTCATCACTTCATAGTCGGGAATGTCGTCGCCCATATACATCACCTCTTCGGCTTTCAACCCATGGCGGTTTAAGAATTCTTCCCATTGTACAATCTTATTCGATGCACCAAGGAATATATCCGAGCAACCGAGACCCTCGAAGCGCAAGCGCACAGCCTCCACTCGTCCGCCTGTGATGATGGCAATCGGATAACCCAATTTTGCAGCATGCTGAATGGCATACCCATCTTTGATGTTTATCATGCGCATCGGCAGACCATCCACGCCCAAAGGCATACATCCAGCCGACAACACACCATCCACATCAAACGCAAACGCCTTAATATTATTCAATGCTTGTTTGAAATTCATATATTAAATTTGAAATTTGAAATTGAAACTTGCATATATGATGATAAAACTTTCACATTTCAACTTTCACATTTCAACTTTTATTTATTCAATCTTCTTTATCTGTTCCGATAACAATGTATATATCTCCTGCCAATCGGGGTCTTTGTGTAGTAGTGCAATATGTTGGTCGAGTATTCGATTATCCCCACGGCGTGCAGGTCCTGTCAAGGCTGCTTTCGGACCAATTTTCTTTACCTTATTCACCGATTCGGTTATCAATCCGTGCAACACCTCAAATGGAATATTTTTGCGCCCCAACATCTTTTCGGCATAGATATACATAAGGTTCGAAAAATTGCATGCGAATACACTCGCCAAGTGCAATTCTTTACGGTTTTCTGACGACAAAGGATATATTTTTTGCGACATACAACGCGCAATGTCATTTATCAAAGTCTCGCTCTCTTTGTTGTTTGCTTCAATGAAGAAAGGCACTTTTCGCAAATCCACACGCTTCTCTTTTGTGAATGTTTGTAACGGATAAAGGCAACCATAGTTATCTCTCACCTGTTTGAATATCGAGATAGGCATACTACCAGCCGTGTGTATGTGCAATCCTTTGCGTATCTTGATGTGGTTCATCACCCATTGCAACGAATCGTCAGTCAGTGCGTAAATATATATGTGCGATGTAGGCTCCACCTCTTCATATGCATTCGTAGCCTTTGCGCCCACCTGACAAGCCAATGCTTTAGCCGATTCAAGTGTGCGACTATACACCTGCACTATGTTATGTCCCGCATCTTTCAGAGCGGGAGCCAAGTGCCAAGCCACATTTCCAGCACCAATAAAGGTGATATTAAAATGTATTCCTATGGAGTTTATCATAGCTGAGTTTTTCTTCGTCGTAAGGTTTGCGATCCTCGTTTTTGTAGCCCAAAGTCACAATATTCAACACCTCAAGCGATTCTGGAATATTAAGAAGTGAGCGGATATATTCTCCCGAAGTTTCAGTTTCTGTGTGCATGCGGTTATACACTTGCACCCAGCATGATCCGAGGTCTAAATCCTGAGCTGCCAATTGTATAATCAATGCCGCAATCGAAGCATCTTCAAACCACACATCGCTCTTTTCTGGCGAAGCACACACCACGATAGCCAATGGCGCATCAGCCACAAATTTGCTACCCAATTCTCTGCAAGTCGACATTTTTTGCAACAATTCGCGGTCATCCACCACTATGAATTCCCAACCATTTGTGCGTTTCGAAGCTGGCGACATCAACGCCGAGCGCAATATCGAGTCAATTTTCTCCTGTTCGACAGCGCGGTCCTCGTATTTGCGAATCGAACGACGATTTTTTACCAATTCGTAGAATGAAGTCATATCTTTTAGTTTTTTAATTGTTTACAATTTATGGTTAATAGTCTGTCGACTGTTGAATTCTTGCTATAAGCGAAAGCAGAAGGAGCTTGCTCATTATGCTGAGCGGTGCAAGAATCTTTGAGCGAAGCGAGAAAATGTTGTCTGTTGTCTGTCGACTATCAATCTGCAAAGATACAAAATTTTTCAACGAAATGCAAGCCTTTTTATTTTAAGTATACCGAAAAAACAAAAAAAGAGAATTAACCAATTCAAAATCATGTTAATTCTCCTCATAGTGAAATATTATTTGTTATTTTATTTTGCCGTATTCTATTTCTGATTTCAACAATTCATAATTATAACCAGCACTTTGATAATAAAGCCCTGTTTCCAAGTCTAATATTTTTTCATAAAGTTGTGAGTTATAAATCAAATCTAAAGCTTCTGCTTCAGATAGATTATAATCATTCATAACTTGTATGGTTAATTTTTCAACAAGTACACTGATTAGAAATTTTGTTTCAGTTGTCATATTTTTTGTAATTCTAATATAGCCTTTTCAGTGCCAAAATAATATTGTTTATTTAATTTGCGATAAGTTAATTCTTTGACCAATACATCTAAAGGTATAATTTTTTGCATATATCGCTCCAATTGAAATACAACACCATCATCAGCTATAGGTCCTATTACGATATCAAATTGATGACTTCCTCCATTTCGATTATTTAAAACAAATAGAGCCCATTCTTCAGTTGGCGAGTCAAATATTTTGATATTTAATTTGTTCGTAGATAGGAGTTCTTCGTCAAAATTGAATTTAGAAACAATTGGCGATCCTTCTCCTGTGATGCGAGTACGACGAATATCCATCTGTTCAGCTTGTTCTTGGATGTCAGTTAAATAGAATCCTCGACCGAAGTCTTTATTAGGATGACAGATATTTAAGTCTATTTTTTCTATGTCAGTATTAGATCCGTGATATAATATCATATTAATTTTCCTCCATTGCGATGACATATTGTGGTCAAATCAAGCACAGCATCGCTTATAGACAATTGGTGTTCAGCTTCGTAGCATTCAATCAAGAAATCAATGCCTTTGAATCGTTGTAGATATCCAAAAGCCTGTTTATCTGTTAGATTATATTTCTCAGCAAAGGCTGTAATACAACAGATAAAATATGCTATTCTTTTGTTTTTGATTTCTTCTCCCATAATAATTAGTTTTTTTTATATCTCTGCAAAGGTAGAGATTATTTTTGAATTGTGCAAATTTAATGCTATTTTTGTTTGCTAAAATTTTTCTTCTATACCAATAGCAACCTTCAACATAGGATAAATATACTATAAATATAGGATAAATATACTATAAACATACTATAAATATACTATAAAGCAATCCTCAATGGTACTTCCCCATTACTTGACACTAGAAAAAATACATATCCTAAAATTTATTTTTTTGTTGTTATTGAAGTTACAATACAGCTCTTATTTTCAAGAGAATCAAGTATATATTGTTCTTCTTCTCTCTTTTTTTGTTTTAT
>JAFYSF010000011.1 GCA_017559505.1 Paludibacteraceae bacterium | reverse complement strand
GTTTATTTACTCGCATTTGTAATAAAATAACAACCATAACAGTTTTACAATATATTAACTTTATAAATAAAAAACCTATTGGAAGAATAAAACATACTTTAATTTAATTCCGCCAACGGGTTATATTTATAGTATATTTATGGTATATTTATCATATGTTGTAGGTAAGTAGAGGGTAGGGAGCAGGGAGTAGGGGATAGGGAGCAAGGAGCAGGGAGTAGGGGGATTTGGGTGTGTAAAAAAGGCTGTATCAAACGTTGTGGTTTTGGTACAGCCTTTTTTGGTGGGTGGGGTGTTGTTGGTTATTCGAGGTTTACGGCAAAATGGGCGATTTGGCCATTGGTGTAGGCTCCTGTGATAAAGAGAGCGCGATCTTGGTCGTTGGCATTGACGGTTTGATTGACTATGGTTGTGAGGTCTTTTTCGGAGCGGATTGGTTGTCCGTTGACTTTTAGGATGATGAAATCTTTTTTCAATCCAGCTTTGGCTAATGCTCCATTTTTGTCGATAGTGTCGATTTGTATGCCTGATTTTAGGCGGAATTTTTCTGCGATGTGTTTGTCGATTTCTTTGAATGTGGCTCCGAGGATGGAGTTGTCGGCGATTTTTACTACATTGGTGTTGCCTGAACGATTTTTGAGTTTAACGATAACAGATTGAGTTTTATCGTTGCGAATATAGTTGACTTTTATGTCGTTGCCAGGTCGGTAGCGGCTTACTTGCTCTTGGAGTTCGGCAACGGAATTTACGGTTTGATTGTTGATTGCGGTGATGATGTCGCCCTCTTTGAGTCCGGCATCGGATGCAGAGCTATTGTCTTGTACGCCTGCTATATACGCACCTTTTAGGGTTGAGAGATTTTTTTCTTTTGCAAGTTCGTTGGTGATGTCGGCAATTTGTACGCCCAAAATAGCACGTTGAACGACAGAATATTCTTTGAGGTCGGCAACAACTTTGCTGACGATAGATGTAGGCACGGCAAAAGAATATCCTGTGTAAGAGCCTGTTTGAGAAGCAATAGCAGTGTTGATGCCAACTAATTCGCCATGAGTGTTGACAAGAGCACCTCCTGAGTTGCCCGGATTGACAGCAGCATCGGTTTGGATGAAAGACTCAATTTTCATTTCGGCATTCAAGATGTTGATATTTCGAGCCTTAGCACTGACAATGCCAGCAGTTACGGTAGAGGTGAGATTGAAAGGATTGCCTACAGCCAATACCCATTCGCCAATGTGGAGATTGTCGGAGTCGCCAAATGGGATGATAGGGAGGTCGTTGGCGTCGATTTTTAGAAGAGCGATATCGGTGGAAGGGTCGGTGCCGATTACCTTCGCATCGAACTTGCGTTTGTCGTTTAATGTTACTTCGACAGTTGAAGCGTTGTCGATAACGTGGTTATTTGTAACGATATAACCATCAGTAGAGATGATGACACCAGAGCCAGAGCCCTCGCGATATTGCGGTTCGCGAGGTTGAGATGGACGACCAAAGAAGAAATCGAAAAGAGGGTCGATATTGGCAGAATAGCGACTGCTGACATCTATTTTGGTTTTTACGTGCACGACAGCCTCTACAGATTTTTCTGCTGCATAGGTGAAATTGGCAGGATGGGCAGAGGTGTGATTGTTGAAGTTGGTAAATGACACAGGAGAAGAAACTTTTGTTTCGATAGGTGTGTTTTTAGAACTAAGAATGTCGAGATTTTTTGTTACGACGAGGCTTGTAAGTGCACTTGTTGCCACTGTTGCGATGGCAAATGCCGAGATTGAGATGAACTTTTTCATAATTTTATTATATTTTTTTTGTTAAAATTTTCTTTATTGATGTGCAAAGATAACGAAAAGTTTAATGTGGTATTGTGATTTTTAACCAAAAATAACTATTTTAATATTTATTGGTAATAAACAAGTGTTAAATTTTAGTATTTTAACTATGTTTGTGAAATTTTAATTTAATAACATGTAAAAAATATTAATAAAAACTTCTTTTTTATTATTGTTGTAGTTTGGTAAATTCGAAAATAAATTGTAACTTCGCAAATTGAATTATAAACAAGCTATGTTGTATTAAAACTTTAATTTATATGAAATTACTTTTTAGAATAAATTATCGTACTCAATGGGGAGAACAACTTTATGTTGTGGGTAATATACCTGAATTGGGTGATGGCGATACGTCAAGAGCATTGGCAATGAATTTTTCGCATGGCGAAGAATGGTGGTTGGAACTTGAGATTCCGGCTACTAAGGCTAAGAAATTGGAATATCAGTATGTGCTTAAGAATCACAATGAGGGTACAGTGGTTAAAGAGTGGGGTGAAGCTCGTAAGGTGGTGACAAAAACGGGCGTTGATACAGTGTTGTTGATTGATGCATGGAATAGTGTGTCGGCAGTTGAAAATACGTTTATGACTGCGCCATTTGTGGATGTATTGTTGAAAGAGAACTATACACCATGTGCGGGTAATAATTCTAAAAATTATACACATACACTCCGTGTGAAAGCTCCGTTGCTTGGTAAAAATGAAGCATTGTGTATCATTGGTAATTGCGAAGAATTGGGTAATTGGTCGGTAGATAATCCATTGTTGCTGTCGAATAAAAATTATCCATTGTGGACTATTGATTTAGATTTAAGCAAAATAAGTGCCGAAGTGCATTATAAATACGGAGTATATAACACCGAAGGAAAATATTTCAAATGCTTTGAGTATGGACAAGACCGTATAGTGCCACCAGCAGGAGGTAAACGTATGGTGATTGTGAATGATACATTCGCTCGTTTTGACACTAATACATGGCATGGTGCAGGTGTGGGAATACCTGTATTCTCGTTGCGTTCGAAGAATTCGTTCGGTTGTGGCGATTTTTCAGACTTGAAATTGATGGTAGATTGGGCAGCGAAGGTAGGGTTGAAATTGATTCAAGTGTTGCCACTCAATGACACTATTGGTACACATACAGAGGCAGACGTATTGCCATACGCAGCTATTTCGGCATTTGCGCTCAATCCATTGTTCCTTGATTTGTCGAAATTGGCAATGCCTAAAAAAGATGCCATAGTTGAGGAATATAAGAGATTGCAACCTATATATAATGCAGAAGAACGTATGGACTTCTTGAATGTAGTGAACTTTAAACTTCGCTATATTGAGGCAGCATACAAACACAATAAAGATAAATTCCTTGCGTCAGAGGATTTTAAACAATTCTTTGAAGATAACAAGCATTGGTTGAAACCATATTCTATCTATTGCTGTGTTCGAGACCAACGTGGAACTTGTGACTATCGTCAGTGGAACGAATTTGCAGTTTATTCAGACAAAAAAGCTGATGAGTTGACACATCCATCGCACCCATGGTTTGATAAAATTGCGAAATGGTGGTATTGTCAATATCAATTGCATTTGCAATTGCGCGAGGCAGTAGAATATGCACATGCTAATGGTATCGTGATGAAAGGAGATATTCCAATTGGTGTGAATCGCAATAGTGTAGATACTTGGGTAGCTCCTGAATTATTTAATATGGATATGGCTGCAGGTGCTCCGCCTGATATGTTTGCCGTGAAGGGTCAAAACTGGGAATTGCCAACATATAATTGGGAAGCTATTGAGCGCACAGACTTTGATTGGTGGAAAAAACGTTTCGAGCAAATGGCTCGTTACTTTGACACATTCCGTATTGACCATATATTAGGTTTCTTTCGTATTTGGCAAATTCCGAGAAAACATCAAGAAGGCATTATGGGCTATTTGAATCCATCAATACCTTTGTATGTAGATGAATTTGAATCTCGTGGAGTGTGGTTTGACTATGAGAGATTTACAAAACCTTATATTACAGACCATATTCTTTGGGAAAACTTTGGCGATGAAGCACAATGGGTGAAAGATAACTGTTTGTATATTGAATACGGATTTGCATGGCGTATACTTCCTGATTGGGCAAATCAAACAGAGGTAGAAAATCGTTATCTTCGTGGTGAAATTTCGGAACGAGTGAAATATGGTATGTTTGATTTGATATCTAACGTATTGTTGTTTGAGGTTGAAGGATCGGAAGGTCGCCAATATTATCCACGTTATGGAATGCAGAAATTGTCGACATTCGCAGCATTGAATGACCATCAAAAACGTGTGTTCGAAGAACTTTATGTAGAATACTTCTATCGTCGTCAAGATGCACACTGGTATAAATCAGGTATGCGAAAATTGCCTGCGTTGAAGGCAGCATCGAATATGCTTATCTGCGGTGAAGACTTGGGAATGATGACACATTGCGTTACAGCAGTGATGAACGAATTGTCTATTTTAAGTCTTGAAATTCAACGCGCTCCTAAAACAGATAAAATTGAATTCTTCCATCCAGCAGATGCTCCATATTTGTCGGTAGTTACACCTTCGACTCATGATATGAGTACTATACGTGGATGGTGGGAAGAAGATAGAGAAGTGACACAACGTTTCTATAATCACGAACTCGGACATTGGGGCGATGCACCTTACTTCTGCGAATGGTGGGTTTGTCGTGATATTTTGTTGCAACATCTCTATTCTCCTGCAATGTGGTCGATATTCCAATGGCAAGATTTGATGAGCATTTCGCCAGAATTGCGCCGTGATAATCCAGAGGCAGAGCGTATAAATGTGCCATCAAATTCATATCATAGTTGGCGTTATCGTATGCACATCAATCTTGAAGATTTGATGAATGAAAATGAATTTAATGATACTCTTCGTAATTATATAAAACAAGCAGGAAGATAAAAAAAATTGACTAATACCTTATGGGGACTTCTATAAATTCCCCGCTTTAAGAACTTTAATAAAATAATTAAGATTTTCTATAGCTCTTGTATAAAATTTTTTATCAAGCTTTTTCTACACTCGGCAATTAAAGTAAACTTTATTGCTCTCGTTAATCGAAAAAAGTGTTTTTTAACGGCATCTTATTAGCTTTTTATTCCGCCAAATAGCTCGCTATTAATAAAATTGAAATTGCTCCCGTTCAGCATAGATTGAACAAGTTCATCTCTGCTTCTCTTAATCGCAATTTTAGTCTAAATAAAAAACTAATAACCTGCTCGCTAAAAATTCAAATTTTATTTACAAGGCAATTTATAGAAGTCCCCTTATAAAATAATACTATGGAAAAACGTTATTTAGAGCTTCTAGGAAAAGCATTCCCTACGATAGAAGCAGCAGCTACTGAGATTATAAATCTTGAGGCAATTTTGAGTTTGCCAAAAGGAACAGAGCATTTTCTTTCGGATATTCATGGAGAACATGAAGCATTTGACCACGTAATTCGCAACGCGAGTGGGGCAGTAGTGCGCAAAGTGAATGATGAATTCGGTAAAGAGCTTAGAGAGAAAGAGAAACACGACCTTTGTACGCTCATCTACTATCCAAAAGAACGTCTTGAGATTGTTAAATCAGAGGAAGATAATCTCGATGAGTGGTATAATATTACGCTTATTCGTTTGGTGCGCGTATGTCGTGCAGTGTCATCTAAATATACACGTTCGAAAGTGCGTAAAACATTGCCAGAGGCATTCTCGTATATCATCCAAGAGTTGATGCACGAAAGTGAAGACGATGAAAATAAGACAGCCTATGTTCATGCGATTCTTCGTAGTATTATTGACAATGGTCGTTCGGATGCGTTTATCATTGCGATGTGTACGCTTATTCAACGCCTTGTGATTGATAGACTACATCTTGTTGGTGATATTTACGACCGTGGACCAGGAGCGCATCTTATTCTCGATCAAATTAGTCAGTATCATGATGTGGATATTCAATGGGGTAATCACGACCTTGTGTGGATGGGGGCAGCTGCAGGTAATGAAACTTGTATTGCTACAGTTATTCGTTTATCATTGAGATATGCCAACCTAAATACGCTTGAGGATGGTTATGGTATCAATATGATTCCACTTGCAACTTATGCAATGGAAGTGTATGAAAATGACCCATGTACGCCATATATACCAAAGCTTAAGTATGCAGATGTTAATTATGACGAGCGCAATGTGCGTCTTATTTCGCAAATGCATAAAGCAATCTCTATTATACAGTGGAAATTAGAGCATTCGCTTTTTGAGCGTAATCCAGAGTGGAACTTAGGATTCCGCGATAGACTTCATCTTGTTGATCAAGAGCGAGGAGTGGTTACTATTGATGGCGTAGAGTATCCAATGAAAGACCCTATCTTTCCTACTGTATCTAAAGAGAATCCATACGAACTCACTGCAGGCGAACGTGATGTGATGAACAAACTATGTCAATCATTTGCTGCAAGTCAAAAATTAGCACAACATCTACGTCTTTTGTTGGATAAAGGTAGTATGTATCTTGTATGCAATGGTAATTTGTTGTTCCATGCGTCAGTGCCTATGAATGAAGATGGGTCGTTCCGCGAAATAAATATCTGTGGAAAAACACTTTCAGGCAAGCCTTATCTTGATGAAGTAGATAGACTTATTCGTATTGCATGTCTTCCATGTAAAGATAGAGAAGAGTATCAAGTAGCACTTGACTATATGTGGTATTGGTGGGCAGGACCAGATTCTCCATCGTTTGATAAACATCAGATGGCTAACTTTGAACGTTATCTTCTCACAGATAAAGAGCCACAAAAAGAGATACAAGGACCATATTACAAACTCCGTACTGATTCGGCTGTTTGCGACTATATTCTTGACGAATTTGGCGTAATAGGTGAACATCGTCATATTATCAACGGTCACGTACCAGTTAAGACCATCAAAGGCGAAAGTCCTGTGCGTGCAGATGGTAAGGTGCTTGTAATTGATGGTGGTTTCTCTCGTCCTTATCATGATGAAACAGGTATTGCAGGTTATACGCTTGTATTTAATTCTCATGGAATGCAACTTGTTCAACACGAACCGTTTGAGTCTCGTCAAAAAGCAATTGAGCAAGGAGTAGATATTAAAGGTACACGATTCCTAGTTGAATTTGATACTAAACGTATGATGGTGCGTGATACTGATCGTGGTCGTCAACTTCGTCAACAAGTTGAAGATTTGAAACGCTTATTGGATGTATATAAACTTAGAATAAAATAGTCTATAGACATACCTAATATTTGTTTATTCACCGAAAGATGCGTCCAATATTTTTGATAGGATATATGGGATCAGGCAAGACGACTGTAGGTCGTATCTTGGCTCGTCAGTATGGCATTGAGCATATTGATTTGGATTGGCGTATAGAGCAGCGATTTCATACTAAAATATCAGATATATTTGCCGAAATAGGAGAAGATGGCTTTCGTCGGAGAGAGAGGAATATGCTGCAAGAAGTAATGGGAATGGAGGATGTTGTAGTGTCGGTAGGGGGTGGTACGCCTTGCTACTTTGATAATATGGAGCAGATGAATCTCTCGGGACAGACTATTTATCTACAGTGTGATAAGGATGTTTTGGTTGAGCGAATAATGCGTTCGCAATCAAAAAGACCTATAGTCGCAAATAAGACAAAAGATGAATTAGAGACGTTTGTTGCAGAACACCTTGCCGAGCGAGAAAAATTTTATCTTAAGGCGCAATATGTTTGGAATGCAGAAAAGATAGATTTGGATGAATTGAGAATTGATTTTTTATCGAAATAATATTTACTAAAGATGAATACTTACGAGAGTAAACAAAAACAATTGTTTAAGCCACAAGCAGAGATTTATGCTATGTTGAGCGATTTGACTCAGTTGGAGAAGTATGCTGCGGCATTGCCAGCTGAGCATAAAGATAAGATTAAAGATTTGAGTTTCACGCCAGATTCGGTGTCATTTACGGTTGATCCAATAGGGCAAATAGTGTTGCGTATTGTTGATTATGAAACGCCTAAGATGTTGAAATTTGGAGCAGATAATTTTCCTATTCAATTTAATTTTTGGATTCAACTTGTCGGTGTGGCGGATTATGACACACGTATGAAGTTGACGCTTAAGGCAGATATTCCATTTATGCTTAAACCAATGATAGGCAATAAACTTGATGATGGCATTGAACGCATGGCTGATATGATTGCTATGATTGTGAATCGATAGTATTATGGGGACTTCTATAAATTCCACTTTTCAATTTATAGAAGTCCCTTTATAAAAATTTCTTATTATTTTATGAAAGTAAAGATTATAGAATTATTGAAATCCACTGAGCGTGAGAGAATAGATAAGGTGATTGAGTATTTAGAGAGTAAATCAGATTATTTTATAGCACCAGCCTCAACTATGTTTCATGGCAATTATTCAGGAGGATTGGCAGAGCACTCGTTGAATGTGTATAATGTGGCAATGAGAGTAAAAAAAGAGATGGTGGAGATGAAGCCAGAGTTGGCTAATCGCTTGTCTGATGAGAGTATTGCTGTGGTAACATTATTGCATGATTTGTGTAAAACGAATGTGTATAAAATAGAAAAGAAAAATCGTAAGATAAATGGAGTGTGGGTGGAGCAAGATGCGTATGGTGTTGATTATTCGAAGTTTCCACTTGGGCATGGTGAGAAGTCGGTGATTATGTTGTTGACACTTGGTTTTCCGCTTACGCGAGATGAGATGATGGCTATTCGTTGGCACATGTCAGCGTGGGAGTTGGCATTTCAAAGTGCTGAGGCAAAAGCTAATTTGAATGAGGCGCGAGAACAATGTCCGTTGTTGGCTGTGTTGCAAGC
Organism: Paludibacteraceae bacterium; assembly: GCA_017559505.1. Taxonomy (GTDB): domain Bacteria; phylum Bacteroidota; class Bacteroidia; order Bacteroidales; family Paludibacteraceae; genus Aphodosoma. The sequence goes on along the minus strand of JAFYSF010000011.1, from coordinate 2,938 downwards.
GGCAGATGGATTGGCTTCGGCATTGTTAGAGGTTACAAAATAGTTTTTTTAAAAGACATGAAGACATGAGATCATGATTTTATATTAACGTAAATTTTCGTAAATTAATCGAAAAATAAGTATTATTAATGGATAATTAATGTACATTTGCGTTTATATTTCAGACATGAAGACATGAGATCATGATTTTATATTAACGTAAATTTTCGTAAATTAATCGAAAAATAAGTATTATTAATGGATAATTAATGTACATTTGCGTTTATATTTAAGACATGAAGACATGAGACCATGAATTTTGTTTCATGTGTATTTTTTGGTTTATGAATAACATGAAATTATGAATTATGAATTGTGCATTGTGAATTAAAAAAGTATGAATGGCAAATTTGAATTAGATAAGATAGTTGCGACGAGCGATTTGGGGCGTAATGGTTGTTTGAAATTACGTTCGTTGATTGATTATTTGCAAGATTGCAGTATATTCCAATTAGATACGGAGCCTGAGTTAGATGCTTATTTTAAGCAAGTGAATGGTGGTATGTTTCTTTCGCAGAGGGATATACATATCATAAGAATGCCAAAGTATGGCGAAAAAGTGAAGGTGAAGACATGGGTGTATGAGGTGAATCCTTCGTATGGTTATCGTAATAATAATGTGTATGACGAGGAGGGTAGATTGTGTGTTGAATCGAGTGCGTTGGGTGTTTTCGTGGAATACGATACAGGTTCATTATTGCGTGTACCACAAGAAATTATGGATTCGATGCCACGATACGAGCGTCATTCGATGGAGTATCGTCCGCGTAAGATTCGTTTGTCTAAAGATGCTGAGCCTGAATTGGTGGATGAATATCGAGTGAGGGAGTATCATATTGATGGTAATAAGCATATGAACAATGCGTGGTATGTAGCTATAGGAGAGGAGTATTTGCCGAGAGATTGGGAGTTTTCGCGCATTAGGATTGAGTATTTATTGCAGGCGAGGGTAGATGAGGTGATGAGAATAGAGCGTTATGCAATTGAAAATGGTTATATCGTGGTGATGCGTCGTGAAGATGGAAAAATTTATTCAATTGTGGAATTTTTGTAAAAATAGAAGTTCCCTAAAAAATAGTTTTGTTGTATAGGAAAAAAGTCGTACCTTTGTGGTTCCGATTTTTAATTATTAATTTTTAATTGTTTATAGAAATAAGTGGCTGAAAGAAAGAAAACTAAGACAAAGACTGACGTGCGTCAGATTGATTTTGGACGTGTGCCGCCTCAAGCGGTTGACATGGAAGCGAGTGTGTTGGGCGCATTGATGTTGGAAAAGGATGCGTTTGCTATAGTTGCTGAGATATTGAAGCCAGAGTGTTTCTATAAGGAAACACATGAGAAAATATATCGTGCGATTGTGAATTTGGCTGCCAATGATGAGCCTGTAGATATGCTCACAGTGGTTGAACAGATGCACAAAGAGGGGACGTTAGACGAGGTGGGCGGACCTGCGTTTATTGGTAGTTTGACAACCAATTTGGCATCGTCGGCACACTTGGAGTATCATGCTAAGATTATAGCTCAGAAGTTTTTAGCCCGTGAGTTGATACGCGTAGCTACTGATATTCAGACTAAGGCATTCGATGATAAAGCCGATGTAGATGACTTGATGCAAGAGGCCGAAGGTTTGATTTTCGAGGTGAGTCAGAATGGTATTAAGCGCGATGTGGTGGCTGTGGGTAGTGTGTTGCAAGAGGCGTTGGACAGAATGCAAAAAGCTGCACAACAGGTTGGAGGTATGAGTGGTTTGCCTTCTGGGTTTCATAAGTTGGACAAAGTTACTTCTGGTTGGCAAAATAGTACGTTGGTGATTATTGCCGCTCGTCCTGCGATGGGTAAAACGGCGTTTGTGTTGTCGATGGCAAAAAATATTGCTGTTGATATGGCTACGCCTTGTGCGGTTTTCTCGCTTGAGATGAGTAATGTGGAGTTGGTCAATCGTTTGATTTCCAATGTAGCGCAATTAGACTCTAAGAAAATAAAAAATGGTCAATTAGAAAAACACGAGTGGGCTCAATTGGATGTGGCGATAAACAAATTGCAGAAAGCACCGTTGTTTGTAGATGACACTCCGTCATTGTCTATTTTGGAATTGCGCACCAAGGCTCGTCGTTTGGTTCGCGACCATGGAGTGAGATTGATTGTCATTGACTATTTGCAGCTTATGAATGCACAAGGCATGAGTTTCTTCTCGCGTGAGCAAGAGGTCAGCTTGATTTCTCGTTCGTTGAAAGGGTTGGCTAAGGAGTTGGATATTCCGATTATTGCTTTGTCGCAGTTGAATCGTGGTGTAGAAAATCGTGGCGCAACAAATGCGGTAGAGGGCAAGAAACCTCAACTTAGCGACTTGCGTGAATCTGGTGCCATCGAGCAAGATGCCGATATGGTGTGCTTTATCCACCGTCCTGAGTATTATAAAATTTATCAAGACCCTGTTTCGGGTAAAGACCTTCGTGGATTGGCACAGATTATTATTGCTAAGCACCGTAGTGGTGCGACAGAGGATGTTGACCTCAAGTTCCGTGGACAATATACTCAGTTCTTGAACGAAGAGGATGATATCGACCCAATGGAAGTTTATGGTTCGCGTGCCAATACAGCGCCAATTGCGAGTCAGCCAATTATGAGTGCACCAATGCCACCGGCTATGCCTGATAATTTCGATCCATTTGCGGGAATGCAAGACGATTACATACCACCTATGGGTGGCGGTGGGGATGTACCGTTTTAGTGTTGAAAGTTGAGAATTGAGAATTGAGAATTGAGAATTTTTCGCTTCGCTCAAGATTCTTGCTACGCTCGGCATAAGAAAAATAAACTTTACTTCTGCCCTCGCTTATAACAAAATTCGCTCTTTGACTACGTCAAAATCGCTCTACGGATGACACAGATTACCCTC
>JAFYSF010000010.1 GCA_017559505.1 Paludibacteraceae bacterium | reverse complement strand
ATTTACCGAGGTTCATAATTTTACAGTTTTGACTGCAAAATTACTCAATTCATTTCAAATCAAAAAATCAAAGAACACTTGTAAGTGTTTAAATATTAAGTCGATAAATACACTTAATGAAAATTTATCGCATCACTAGTATTTATTGATTTTATTGTCGTTTTGTTTTGTTTTTTGTTCTTGCGAAAGTAAAATAGAGAATGGAAATAATAAAACAGAGAATGGTAATAATGTAGACAGCAATAATGAAACAAATTATGCAGATGATGTGTATTTAATCAATCAATTAAATGCTACATTTGACATAGAGGTGTTTATTAGTGGTAAATCATCAAAATTCACCTTAATTCCTCTTGAAGCGACTTATTTTACTACTATTGAATATACATTGTATGAAGGAGATAAAACAAATGAATTTCCTGGTGATGTGGAATATCGTAGTTTCATAAATTCTATTGATAGCGTCAATGTATTTTATTACAATGAAAAATTTGTATATAAATCAGATAGTGAAATATACCAACTTTTTGGAAATTATGAAGTTAATGAAAAGGGTTGGATAATTAAATTTGACGAAGCAAAAAGAGCGCAATTTGGTTGGGGTGATAATATAGAAGATATACTTGAAGGTGAACGCTATGTTGACTCTGTTTATCTTGTGAATCATTTGGATAAACCTATAAATTTGGAAATGCATTATGATTCTATTCCATTGCCTGTACAAGAGGAACTATTATGGTATCGTGATGCAGGAGTTCAAAATTTCACATTGCAACCTAACGATACAGTCTATCTTGATACGATCGTCTATTATATGGCTGAAGGTACTGAGTATTTTATTTTCCCAGGAGAAACTGTCTTTAATGGTTTTATTTATTCATATAATTTGATAAAAGTAGATTATAATGGTAAACAATACGAATATACTGATAAAGCTGATATTAAAAACCTTCTTGATGAGGTGAATTATTGGTATATTGAATTTAATGAAAAGAAAAAGAATGCTTTCGGATGGGAATGATATTTATTTTCCTATAGATTTGTGAAATTAAAAAAAATTAGCAGACACCCGTTTGTTGGGTGTCTGCTTTTTTTGATAGTTTGTTGTTGCTGGATATTCCGGAATTTATGGATCGCTTCGCTGGTTTGGAGGATTGGATAAAATTGGAGCGTTGGGTAGATTGATTTTAGGGTTTTATGTGGTTGTTTGATGTGTTGTTTTTCGACCTTGCGGTCGATCGGACGCAGCACGCGGCGTCCCTACTTTGTGCGAGTGTCTGTTTTTTATAATTAATAAACTTGACCCTCTCCGTTCTTTGAGCTCGTCCCTTTAAGAGGCATGTGGTTGTGGTAGAATTTGTTGGGTTTGGTAGTTTCGGATTTTTTTTGTAACTTTGCACCCGCAAAGCGAAGATGGGCTTCGCCGAAATTGTAAAGAGAATTGATTTCTGGATTACAATTTCATAGTTTCTTAGTATTAAAAGTTTTAATTGAACAAAAAAATGATTGAAAAAATTGGTACAAATGCAGGTCTTGTGTGGCATGCATTGGAGGCTGGTAAATTGGAATTGAAAGCCATCAAAAAAGCTACTAAATTGACTGAAAAAGAGATTTATGCTGCTCTTGGTTGGTTGGCTCGTGAGGGCAAAGTGGCTATTGCAGAAGAAGGTAAAGAGGTTTTTGTTGAACTTGTTTAATCGGAAACTTCATAATCAAAAAGTAGAGGTGCAATTTGGTTGTATCTCTATTTTTTTTGTTCTTGTGGAATGTTTTTCTCTCACGGAAAATAATTCTCTCACGGAACTCACGGAATGCACGGAAACGCCGTTGCTGCGCGATGATTTTGCTAGATATTCTAGAAGAACTAGGACGCTGCGCTGCTCTAGATTTTGCTGTTCGTTGTTTTTCTTTCGGAGTTTTTTTTCTCACGGAATTCACGGAACGCACGGAATTTTTTTATTCCAGAACTCGCTGTTTGACTTCGTCAAATGCGCTCGACGGAACTCACGGAAACGCCGTGGCTGCGCCGGCGTGCTATTCGGAATTAGTATCTCCCACAAATTTCACAAATGTTTATCGCTACGCGATAGGTTTTATCTCCCACAGATTACACAGATTTAAAAGATTTTTTATTCTCATTATACGATTCGCTTTTTTGCTGCGCAAAAATTGCTCTATGGATTTGCACAGATTTTATCGGTCTTGCGACCGAGCGGACGCACGAGCCGTGCGTCCCTACAAGGGGGTATTGTGTATGTGAATATTTTTTTGTAATTTTGTAGGTTGAGGTTGTTGTGCGAGGGTGAGAATGTAATATGTTGATTTGTAATGAGATATTTGTATAATATAGCGATTTGGTTTTATTGTTTGGCTGTTCGGGTTGTGGCGATGTTCAATCCGAAGGTGAGATTGATGTGGCAAGGCGAGCAGGTGGCGTTTGATAAAATCAGGGGGAATGTCGTTGATGGAGATAGAGTTGTGTGGGTGCATGCGGCATCGTTGGGCGAGTTTGAACAGGGTAGGCCGTTGATTGAGAAATTGAAACGAGAAAATCCTGAGTATAAGATTGTGTTGACGTTTTTTTCGCCATCGGGGTATGAGGTGAGGAAGAATTATGTGGGGGCGGATGTGATTTGTTATTTGCCTTTGGACACAGTGGGGAATGCTCGTATGTTTGTGGATTTGGTGAAACCTGAGAAGGTGGTGTTTGTGAAGTATGAGTTTTGGTTGAATTATTTGAGAGAGTTGCGTCATCGTGGAGTGGAGACTTATATAATTTCGGCAATATTTAGACCGGGGCAGGTGTTTTTTAAGTGGTACGGCGGTTTGTTTCGTGAGGGGTTGAAGGCGTTTAAGACGTTGTTTGTGCAGAACGAAGAGTCGAAGGAGTTGTTGAAGGGGATAGGTGTGGAGAATGTTGTAGTGGCAGGTGATACGCGATTTGATAGGGTGGTGGATGTGGTGGTTGCAGCTAAGCGATTGGAGATTGTGGAGAGTTTTGTTGGAATTAGGAATGAGGAGTGTGGAATGAGGAATGGAGTGTTGGTGGTGGGTAGTTCGTGGGGACCAGATGAGGAGCTATTGGCTGAGTATATCAATAGTAGAGCGGGAAGGGTGAAGATGATTATTGCGCCACATGAGGTGAGAGAGGAGAGGATAAAGGAGTTGACGGAGAGGTTGACATGCAAATACGCACTTTATAATGAGGAATGTGGAATGAGGAATGAGGAATTGAAAGATGTAGATGTTTTGGTAATAAACACTATTGGACTTTTGTCGAGTATTTATCAATATGGACAAGTGGCGTATATTGGTGGTGGATTTGGAGTGGGGATACATAATACGCTTGAGGCGGCGGCATGGGGTATGCCTGTGGTGTTTGGCCCTAATTACAAGAAATTTAAGGAGGCTTGTGAGTTGATAGAGTGTGGTGCGGCGAGGTCGATAGAGACAAAAGAGGAGTGCTTTGCGGCGTTGGATGAGTTTTTTGAGTGTAATGCTGAGCCTGCGAATGCGGCTACGGAGTATGTGTCTTCGCATGTGGGAGCAACAAATTTGATTTATAAAAATATTGTTAATAATTAAATTAATAAATAAGATATGAAACCTTCAGTTCCAAAGGGTACGCGTGATTTTTCGCCTATTGAGATGGCGAAGCGTAACTATATTTTTAATACAATTCGTTCGGTATTTGCTAATTATGGATTTAAGCAGATAGAGACTCCGTCGATGGAGAACCTTTCGACTTTGATGGGTAAATATGGCGAAGAGGGCGACAAATTGTTGTTCAAGGTGTTGAATTCGGGCGATTGGGCAGCGAAATTGTCGGACGAAGAGTTGTTGGCAAAAAACAGTATTAAACTTACTAACAAAGTGAGTGAAAAGGGATTGCGATATGATTTGACAGTGCCATTTGCGCGCTATGTGGTGCAACACCGCGATGAGATAACATTCCCATTCAAACGTTTCCAAATTCAACCAGTGTGGCGTGCAGACCGTCCACAAAAGGGTCGTTATCGTGAGTTTTTCCAATGCGATGCCGATGTGGTTGGTTCTGATTCGCTTGTGTATGAGGCTGAAATGATTGAGATGATAGACCAAGCATTCCAAAAATTTGGCATTGATGTAGTAATCAAATTGAACAACCGCAAGGTGTTGGCAGGTATTGCAGAATGGATTGGCGAGGCTGACCGCATCATTGACATCACTGTGGCTATTGACAAGATGGACAAAATTGGTCTTGACAAAGTGAACGAAGAGATGATGGCGAAAGGTATTACAGCAGAAGCAGTTGAGAAGTTGAAACCAATACTCTTGCTCGAAGGTACAAACGAGGAGAAAGTGGCTAAGTTGCGCGAAGTGTTGGCAGAAAGTGCAACAGCACAAAAGGGGCTTGACGAGTTGGAAGAGGTATTGCGCTATGTGGGTGAGAGCGATGTGAAATGTGGCGTAGAACTCGACTTGACATTGGCTCGTGGATTGAACTATTATACAGGTGCTATCTTGGAAGTTAAGGCATTAGGCGTAGAGATGGGTTCGATTTCGGGCGGTGGCCGTTATGATAACTTGACAGGTATATTCGGCTTGCCAGGTGTGTCGGGCGTAGGTTTCTCGTTTGGAGCAGATCGTATATACGACGTGTTGACAATGCTCGACAAATTCCCAAAAGAAGCAACAGCAGGTACGAGAGTGATATTTTTGGCATTCGACCAAAAGGGCTTAGACTATTGTCGTCCGTTGGTGCGCGAGGTGCGTCGTGCGGGCATTGCGGCAGAGATATATCCTGAAATTGCCAAAATGAAGAAACAGATGACGTATGCCGATAATAATCAGATACCTTATGTAGCTATCGTGGGTGATTCGGAAATTGAGGCAGGCAAAGTGATGTTGAAAAATATGGCTTCGGGCGAACAGAAGTTATTGGCTGTCAGCGAAGTGATTGATTTGTTGAAATAACGTGAGTTCGATGTAATTTTTATCTCTCACGGGTTTTTGTTTCTCGCGGAGTTTTTCTTGTCTCACGGAATTCACGGAACTCACGGAATTTTTTTATTCCAGAACTCGCTGTTTGACTTCGTCAAATGCGCTCGACGGAATGCACGGAGTTTATATTGAATTGACATTAATGTATCTAAAGCATCTAACAGGTTTGAATTATCGCAATTTGCGTGAGTGCGATTTGCTGTTTTCTCCAAAATTCAATTGTTTTTTGGGCTCGAATGGTATGGGCAAAACTAATGTGTTGGATGCGATATATTATCTTTCGTTCACCAAAAGCCATTTGAATGCAGTTGACTCTCAGTTGATACATCACGATGAGGAGTTTTTTATGCTTCAAGGCGAGTATGAAATAGCAGGACAAGAGGAGTTGATTTCGGCAGCAGTGAAACGTAGAGCAAAGAAACAATTCAAACGTAACAAAAAGGACTATCAGCGTATGGCCGACCATATTGGGTTGATACCAGCTGTGTTGATTTCGCCATCGGACCAATATTTGATTGACGAGGGTAGCGATGAGCGACGCAGATTCATGGATGTGGTTATCTCGCAATATGACAAGCCTTATTTGATTGCGTTGATGCGATATAATCAGGCATTGCAGAGTAGGAATGCGCTATTGAAACAAGACGCTATGCCCGATGCGGCGATGCTTGAGATATATGAGATGCAGATGGCGGCAGAGGCCGAGTATATCTATGCACGACGTAGGGAGTTTATCGAAGGTTTCACGCCTGTGTTTAAGCGATTTTATGGTGCTATAGCAGGCAATGGAGAGAGCGTAGAGTTGCATTATAAGTCGCACTCGGAGCAGGGCGATTTGGCTCCATTGTTGGCAGAATGTCGGGTGCGCGACCATGCAATTGGCTATACCACTCGTGGTTCGCATAAAGACGATTTGGAGATGTTGCTCGATGGGTATCCAATCAAACGGACAGGTTCGCAGGGGCAGAATAAGACTTATCTTGTGGCTTTGAAATTGGCGCAATATGTTTATCTGAAACAGGTTACGCAAGAGATGCCACTGCTGTTGTTGGACGATATATTCGACCGTTTGGATGCGCAGAGGGTGAAGAATATTGTGGATTTGGTGGCATCGGATGAGTTTGGGCAAGTGTTCATAACCGACACCAATCGCAATCATACAGACCAATTGATGACACAGGTTGATAGTGAAGTGAAGATATTTAATGTTGAAAACGGAAATGTAGTTTTAATTTGAACAAAAGTATATGTTTTTTAGACATAATGACATAAAGACAAATATAATTTTATAATCATATGCCTTGCTAAAAAACAAGTTTTTTATCTTGGCAAATGAATGACATATCGAAATAATAAATGGATACAGAAACGCTAATAAAAACGATTATTGATGCGGCTTATAGAGTTAGAAGTAGTTTTATGCCGGGTTATTTAGAGTCTATTTATGAAAATGCGTTAATAGTTGAATTAGAAGATTTAGGTTTAAAAGTACAATCATAAAAACCTTTATCTGTGATACATAAAAATAGGGTGATTGGTGAATTTAAAATAGATTTGTTGGTTGAAGATAGTGTTATTGTGGAAATAAAATCAGTCAATCAAATATCATCTGCTCATGAGATGCAGTTGGTTAATTATTTAACAATAACTGGTATTAATAATGGTCTTTTAATTAATTTTGGTAATCTTGAAAAATTAGAAGTTAAACGAAAATTTCGACTTTATAGGCCAAAGCAGACTATTTAATGCCGTTAGGTTTGTCATTCGTTCGCCAAGATATGCCATAGGCATAGCGAGGCGTATGTAAAAAGAAGAATATGTTTTTATGTCATTTTGTCCCCAAAAAAAATAATAATATGGCAATAGAAGTAACAGAAATTTATTGTGAGAATGCGGTGTTGGTGGGGTTGATTACGCCACAACAAAAGGAGGCTAAAGCGCGTGAGTATATCGACGAGTTGGCATTTTTGGCAGACACGGCTGGTGCGCATGTGGTGAAAACTTTCTTTCAAAAGATGGACTATCCAAATTCGCGTACGTTTGTGGGCGAAGGTAAGTTGATGGAGATACGTGAATTTATCAAAGAGCGTGAGGAGAGCGAAGAGCCTATCGGTATGGTGATATTCGACGACGAACTCTCGCCTGTGCAATTGCGCAATATCGAGCGTGAATTGCAGATAAAGGTATTGGACCGCACAAATCTCATCCTTGATATATTTGCAAAACGAGCACAAACAGCATACGCTAAAACACAAGTGGAGTTGGCTCAATATCAGTATCTCTTGCCACGATTGACACGTATGTGGACTCACTTGGAGCGTCAGCGTGGTGGTATCGGTATGCGTGGTCCGGGTGAAACACAGATAGAGACCGACCGTCGTATCATCCTTGACAAGATATCGCTATTGAAAAAACACCTTGTGGCAATCGACAAGCAGATGACCACTCAACGTCAGAACCGCGGTAAGATGGTGCGTGTGGCATTGGTGGGTTATACCAATGTGGGCAAATCTACGATGATGAACCTCTTGTCGAAGAGCGATGTGTTTGCCGAAAACAAGTTGTTTGCAACGCTCGACACCACTGTGCGTAAGGTGATTATAGACAATCTTCCGTTCCTTATGACAGACACCGTAGGGTTTATCCGTAAGTTGCCACACCACTTGATTGAGTCGTTCAAGAGTACGCTCGACGAGGTGCGTGAGGCAGACCTTTTGGTGCATATCTTGGATATCTCGCACCCTAACTTCGAGGAGCATTATGAAGTGGTGAACAAAACATTGCTCGATGTATGCAAAGAGAAAAAGCCAACGATATTGGTATTTAACAAGATAGATGCATTCACATACACCCCAAAAGAAGAGGATGACCTATCGCCAATGAAGCGTGAGAACTACAGTCTTGACGACCTAAAGAAAACGTGGATGGCAAATATGGGGGCAGATTGTGTGTTTGTTTCTGCACGCGAGAAAGACAATATTGATGAGTTGAAAGCGTTATTATATGAAAGAGTTAAGGAGATTCATATCCAACGATTCCCTTATAACGATTTCTTGTTCCAAAAATATGATGTTGAGGAGTAAACTGATATTGCTCATAATTATGTTGTTTGTTGAGGCGCAACTTGTTGTGTCTCAATCGGTGTGCGATAGTGTCAAGGTAGATAGCATTGTGCCTCAGTCGGTTGATACGCTTGCGATAGACACACTAGAACTTGCAGATGCTGAGTTTGAGGCATGGCTCGATGAGTATGCCAATGTGAAGGAAGTTGTAGATACTGCGGTGCGCGATACGGTGGAGAAACGCGATTTTGTGGGGCTTGTTGCTGAGGGCGAGGAGGCTCGCATGCGCGAGAAGAACGCATTGATATCAAGTGTGTTGAGTAGTATTAAGAACAGGGTAAGTAGTGATGAGGTTAAGTGTGATACCGTTGTGTCGGAGCAATTGGAGGTTTTGGAAGATTTAGGTAAATTGGAACTTCCCGATTTTTCAACTTTTGCCTCTTCTGGTTTTTTGATTGCCGAGGTCGATTCGCAACTTGCAACTTGCAACTCGCAACATTCAACACAAGTGAATCCGTTGTTTATGGATTGGGTGTTGGTTGGAATAGGTGGCAAGGAGCAAGGAGTTGGGAGCAGGGAATATGGAATATGGAGCGAAGATAGTATTGTTGCCGAAGTGCGCAAGGATGTGAAAGATTATATACGCACTACTGCTCCAGAACTTTACACCTATCATAAGAGTGATTTGCCAGCGATTGGGGAATTGCAAACATCGCATATAACACATGCTGATAAAGAAAAATTGTTGCTAAATTTAGACACCCTAAATAAGAATAAAACCTCGCAGTTGAAGGTCGATTTGCCAGCAATTTCGCTCTGGTCGAAAGGAGCAAAATTCCAAGTGCATGCCTCGCAAAACTATATTTCGCAGAATTGGTACAAAGGCGGTGAGAGCAATATGGCTATGACGATGTATGCGATGGGCTATTTCAATTACAACAATCGCCGAGGATTGCAGTGGGACAACAAAGTGGAGTGGAAACTTGGGCTGTATGGCATGTCGAGCGACTCGCTCAGGTGGTTGCATGTCAACGAAGATCTGCTCCGTTTGAATTCTAAATTAGGATATAAGGCGTTCAAAAATTTCTATTATACAGCCGAGTGGGACGTTCAGACCTCGCTGTTCAATACCTATAAGTCAAATACACACGTGCGTGCGTCAGGTCCATTTTCGCCTATTCGTATGAGCCTTTCTGCCGGTATGGATTATAAGTGGAAGAGCATGGTGTCGGTGTTCGTGTCGCCATTGTCGTATAAATTGATTTATGTGGCAGATATGCGAACCAAGGATGGAGTGTCGGAAACCGAAAATATAGCATATCAAGTTGGTATCACTGATGGCACACGTCGGTCTAATCAGTTAGGTGCGCTGATACGTACTGATTTCGACTACGATTTCAATGAGTCGATAGGCATGGAAGTGCATTTCTCTTTCTTTGGTAACTATGCAGGCAAGATTAAAGGGGTAGAGGTTGGATGTGAAGTGATAGGCAATTTTAAGATAAACAGATTTTTGTCAGCCAAAGTGTCGCTCTATCCACGCTACGACAGTACAACAGTACCGGCTGATGGGGGAAAACCTAAATTGCAATTCTATGAATTGATATCGTTAGGATTCAACTATAAATTGTGATAGATATAACAAATCCGCTCTCTACGACAATGTAGGGAGCGGATGTTTTTTTGTTGGTTGTATAAAGGTTGAGCTCTTTGATAATGGACGGGCGAACCGTGCGTCCTTACGATGTCTGTTTATTCGTGTTTTTTATGAACGGACGAATGTTACTCGATGCCAGAGGCTTTGTTGTAGTAGGATGCAAAGGCTGCGCCACGAGCGGTTTTATATTTGCCGTCTGATGCTATTGCTACTTCTTTCCATTCGGCTTTCTTTTCGGGGTCAGCCATATCTGTTGCAGCTTGAGTTGCAGCGGTTGCGAAGCGTTCTTGTGCTGCGAGTTGAGCAGCAGTAGGTGCTTTGGTGGATGGGGTCATTTCCCATGCGTATGTTTCGCCGAAGCGTTTTGAGAATACGAGGTTTTCCGATCTGTCGAGTTTTCCGCGGATGCCTTCGATGAGTGAGATGGTTTCGATTTTTGCCATAAGTTCTTAATGTTTTGAATTAATAATTGAATGTTAACTTTGATTTGCATGACTATATATAGTGTTTAAAATGAATAGTTTATATCTTATATAATACAAAGATACAACATTGTATTGCGATTTCAATAGGAGTGTCGGATATTTTATTTTGGTTATTTACTGTGGGATATGTTGTGAAATTTGGGTCGTTGTGGATATGAAAAATAAAATTATAAAATTCTTGCTTAATTCAGGAATAATGCTTATCTTTGCGATGTAAAACAAAAAATAAATCGCCTATGAAATAAATGTTTTTATAAATATATTTACTATAACATATAGGAAAAAGCGTTAAGGCTGAATCTTGCTTTTTTGAAATCTGGACAATTTCATAAAACGAATCAAGAACAAAAGCTGACAACGCTCACGTGTGTATATGCGTGGGCTTTTGTTCGTTGTAATTTGATTCGTTAGGTAGTCCAGAACCTCAAAAAAGCAAATTAACCGAAAAAAGTTCCGCGCTTTTTTTGTGAATATATTTAATCTTTTTTGAATAAGGAACTTCAGAGTATACTGAAAATCTGAGATAGAGTAAGTTTTTTATATTTAATTATTTATGGAAAAGAATCAAAAAGTTATATTTCAGATAAATCCAGAGTTAGGATTTATGGAAGATGGATATGATGAAGGTCATAAAGAAAGAGTTGGCTTATTTCAAGAGTTTGGTTTGCAAATTGTGCAAACAGAAAATGGATCACAACAAGAGTCTATTGTGATTATTCAAGATTTAGAATCAGGTCGATTGTATCAAGTTAATCCAGATTATGTAACTGTATGTAACGAATAATTGTTTATATTATGAAAAAGATTTTTTATTTAGTTTCTTTAGTAGCATTTGTTTTGTTGTTTGTTCAATGCGAACAAGGTGGTCTAGGCTTAAATAATCCAAGTAAACACGAATATGTTGATTTAGGTCTTTCTGTAAAATGGGCGACATGTAACGTAGGAGCAGAGAATCCAGAAGATTATGGTGATTTTTTTGCTTGGGGTGAGACTGAAACGAAAGCGTATAATGATTATGGTTGGAGGACATACAAATATGGTACTGCATATGATGAAATAACAAAATATTGTGATCAATCATGGTGTGGTAAAAACGGATGTGTTGATAATAAAATTATTCTCGAACCAAAAGATGATGCTGCTACAGTAAATTGGGGTGGCAAATGGAGAATGCCAACAGTAGAAGAGTTGCGAGAACTAATAAGTAATTGTACTTGGGAAAAAACAACTGTGAATAATGTTTTATGTTACAGAATCACTTCCAAAATAGAAGGATATACAGATTGTTGTATTTATCTTCCTGCTGCTGGTTATGCTAATGGCGAATATGGTCTTTGTCTGCAAGGGGCAAGTTTTTATTATTGGACTAGTTCTGTATTTACAAAAGATATTGGTACTTCAGCCTGCGCTTGGACATACACTGATGGAGAAGGTGATTGGGGTGTTGTACGTTGTTATGGTCTATCTGTACGCCCAGTTTGCCCATAACTCGTAAAATCAATAATATAAATATGGTAAAGTCTTTTGTGGGACTTTGCCATATTTTTTTTACTTTTTTAAGAAAAAATATCAAGCAATGAGTGTGATATTTGAAAATTCTTGTTCGTTTAGTGGTTTTTCAAATTCTCGGCTGGTGATGTAGTTTTCGAGGTTTTTGCGGTATTTGTTGTTTTGGTGGGAGGTGGCGTCGAGGTAGCCTATGTGGTAGTTGTCGCCGGTGAGGTGTTGCCAGATTTGGTTTTTTTCATCGGGTGTTAGTTCGCTGTATTTTGCTTTTGATTTTGTGTGATTGCCTTTTTGTCCGTAGAGTTGCCATAGGTCGTCGAAGGATGGGGTGGTTATATTATCTTTTATATTATATATATTATTGGGTCTAATTTCTGGACTGGTTTTGTCTAAATTTTGGACGGGGGGTGTATGGTTTTTGGACTGGGGGTCTGATTTTTTGACTGTTGTGCGGTAGCTGCATAGTTTGTAGCCGCCGGTGTTGATTTCGTGTTTTTTGATTAGTCCTTTTTTTTCTAATGATTGTAGGGTGTTGAAGACGGTTTGTCGGGCGCATCCGAGCCATTGTTGGATGTAGGCGATTGAGCCATTGAATTTTGATTCGCCGTCTTGTGAGAAGCCGTGAATGAGGGCGTAGGTGATGAGTTCGTTGCCTTTGAGGCCAAGTTGTTCGGTCATCCATCCTTGGATGGAGAGGTAGTTGTTTGAGATTGATTTTTTTTGCATAATGGTTTGTTGGTTAATATAACGTTATTTATTCCCCTCTGTATTGTTTTGTTTTTGTTTATTGCAATAGTTCGCCCCCTTCGGGGACGATAGGGGGGAGAGGTTCGCTATCCGCAGGTTCCTTCCCTTCGGTCAGTCACCAGCGGTTAAGTATGGTTGGACGTCTTTGACGCCTTTTTTGATGTAAATGTGTTAGGGCGATGTTCTATCTGCAGGTTCCTTCCCTTCGGTCGGTCACGCAGCGGTTAAGTATGGTTAGACGTCTTTGACGCCTTGTTGGAGCTGGATGTTCTAGATATTCTAGAACGCTTTGCTTACTAGATTTTTTTATGGGAAATTGGAGGGCTTTGATGCTCTGTTTTTGATAGTTGTATGGGGGGGAGGGGTTTATACAAAGATACAAAATTTTGAGGCGAAAGTCAAGTGTTTTGAGGATTTTTTTTGGATTTTTTTGTGTTGGTGGTATGGTGAGCCTATGGTGAGGGTATCTGTTGTGGGGATGAAAAAAGCCACTCTTTTGTGGGAAAGGGTGGCTTGGAGGGGGGTTATTTTGGGTTGTTTTTTGTCCATTCTTCGAGGGTGTGTTCGCGGCGTTCGGCGACGATGAGTAGGGCTTGGTCGCGGATGTCGAGTGGTAGGTCGATGTTGCGGAGTTGTAGGCTGCGTATCCATCCTGAAACGTCTTGCTCGCGGAGGGTGTAGAAGACGTTTTCGAGCATGCTGATTTGTGCGTCGGTGTAGTCGCTAGAGGGGATGCCGCGGAGGGTGTCGAGTTCTTCGTCGTCGAAATAGATGATTTGGTCGGTCTGCGAAAGAAGGCTGTCGCGCTCGCACACGGCATGCGAACCACAGCAGTCGTCGGCTATCTCGACGGGTGGTTGTTCGGGCGTTTGCTTGTTGATGCGACGAACAAAGAGGGATACGCCTACTAAAAGAATGAGTAGTATGATGAGGATTATTATAATAACCATTTTGTGTTTATTTTAGACATGATTTTTTTTAGACCTGCAAAGTTATTTTATGCCGATTTGTTTTAGATTGAGGTTGTCTTTGAGGTTCTGAACGTAGGAAACGATGTGGCGGTTGCGTTTTTCTTCGTATATGTCTTTGACTGTGATGAGTATGCCGGTTTCTTCTACATTGCCAAATTCGTCGTTGATGGCTGTGCCGAAGACTTTCATTGTGGACGAGAGGTTCATGTAGGCGTTGACGAGTGGTGGAATGTTTTCGCCAAGGGCTCGGACTTCGCGGTTGAGAATTTTGTAGTTGTCTTTGACTGCCTTGACTGGGAATAGTCGTTGCAAGAGGGTGAGTTTGCTGGCAAATTTCAGTGGGTTGTGCGGTGTGACGAGTTTTTGTTTGTCGCCAAAATGGCGTTTGAGGTAGAAGAGTATCATGTCGCGACCGGTGGTGTTGAACGATGGATACATGGTGAATTTGCCAAAGAAATATTTGATGTGCGGATACTTCACGGTCAAGGCTCCAAGTCCGTCCCAAAGGTTGTCGAGCGCATAGAGGCTCTTGGCTCCTGCTTGCGATGATTGATACTCGACAGTGACGAATGAACGGCCTAGCTCGATGGTGTAGGGCATATACTTGTCGATGAACTTCTTAGAGAACTTGAATAGGTGAGAGGTGGCAATAAGTGGTTGCCCTTCGGCGTCGTATTTGATGTCTTCGCCAAGAATGAAGCGGTAGCCCCCAATGATTTCTTCGGCATCGGGATTCCACACAATGAGTTGCTCGCATGGGGAGTCCATGGTGTCGAATTGGTCGATATCCACTTCATAGCCAGTGCCACCGCCAGCTGTGCGGAATGCTATTTCACGCAAGCGACCGATCTCGCGCATGGTGTGAGGCGAGTTGTGGGCGTTGATGATATAGATTTGGTTGCCAGCTTTGTTGGTCGTACGAAGAAAACGTTCTTCATTTAATTCCGCTTTGATTAGTTCGCGGTCGATGGGTGGTATTATAGGTTGTTCTTGCATGGTTAATATAGTCTACGGTCTACGGTCAACGGTCAACGGTCGACAGTCAACAGTCAACAGTCAATGGTAATAACCCCCTCCCACTTCGTGGACTCCCCCTAAGACAGGGGGAGAATATGAGGGTAATAGATATGCGATTATTGACTATTGTGTGATAATAAAAATAGTTTATTATTTTTGGTCGAAATATGATTCGATGTAGCGTTTGTATTTAGGTTCGTAGATGTCGGCTACGGTGATGAGCATAGCTGTGTCGTAGCAATCGCCAAAGTCAGGGTCGAACGTAGTGCCGAATGTTTTCATAGAGCTTGAGAGTTCGATGTAGGAGTGGATGAGTGGCGGAATGGTGTCGTTCATTGACTTAACGAAGTTGTTGAGGATTTTGTAGTTGTCTTTTGCTGTTTCGCCACAGAACATAGCATCAAACTCGGCACGTTCTTCGTCGGTGCAAGTCTCAGGGTGTTTAGACACGAGCATTTTTTCGCGGTCGCCGAAATATTTTTCGAGATAGTAGATCATTGCTTTACGGCTCTTGTCAGGGCTTGTGCTATAGATTGTTACTTTGCCAGCGAGATATTTGATAGAAGGGTCAGTTGCAACAAGACCACCAATGCCATCCCAAAGGTTGTCGAGCGCAAAGAGGCTTTTGCGACCCATTTCTGCGCTTTGATATTTTGGTTGTACGAAAGCACGAGCCATCTCGAGGCAGTATGGGAAATAGTCTTTCAAGAATTTTTCAGAGAAGTCGAAGAGGTGCTCTGTATTCACGTATGGTTGACCATTTTCGAGGAACGAAGCTTGCGCCCAACGTGTGAAGCGATAGCCACCGATGATTTCTTCTAATTCAGGGTTCCAAACGATGAGCTGATAGCATGCTTTGTCTTCGAGGTCGAAGTGGTCGAGGTCGCACTCTTTGCCAGAGCCACCGCCTACGGCACGGAATGATACTTCACGGAGACGACCGATTTCGCACAATACGTTAGGTGAATTTTCGGCATTGACTACATATATTTCGTTATCAGCTTTGTTTGTTTTTCTGAGAAATGTTTTTTCGTTGAGCTCTTGTTTGAGCAACTCTTTTGCGATAGGTTCAATAATTGGAATCATATTAGTAGTGTTTAGTTATTAGTTATTAGTGAATAGTTATTAGTTATTAGTTATTAGTGTTGAGTGAATAGTTATTAGTTATTAGTGTTTAGTTAAATGCCGAATGGCGTTAATAACTATTCATTATTAACTATTCATTAATAACTGTTCATTATTAACTATTCATTAATAACTGTTCATTATTAATTAGATGTTAGGTTCTTGTCCGTTGCCTTCTTGTAGTTTTTCTACTTCGTGGCGCACCATATTTGCCCATTGTTGGTCGGTTTTTGACTTGTCGAATGTGCTATAAGGGATTGGTTTGCCGAAGGTGATGACAAATGTTTTGCCTCTTTTCTTGAATAGTTCGTCTACGAGCATAAACATGCCGATGTTGAACTTCAGGCCGAGGAATTTGCTGAGCGAGGTGAGGCGCATGAAGAGTTTGGAGTTGTAGCCCGACATGTGTACTGGCACTACATCGCGCTCGTATTTGCGTGATTGTGTGATGAACATCTTTTTCCAAGGTTGCTCAGTGACTTTGCCTTTTTCGGTGCGGGCGCATTTGCCAGCGGGGTAGACGAGCACTTGGTATGGGCTTTCGAACATGCGTGTTAGACCTTCGCTGATTTCACGGCTTTGGCGTCCGTTCATGTTGACAGGCACGAAGAACTCGGCGAGTGGGTGGAAGTGAGCCAAGATATTGTTGACAGGCACGCGGAAGCTTTCGCCATAAAATTTACGCATCACCGAACCCATAATCAAAGCCTCAGGACCTCCGATTGGGTGGTTGCTGGCAAAGATACAACGGCGTGAAGGGTCGAGATTTTCGGCTCCACGTATTTCGTATTTGATATCAACATATTCGAGTGCTTCATCAAAGAAACCTACGCCTTGTGGGCATTTTGCATGCTCGATGCAATGGTTGATTTCCTCTTGATGTATGCGACGTTTAAGGAAATTGACCAAGAATTTAGGCAATTTTTTCTTAACTTTCGCTTTTAAGATTTCGTCGATGTCAATTTTGAATCGTTTGTTTTCGGACATATAGTTTTAATTAAAAAAATGTATTAGCAATACACACTGTGAGTGTGTGTCAGTCTTCTTCGGTGAAGGTTGCTTGCCCTTGCTTGAGGGTAAGGTGAAGTTTAGGTTTTGAATACACAATGAGAGTGTGTGTTATCCTTGTTTTTACCTTAATATCATCAATACTCGTTTGAGCGATGCGATGAAATAGTCGATCTCCTCGATTGTGTTGTAGAAAGCAAATGAGGCGCGAGCTGTGCCGGGTATGCCAAAATGGTCGATGAGCGGTTCGGCGCAGTGGTGACCTGTGCGAATAGCAATGCCGAGTTTGTCGAGCATCATGCCTATGTCGTAAGGGTGTACACCATCAACTACGAACGACAATACACCGCTTTTCTCTTGTGCTTCGCCGATAATGCGTACTCCGTCAATCTCTTTTATCTTTTGAGTAGCATAGTGGAGCAAGTGGTGCTCGTAGTCGGCTATTGATTGCATACCAATCGTTGAGATATAGTCGAGAGCTATCGCCAATGCGCAACTGCCTACATAGTCGGGCGTGCCGGCTTCGTATTTATAAGGTAGTTTATTGTATGTAGTCTTTTCGAATCGCACAGTTTCAATCATCTCGCCACCACCCATGAATGGAGGCATAGAGTCGAGCAATGCGCGTTTGCCATATAGTACACCGATGCCATTCGGAGCATAGACTTTATGGCCTGAGAAGGCATAGAAATCGGCATCTAAATCAACTACATTGACCGGTATATGCGCAATAGCTTGAGCCCCATCAATCAATACCTTAGCACCATGGTTGTGAGCCATGCGTATGATGTCGGCAACAGGGTTGACCGTGCCTAATACGTTGCTTACGTGTGCGATAGATACGATTTTTGTGCGTTCGTTCAGTAATGCTTCAAACTCGGATAGAATCAATTCCCCCTTTTCGTTGATAGGAGCTACGCGCAATACGGCGCCTGTGCGTTCGCAAGCCATTTGCCAAGGCACGATGTTGGAGTGATGCTCCATTGTGGAGATGAGTATTTCGTCGCCTTCGTGGCATATTTGGTCGGCAAGTGTGCGCGCTACGAGGTTGATGCTTTCAGTCGTGCCACGAGTGAAGAGAATTTCGTCTTTCGATTCGGCACCGATAAAGTCAGCCACACGCTGACGCGCAGCCTCATGAGCCTCGGTGGCTACACCGCTAAGATAATGCACCCCTCGATGAATATTAGAGTTTTCGAGAGTATATGCGTGCATGATTCTATCTAACACGGCTTGAGGTTTTTGTGTAGTGGCTCCATTGTCGAAATAGACCAATGGTTTGCCATGCACCTCACGGGCAAGTATAGGGAAATCGTTTCTTATATTTTCGATGTTGAGCATATAAATAGTTAGTCTTTAACTTCTTCGATCTTGTGTTCGTCAGATACCTTTTTATATTTTTTATGGATTAAGGCATAGAATACAATGCCTATTGCAATCCAAACGAGCAAAATAATGCGACTTTGGAATGATAAATAGCCTGGCATGCCTGGTACAATCAATAGCGACAAGAAGAACACTGAAATGATGCAACCAATAAAACCAATCCATGCTTGGAGTTTGTGGTTGTGGCGGATAGCCCAAATAGCAGCTGATGCTGTAGTGTAAGCAAACACGATTGCTGCACCAACCGAAGTCATATCAACAATCCAGTTCAACACCTCGCGACCAAACCAAGGGGCAAATAAACTGAGCACCATCACGAATAAAATAGCATTGCGAGGTGTGCCGTGTTTAACTCCTAATTTGCCGAATGTTGATGGCAATGCTCCATCTTGAGCCATAGCATACATAAGGCGTGATGTTGAGATATAGAATGCGTTCATACCCGAAACTACGGCGCAGAACATGGCAATACCCAAAAGAGTAAGACCTATGATGCCTAATTTCATTTTAACCACATAACCTGTAGCCCAAATTTGGTTGTTGCTTTTTAAGTTTACGAGCATCTCTTCCCACGACATACCATCTTGGAAACCTAATGCGGTGATAGTGTTCACTGCCACATAGAGCAATGCTGCAATAGAGATGGCCAACACCATGATGCGAGTAGATTTTTTGTGGTTAAAGTTATATTCTTCAGCCGATTGTGGAATGCAATCGAAACCGATGAATGCCCACGGAGCCATTGCCACGATAGCAAATACGCCTTTCCACCAATTTTGACTCGTTGGCAATGCAGGTGCAAGATTGCTCAAATCAGGACCTTGTATGAGAATCAAGAGTGTAACCATGAATATACCAGCCACCAAAGTCAATGCGATAGTAGTTTGAGTCCAAGCTGCTTGTTTGATGCCTCGTATGTTGACAATTGCCATTAGGATGATGAACAACGAAGCCACAATCACTTCGCCTGCATATACGTCCCACCCAGCAACTTGATACAAGTGGCCAAATTGGATTATGCCAGGGAATAAATAGCGACTAATCATACCCAATGCAGTGGCATTGAGAGGGATTAAACTCCAATAAGCCAATATCATACCCCATCCGCAGATGAAGGCATTGGTTTTGCCCATTGTCTTTTTGGTATAAATAAATTCACCTCCACTCAGAGGAAATTTACGTATCAAATATCCATAGCTTAATGCAATAACCAAAATAAGTGTGGCACCAATAGCCATACCGACAGCAGTTCCCAATGGACCAGCTTTAGGCAAGAATGCGTTACCAGGGAGGACGAAACATCCCCAACCAATAATTGCTCCAAGTGCAAGTCCCCATACGTCAATCGGACGCATAGCGCGCTTTAATTGACCTTGTTGTTCTTTTTGTTCCATAAATTATAATTTTAGGTAAATAATGTATTTTCCTTGTTGTGTTTGAAGAGATAGTAGCCAAATAAACTCCTCATTATTTTCTGCATCCTGCGCATTGCATCTCTTCGCCATGTAGGCGTTTTTCAATGAGCAAATGCAATCTGTCGCTCAATGCTGGCAGTTCGATATTTTCTAACACTTCTGCCGAGAATGCTTGTAGTAGCAATAGGCGAGCCTCTTTGAGTCCGATGCCACGTTGTTGCATATAGAACAGCGCGTTTTGGTCGAGCATACCTGTAGTTGCTCCGTGACCGCATTTCACATCATCGGCATAAATTTCGAGTTGAGGGCGACCCAATGCACGAGCTTTTTCCGATAGACAGATGTTGCGGTTAGTTTGGTGTGACACAGTCTTTTGTGCGCCCGGATCCACCACGATACGACCACTAAATCCGCCTTCTGCTTCATCGTCGAGAATGTATTTATATAACTCTTCGCTTCGGCAGTTGCCTTTGTGGTGGCGAATGATGGTGTAGTTGTCGCAGCGTTGTTGCTTGTCGATGAGCAACATACCGCCCAACCATGTCTCAGCTCCTTCGCCATTGAGGTCGATTTCTATATGATTGCGTGTTGCTCCATTCATCAATCCGAATGTGCTGAATTTCACCACGCTATCGCGCTCTTGTGCTACGGCATAGCGACGAAGATTAGCCATCTTTCCGTGAGTGCTTTCCATCGAGCAGTAGTTCAATCGTGCGCCTTCGCCTACATATATTTCAGTAATGCGTGATGCAAAATATTCCGAATTGTCCATGGCGTGATCGCAGTCAATAATTTGCAATGATGCGTTTGCCTCTAATATAATAAGGTTGCGATTTAAGCCCATCAATGCCTGACCTGCACGCATCATATTCACGATTTGCAATGGCATTTGGCACTCAACGCCACGAGGTATATAAACAAAAAGTCCGTCTTGCACCAACATTGAGTTGAGCATGACGAACGCATCTTTTTTGTCGTTAAGTATTGTGTTATAGTATTTTGTGATTATATCGTTGTGCGCTTCTGTTGCATGTTTCATCGAACATACAAAGGCACCATTGCCTAATTCTATCTCCTCAGCTCCAGCCCACACATCATTTATAATAGGGGCAACTACGGCTTTGATGCCAGGCACTGCACAACGGAACATATCTTCTGCCTTAAGACCGAATGTTAAGCGATTGATATTCACTCCCCAATCGGTTTTCAAAGCATCAAAAAGTGGACAATAGAGGTATTCCTCTGTTTTGCGTGTCGGGAAGTCCATTGACTCCAACATGCAGGCAGCCTCGCTACGTCCAGCATTGAATATCGATGCCGATTTAGCCGATATTTGTTCGCCAACTTCTTTATATAAATCTATAAATTGTTTTGTCATATTTTATTATACGTTTTTTAAGAAGTACAACCCCTACTCCTTTCTCCCAACTCCTTACTCCTTATCCCTTAATTACACATTGTGAATTGCTTTAATCCAATCGTAACCTTTTTCTTCCAATTCCATTACCAATTCTTTAGGTCCCGACATCACGATTCTGCCATCTACCAATACATCTACGATATCTGGCACGATATAATCCAAAAGACGTTGATAGTGAGTGATTACGATTGAAGCATTATCTGGAGTTTTCAACATATTCACGCCATTTGCAACAATACGCAATGCGTCAATATCCAAGCCCGAGTCTGTTTCGTCAAGGATTGACAAGCGTGGTTCGAGCATAGCCATTTGGAATATCTCGTTGCGTTTTTTCTCACCGCCAGAGAACCCTTCATTTACTGCACGATTAGCCAATTTGCTGTCTAACTCTACCAATTGACGTTTTTCGCGCATCAATTTCAAAAAGTCGCTTGACGACAATGCTTCTAATCCACGATGTTTGCGTTGTTCGTTCACTGCTGTGCGCATAAAGTTCACCATACTAACACCCGGTATCTCCACTGGGTATTGGAAACTCATAAACAACCCTTCGCGAGCGCGCACCTCTGGAGGCATAGCTAAAAGGTCTTTTCCGTAGAATGTTATCGAACCGCTTGTTACAGTGTATGCTGGATGACCAGACAACACATTGCTTAACGTACTTTTTCCTGCACCATTAGGACCCATAATGGCATGCACTTCACCTGGTTTCACTGTCAAGTTCAACCCCTTTAATATCTCTTTGCCTGCAATTGAGGCGTGTAAGTCTTTGATTTCTAACATCTCTATAATAGTTTTATATTTTATTAATTACGAAATTATTCTATATGCAGCAAAAATAATAAACCAAATTGCAAACAATATATTTGCCACCTTACTTTGATTAGTACTAAAATACAGAGCAATACACATTATTGCGAATAAGCCTGGTATGACAATCAATTGTGCAAAATTCGAACTAAATAGTATCACCCAAATCAACGAAACCCAAAATCCTGCATTTATCAGTGAAAAGTTGAGTCGCGTATTCAATTTGTAGTTATTGCTATTGAGATAGTAGTTTACAAAAGTAAAAAGCTCTAATAGTATAACGAATCCGTATATTACAATATCAAATTTGCTAAGTCTAGTTATGTCTAATGGATTGATAACTACGGTATTCTCTATGTAGTCAAGTAAAATATCCAACGAGTCAAACAAGTAAAATATCGACCCTAACACAAACACAACAGTTACGACAGCAAGTATAAGACTTAGGAACACACGTCCGCTTATCACCCTAAATATTATCATGCCTAATGCAAACAGCAATGAAAGCCATATATATTCAGGCTCAAACAGAGCCGCAAGGCTGAGCCAAAGCACGATGTTGAAACCTGCAGAGGCTTGTGTTTCAAAGTGATACATCTGTATCAATTCTTTTAGTGCAAAAATAAAGAACACGACAGCAATATAACTTTCATCAAAAGGTTGGATATAACCAATCGAACTCGCCATAATCAACCCGATTGTGAAAATCATTATTGAGCGTACGGGTATTATTTGTAGTTTTTCGCATATAAATACGCCCCAGCCCATAATGCCAATCATAGCAATAAACCCTAATATTTTTGAAGCCCACACCGGTAGTGTCCACATCACATAGTGCCTCATAAATAGGGTATTAACCGCTGTCTGTTGAGTGTTATTTATTGTTTCTCTGCCGAATAAAAACCAAAGTATAGCCGCTACAACCAGCGTAATAGTAACATTAATTAAGCCAGGTTGCGTAAAAAACTTTGTAATATTTATTCGTGCTGTTTTCAATAGTATTGTGAACTTATAGAGTTAAAAATGTCGAACGGTTTGTCTTTTTTTGCCGAGATACACCGTAGGTGTAGCAAGGTATATGCAACCGAAAAATATGTTCTTATGTCATTCTGTCTAAAAAAACATTAAATGGCATCAGTCTAAATCTTGTTAGCATGCGGGACACTCAAGCCCGCACACTATATTTTTTGTAATGCACATAAAATCCCGAATGGAATAATTATGCATTTTGCATTGTGAATTGTGCATTATTTAAGTCCACGACCGATAAGCATAGCCTCTGGATTTGGCTCTGCACCACGGAAGTCGCGATACAATTTCATAGGGTCTTCAGTACCGCCTTTTTCGAGCAATGTGCGGAATTTAGCAGCTGTTTCTTGGTCGAAGATACCTTTTTCTGCGAACAATGCATAAGCATCTTTATCCAATACCTCTGCCCACAAGTAGCTGTAGTAACCTGCGCTATAACCGCCAGCCCAAATGTGGTTGAAGTAAGTTGTGCGGTAGCGTGGAGCGATTTCTGGAATCAAACCGATTTTGTCCATCATCTCTTTTTCGAATGCGATAGGGTCTGTGATGTCTTCTGCCGATTTGAGGTCGTGCCAGTTCATATCGAGGATAGCAGCAGCAGTTAATTCTGTTGTCATAAATCCTTGATTGAATGTAGCCGAAGCATTGATTTTTTCGATGATTTCGTTAGGAATCAATTCGCCTGTTTGATAGTGTTTTGCATACATTGCAAGCACTTCTGGTTCGAATGCCCAGTTTTCCATGATTTGTGATGGCAACTCTACGAAGTCGCGTGATACGTTAGTACCGCTCACTGACACGTAGTTAGCTTTTGCCAACAAACCGTGCAAGCCGTGACCAAATTCGTGGAACATTGTCTCTGTTTCATCCAATGTGAGCAACGATGGAGTAGTAGCAGTTGGTTTTGTGAAGTTACCGATGTTGATAACCACTGGACGTACATCTTCGCCCTCTTCGTTGATATATTGTTCACGGAAGTTTGTCATCCATGCACCACCACGTTTCGATGCGCGTGGGTAGTAGTCTGTATAGAAAATACCAATCAACGAGCCATCTCTGTCTGTCACTCTAAAGCATTCTGCTTCAGGGTTGAACAATGGCATGTTGTCCAATTTCTCGAAGCTCAAACCATAGAGGCGGTTAGCCAAAGCAAACATACCAGCGCGAACATTTTCCATTTGGAAGTATGGTTTGATTTCGTCTTCGCTCATAGCATATTTTTCTTGACGCACTTTTTCTGTGTAGTAATCCCAGTCCCATGCTTCAACTTTCACGCCATTGCCTTCGCGGTCAGCAATTGCTTGCATGTCAGCCAATTCTACTTTTGCTTTTTCGTTAGCTGCTTTGAAAATATCAAGCAAGAACGAGTTCACAACCTCTGATTTTTTAGCCATTGTGTCGTCGAGGATGAAGTCTGCCGATGTTTCAAAACCAAGCAAATTAGCTTTTTCGATACGCAATTTAATGATTTGCAACACAAGTTCTTTGTTGTCGTTTTCGTTGCCGTTGTTGCCGCGGTTGATGTATGCTTTATACACTTTTTCACGCAAGTCACGACGTTCGCTGTATTGCAAGAATGGGATACGGCTAGGGTTTTGCAAACCAATCACCCATTTGCCTTCCATGCCTGCTGCTTTTGCTGCTTCAGCTGCTGCTGTACGCACTGCCTCTGGCAAACCAGCCAAATCTTCTTCCGATTCAAGAACAAGTTTGAAAGCATTAGTTTCAGCCAACAAGTTGTTACCGAATTTTTGTTGCAATGTAGAGAGTTCTGCATTGATTTCACGCATACGAGCTTGTTCAGCCTCTGGCAATGAAATACCGTTACGAACGAATGTGTTATAAACTTTTTCCAACAAACGAGTTTGTTCCACTGTATAGTTCATCGCTTCACGACCTTCATACACCGCTTTCACGCGTTCAAACAAACGTGCATCCATGTAGATATTGTCGCTGTGTGCGCTAACCAATGGCAATACAACTTCTTGTACTTTAGTCAATTCCTCTGAACCATCGCTCTCTGTGATGTTGAAGAACACAAGTGCCACTTTCGACAACAAACGACCCGATTTATCCATAGCTTCAAGAGTATTTTCGAATGTTGGAGCCTCTGGATTGTTGATGATAGACTCAATTTCGGCTTGTTGTTGTTTGATACCCTCTTCAAATGCAGGCAAATAGTGCTCTGCTTTGATTTGTTCAAATGGAGGAACGCCCTCTGGAGTGTTCCATTCTGTCAAAAACGGATTTTTACCCGCATTGTTAGTACATGCAAACATCATAGCTGCTGTTGCTACTGTTAAAAATAATTTTTTCATTGTTTATAATAAATATTTAAGTATTAGTATCTTAACTATTCCTGCGTTCTGCCTATTTTCTTTTTATATATGGTTCGCGCACGCACACACTCACCAACATGCAAAGATAATAAAAAAAAATCATATAACAAAAACTTTATTTTAACAAATTTTCATACGCCTATCTGTATCCTATCCGTAGCTACCTTCACCATACCTTCAAGCAACCTTCATCGAAGAAGACTGACACTCTATATTACATAAATTTCTAACAACATCACAATTATCAAAAAAAAATTATTATCTTTGCAGATTAATATCCTAAAGACAATCATACCCTGTCTAAAAACAAGAATAACAAAATCTAGAGCAGCGCAGCGTCCTAGCTCCTCTAGACCATCTAGAAAACCATCGCACAGCGATAAAATCTGTGCAAATCCGTAGAGCGCATTTGACGCAGTCAAATAGCGAATTTTGTTATAAGTAAGGTTTTTATACCTAAGCAAAACAAAATCTTGAGCGTAGCAAAAAATCGGAGGCGAAAATCCGTGTTATCTGTGTAATCTGTGGGAGATAAAACCATCGCGTAACGATAAATTTCCGTGCATTCCGTGAGAGAAAAAAATATCCGTGAGAAAATATATCGACCCCATGTTAAAATTATAATTCATGAAAAAAAAGGTTTTAATGGCAATGAGTGGAGGCATCGACAGTTCTGTTGCTGCAATCGAACTCCGTCGTCAAGGTTATGAACTCGAAGGCGTAACCTTCACTCAACTTACTCTCGATTCTCCCGCAGTAGCCGAAGCTCGTAAGATGGCAGAGGATATGGGTTTTGAGCATCACACTCTTGATATGCGTCGCGAGTTTCACGACTCTGTTATTTGCAATTTTATCGACGAATATCTCCATGGGCGCACCCCTAATCCATGTGTACAATGCAATTCGAGCATCAAGTGGGGTATGTTGCAACAATTTGCCGATGAAATGGGCTGTTTTTATATCGCTACAGGGCATTATGCTCGTATCGAATCTACGCCCGAAGGTCGTTATTTTATCCGTAAAGGTGCCGACGAACATAAGGACCAATCATATTTTCTTTGGCGCTTAACTCAAGAGAATCTTTCGCGCACAATGTTCCCTCTTGGGGGGTATGCCAAGTCCGAAGTGCGTCAAATCGCGCTCGACAATGGCTACGAACAACTCTCTAAAAAAGGCGAAAGTCAAGAGATTTGTTTTATTCCCGATAATGACTATCGCAATTTCTTGCGTGCCAATGTGCCCGACTATGATAAAAAGTACAAAAAGGGCGATTTCATCGATATAAATGGCAAAGTTTTAGGCAAGCATCAAGGTTTCCCAAATTACACAATCGGCCAACGCAAAGGTCTTGGTATTGCACTTGGCGAACCTATGTATGTTGTCCGCATCGATGCCGAAAAGAATCAAGTAGTACTTGGACGTAAAGAAGATTTGCTTACAAAAACATGCTATGCCCGCGATCTAAATATGATGAAATTTGCCGATTTCACCGATGGTGAGACCGTCATGGCAAAGGTCCGCTACAAATCTCGTCCCGGCCTTGCCCATATCTATCATGAAGACAATGTAGGGACGCAGCGTGCTGAGTCCGATGACCCGAAGGGGCAAAATAATTCTCAACTTATTCGCATTGTTTTCGAAGAACCAATCGAATCCATCACCCCCGGCCAAAGCGTAGTCTTCTACTGTGGCGACAACTACGAAGACGTCCTCGGCGGCGCAATATTATTGTAAAATCTAAAACATCTAGATTTTCTCGAATATCTAGATTGTCTAGTAAAAAATGAATTCTTATACTCTTTATCAACTAAATCAAGCAATCAAAGAATCACTAAAACTTGTGATTCCTAATACAATCTGGGTCTGTGCCGAGATACATAGCATCTCGACCAACTACTCAGGTCATTGCTATATAGATTTAGTCGAAAAGAGCGATTTCAACGATCAAATCATAGCTAAGCAGCGTGCAACAATTTGGGCATCTACCTACAGAGTATTAGCGCAAAAATTCCAACAAGCGACTAACTCTTCTTTGCAGGTAGGCATGAAAATTCTTGTAGAGGTATCTGTTGAATTTCACGAGTTGTATGGATTAAGTCTCAATGTGAAAGACATCGACCCAACCTATACACTTGGCGAACTTCAACGTCGTCGGTTAGAGATAATCCAACGCTTAAAAAATCGCGGTTTAATCGATAAAAACAAGCGATTGTCATTGTCTCGTTTGGTGAAGAATATAGCAGTAATTTCTAGTCCCACAGCAGCTGGATATAGCGATTTTATTCACCAACTTCAAAACAATCCCTACGGTTTTCAATATAACGTCACCCTTTTCTCTGCCATAATGCAAGGCACCCAAACCGAAGAGTCTATTCTCTCTACATTGGATATTGTAGAGACGCAATACGTTGCGTCTCATATGGGGGGACGAGGACGAAGTCCGGAGGGGGTCTGTTATTCCTCATTCCTCATTCCTCACTCCTCATTTGATATTGTTGTTATTATCCGTGGTGGCGGTGCTACGTCTGACTTGCAGGCTTTTGATAGCGAGCGTCTTGCTGAGCGATGTGCTAATTTTCCTTTGCCAATAGTTACGGGCATTGGTCACTTGCGAGATGAAACAATACTCGATTTGGTTGCTTATTTGAATCTTAAAACCCCTACGGCTGTTGCTGAATATATAATTACCCGGACTTTAGAGCTTGATATGGAGTTGCTTTCGCTTGGCGAACGACTTCAAAAAAGTGTAATTTTGCGTTTAGAGCAGGAGAAAAATCTTCTGACTTCACTTTCTTCTTATATACCTCAGCATGCTTTAAGGCTACTTGCATCCTCTGACAATAAGCTTACCTCATTGCAGCATCGCATTGAACTAAAAACTGCCGATTTCATCGCGAAAAATCGCACTTTATTGGATCGACGAGAGGAGCAAATAAAAGTATTAGCACCAAATTTGCTAAAAGCCAAGCAATCACAGTTGGATATCCTGCAAACTAAACTTCAACTTCTTGATCCACAGCAATTATTAAAAAAAGGTTATTCATTCACTACTTATAATGGCAAACTTGTAACATCAACTACTCAACTCACATCTGGCGACATCATCACAACCACTCTCGCCGATGGCACAGTAGATAGCGTAGTTAAATGAATTTGATAGATATAGTCCTCGACGAGGACGAATAAAAGATAAATTTATTAATTCCTCATTCCTAACTCCTCATTCCTCATTGAATTATGTCTTACGACGAACAACTAAAACAACTTGAGCAAATAGTCTCAGAAATCGAGAGTGGACAACTCTCCATCGACCAATTGGCAGCAAAAGTAAAAACAGCAACCAAGCTCCTCGCCGATTGCCGCAAACAACTCACCAAAGTCGAAACCGAAGTAACCAAAATCCTCAAACCAGAGTAGTGACACTCGGTTCGAGTGTCCGAACAAGTGTAGTGGAACATAGTTAAATATAAATTAAACTATTTTATTTGGCAGTTTGAAAAATTTTATATAACTTTGAGTCTAAAGAAAATAGTATCTATGTTTAAAGTTGATTGAAATATTAATATTTTGATTTATAATATTATATCTTTAAAATTTTATTAGCTTTTGAGTAAAAATAATCAGAGATTTGAGTAAAAAGTTATCAGCTTTTGAGTAAAAGTAACTGAAGATTTGAGTAAAAATATATTAAATTTAGGCAAAAATGGAATATAAAAGGAAACAGTATTATACTCTTGTAGAGCGAATCGGTGAACCTCGTTTGCGGATACAAGTTCTTATGGGGCCTCGTCAAGTTGGAAAATCTACTCTTATTGATCAAGTTTTGGCAGATATTGATATTCCCTATTTTTTGTATAATGCCGATGGTGTGAATGTTGATGATTCTGATTGGATTTCTCGTTCATGGCAAGTGGCAAGAAATAGTATGGAACTAAATCAGACTAAAGAGGCAATACTTGTTATTGATGAAATTCAAAAAATAAATAATTGGAGTGAAATTGTAAAGCGAGAATGGGATATTGACACAAGGAATAAGTTGAATCTTAAGGTTGTTTTGCTTGGTTCTTCTCGTTTGATGTTGCGTAAGGGTTTGACGGAATCGCTTGCTGGTAGGTTTGAGTTGATTAGAATGGGACACTGGTCGTATACAGAAATGAATGAGGCATTTGGGGTTACACTTGACGAGTGGATATATTATGGAGGTTATCCAGGAGCTCAGTATTATACGAAAAACTTTACGCGTTGGCGTAAGTATATTAAAGAGTCATTGATAGGTCCTGCTATAGAGAAAGATGTGATATTGACGACCAATATTTATAAACCAGCATTGATGAAACAGTTGTTTGAGTTGGGATGTTCATATTCAAGTGAATTGTTGTCGTTAACTAAAATATTAGGTCAACTTCAAGATGCTGGCAATGTGACGACATTGTCGTTTTATTTATCAATTCTTGATGAAAGCAATTTGCTTACGGGGTTATATAAATATGCTAATGATGAAGCACGTAAACGTCAGTCAATACCTAAGTTGCAAGTTTATAATAATGCCTTGATGACAGCATATAAGGGACGTGGTTATGAAAAAGATCGTCTGGACCCACAAGTTTGGGGGAGATGGGTAGAGTCGGCAGTTGGTTGTCATTTATTGAATGCTGCAATTGAAAATGATTGTAATCTTTATTATTGGCGTGATAAAAATGATGAGGTAGATTATATACTTGAGCATCAAGGTGCCATTTTGGCAATAGAGGTAAAAAGTGGTAGGCGTGGTATGAATAGTGGGTTGCCTCGTTTTTGTGAGCGTTATAGACCATTTAATAGTATAGTTGTTGGAACGGATGGTATTTCGATAGAAGAGTTTCTTAAAAGTGATATAATGCGTTTGTTGCCACATGAATAGATGAAATAGTTAGAGGAAATTAATAGTTAAATGCCAAAAATGTGTAATTCTACAGAAAATAAGCGTCTTTTTATTTGTGTAAATTGTTAGTATTCAAGTAAATAATAATAGGGGGGGTAAAATTAGTTTTTTGAAAAAAATGTAAAAAATATTTTGTTTTTTGAAAAATAATATCTAACTTTGTCGAGTCAAAAAAATTAAAAAATCAGAACAATGAATTCAAACGCAACATATCCTAAATTGAGTCTTTTGTTAATAAAAGTTAACGGGGGGGGGGTAAGTGCGTTATATTTATCAGTAAATCAAGGTACAAATTGTATTATAAATATGGGATAATTGACCAAAATTAGGGTCAATTATCCCTTTTTTGTATGAAAAAATATATGGATTTGCAAAGTTAGCAAATTATTTGGGTGGATGAGGGTTGCGTAATGTAGTGATAGTTAGAAATGTAATGGAACTTTGCAACTTTGCAATTGCAAAGTTGGGTAATATTTTAGTTTGTAAAATTTTGTAAGTGGCGAGTGTGAAGATGGCTGTTTTCTTGCTTGAAGGTATGGTGAAGGTTGCTGCTGGGTAGGAGAGAGTTTATTGGCGTTAGAAGATAACTTTATACTTATAAAAAAATAAAAAGGTATGAAAGCAATAATTACGTATAACGAAATTTTAGATTTTGTAGAGAATAAGTTTAGGGTAAGACCAACTTTGAGTAGAATAGACTTGCGAAATTTGGAGGTTAGTTATAGACCTATGGCATTAATGCCAGCTATTACAATTAGGCTTTGTGTCGAATCGGTGAGTCAAGACGAAGTGGTGCTCTCGTATATGTGTAATCCTGCAGTTGAGATGATGGTTGGTGGAGTTGTTACTTATTTCAAGCAAATGATTCCAGATGGGGTAGATGTTAATACAACAACAAGAAAAGTGAATATCTATCCTCAACGAATAGAGCAATTGAACAAGGCCTTGAATTATGTAGTTTTGTCGGATATTGTTTTTGAAGAAGATTCAGTGAATGTTGTTGTTTTGATAAATGTGTAGTTTATTTTGCGTCTAAGAAATAGTATGCAATATTTAAATTGTTATATGGGATTTTGCAATGTATTTGTTTTGTATTATTATGAGTAATAGAGTTTATTTTTTTGTATAGTTGTAAATAGTAATTAGCATTAAAAAGTAAAAGTACAAATGAAATTGATTATAAATAATTTAGAGGAGGTTTCTCTTAACTATCTTAAAAAACTTCAAACCGTTGAAGCTGATTTAGAGATAGCGAAAAGAGTTGTAAGTAATGATAACCAGTCTGTTAATTATTTTCTAGGAGAATTTTCTATCCCATTTTTAGATTATATCGGTGGGGAAATTATGCATTTAGAAGGATGTTGTGTAAATGGTATTTTATGTTTCCATTCAAGTGTTAGCAGTGAATACTATGAGTTTATAGGAGCAAAGTTTATAAAAAATCAACCGACATGGCATAAGGTTTCATTGTATAAAGGTATTAAAAATAAAGGAGGAAAAGAAGCTCGGTTATATACATATATTAATACTATCACAGTACGACATTTTATCAATGTTAAAAATAAATTAGATAAAAACAAAGAAAAAAGTTTGGATGATATGCTCGAAACTATGAGTGTTTCTATTCTAAAGGATTATGATGGGTTTGATGAAATTTTATTAGAAGAAGATGATTCTAAGTATAAAGAACTTGATGTTGCTTGGGAGAATCTTCCGAAAAAGGACCAACTTATCTTGAAATATTTAGTGATTGAGGATAGGAATCCGCTCGAAATATTTGATGAAATGATTCAATATATAGAAACTACTATTCCGCCAGAACAATATACTAGAAAGCAAAAGCAAGATGCAATGTCTTTAATGAAAAGGAGGGCTAAACATCATCTTCGAATGCTGATTGTCGAACAAAGAAAACAAAAT
The DNA here is from genome assembly GCA_017559505.1 of Paludibacteraceae bacterium. Taxonomy (GTDB): domain Bacteria; phylum Bacteroidota; class Bacteroidia; order Bacteroidales; family Paludibacteraceae; genus Aphodosoma. Next base: position 94,131 of record JAFYSF010000010.1, on the reverse strand, counting down.
AAACAATGAAACATCTGATTAAAGACACAGAATTGGTTGCATATCTTGAAGGCACATTGAGCAAAGAAGAGGTAAGACAACTCAAGAATAAACTAAAAGACAATGGAGAATTAAGTCTTTTGTATCATCTACAACTTTCGTATGATGAAGGAATGAAAGACTATGCAAAAGAGTTAATTGGAGAAGATGATTTTTACATCGGATTAAATTCGGCTCCTTCTATCAATTTAAATTTGGGAAAAGAATTCAGAATGGCAGCTGATAAAAAATTCCCAGAAAAAGAATAATTATAATGCCCGATTTGCAGTATTAAGTATCTCTATTATTGTGTAAGTTGAGAAAAAATTGTGTAATTAAAAAATGGTTGCCCGAAATATTCTCAATGACACTCTATAGAAGAAAAAACAAAATAATAGTATTAATTTAAAAAAATAAGATTATGAAGTCTATGGATTTTACAAAAGCTTCAGTAGAGAAAGTGGTAGAAGCTATTAAGAAACATGGTGAGGAATTTGATGCTATCCTTAAGGAAGGTGCTAATCTTTCAATTGAAGAGATTGCACAAAAATTGATTATTGATAAATTTGGAGACGCTCAGATAGAGGCAGAAGAGATTGTGAATGACCTTAAGAAGGGACTAGCAAACTTTGATACACAGTTCAACGAGAACAAGTCAAACGAAGCAATTAATGTGAAAGAATGCCTTAAAAACGCGACTCAGCACAATACAGAGGAAGAACGTAAGAATTGCTATGTAAACATCCTTACGGCTATCGAATTGCTCAATACTAAGGATCTTTCGGAAGATGATGTGAAAGCTAAACTTGAAGAAAATAAAGAGTTGTCCGAGGTGGAACTTCTTGCTAGAATTGATGACGAGATGAATTTAAGAATTTCATTGGATTCTCTTGCGAAAAAGGTGAAGGACGGTTTGAATTCTGCTAATTTGTCTCAGTTGGCAAAAGAAATTGAGCTTAGGAAGGATGACTATCGTTTCATGGTAGCAGTATGGCTTTATGTAGAACAGCGTGATGGCAACCTTAAGCTTTCAGACTCTGATTTTGGAATTTCTGCTGAGCAGATTGGAATTTTGGCTGGAGCTTCAATAGAGGTAATTATCACTAACAATGCCCTCAATGAAGACAAGATTGATATGGCAACCTGGCAGAAGGTAATGAAGTGGATTATTGGTGCTGCAATTGGTCTTTTCTTGGCTTGTGGATGCTTCTTTGTTGCTGCTAATGTCAGTTTGTGTTTTATGTGTTGGATTTTGTCAATTCTTGGATCAGGAACATGCGCTATATTTCTTTCGTTTGTAGTAGCCCTTTATGTTGCATGGATGTCTAGCGAAATTATCTTTGCTGGATGGTCGATGATAATGGAAACATACCTTGATTTTTACAATGAACATATTGCTGATATTACAGCAAAGGTAACTTCGTGGATTGACGCTCTTAAAACATGGTTTGAGAACCTCATTGATAAGGAAAAGTCTGTTGTTTCAAGCAATGAGGATCAGATGGAGACTCAACAAACAGAAATGAACAATGAAGAACAAGATTTCCAAGGTCAACCAGTAATGGCATAATATCAATTTTGAGGAATGTCTTCTGCATGTGAGGACATTCCTCTTCATAAATCTATATAATATGGAACTTGTTACAATGACAATTGCTGGTGTTGCTATTGTTCTTACTGCATCATTGGCATACGCTGTAAATAAATACAGGGAGATTCAAGAAAAAAATATAGAGATTGAAGCACTTCGTTGTTCTCTTAATGCATATGCAGAGACATATGCTTTTGAAAATGCTGATGAAAAACTTGTTGAAGGATGTCAATCTAAAATTAAAGAATTATTTAATGGCGAAATTGAAAAGGAATTTAATAAGTATAAGACAGTAGAAGAGAAAAAAGAATTTGCTTGTACAGTGGTTTTTGCTCTGGCAGAATGCATGAAAGTAAATGTCAATGATATCGAATTTGTAGATTTAGGTCCTAATACACGTGGGGTAGCAATACCAGATTCTGATTCTATTACAATCTGCTTGAATGAGGTTCTACTAGTTGCGGATCCAGAGCAATTAGTGAAGACAATGTGTCACGAGCTTAAACATTGCGTTCAATATAAATCTTTAACAAATAATATTTGGGGATACTCCCCACAGCGAATTGCTCAATATCTCTATAGTTGGAGAGAATATGTTTCATGTGATTCGAGAGAGAGTTATGAAGCTTATTCTAAACAAATTATTGAGATAGATGCGAATAAGTATGTTGATAGGATTTTTAACGCATAAATAATATTTTGATTATGAAAATTAAAGATATATTAGAATCTATTGATTCTGTGAAAACCAAGATATGTGTAGCTTATCGTATTTTTTATTCTACTCCTAAAATTAAGAAAGCTATTAAGCAATGGAAAGCGTACGGGGATCTTCCTGTTATAAGAGTGACAGTTGAAACTTCAGAGGAAAATTTTATAGAGATATCTTCTTATGATTTACTCAACAAATATGGGTTTGATGAATTATCAGCACTGCTAATGCTTGATGATATTGAAAAAGCTCAAGAAAAGCAGGATAAGGAAAAATTAAATGATTTGCTAGCATTCCTTGTGCGCGGAAAGCATGAAGTAAGAACAATAGTTTCTCAAGAACTATTAGAGCAAATCAAAAAGAATAATCCAGAAGTTTGGGATGAGTATCAGAAATTATGTGCTAATTCTGCAAAAAGAGAAAAAGAACTGGAAGAGGACTATTCTAAAATTATTGAAACAGAATTGTAGAATATGAATGCATTGAAATATCTTAATAGTAGACTAGGAAAAACTATAGAACAGATAAAGAAAGCATATCTGTCTGACAAACATATTTGTTTTATAGTGTGCTCAGAACCAGAATTTATTGAAGGAATTATTGGTTCTGGGGCATTTTTCCCCAATAATAAACCTAGTCAAACAGATTCAGAAGCAAGCGTTAAGTTTGTGAAAGGAGATAGTTTTATCAAAAGTTCATTAATATCAGACACAAAAAAAGATAGCCAAGAGATTAAAAGACCTCAATTGTATGTCTATAATAGTTGTCCTTATTATTTCAATGACAAAATAACTGATGACATACATTTACCATTAGAATCATTGACAAACTATGTCAATCATATAACTTCATTGACTAATTGTAACTTTAACTTAACAATTGGTCAAAAGCAAAAACTTACGTACCTAAAGGAATCCATGATTCTAATTATAGTAAAGTCTAAGCCCCAAATACCAACATATATCGCACCATATTCCGAGACAATTGTAGTACCTTTCATGGAAGAAAATGAGTTCAAGGAATTTGTTTCGTTGTATTTGGAGGAAACTGAAAATGCTCAAACAAAAATTAATATAGATGGCTATAAGTCTCTAAACAATGAAGATTATCTAACAAAATTATATCATAATATGCGTGGTTTGAATGCCACACAGATTAGGACTATCCTTTGGAAGAATCAAATGCAATTCGGACGTATTTATCAGGAAGAGATTGATGATAAATATGAAGTATTGTTAGGAGAATTGATTCGCAATATTAGAAAAGAGTTTGAATGCTTAATAGAAACATCTAGGGCTCTTTCTTTGGAAGGGACTTCTTCTGATGAGCCAGCAGGATTGTCTAATTTGACTAAATGGTTAAGAAAATATAAGGAACAAGTTTCTAGTCCCCACGAATTCTCCGAGTATATATTAGAAGCCCCGAAGGGATTACTAGTATCAGGTATCCCTGGTACTGGTAAATCATTGATGGCAAAGTATATTGCTGGATACTTTAAATTGAGTCTTGTGAAACTAGATTTTGGGAATCTCGGTGGTGGGCTTGTTGGTGAATCTGAAAAGAACATGGATAATGCTTTGAACTTGATTGAAGCTATTTCGCCTTGTGTTCTTTGGGTTGATGAAATGGAAAAGGCATTTTCTGGATCGAATGGAAATTCTGGTCATGAAACAACAAAACGTCTGATTGGTAAATTTTTAACTTGGATGCAAGAAAAAGGAGAAAAAGGAGTATCATGTTTTGTTTTTGCTACTGCTAATGATATTTCGCAAATGCCACCAGAAATGTTTCGTAGTGGAAGATTTGATGACAAATTCTTCACTTTTATGCCAACCTCAGAAGAGTGCGCCGAGATATTTGCGTCAATAATAAATGGTCAAAGCAATAAATACAAGAAAAGAAAATCCAAAAATCTTCAAGCAAAACCTTTGTTTAATAGCAAGAGAATTAATGAAACTCTTTTCATGGGGCTTATTAACGACAAAGAACATTGTTTGATGGGATTCCCAAAAAGCCTAGATGATAGGAATGTTAATCGACTAAATAAATTCTTTATTGGCGCCGATATTGATCAGTTGATAAAAAAAGCAAAGAATTTATACTTGCTTAGTATTTCTAATGAAAATTTGGACATAGATGATAGCATAAAATATATTAAAGGAATTACGTCAAGTGATGATGCTGTATTTGATTCGAATAGATTTATCCGATGCCTTAAAGTTGCCTTAAAGGAAATTAAAACATATGGTGAAACAAATTTGGATGATATAGCTAAATGCTATGCCCAATTGGCTATTAATAACTTTAATAATGCGTCGTCTAATTTTGTACTACCGTTTGAAGGATATGATGAATTATCATATATCGCTAAAAAAGCAAATGATGACATCTACTTATATGATTTAGATAGAATTAATAAAAGTAAGGAGAAAAGTCATTATAATGAATTAAAATACGATTATGACAAATGTTTGTATATCATAGTTCGTAATACAATTAATCAAATAGCAAAAGAAATAGTAAAGAGAAGATTATGATGATAACATTACAAGGAGTAGTAATCCTACGTATTTCAGATTTTAGAAGATTCTTCGAATGGGGGGAATTCTGGGTAAAGAAAGAAGATTTCATCTCTTTATTTAGAAGTGAAATCAATAGGCGTGTTGAATCCCAGACCAAACCACAAGAGGAATATTACTTTGTAGATAGTGATGCAGAGTTTTATTTGATGCAAAGACTTTATGTGTGGTTGGTTAATCCTGATAAAGAATTGCAACGAATAAAATTAGATTCTACAGAGTTAAAGATTGAAACTAATTTTGGCGATACACAAGTATATCCTCTGGGTAGATTACAAGGCGAGATTGAAAACATAAAAAAGCAAAATCAATTAACAAAGAAAACAATTATTGGTTATACGTTACTGTATCTGTTATTAGGAGCGAATGATCGAAAAAGTGATATTAATGTAAAATACGATGAATATTTTACTAATAATAAATCAGAAGTTGTTTCATCAATTAGAGAGTACAATCGTTGTTGGGGAAATATAGTTTTAGAGCCAGCAATTAATATTGAATACCCATTGAGACGTTGTGTCTTTATAAATGTAAATCCTGATAAAAAAATAACTATCCAATTGGGCGAACAGAATGTAGATATTGAGTCTAAAAGTTGTGTTATTGGAGTTTTTTGCGGTAATAAATGTTATAAATTACTACCTAGTATTCTAACTGGATCTAATAATCAAATTACACTTATGCTTAAACCGAATTTAGTTAAAAATGTGATACAATTAGAAATTCACAAGCCGGATAAAGATAATCCGGATGTGGTTGAGGATGTTGTTTCAATAGGATTAGATGAAAATGAAAAGCCTATTTATCTATATTCAAATGGTGAAATTTATATTGAAAAGGATAATTTTACATTACAAGAAGTTTATGCTGGTTTTAGGCAAACTTCAGATGAAGCGCAAATAATTGCAGTAGACACAACTGGTGATTATTTAAATATTTATACTGAGAATTCAATATATGGATAATTTTATGAAGCTATTTAGAGAATTTTGTTGATAGTAAGAATTAGTAAAATAATAATACCTAAGAATATTTAGTTGGTTATGAATAGTAAATTAGATCAGATTTATACGGAAGGGATTAAGTATAGTCAAGCGCAAGAAATATGCAGAGAGCTACTTATCGATAGGATTAGTGTGTATAATTTTAAAAATGTACATATTTATAATATTGTAAATAATATTTTAAGGAGTATTGTGTTTCCAATAGAATACGAAATAGATATAGAGCAGTTTGTAATTATTCGAAAAGGATATAAAAATCTTGCTTGTAGTTTATGTACAGTGGGAGTAGTTGTTGGAATACTTCTTTTAACTAAACAGTGTTCTAGTGATTTCTGGTCTATAATGTCTGGTTTGTTAATTGGTTTATCTTTTTTATTATTTAAAGTCTCAAAACAAACTGAGATTGTAAAAAAAAATAAAATAAATACAAATAAAGAGGTACTTGTTAGGTATATTGATGATGTTTATAATAATTTAATAGAGCTAGATAATATTTCTCGGGAAACAAGGACTATACATAATGAACTTCTTTTTTGGTTTCAGAAATTACATTCATGGTCGTGCAGAAAAAATGAAAGGTTCGAACTGAAAAAAGATATTGAAGATATAATGATGAGATTTGAATATGAATTCTGTGAATATACACCTATGTATGCAGATTTTTTTGATGCTACAAATGCTAATGTAGAAAGTATAACGACAACGGTTTACGCTTTAATGAATGGTGATAATGTCATATTAAAAGGTAAAGTTGTTCTTCCTATGGGGTGATATATTGTAATAAAAACTTTTTGCTAAAATTAAGAATCATGAAAGAATATATAGTTGGTATAGATTTCGGTAATGCGGAAACATCTGCTTGGTTTATACGAATAAATCGAGGTATGCCTAATGCTCAATCTTCAGGTAGCGTTAATTTGATAAATGCAACTAATCAAGCTGGACTAAAAATTAGGACAGCTATAAATTTAACAAAAGATGGACACTTTTCTACGACAGAACCAGGAACTATTATAATTGATTTTAAAGCACGAATTTCAACTTTAGACGACCAAAAGAGGCCTGCATACGAGGCTTTTATAAAGGATATTTATAAACGAATCATTACCAATAATGATTATTTGACGGGTAATGGAATAGGTGATAGTAATTTCTATATATGTATTGCATGTCCAACCAAATGGAATGAAGAGGATCGGCAGGAATATATAAATTTTTTTAATAATGCTTTGTCTGAGTTCCACCAAGAAATATTATTTTTAATAAGTGAAAGTGATGCGGCATATTTTCCTCATCGTGATAATGATAATGATGTTTTAGTGATAGATTTTGGTTCTAGTACTATTGATTATACATTAATATGTAAAGGTTTAAAAGTTTCAGATGATGATTGGTCTAATGATTATTTAGGAGCAAGAGCTGTAGAGCGTGCGATGCTTGAATCTTATAGACGCTGTCTTAATAGCAATTTTCAGCAAACAAAATTAGCTACAGAACAACTCTTGCAACAAAATGGATATGCTTTTTATGATGTTAGAACTACGCTAGAATATAACTTAAGAATAGAAAAAGAACGTGCTTACACAAATTATAATCCAGATAACCTAAAAAGGCCATTTGACTATAAATTTTCGTATACTTTTTATACGGAAACAGGAGAAAATATTTTAAATGATGATCAATATAAATTTAGTACTCAAGGTTTTTTCAGAGGAACAAGTGGAGTTTGTGAGTCATATATAAATGCGGTTAGGAATGATTTTGTAAATTTGAAAAGTAGGGTAGATGAGTTGAACGTTTCTATAAATAAAATAATTCTAAGTGGTGGTGCTTGTAATATGGGGTGGATAAAAGAGAAAATTATAGAAATTTTTGGTGGTAATGTTGACATAGATATTGATGATTCTAATCCTGAATATGTTGTGGCTAAAGGTATTGCTTTGTATGCGGAAAATTTGTTAAAAAATTTAGGTCGTTTGCGTAGAGAATTGAACAATATTTCTTATATAAACATATATAAAGACGGATTAAGGACAATTCTTCAAGAAAAAACATTAGAGTGCATTAATAATTGTTGTACTCAAATAAGACAGGAATCAAGCCTTAACGGATCTGATATTTTAAATCACTATATGAGTTATATTAAGAGTATTAATGATGAGTCCAAGGAAATTTGTATTCAAGTAAAGGAAGTTATTAATGCTAGTATAAAAGAAGAAGTGCGGATAATTAAGGAAAGGATATGTCCTAATGATATTTCAGATCTATCTTTTGAAATAGAACCATGTATAGAGTCTCTATATCCTAATTTTTATTTTGAAGAAGGAGGTTTTTTTTATAAAATTGTTAAAAGTGGTATTGAGAGTACAAGGTTTAATTTTACATGGGATCAATTTAGAAACAGTGATGAGGTTGAGACTATTATTAGAGTAGTTAATAAAAGTTTAACAGGAAACATTGGTTGTGATGATTTTATAAATAAAGTTCCTAATATAGACCAATGGGCTGATAATATTAGGACTGATATTTTACTATGTATTGATAGACTTTTTTTTAATAATATGCTTTTTAAACCAACTTTTAAAGTTGAAGATAATTATATAAATCCATTAACTCTTAGTAATAATTTTAATTTTTTACGAGAGGAAATAGAACGCATCTCTTATAGAAACATATATGAAGACGTATTAAGGACAATTCTTCAAGAAAAAACATTAGAGTGCATTAATAATTGTTGTACTCAAATAAGACAGTATTCAATTCTTAATGGATTAGATATTTTAAATTACTATATGAGATATATTAAAAGTATTAATAATTCCGAAAAAATTTATACTCAAGTAAAGGAAGTTATTAATGCTAGGATAAAAGAAGAAGTGCGAAGAATTAAGGAAAGGATATGTCCTAATGATATTTTAGATTTATCTTTTGAAATAGAACCACGTATAGGATTTCTATATCCTAATTTTTATTTTGAAGAAGGAGGTTTTTTTTATGAAATTGTTAAAAGTGGTATTGAGAGTACAAGGATTGGTTTTACATGGGATCAACATAGAAACGGTGATGAGCTTGAGACTATTATTAGAGCAGTTAATAGAAGTTTAGAAAAAAACATTGGTCGTGATGATTTTATAAATAGAGTTCCTAATAGAAATGAACGGATTAGTATAATTAAGAAAGATGTTTTATTAAAAATAGATGAAATTTTGTCTAATAGGAACAATTATTTTACTAATCTTGGTATATCTCAACATAACAGTGAAAATTACTTGACTGAAAATATTTCATATTCTCAAGATAAAAATAATGAATATGACATTAATTTAAAAGTATTAAAGTCAAATTCAAATAATGAAACTCTTTTGTTTGATATAATTTTTTATGATTATACGGGTCAGAAAAATTTAGAATTAAAATTTGAAAGAATAATTTCATCTGTAGAAGAGTCTATTATAAAAGTTCCATTTACGATACCAACAGGAAGCCTTCATGGATACAATAAAGCTGTATTTAAATGTAATAACATAGAGTTTTTAAATATTAATTTCTTACCAAGGGTTATTAGTGTTAGATTTGATAATTGTTGGTTTAATATGTTTTTGGGGTTGGGTGATTATTATAAGGCTTGTATTACATTTTTACCATGGTGGATGTTAATGCCGAATACAACACGAAGAGACATTAGGTATATATGCTATAATATAGAATTAGATGAAATAAATGGTCGTTGTTTAGGGGAAAAAATATTAAAAGTTAAAGATTTTATTTCTGTCCTCAAACAAAAGACACAACTTAATATTTCATTGGCAGAATTAGATAGAACTCCGATTGATAGGAGAGTGTTTGATAGTGATTTCTGTTTTAAGTATGATGATGAACATAGTAATATTTATTTAGAACTTTCTATTAATGATTACAAGGAGGCGTTAATATTAAATAATTTATCATTGCAAAAAACATATATTAAAGAATGTGGTATTCTTGATAATAATGGAGATCCTATGGCTTTTGAGGATATGAAGAAGTATGTTAAAGATATGTTACAAAATCGGTATAATGGTGTCTGTTTTTGAGTTAGTATTTTTAATATAGTCATAGATTTCAGTTTGTAAAAATTCTTTATTTTAGTATAAAAAGATTTATACTGGTGCTAGATTTCTTATTCAAATGCACTCTGTAATAGGAAACAATTAAAAATTACTATTATGGGTGCATTTTCTATTAAGAAGAAGTTGTATGGGAATCTGGTTGAGATTCCATCGATTGCAGAACAGATTCGGAAGGAGTTTGTGGCTGAAGGTTATGAAGTGAGAATTGAAAACTCTGGTTCTACTACAGAGGTTTATATCACTAAGGGTGGATTGTTTAAGGCTATTGTTGGCTTGAAGTCGGCCCTGAAAGTAACTATGAAACCATCGCGTGATGGAAATATTGATTTTTATGCTGGGGTTAGTGTGGTGAAACAACAATTGTTGCCGACGATTGTCACGGTGTGTTTGTTTTCGCCAGTTGTGATTACTCAAATTTGGGGCGTGATAAAACAGGCTAAATTGGATGAAAAGGCTGTAGAAATAGCGGAACGTGTATTGTATAAAAAATAAAAATATTAATGATTATGAAATTGATTGACAAAGTAATGGTTGAGTTGCAGAAGTTGGGTCTTTTGCCTCAAAAAGAGGAGTTTGGTATTGGGTTTAAGTACCAAATGGTGAAATATGTGTATATGGATGGTGATGAGGAGTATCTGAAAATGTATATTCCTGGGATTATGGAAGTGGATGATGATGATTTGGGTATGATGCTTACTATATTGAATTCGATCAATAACAAAATGAAGGTTGTGAAATTGGTGGTGGTAGATAATTTGGTTTGGTGTTGCTATGAGGCGCGTGTGCATGAGGGTGTTAATCTTGGTGATATGGTGGAGCATGCTGTGGAGGCTTTGCATGTGTCATACCAACAATTTCATGATTTGCTTGAGGGGTTGGTGGAAGCTGCGAGTGATAATTCTACGTTAAATTAGAAAATAGATATTATGATTTATGACAGTTTATTTCGCCTAACTAAAACTGGAGATAGGGAAAATTATGGGTTAAATCGCTATTTAGCAGAGATAGAGGGTAAATTGCCAGTTCCAAAGGGTCAAATTGCAATTGCTCGTGATTTTGCGTTGGTGCTGAATGATAATGGACATCAAACTTTGATTGGGGATAATGATTCTTTCTGTCAATTATCTACCAATGAGGGCATAGTTAAATTAGCGGCTACTTTTGCTGGATATATGGCACTCACAAGGCATGGTAGAATAATAACTAGTGGAAAGGCTCGTGAATTTGAACGTTTTTATTATGTTGAAATGCTAAGTAATGTGAAAGATGTAGTTGCGACTGAAGGTCATACTGTAGTATTGTTCGATGATGGTACAGTAGAGTCAATAGATGAATCTGGTGGTTGGGAAGACATTCCACAACATCACAAAGTAGTAAAAGGTTGGCGTGATATTAAGCAAGTTGCTGTTGGTTTTAGTAATATCATGGGTCTAACAGAGGCAGGGAAGGTTTTGTACCATAGTGTTGATGGGTACACTAATACTCATTTCTATGATAATTGCTCAGATGTTGTTCAAATAGACTGCTGTAGCTATTATTATGGAACAGATTCGTCAGCAGTATTATATAAATACGGAACGGTTTTTTCTGATACTTTTGATGGTGTAAAGGAGTGGAGTGACATTATTCAGATATCAGTTGGAGATCGTATTATAGTTGGGCTCAAAAGAGATGGGACGATTGAGATTGAAGGTAGGAAAAAGTCTGTTGCTAAAGAATGGAAGAATTTGGTGAGTGTTGAATGTAAATTCTGTAGGGTAGTGGGTATAACGAGTTCAGGAGAGATTTTATCTTGTTGATTTGTAAATAATGATATTATGGAATCAAAAGAAAGAGTAACTTCAGGGTGTATAACAACTCTTAAGGAGAATGAAATTTTTGTGTTTGGATGCCGAAACTCGGGCCGCCACTTTGATGGTGCATCAAATTTTGCTTTAGAACATTTTGGAGCTGTGATGGGTCAGCGCGAAGGACGACAAGGACAATCATATGCCATACCTACTATTGGTGGTGCAATTGGGCTGAAGGAGATTCGTGAATCAGTTGGTGTTTTTACTAAATACGCACTAGAGCATCCTGAATTGCATTTTCTTGTAACGCCTATTGGGTGTGGTGGTGGATGTAGGAGTGAGTGGGATATTGCTCCTATGTTTGAAGAAGCATCAAAGTTGGCAAATGTGAGTCTGCCTCAGTGTTTTTGGCATGTTTTGAAGTTGAAAGATATAAAACGGCCATCTGTTTTTTTATAGTCCATCAACGCTATATGAAAAATTGTTGGTGGAATATAAATATGGGGAGAAAGAGTATACTTATAGGGCGCTTTGTGATTTTCTTTTTATAGTGGAGTTAAAACATAAGCATTCGCATCAACGCTATTTGGTGAATTGTGAGATGAAAAAAGTTGTTGAGATGGTGGATGGTAGTGGATATGTGAAGATTTTTGCACATGAGGATGTTGATTTCTCTGCAGTTGGAGATATGGGACATGTGGCTCAATTGAAGTTATTGTATGCTCCTTATGGTATTTTTGTTAGTGGATTTAATGATGACGGTATATCTGTTGTTCGTTGGGGTGTGGGTGGAGTTGGTAGGTTCGGTAGCCCAACTGAGTATGTTGATGCTTTTGTTGATATTGATTTTCAAGTATTATTGCTCTTTCAATTGATGGGAGATCCTTTTTGTGAAGGGGTTTATAATAAGGCTTTACGTTTAAAACAAGAATTATTGGATAAAAAACCTATTTGGTGATAGATTTTGGTGGGTGTGGGACTCTATAAAGGAAAAAGATAATTAAAAACTTGAATATTATGTTACTGATTGGAATTTCGATTATGATTCTTGCTTATTGGGTGATGGGTAAGGATGTTTCTGGACTTCTTGAGAAAGTTAAGAATGTGGATTGGCGTGGTAAGATGAATGCTTTGTGGGAGAAGTTGCGCCCGTGGGCGTTGAAGGCTGGTAGGGTGGCGGCGCGTCCGTTGCTACAATTCTATTATGTGATGGAGGATGAGAATACGTCGACGCTTGATCGTGTGCTTATTTATGCTGCGATTGTTTATACTATTTTGCCTTTGGATTTGGTGCCGAGAGCGGTGTATAAGTTATTGGGGGCGTTGGATGATGGGGTGGCGATGCTCTATGTATATAAAAAGATTAAGAGTAAGATTACGCCTGCAATAAACTTGAAAGTAGAGGAGACTTTGATGGAATGGTTTGGGGTGGAGTATGAAATTGTGGAATAAAACATATTTTTATTATTAATTTAAAAAAATAAACTATCATGGGAAAATTGAAAAAAGGATTGAATGTAACTTGGAAGGTTATGTTGTCTGTTGTTTGCTTAATTGCTGTCATTATTGGTGTATGTGTGTTGAATGCTTTTTATGAGCATTCTACGCGAAAGTATTGTTATAGAAGTTTGTCAAATGATGTAGAGGTTTGGGTTGCTCGTAATGCTGATAAATATTTCGTTTATAATGAGAAACTTGGTGAATTTACATTGAAAAATCTTGATTGGGTTTCTTCTCGTCCTGATAATGATTCGTTAACTGTGTTTTGTAAAGATAATAAACGTGGTTATTTGAATGTGAACACTGGCGAGGTGGCTATTGAGCCAGAATATGATCATGCTTGGATATTCTCTGAAGGGTTAGCGGCTGTGGTTAAGGATGATAAAGTTGGGTTTATCAATAAAGATAATGAATTTGTGATACCTTATAAGTTTGACTATGGCTATAGAATGTTTGATGTAGATATTCTATTTGAAGGTGGGTTGTCGATTATGATAGATGATAGAGGCGCTTGTGGTTTGATTGATAAATCGGGGAATTGGGTGATTGAGCCTAAGTATGATGAGATTCATAGTGGTTGGAGAAATAAGTATCGTGTTGTGAGAGATAATGGTAAATATGGTTTGTTGAGTGATTCTACATTTATATTGGCTCTTGAATATGACTATATTGAGTATGCAGAGGGTGGTGTTGTCGTTGTGAAGGATGGTTGGATGAAGCATTTGGATTTTGAGGGAAATGTGTTGCAAGATTTTTTAACCGCTGATGGTTTTTGGGTTTTGAAATATACATGGTATATTGCATATCAAGAAAGAGAATATGGTATGGAATCTTATAATGCTGAAGAGTTGTCAGATTATGCAACGTTTACTGTGAAGGGAACAGGTGGTCGTGGAGTTATCAGGCTTTCGGATAACAAAGTGATAATTCCTGCGTTATATGGAAGCATCTTGATGATTACAAAAGATAGATTTGAGGTTTATGATCCAAAGAGTTCTTCTTATTTGTTGTTTGATTTGGATGGTAATATTATTTGATAAAATGTATTTATGATATTTATGATTGTCATGAATATGTTTTTGCCGAATGAGGTGTTGAATAAATTGAAAAAGTGGTGTTTTGTTAAAAAACATCACTTTTTCTTTGTCGTTTGGGTGAAAATTACTATCTTTGTGGGTTAATTTAGGTGTATAGTGTTATGTGTGCTACGCAAGATGAATTGTATATGTCGAGGTGTTTGCAGTTGGCGGCTATGGCAGAGGGGCAAACGTCGCCTAATCCTATGGTTGGGGTGTTATTCGACTTTCGGATAATAAAGTGATAATTCCTGCTTTATATAGCTCTATATCTATGATAACAGAAGATAGATTTGAAGTTTATGATTCTTCAAGCTCTTCGTATTTGTTGTTTGATTTGGAAGGAAATATTATAAATTAAAGAAATAAAAATTGTAAAATATGAAGGCTCCAAGTTTATTTGAAAATATAGATCATTGGTTTGCTATTCAAAGAGAAAAAGCAAGACAAAATGGTTATTATTATGTAGAAGACTTAGGTCATTGGTCAGAGCGTGATAGAGAAATCTATCTGATGTATTATCCTTGTGCAAATGAAGATGCTAAAGATGAGGATGCTGAAGGTTTGTGAGATAGTTATGACGCTTTGTTTTTTGGGTGAAAATCGCTATCTTTGTAGATTATTTTAGGTGTATAGTATAGTGTTATGAAATACGAGGTTCGAGATGAATTGTATATGATGCGATGTTTGCAGTTGGCTGTTATGGCTGAGGGGCAAACATCGCCTAATCCTATGGTTGGGGCGGTAATTGTGCTTGATGGTAAAATTATTGGTGAGGGGTATCATCATCGTGCGGGAGAACCTCATGCTGAGCCTAATGCGATTGCTTCGGTGGCGGATGAAGGGTTGTTGAAAGAGGCTACGATGTATGTGTCGCTTGAGCCTTGTTCGCACTGGGGGAAGACTCCGCCTTGTGCTGATTTGATTGTGCGTAAGGGATTGAAACGTGTGGTGATTGCTACGCTTGATCCTAACCCGAAGGTGGCTGGTCGTGGTGTGAAAATACTGAAAGATGCGGGGATTGATGTGACTGTGGGTGTGTTGGAAGAGGAGGCTCGATGGCTTAATCGTCGTTTTATGACGGTGCAAGAGAAGGGTCGTCCTTATGTGATATTGAAGTGGGCTGAAACTGAGGATGGAATTATTGATGTGTGCAGAGAGGAGAAAGGGAATGGGCCAATTAGGATTAGTAATTCGGTAACAAAAACGCTTAATCATCAAGTGAGAGTGGAGGAGGATGCGATTATGGTGGCTACAAAGACTGCGTTATTGGATGATCCGCATTTGACTGTGACGAAGTGGACTGGTAAGAATCCAGTGAGGGTGTTGTTGGATAGGTTGTTGAGAGTGCCTGCAAATTATAGAATTTTTGATGAGGCGGCGAGAACGATAGTATTTTGTAGTCAACAGTCAACGGTCAACAGTCAACAGTCGGGGCGAGAGAATGTGGAGTTTGTGGGCGTGGAGTTTGATGATAAGTTGGTGGAGAGTGTATTAAGGGAGTTGGCTAAGCGTAATATTTTATCTGTGATTATAGAAGGTGGGGCGCAATGGCTGCAGACAGTGATTGATTCAGGGTTGTGGGATGAGGCAAGAGTTGAGCGTGGTCCACATTCCATTCAATGCATAATGCATAATGCAAAATGCACAATTGAAGAAGCACAAAAACTTTCACGCAATGGGGTGAGGGCTCCGAAATTAGATTCTGTTTTTTGGACAGAATGACAGAAAGACAAATTTTTCTTTACATACGCCTTGCTACACCTACGGTGTATCTTGGCGGAATAATGACAGACCATTTGGATTTTGAAAGATGGCTTTATTTTGGCAAATATTGTATTATTCATTTACTGCGTTGTATGTTTATACTGCGTTGGTGGTGTTGACTGCGATTTTGTTAGAAAATCGTAATCCTGTGAAGACGCTTGGGTGGATTATGGTTATGATTTTGTTTCCGATTGTGGGTATTGTTTTGTATGTGTTTTTGGGACAGAATTTTAGACGTAAGAAGATAATTAATAATAAGTTGCGCTTTCCGGATCTTAATGTTTCGTCTCGTTATTCGTATGAGCCAGAGAGATTTGCTAAGGTTGCAAGTTTGTTGACAGAGACGAATGGTGCGCGGGTGTCGGATGGAAATAAGGTGGATGTGTTTACGACTGGGGCGGATGCTTTTAAGTCGCTTTATAATGATATTGAGGGGGCGAAGGAGCATATTCATGTTGAGTTTTATATTATTGAGAATGATAAGCTTGGGAATAAATTTAGGGAGTTGTTGGAGCGTAAGGCGAGAGAGGGTGTGAGAGTGAGGGTGATTTATGATTATTTGGGTGCGTGGAAGTTGCCGATTGCGTGGAGGATGTCGTTGAAGGAGGCTGGGGCGTTTATTCATCCGTTTTTGGCGGCTGATAATTTTCTTGGATTTACGTTGTTGAATTATCGTAATCACAGAAAATTGGTGGTAGTGGATGGTCGTGTGGCTTACACGGGAGGTATGAATTTGGCTGAGCGTTATAGAATTGGGAATAATTTAGGTTTGTGGCGTGATACGTTTGTGAGGGTTGAGGGGCCTGCTGTGCATTCGATGCAGTATTCGTTTTTGGTGGATTGGAGTTTTGTGGATGGTAAGGTGGTAACGGATAAGAAATATTACCCGGAATTGTCTTATTTTGAGGATGGTGAGAGTGTGCAAGTGGTTACGTCGGGGCCAGATTCGGATTGGCGTAGTATAATGCAGGGTGTTGTGTCGGCAATATCGAAAGCGGAGAAGGAGATTTTGATTCATACGCCGTATTATATGCCTCCGGAGGCGGTAACAAATGCGTTGGAGGCGGCTGCTTTGTCGGGCGTGAGAGTGAGGGTGATGGTTCCTGAACGTAATGATTCGAGAGTTGTGGCTGCAGCGGGGCGTAGTTATATTGAGGCTTTGCTGAGAGCTGGAGTTGAGGTGTATTATTATCGACATAATTTTTTGCATTCGAAGGCAATTGTGGTGGATGGTTATTTGTCGATTGTTGGTACGGCGAATATGGATAGTCGTTCGTATGAGCAGAATTTTGAAATAGCAGCATTTGTGTATGGTGAGAAGACGGCAAGATGTTTGGTTGAGGGATTTGAGAGAGATATGGAGTCATCGCGTCAGTTGAATGTGAATATTTGGCATCATAGGAAGTGGCATAAGCGTTGTGTGGAGTCGTTGGCAAGGTTGATTTCTCCACTTTTGTAGAGGGGGGCTTATTGTATTTTTTGGGGTATTTTGCAGGTATGGTTATCCTATGATGAAGGTTGCTTGAAGGTTGCTGTATAGTACGTTTAATTGGGGGTGGGGTTATTGTATTTTTTGGTAGATTTTTTTGACTAAAATATGAGCAAAATAGGTTTGATAATTTCGCGAGAATATCGCAATCGAGTGGCGAAAAAGTCGTTCTTGTTGATGACTTTTTTGACTCCGGTGTTGATAGCGGCGTTGTTTGTTGTGCCTTTTTGGTTAGCTTCTATTAAGGATGATGATGAGAAGGTGGTGGCAGTGGTAGATCAGACGGGGTTGTATGTGGATTTGTTTGATGGGTTGGTGTGTGAGGATTGCAGTTTTGAGGTGATTAAGGATCAGGGAGTAGGAATCTGGGAGCAAGGAATCGGTATTGATTCTCAACTCTCAAATTTAAACTCTCAATTCTCAACTGATTATATTGCTTTTGTGATAATTGGAGGTGATTTGTCGGTGAATAGGAATGCGATGATGATTTATAGTCAAAAGCAGTTTCCGAGTAGTATTCGGAGATTTATTGAGTCGTTGTTGGAGGATTATATAGAGGGACAGACGTTGGCATCGTATAATATTCCGCAACTGAAGGAGATGATAGAGGATGCTAAAGTGGATGTGAAGGCTAAGACGTATAAGCTGAGTGATGAGGGTGTTACGACATCGGATTCGGACATAGCTTCGATAGTGGGTATATTGGCAACGATGTTGATATATATGTTTATATTCACAAGTGGGTCGCAGGTGATGAATTCGGTGGTGCAAGAGAAGGTGAATAGGATTGTGGAAGTGATGGTGTGTTCGGTGCGACCATGGGAGTTGATGTGGGGTAAAATTATTGCTGTGGGGTTGACGTGCTTGACTCAGATGGCGTTGTGGGCAGTGTTGACTATGACAATTGTGGGTGTGGCAATGGGTGTGATGGGTGTTGATATGTCGGAATTGCAAGAGTTTAAGACGGCAGGGATGGCTGTGGAAATGCAAGATGTGTCGTTGATGGGGATGCAGTTGGATGTGCTTGCCTCTGTTAATTGGGGATTTGTGGTAGTGATGTTTTTGGTCTATTTTGTAGGAGGATATTTGTTGTATTCGTCGATATTTGCTGCGATTGGGGCATCGGTGGATAATGAGTCAGATACGGGTCAGTTTATGACTCCGATTACGTTGGTGGTGTTGTTTGCGTTGTATGCCGGAATGTATAGTGCAGAGAATCCAGATGGGCCGTTGGCGTTTTGGTGTTCGATGATACCATTTACGTCGCCAATAGTGATGATGGTGAGAGTGCCATTTGATGTGCCTATATGGCAATTGATTGTGTCGCTCTGTTTGTTGTCAGTCACTATTGTTGGTACAATTTGGTTGTCGGCAAAGATATATAGAGTGGGAATATTGATGTATGGCAAAAAGCCGACATTAAAAGAGATTGTTAAATGGATAAGATATAATTAGAAATGAGGAGTTAGGAATTAGGAATGGGGAGTTAGGAATTAGAAAAATAAGAAATAAGAAATGAGAAATGATTTTCAATTAAAAATAGGAATCTCATCGGGTTGGTGGGAAGAGGCTCATAGATTGGTGCCAGCATACGTGCAATGTATTATTGATGCAGGAGCTACGCCTGTTGTGTTTCCTGTGACAGATAATGAGCAGATATTGAATAATTTGCTTGATATGGTGGATGGTTTGTTGTTGACAGGTGGAGGTGATATTGATCCAAAATATTGGGGAGAGGAGTTGATGCCACAAAGTGGTAAGCCTTGTGCATTGAGAGATGAGTTTGACTTGGCGTTGGTGAGATTGGCACGTCAGCGTTGCATGCCGGTGTTGGGGATTTGTCGTGGAATGCAAGCGATGAATATTGAGTTTGGAGGTGATATTTATCAAGATATTTATACTCAAATTGAATCTGAGTTATTGCCTCATTCGCAAGGAGATCAGCCACGTAGCGAAGTGGCTCATATAGTGGAATTGGCTCCAGGGTCGTTGATTGCGAAGGTGATGGGCAGGCAAGAGGTTGGAGTAAATACGTTTCATCATCAATCGTTGAGAAAGATTGCCCCATTGTGTAGAGCAGTGGGTTTTGCGCCTGATAGTATTGTTGAAGCGATAGAAGTGCCAGGATATAAGATGATTGGTGTGCAATGGCACCCAGAGAACCTATATAAAGAACATCCAGAGCAAAAGGCATTGTTTGATTGGCTAATGGAAGAGGCTGAGATATATGGGCATGCGCGTCGTTTGCATAGAGAATCGCCAGTAGTTGATACTCATACAGATACTCCAATGGTGTGGACTGAAACTACAGATCTTGGAGTGCGTCAAAATCCTGAAGATGTGAAAGTTGATTTTGTGAAGATGCAAGATGGAGATGTGGCATTGACATTTATGGTAGCATATTTGCCACAAGTGGCACTCGAAGATGAGGATTATAAACAAAAAGCTCAAGAGGCGCATGATGTAGCGGTTGAAACATTTGTGCGTTTGCGAGAACAAGTTGATAGATATCCTGAAAAAGTGCAGTTTAATACTCAAATTACAGAAATTAAGCCACAATCGGTGAATGTTTGTTTTGGTTTGGAGAATGGTTTTGCATTGGCAGGTGATATTCGTAATGTAGAGAAATTTTATGATATGGGAGTGCGTTACATTACGCTTTGCCATAATGGAGATAATGATTTGTGTGATTCGGCTCGTGGTAATAACACGCATGGAGGATTGTCGGATTTTGGGCGTGAGGTGATTAGAGAAATGAATCGTTTGGGAATGATGGTAGATGTGTCGCATGCAGCAGATACAACCATAGAACAAGCAATAGAATATAGCACTCAACCAATTATAGCAACACATACATCGGCTAAGGCATTGTGTGATCATCCACGAAATATGAGTGATGAATTGATTGTGAAGTTGGCAAAAAGTGGCGGACGAATACATGTGTGTCTTTATAATTATTTCCTTGCAAAAGATGGTCGTGCGGATATAAATACAATTTGCGATCATATTGACCATATGGTGAAGTTGGTTGGTAGTGAGTATGTAGGTATTGGTTCTGACTTTGATGGAGGTGGCGGTGTTTTAGGTTGTAATGATTCAAGTGAATTGATAAATATCACAATGGAGCTTATTCGTCGTGGCTATTCGGACGAGGAAGTGAAAAATATTATGGGAGAAGGATTTGTTAAATATTATTCTAAAATATGAAAAGAACATTGATTTTAATGTTATGTATTGTTTGTGGTGTGTTGAGCATGAATTTAATAGCTCAAGATAGTCAAGCAGTGCGATTAGTAACAGATACTTTTGTTGAACAAGAGGATTCTGTTGAAGTTAAATTGTCGACACGTGATTATTTGAATCTTTTGATGACACCTGATCCTTTGACAGGAGCGGTGATAAATATTTACCAAGATTCGCTTATTTTAGGTGCAATAGGTAAAGGTGTATTTGCAGAGGCTCAAGAGGCTAAGGGTTTTCGAATACAAATATTTTCTAGCAATAGAGGCGCCGCTGCTCGTGAGCGTGCTTTTGAGATAAAAGATATTTTAGTGTCAAAACATCCAAATTTGGCAAACGAAATTTATATTACTTATACCTCTCCGTTTTGGAAAGTGCGTGTAGGTAATTGCGAAACCAATGCAAAAGCACAAGAATTGCGACAATGGATTATTGCTGAATTTCCTGAATTTACAACAGAGACATATATTGTTCCAAGTATGATATATGTTTATTAATAATCTAAAAAAATGGATTTTATAAATTTACCAGAGCAACAAAGTGTTACAGACCAAATAGCAGAACACTATAAAGAAATATTACGTCTTTTAGGTGAAGATGTAGATCGCGAAGGATTGGTGAAAACACCACATCGAGTTGCACGAGCTATGCAATTTATCACGCAAGGCTATTATCAAAAGCCAGAAGATATATTGCGCTCGGCTATATTTCATGAGGATTATCACCAAATGGTGCTTGTGAAAGATATAGAGTTTTATTCAATTTGCGAGCATCATATGTTGCCATTTTTTGGCAAAGTTCATGTGGCATATATACCTAATCATCATGTGACAGGATTGAGTAAAATAGCTCGTGTTGTAGATGTTATATCGCATCGTTTGCAATTGCAAGAACGCATGACATTGCAAATAAAAGATTGCATACAAGAGACTCTTAATCCGCTTGGTGTGATGGTTGTTATTGAAGCACAGCACATGTGTATGCAGATGCGTGGTGTGCAAAAACAAAATTCGATAACTATAACAAGTGATTTTACTGGTGCTTTTGAAAGCGCAAAGACTCGTGAAGAGTTTATGAATTTAATACGTAAATAATTTTGGCATTATTTTTGTACTAGTATGGATGTAGGTGAGTAAGGCATAAGTTTTTCCTTCTCATGATTAACATCTAATACCTTATTAATTAATATGCAGAACAATTCTCTCCAACTTTCAACTAAATTACAACAGAGATTATCGCCTATGCAAATTCAGGTGATAAAGATGCTCGAGTATCCTTCTATAGAGTTAGAAGAACGTATTCGTGAAGAAATGGTTGAAAATCCAGCTCTTGAAATTGATGAAGAAGGGGCAGCTGATAATACGTGTGACGAAGAAGATAGAGAGGAAGAGCGTCCAAGTTCTGATGATTTGGAGTGGGCATGGAATGGTGATGGTGAGGATTATGACGATCGTGATGATATACCAAGTTATCGTTTGTATGAAAATAACCGTAGTGATGATGATACTACGTTTAGCCGCGAACAAAGTAATGGCCAAGATTTAGATGATTTTTTGTTAGAGCAGTTACATACTCTTAATTTATCGCCTCGTGAACGACAAATAGGAGAATACCTTATTGGCAATGTAGATTCTAATGGATACATACGTCGAGAGGTAGATAAACTTGTTGATGATTTTGTTGCAAGTCAAGGTGTGATGGTTGATGATGACGAGATAAATCATGTTCTTGATATAATTCAGTCGCTTGAACCTGTTGGTGTTGGTGCGTTTGATTTACAAGAGTGTTTATCTATACAGCTTGCAGCAAAACGTCGAGAAGGTACCTATCCTAATGATGTTTTGAAATTAGCAACTACTATTGTAGATCGTAATTTTGATATGCTTGCCAAGAAGCAATATGATGCTATGATGCAAAAATTTAATGTTGAGCGTGATTTGTTGGAAGAGGCGATGACATTGATTAAGCATCTTAATCCAAATCCAGGTGCGAATTTTGGTAGTGGGGCAGATACTATTTCACAGACTATTACGCCTGATTTTGTGGTTGAAAATATGAATGGTAATATCTTTGTTACTTTGAATAGTGACAATATTCCTGAGTTGCGTATTAGTGACGATTTTTATCAAATGGTGCAGGAATATTCAGGTAATGTGAAGAATCAAACGAAGGATAAGAAAGAGGCTTTGCAATTTGTGAAACAAAAGATTGATTCTGCGCGTTTTTTCATAGAATCTATTAAGCAACGCAATAATACGCTTTTGCAGACTATGCAAACTATTGTTGATTTTCAAGAGTTATATTTTCGTACAGGGGATGATCGTAATCTTCGTCCGATGCGCTTGAAGGATGTAGCTGATAAAGTGGGGTTTGATATTAGTACAATATCGCGTGTAAGTAATAGTAAATATGTTCAAACTGAGTGGGGTGTTATTCCGTTGAAACATTTTTTCTCTGAAAGTATGACTACCACAGATGGAGAAGAAATTTCAAGTAAAGAGATAAAAACTATTATAAAAGAGACGATTAGTGATGAATCTAAAAAATCACCTATCACGGATGATACTTTAACTGAAATACTTAACCGAAAAGGGTATAAAATAGCACGACGTACAGTCGCAAAATATCGCGAACAACTCAATATTCCAGTTGCTCGTCTTCGTAAAGAATTATAATAACTAAATTTTTATATACAATGAACTTAACAGCAAGAATTTTATCAATTGTTTTACAACCAGTTTTTATTCCGTTTTATGGATTTATATTGTTAACCATGTATAATCCTGCGTTGTTAAACTTACCTCTATCAGCTAAGTCTATGATTTGGCTCATTGTCTTTCTAACAACATGTCTTTTACCTTCGTCAGTCATAGGTATTTGCCTTAAAACCGGCTTAGTGAGTGATAGTTTTATTTCTAACCGCAAACAACGCCCTATTCCGTATTTATTTACGATTTTAGGTTACTCGCTTTGTATTTATTGGTTGTATAAAATAGGACTTGACTATTCTTACACAGCACCTTTAATAGGAGCAATTATCGGTCTATTGATTATTTTGCCAATCAACTATTTTTGGAAAATTAGTGCGCACCTTTCTGCATTTGGTGGTTTGTGTGGTGCTATTTTTACTTTTGCGTTTATACATGGCACAACACCAATCCTTTCTTTCGTAGGTTTGATACTCCTTAGTGGAGCGTTAGGCTGGGCACGAATGGAACTTAAAGCTCATACTTTAGGACAAGTTTGTTGTGGATGGCTTAATGGCTTTTTGTGTATTACAATCACATGGTTATTGTTTCTATAAGTCGTAATGTTTGTTTAGATGATAGATATGAAGCAAAAAATATTATTGTTTCTGATATTTAGTGCGCAATTCTTAATTCTTACGGCACAACATGCTACTATTTCCTATGAAGTTATTGATTTAAAAAGCGGAGAGGTAGTAGCATCTCAAAACCCCGAGTTATGTGCAACACCTGCTTCTGTCACAAAACTCATAACCACCGCCACAGCTCTTGAGCTTCTTGGCGGTGATTTTCAGTTTTCTACATATATAGAAACAAATGGATCTATTGAGGCTGGAGTATTAAAGGGAGACCTTATAATTCGAGGAGGAGCCGATCCTACACTTGGGTCAATTCATCTTGGCGATCGAGCGTTTCTCGACTATTTTGTAAAAGTAATCAAACAAAATGGTATCAATCGTATTGCAGGTGATGTAATTATTGACCCAACATGTCTTGATCGCTGTGCAGCTCCCGTGAAATGGATTTGGGAAGATATGGGATTCCACTATGGAGCTGCAACATTTGGTCTTTCGGTGTATGATAATACTTCGATAATTACAATAAATTCTGGAGATTTTGGCACAAAACCAACCGTTACAAGTGTATGGCCCGAAACTCCAAATCTTGCTATTTATAATGAGATTAAGACACTTCGCATTCCTAATGATAGTGTGTGGGCTTTTTGTCCCCCATACGGTTTAGCTCTTTATCTCCAAGGAGGTATGCCGGCTAATCGCAATAATTATGCAGTGCGTACGTCAATTCCTAATCCTCCGCTCGTAGTGGCAAAGTCGCTACATAGAATGCTGAATAATTTTGGTATAGTTGTAGATGGCACTTATAGCGTACAAACCGAATATTTTCCTGAAAATCGTACGCTAATTTATGAATATAAATCGCGTAAGTTGCGAGAAATTATACGTTTGACTAATTTCAAGAGCAACAACCTTTACGCTGAGCATCTATTTCGCCGTTTAGGCAATATTATTATGCCACATGAAGCAACGTCATCTGCTTCTATTCAAGTAGTTAAGGATTATTGGAAAAAACAAGGCATTGATATTTCAGCCCTATTTCTTTACGATGGATGTGGTCTTGCAGCACAAAATGCTTATAGTGCCCATTTCTTAAATCAAATATTGGTGCACATGCGCAAAAGCCCTAATTGGGATGATTTTTATCAATCACTTCCTCGTGCAGGGCGTGAAGGCACAGTGGGTTCATTCCTTTATAAAACCAAACTTCAAGACAACGCACGTTTGAAATCAGGCAGTCTCAGTGGCGTACAATGTTATAGCGGATATATCATGTATGGCGACAAAGAGTATGCTGTAACAGTGATGGTTAATAACTTTACATGCAAACGTAGAGAAGTGAAAAATCAGATTGAAGAGTGGTTGTTAGATATCGTTAAATAAAAAACTTTCCTTAGGCAGTAGCAACCTTCAAGCAACCTTCACCGAAGAAGACTGACATTTTTTATGCTCGTATGATAAAATATTTAGATTCTATAGATTCCACAAGCACAGAACTTCGCCGTCGTATGTCGGTCGAAGAGTTGTCTCATGGCTATTGCATATCGGCTGATTTTCAGACAGCAGGGCATGGTCAAGCTACTAACCGTTGGGAGAGCGAGGATAGCAAAAATTTGCTTTTTAGTCTTTTATTGCGTCCAACGATTATTCCTGCTGCCGAGCAATTTATTATAACCGAACTCGTTACGCTTGCAATAATCAATGTTTTACAAGATTCTATTCGTCAGCAGATAACTGTCAAATGGCCGAACGATATTTATGTTGGCGACAAAAAACTTTGTGGTATCCTCATCGAGAATGCCTTGTGTGGCTCAACTATTGACACTTGTATCGTAGGTATAGGTATCAATATAAATCAAGAATTATTCAAAAGTGATGCGCCCAATCCTGTTAGTTTAAAGCAGTTAAATGGACGTGATAATGACCGAAAAGAGATATTCGAAGAAATATATCACAACATACTTAATTATTATGATTATCTTGCAGATAATTGGCATAACGAAAGTATAAAACAATCCCTTCACTACGAGTATATGAATAACCTTTATCGACGTACGGGTTACCATAATTATTCAACTCCCGAGGGCGAGCATTTCTCCGCTGAAATTGAGGAGATTGGTCCACAAGGTCACCTTACATTACGTTTACAATCAGGCGAATGCTGCACTTATGCTTTTAAAGAAGTAATATTTGAATTAAAATAGAAATGGATTTTAAACTCACATCATCGTATGCTCCAACGGGCGATCAACCACAGGCAATCAAAGAGTTGACTGAGGGCATACGTCGTGGGGTTCCATTTCAAACTTTGCTTGGGGTTACGGGGTCGGGCAAGACCTTCACGATGGCAAATGTGATTGCCAACATCGGACGCCCTACTCTTATACTTTCACATAACAAAACACTTGCTGCTCAGCTTTATAGTGAGTTTAAAGCCTTTTTCCCAGAGAATGCAGTAGAGTATTTTGTTTCGTACTACGATTATTATCAGCCAGAAGCCTATATTCCGCATACAGATACTTATATAGAAAAAGACCTTGCAATCAACGATGAAATCGACCGTTTGCGCCTCTCTGCCACTGCGGCATTGCTTTCTGGTCGTAATGATGTAGTTATAGTTTCTTCAGTTTCATGTCTTTACGGTATAGGTAATCCCGATGATTTTACACAAAATTGTATTACTCTTGTTGCAGGAAAACGATATTCTCGTCAAGATTTGATGCATCAACTTGTTAATGCACAATATGTTCGTAATGATATAGAGCTTAATCGTGGCAATTTTCGTGTTAAAGGTGAGACTATTGATATATGTCTTTCATATACCGATTATATTGTGCGGGTGGTGTTTTGGGATGATGAAATTGACGTTATTGAAACTCTGGATCTTGTGAATAATCACACGCTTCAACGCTTTGATGAGTTCAAAATCTACCCGGCTAATATCTTTACTACAACCAAAGAGCGTGTTAATGCTGCCATTGATCAAATTGCACTTGACCTTGGTCGTGAGGTGCAACAATTTATCGAACGAGGTCAGCCATACGAAGCAAAACGCCTTGAAGAGCGTGTCAATTACGACCTTGAGATGATAAAAGAGGTAGGATATTGTTCTGGTGTAGAGAATTATAGCCGTTATTTTGACAATCGTCCTCCTGGTTCTCGACCATTTTGTCTTTTAGACTATTTCCCTGATGATTTTCTTTTGATTATAGATGAAAGTCACGTAACAGTTCCTCAAATACGTGCTATGTATGGCGGTGATGCCTCGCGTAAAAAGAATTTGGTGCAATATGGCTTCCGTCTTGAAGCAGCATTAGACAATCGTCCGTTGAAGTTTGAGGAATTTGAGCAGTTGATTAAGCGTGCTATTTATGTAAGTGCAACACCTGCCGATTATGAATTGGATAAATCAGAAGGGGTTATAGTTGAACAAGTTATACGACCTACAGGGTTGCTCGACCCAGAAATAGAGGTACGCCCTACGCTTAATCAGATTGATGATCTTATGGAAGAGATAGTTTTGCGAGTGGAGAAAGATGAGCGGGTGTTAGTTACTACTCTCACTAAGCGTATGGCTGAGGAGTTGAACCTTTATCTTGAGAGAAATGGTGTGCGATGCAATTATATACACTCTGATATTGATACACTTGAGCGTGTGCGTATTCTTGATGAATTGCGGGCTGGTATGTTTGATGTGCTTATTGGAGTTAACCTTTTGCGTGAAGGGTTAGACTTGCCTCAGGTGTCGTTAGTGGCTATTCTTGATGCTGATAAAGAGGGTTTCCTTCGCTCTCGACGTTCTCTTATACAGACTGTTGGTCGTGCTGCGCGTCACCTTAATGGTAAGGCTATTATGTATGCCGATACAATAACAGATTCAATGCGTCAAACTATTGATGAAACTGCACGCAGACGTGAAAAACAATTAAAATATAATGCTGATAATAATATTATCCCACAAGCAGTAGCTTCGCGTACGGTGGTATCTCCGCTTCCAACCAAAGTAGAAGCAGTAAGTAATGCTATGCCTCGCATGGTTACGCCTATAGGGAAGACTTATCAACCTATATCATCTGAGACTACTAATTCTATTGCTGCCGACCCAGTAGTGCAATATATGTCGCATAATGATATTGAGAAATCTATTAAGAATGCTCGTCGACACATGGAAGAGGCAGCTAAGCGTCTTGATTTTATTGAGGCAGCACAGTGGCGAGATGAAATGCTTCAACTTGAAGATTTATTGAAAGAGAAAATTAGATATAAGGAATAACTTATGGATTATGAATTGATTAAAGCTCCGATTATTGCTGAATTTGCATTGTTTCAGCAATTCTTAGATTCTGCATTTTCGGCAGAAGAGCAATTACTGAAGAAGGTACTCGACCATGTTCGTATGCAAAAAGGTAAGCAGGTGCGTCCTGTGTTTACATTACTTTGCGCAAAGTTGTGTGCTGAACCAAATAATAAAACTATAAATGTGGCGGCTGCGTATGAGTTATTGCATACTGCGAGTCTTATACATGACGATGTGGTGGATAATACGATGGAACGTCGTGGTCAGCCATCGGCAAATGCGTTGTTTGACAATCGTACCGCAGTGCTTGTAGGTGATTATTTGTTGAGTAAGTCTATGCAATTTATTGCTGAAACAGGCATGCCTGAACTATATGCTCAACTTGCACTTTTGGGTAATGTGTTGACAAGAGGTGAGTTGCTTCAGTTGCAACATTCATATTCTATTCCTACAGAGGAAGATTATATCGAGATAATTAAGAAAAAGACAGCTGTGTTGTTTACTATTAGTGCAGAATCGGCAGCAATTAGTGTAGGTGCAAGTAGAGAACAGCGTGAGGCATTGCGTCAATTTGCTGAGTATTTGGGTATTTGTTTCCAAATCAAAGATGATATCTTTGATTATACTCCTAATGCTCAAATAGGTAAGCCTACGTTGAATGATATTCGTGAGGGTAAATTTACATTGCCACTTATACATGCCCTTGAAAGCATCCATGCCAATGAGGCATCGTTGATACTTGATGCAGTGAAAAAACGTCAATTCACAGAGGACTTTTTCTATAATATCGGATCGCTTGTGGCTCGCACTGGGGGCATCGAATATGCAGAGCAACGAATGGCATATTATAGAGCAGAAGCAGAGAATGTTCTGAGTATTTTTGCTGATAATGATATAAAAAAGGCGTTGCTTAATTTGCTTGAATTTACTATACAACGTAAAAAGTAGCAGAGAGTTAGGGTATAAAAATAGGACGATTAACAATTAATCGTCCTATTTTTTTATGGTAATTCAGAAGTTTGTTATCTGATAGGAATGTATTGAACGAAGGCTTCGATTGCTTCGTAGGCTGCGAGGCCGAGTTGGCAATAGAGGTCGGCAGTGGCTTTGTTGCGGTCTTCAGAGCGTTGCCAGAAGAGGCGTTCGTCGCCACCCATGAATGGGGCTCCTTCCATTTGTGATTGGTGTTTGAGGATTGCATTGCGTTTTGCACGAAGTTCCTCTGGAGAGAGAGGTACTGCCATTTCGATATGGTCGATTTCCCATTCCATCCATGCTCCACGATACATCCAAATGCGGCAATCTTGCATCCAAGCATCGTCTTTGACTTCATCAACAGCGGCAAGGACTGCATCGAGGCAAACTTTGTGAGTGCCATGAGGGTCGGCAAGGTCGCCTGCTACGTAGATTTGATGAGGTTTAACTTCTTCAATAACAGCTTTTACAATGTCGACGTCAGGGCGTCCGAGATCGCCTTTTTTGATTGTACCTGTTTCGTAGAAAGGAAGGTTGAGGAAGTGTACGTTTTTAGAGCGCACACCCATGAAGCGACATGCTGCTTTGGCTTCGCCACGGCGAAGGAGACCTTTGAGCATGCGTACGTCGAAGGTGTCGATGTCGTTTTTGCTTTTTTCTTCGAGGAGGAATTTGCGGATTTCATCGTATTTAGCGATGATTGCTTTGTTGCCTGGGTCGAACATGTCGGTGAAGCCTTTGATGAATGCGATGAAACGGATGATTTCGTCGTCGCCAACGGCAATATTACCTGATGTTTCATAACAAACGTGTACTTCATGACCTTGGTCAACAAGGCGTTTGAGTGTTCCGCCCATTGAGATTACGTCGTCGTCAGGGTGAGGAGAGAAGACGATGACGCGTTTTGGATATGGATTAGCACGTTCAGGGCGGTTAGAGTCGTCGACATTTGGTTTGCCACCTGGCCAACCTGTGATAGTGTGTTGGAGGTCGTTGAATATTTTGATGTTTACGTTGTAGGCAGAACCATAGAGGGCTACGAGTTCGCTAAGTCCGTTTTCGTTGTAGTCTTTGTTAGTGAGTTTTAGGATTGGTTTTCCTGTTTTTTGGCAAAGCCATACGATAGCGCGGCGGATTAGTTTGTCGCTCCATTCGCAAGAAGTTACGAGCCAAGGGCAAGAGATGCGAGTGAGTGCGCTAGCCGAGTGGATGTCGAGGAAAACAGTTGTATTTGTGTGCATTTGAAGGAATGAAGCTGGGTATTGGTCAGTCATTTGTCCTTCTACGATTGCTTTGATGATGTTGGCTTTGTGTTCGCCAAATGCGAGTAGTGCGATGCGTTTGGCTTTAAGTATTGTGTTTATACCCATTGTGATTGCGCCAGCAGGTACTTCGTTGAGAGAGCCAAAGAAGTGGACTGCTTCTTCTCGAGAATTTGTGTCGAGTAGGATGAGGCGAGTTTGTGATGACGCTTGCGAGCCTGGTTCGTTGAATCCGACGTTGCCAGCTCCTCCGACACCAAGTATTTGATAGTCGATACCACCGCATTCTTTGATTTTGAGTTCGTAGTTGGCGCAGAATTGTGATATTTCTGATTGATTGAGAGTTGGGTCGATAGAGTGAATGTTTTCTGGTAGGATATCGATTTTGTCTAAAAGGTTTGTTTTGATTTGGTTGAAACAGCTTTGAGCATAGTTGACGTTGAGAGGATAGTATTCGAAGAGGTTGAAGACTATCACATTTTGGAAGCTTAGGTTTTCTTCGTTGTGGAGTCGAACGAGTTCTTTGAATACTTCGATAGGAGAACGTCCGCTAGTGAAGCATAGGGTGCAAGTGCGGTTTTCGGCTTGGCGTTGACGGATGAGGTCAGCGATTTCGCGAGCAACGACTATGCTACTTTCTGATGCTGAGTTTGTGATGTGTGTGTGGATTTTCTCGAAACGAGAAATACCAGATATTTCTAATGCAGAATCAGGTTGATAATACTTTTTGGGTACTTGATAAAGTACGATTTGTGAACTAAGATTTGTTCTCATGACTTTATAAATTTATATTGTTTTTATTTGTTTTTTCGATGTAGACGTATACTGCGAGTGGGTGTCAGTCTTCTTCGGTGAAGGTTGCTTGAAGGTATCTCCACGGTATATTCAAGTTTTAGAATTTTTAGTATTGAATAGGCAACGAGAGTCCCTTATTCATTTGCTGAATTTTGGGTACTATTTCACCTCTGCAAAGTTAGATATTTTTTTTGGTACAACAAAATGATTTTTAATTTTTTTTAGTGAAACACTTGTTTTGAGTTGTTTTTTTTCGTATCTTTGCATTGAATTGTATTATTGTATCAATGAATCTTATAGCAGATAGTGGCTCGACAAAGACTGCTTGGTGTTTGTCGTGTGGTAATCAGATTATTAAGCAGTTTGAAACTGCAGGTATAAATCCATTTTTTCAGACTGAAGAGGAGATAACAACTCAGTTGAAAGAGGCGTTGTTGCCACAAATTGTGGGTAATGACGTTGAAAATGTCTATTTTTATGGGGCTGGTTGTGCTGATCCGGTTAAAAATAATGCTCTTGGAGCGGTGTTGATGTCGGTGATTGGAGCAAAAACGGCGTTTGTGGCATCGGATATGTTGGGTGCTGCTCGCGGTTTGTTGGGGGGAGAGAGAGGTATTGCTTGTATTCTTGGTACGGGTGCTAATTCGGGTGTGTATGATGGTGAGGCGTTGGTGAAAGGTGTTTATGCTGGGGGGTATATTCTTGGTGATGAAGGCTCGGGTGGTGTGCTTGGGAAGTTGTTGATTTCGGATTGGGTGAAGAAGCAGATGCCTCAAGATATTTATGATGCTTTGACTGAAGAGTATGGGTTGACTTATTTGGGTATTGTGGATAGAGTTTATAAACAACCTTTCCCTAATCGTTGGTTGGCTCAGTTTACGAAATTTATGTCGGCTCGTCGTGAGAATGAATATATCCATAATTTGCTTGTTGGAGCTTTCAAGGCGTTTTTTGAGAGAAATATTAAGCAATATGAAGAGTGGAAGGAGCTTGAGGTTGGATTTATTGGTTCGATTGCGTTTTATTTTAATGCGGAGTTGAGAGAGGCTGCCGAGATGTGTGGGATTAAGTTGGGTAAGGTGATGCAGAATCCGATTGATGGGCTTGTGGAATACCATAAGTAGTTAGTAGTTAGTAATTAGTAAAGAGTAAATAGTAAATGTGATATATTATGGCTTTTGAAAAGATAACTGAGAAAAGTTCGCTTTACAATGACTTGGACCAAATGTCGATTGGCGAGTTGTTGTATAATATGAATCAAGAGGATCAAAAGGTGCCTCTTGCAGTTGAAAAGGCTTTGCCTGCTATTGAGAAATTGGTGTCGGAAATTGTGCCACGTATGAAGAAAGGTGGTCGTATTTTCTACATGGGAGCAGGTACAAGTGGACGTCTTGGTGTGCTTGATGCATCGGAAATTCCTCCGACTTTTGGTATGCCAAATACTTTGGTAATTGGTCTTATCGCAGGTGGAGAGCATGCTTTGCGTAATCCGGTAGAAAATGCTGAAGATGATTTTGAGAAAGGATGGCATGAACTTCTTGATCGTAATATTTGCAATAAAGACGTTGTTGTAGGTATTGCGGCTTCGGGTACTACACCTTATGTAATAGGGGCTATGCGTCATGCGCGTGAAAATGGTATTTTGACAGCTTCGGTGTCATGTAATCCTGATACGCCTATTGCAGCAGAGGCAGATATCGCCATTGAAGCGATTGTAGGTCCTGAATTTGTTACAGGTAGTACACGCTTGAAATCGGGCACGGCTCAAAAACTTATTCTTAATATGATTACTACGACTACGATGATTCAGTTGGGTCGTGTGAAGGGTAATAAGATGGTTAACATGCAATTGTCGAATGCGAAATTGGTTGACCGTGGTACTCGTATGATTGTGGAAGAGTTGGGCTTGCCATATGACCAAGCAAAAAATCTTTTGTTGATGCATGGCGAGGTGAAAGCGGCTATTGATGCGTATAATAAATAGTCGACGGTCAACGGTCAACAGTTAACGGTCGATGGTCAACAGTCAACGGTCAGTCAATAGTTGACAGGCGATGTTCGATAAGAATAATAATCTATAAAATAATAAACGAGGCGATATTTGGTAAGTTATATAACTTGCTACTCGCTACTAAAAGTCTAATTTATGAAAAAAATCTCCTTAATCATCGCAGTGTTGTGTATGATGGTCCAATTTGGATTTGCACAACAGCTGACAGTGACAGGTGTTGTTACTTCGAAAGATGATGGTGAACCGATTATTGGTGCTTCGATTCTTGTGAAGGGAACAACAAATGGTACAATTACCGACTTCGATGGTAATTATTCTATCAATGTTGCAAAAGGTGAGACATTGGTGGTGTCGTATGTTGGTATGAAGACACAAGAAATTGTAGTTAAGAATGCAATGCAAAACATCGTTCTTGTTACAGATGCAGAGGTGTTGGAAGAGGTTGTTGTAACAGCGATGGGTGTTGTACAAGAGAAAAAACGTTTGAACTTCGCAGTGCAAAATGTAGGTTCGGATGATTTGACAGAGGGTAAATCGGCTAATGTCTTGAATGCGTTGCAAGGTCGCGTGGCAGGTGTGAACGTTACAACAGGTGGTGGTTCGCCTAACTCTGGTTCGCAACTTATTCTTCGTGGTGTGACATCTATTTCGGGTGGTAATGAGCCACTTATCGTGTTGGATGGTATGCCATTGACAGGTGGTGTTGGCGACTTGAACCCTAACGATATTGAAAGTATTACAGTATTGAAAGGTGCAGCAGCATCGGCACTTTATGGTCAAGAAGCAGCTTCGGGTGTTTTGATGATTACAACAAAGCAAGTGAGTGAAGGTAAATTGGTTACAACATTCAATGCAAGTGTACAATTCGATACTCCTGCTAACTTGATTGAAGTGCAACAAAAATATTTGCCAGGTTCGAGTGGTTTCTATCGCGAACAAACTAAAAATGGTTGGGGTCCAATGGTTCAAGAGGGAGATGTGTTGTATAACAACGTGAGAAACTTCTTTAAAGATTATGGATTCTACCATAAATATGACTTGTCTCTTTCGGGCGGTAGCGATAAATTCCAAGCATTGGCGTCGGCATCATTCTCAAATAACGATGGTATCGTGCCAAATGACTATTTGCAAAAAGTGACAGCTTTGATGAAAGCTACATATACACCTAATAAATATATAAAAGCAGGTGTTAATGCAAACGTTACATATAATAAATCACGTGGTGCAGGTAGCATTTCGGGTATTTATTCTTGGCCTATCAATGATGATATCACAAACTATAAAACAGAGTCGGGTGATATTCGTTTCTTGTATTTTACAGAAGACAAAGAAAATTCTCCATACAGCCCATTGTGGAGCCGTTATATGGATGAAGGTGCAAACTTGAGCACACGTACAATCCTTTCGGGTTTCATTACTGCAACACCAGTGAAAGGTTTGAATCTTACAGCACGCGTAAGCATGGACCAAAATAACTATTCATACGATGGTTATTCAGTGCCACGCTTCAGTGATACTAACTTTGTACCAGATTCACAAAAAACAGATGACTTAGAATACTTCTTGACACATCAATTTTTGACAGAAAGTCAAGTTGCTTCGGCTAATTCATCTTCATTTGGTTCGTATAGCAATAGCTCATCATTGAGCCGATTGTTGACAGCTAACTTTAATGCAAGTTATCATATTGACCTTCCAAGGGATTTTGCTGTAGACGTAATGGTTGGTGCAGAAGCAAAACAACGTACAGGTTTGTCTAATAGCATTTCTGGTTATAATTTCATCGTGCCAGGTGTATATAGTATGGCAAATGTATCGGAAATCAAAGGTACTGATGACGTAAGTGTTACACACAGCAAACGCCGTTGGGCAGGTGTGTTTGGTGAAGTTCGTGCAGACTATAAAGGTTTGGCATCGTTGTCAGTTACAGGTCGTTGGGACTGGACATCAACACTTCTTTATGAATATTCACCATACTTCTATCCATCAATCACTGGTGGTGTTACATTGTCGGAATTGATTCCAGGTATGACAGAAACAAAAAATGATTGGTTCTCATACTTGAAACTTCGTGGTAACTGGGCGATGGTAGGTAAAGATGCACCTGCTTATTTGTTCGACCGTCGTTTTGGTCAATATCCAACATTGCCTGATGGTGGTTATTCTTACAACCCATCATTCTCAACAGGCTTCAACTTGATTCCAGAGATGTCGTCTTCTTGGGAAGTTGGTGTTGACGTACGTTTCTTTGCAGGTCGCACACGTTTGGATGTGGCTTATTATTCAATCCAAACAAACAACCAAATCGTTACAGTTCGCGTACCTTATACATCAGGTTATGTGCTCCAAACACGTAATGAAGGTTCGGTTAAAAACCACGGTGTGGAAATCTCTTTGGAACAAGATATTATTAAAAATAGCGATTGGACATGGACAGCAGCATTTAACCTTGGTTTGAACCGTGGTGTGGTTGTTGACCTTCCAGATGATGTAGACTTTATCCAAGGTACGCAATATGGCGATATCTTCCCAGTAGCGTATAAAGGAGCTTCAACAACAGCGTTGTGTGGTTCGGATTATCTCCGTACAGAAGACGGTAAAATTATTTGTGACGCAAATGGTTATCCACAAATCGACCCACGTAAGATGGTGTTGATTGGTAATCGTGAGCCAGACTTTATGGCAGGTTTGAATACAACAGTTAAATATAAAGGATGGACTTTGAGTGCATTGTTTGAAGGCCGTCTTGGTGGTGATGTTGTGAATATGACAGGTCGTGGTTTGTGGTCAAATGGTATGCATCCAGCACTTGAACACTATCGTGGTCGTCAAGTGGTGTGGGATGGTGTAGTTCAAACAGGAACAGATGCTAATGGTAATCCAATTTATGAGCAAAATACAACACCAATCGTGCTTGATGCAACAACAATTTCAGAACGTTATATGGTGTCATCTAACTTCCTCGAAGATGGTTCATATATTCGTTTGCAATATGTAACATTGGGTTATGACTTCTCGTCATTGCTTAAACGAGTAAAAGGTATCGAAGGTATTAAACTTTCGTTTACAGGAAACAACTTGTTCCTCATTTCTCGTTATACAGGTTCTGACCCTCAAGCCAATGCAAGTGTAGGTGCTTCGGGTACAGGTTCGGCAGGTATCGACAACTATGCAGTGCCTTCTACACGTAGTTATAATGTTTCATTCCAATTAACATTCTAAAAATTTGATAGTATGAAAAAGGTATTATATATAGCATTGGCGTCATTGATATTGATGACAACAATGAATAGTTGTGAGGAGTGGTTGGATGTTAATACATCGCCAGACCAACCAACTACTGTTACATGTGATGTTGTGTTGCCAGCATTACTTTTCTACTCAACACAAAATGTTTATGACTGCGCAGAGTATGGTATTTACATTGCACAATCGTTGACTACTACAGGTAAAGCATCGACATCTTCTTATCCTTATAAAAACGGATGGGGCGGATGGCTTACAGCCAATCGTCACCCACAATGGCGTCGTTGCTACATCGACGTAGGTGTAAACTCGACATATCTTATCGAAGATGCAGAGAAGAAAAATGCACGTAATTATATTCTTATTGCAAAAACTCTTCGTCTTCACTCATTGCTTTTGACAACTGACTTGTTTGGAGATATCCCAGTTCGCGAAACATTTGCATACGCAGAGTCGGTTGAAGATCGTACAGGTTCGCCTAAATACGACCATCAAAGTTATGTATATCAATATATTCAATCAGAATTGGAAGATTTGATTGAATTGTATGAAGACCCAGAATGGATTAATTGTCCAACTAATGGCGTTATCGACGAAAAACAAGACCGTATGTTTGCTGGTGACCTTGGCAAATGGCGTGCATTTACAAAAGCACTTTATGCTCGCGTGATGCTTCGTCAAATTCCTAACCAAGACCTTAGCAAATGTCAAGCAGTTATTGATGCCGTAGAAGCAGCATTGGGCGACCCATCATGGGCAGAACCAATCTACAAATTCGATGGTGGTACAGCAGAACAATGTTGTATGTGGGGTCCAACACAACCAAAAATGAACCTTGGTTGGGCGCAAGCACGTGAAAACTTGTTGACATCGGCAGTGCCTTCTGAATTTATGGCATCTATCTTAGGTTTCTATCCTGGAGCAATTCCTTTTGGACGTACATTTGAGTTGATTGATAACGGTATTGCAAAAGATGCAGATAAACGTAAAGTGGCAATGTATTCGCTTGACCCACGTGCCGATCGTATGATGGAACCGCGTGCAAATGGAGATAAAATGAAGTCGCTCCGTTCGTTGAAAAACAACATTGGTATGGATGTAATTTATGGAACTGACTATAAAGCAGATTATTTCCCTGATTTATATTGTACTACAGATAGAACTAATCCATATACAAAAGATGATGGTTATATCACATTCATCACAGAAGAAGAACTTTTGTTTGCTAAAGCTGAAGCTTTGTATTGGATGAATCGTAAAGGTGAAGCTCGTGAGTTTACGTTGGAGGCTGTTCGTGCAAGTTTCAATCGTTATGGAGTTTATGGTACGCTTGACATTGTAGAAGAAGAACGTTTGGCAATTTTTGAAGAGTTGCGTATTCCTGCAGCTGGATTTAATATTGCACATCTTATGCAACAAAAATATGTAGCAATGTATCTCCAACCAGAGCAATGGTGCGATGTTCGTCGTTATAATTATAGCTCTTCAATGAATGGTATTCAATACGATGGAGTATATGTATATGATGTAGAAAAAGTGTTTGACTCGTCAAGAGGTAATGTTACATCAGGTAACTTTACAGGAAAAGTTGTTTTGGCACGTCCGTTCAATATCTACGAACCACACTGGAGTACATCAAAGGATTTAGGTACAAACTTCAAATATTCGGCAAATGCTTGGATGAACCGTGTTTCGGCTGACCCAGAGACAGAGGAAAAATATAATCGTCCAGAACTTGAACGCCTTGGTATTTATCAAAATCCAGACTGGTTGCGTAACCGTATGATTTGGCAAATGCCAGGTAATACAACCGCTATTACCAACTATGGAGAAGGAGAATGGATGACATCAAATCCTGATGTATTCAAAAAATAAGTATTAACATATTAAACATTATTGAAATATGAAATATAATTTGAAATATTTGATGTTTGGTTTGCTTGCTTTAGTTTTTGCAAGTTGCGACAAACACGATAATATGGATGACATTGTGCATGTGGGCGAAATGGCACCTCATGTTCACTGGACAGTTCCAAATACAGTTGTCTCAGCAGGTTCGGATGTGGCATTCTCTGTACAATACTACACAACAGAAGAAGATTATCCGATTTCTCACCTCGAAGTTTGGTATGATGTTCACGAAACAGTAAGTAAGAATGTATCTGCTCCTTGGGTAGTTTCTACTCCTTATACTATTGCTTCTGAAATTTCTACTATACAACGTATTTCTACTTGTATCAAACGCTTCGAACATAATGAAGATAACTATAATACAAAAGAACGCGCATATAAATTTGAGGATGGTTTCCCAACATCTAATACATTAGGCCGTGTAACTTGGAGTGGTGCTGAATTTACAGAAGATAAAGCGAATGTGAATTTCGGTGAAAACTTTATGCAAAACTTCAAAGATAGCCTCTACAACTATCTCGTCTCTAACCCAGATGCGGCATATAAAGATTTTGCTAAACTTGTTTCTACTGACTCAATTTGGAATGTCGATTTGTTTTTGCCATACAAAACAACATCTTTTGATGAAAACTCGCAAACAAATTACGACCACTTTGTTGATCACGTGATTCCTGCTCCGCTTGATTCTTTGTTCCGAGCACTTTCGTTTGAAGATATTATTGATGACGGCAAAGGTAATTTAAATATTTCGTATTCGCGTAGCTATCTTATCAATGCCCAACTTAAATGTTTGGATACAAAAGGTACAGCGGGTCTTACAAAACTTACAACTATAAATCTTAACTAATAAGCACTATGAAAAATCTGTTTAAACTCTTATTATTGTGCTTGTTCACAATTAATTTTACAGCTTGTAAAGATCATATCCCAGAAGTTGAAGAACTTCCAGAAGATAAAATCAATTTTACATATCAAGTAAGTGATGATGTTTATCAACTTGACTACTATGTAGGTGCTACTATTAAATTCTATCCAACACGCCCAGTATCAACTGACTGCGTTTGGAATTTTGGCGATGGTAGCGAGGCGGTTGTAGGCGATACAGTTTATCACAAATTTACAACAGCAGGTCGTTATGTAGTAACACTTAATGCAAACGAAGCAACAAAGACTAATGAAATTTATATTTCAGATATTAAGCCAATTGTAACGTTGATTCAATATGATTCACTTTGCGAAGTTATGACTTCTTATATCTCTTTCGAAGTAGAACTTCCTAACCCAGACAACCTTGAAGCAGAGTATCAATGGACATTCCCTGAAGGTACAACTAATGAAGCAGGTGAGGCTGTAGCTTCGTTTGTCGGTTTGCCTGAGGATTTGGGTAAAGTGAAATTTGCTAAAGTAGGTTCACAAACTGTATCGTTGCAAGTTGTACTTGGCGGTCGCAACCTTGAAGTTGTGAAAAAGAACGTACAAGTAGCACTTGACACTCTTGCTCCAACACTTTATTATGCAACAGTTGGTGGTAATATTATGGCAGTGAAAATTCCTGCAACTCCAACCGAAGGCGTTGTTATCGAACCTTACGATATGGGTGTTTCGGCAGGTCAACACATGTTCAATATTTTGTGCCACGAAAACAAACTCTATTGCCTTGATGCAGGTAAACAATATTATTATGTTAACGACGTAGATGGTGTTATGGGCGATGGTCAAATCACTATTATGGCAGCCGACGCTTCTACTATCGAAACTATGATTAGCAACGTTGGTGGTCCTGCATTCCAAGACCCATTCTTTGGTTTCATTGACAATGGCAACCTCTATTATTCTGACCGTAACACAGGTTTGATTACAGTGCCACTTTCTACTCGTAATGCCACATATTCAGCTGCTGCATTCCCATATTGGTTGCAAAACAACACTCTTGGCTATTATGGTAAAGGATTGTCTTATGGTGCTATTTCGTCTAACCTTATCAAAATTGATGACACTTATTATTGGGGTAAAATCTATAATGGTATTGGTATTTGGCGATTCAAAGCAGGTGATATTCTTGCTGCTGCCGATGACAAAGCTCCTGCTCCAGCATCAGGTGCCGTATTGTCTAATTTAGGTGGTACATCATATCCTAAATCATTCATCTACAACCCTACAACCCAAGACTTCTTCTTTACTTTGTGTGGCACAGGCGAAGGTTTCTATAAATGTACAATTGCCGAACTCGAAGGTATCAAGGATACAAAAACTCTTCCTGCTGCTAAAACGTTTGCCGATGGCAATGGTTGTACACAACGTACTCCTGATGCAACAAACAAAGATTTCGAAGGTACATCAAGCGAACCTGTAGGTATCACACAATTGGCTATCGACGAAGTTACAGGTCGTGTATATTTCGCATTGCGTTCAGGCTCTTCAAGTGTGAAGTCAGGTATCGTTTACTACGACCCAGCAACTGACAAACTCCACTATCTTGTAGAGGATGTCGATGCTTATGGTGTGACTATCAACACTAATCCAAGCAAATTGTTCTAATCGAACTAAAATAGGTAGTGCAAGATTGAAACCTTGCACTATCACAAACGAAAAAAAACAGTGATATGAAAAAGATATTTCTAATGATATTGTGCATTGTGCATTGAAGTAAAAGCGCAAGATTATACTGCTCCTAAACGCGAGTTTCGTGGTGCATGGTTGTCAACCGTATGGGCTATCGACTGGCCAGGCAATCGCGATAATACCGTAGCCGCTGAAAAGAGTCAAAAAGCGCAAATGATTGAAATTCTCGACCGCTACAAAGCAGCAAACATGAATGTTTGTTTCTTTCAAGTGCGTGGGATGTCAGATGCTTTTTATAATTCAGCTTATGAACCATGGAGTAAATATCTTTGTGGCGAGCGTGGCAAAGCCCCTAACTATGACCCATTGCAATTCGTGATAGAAGAGTGTCATAAACGTGGCATCGAGTGTCACGCATGGATCAACCCTTATCGTTATTCAACAAGCGCAGACACCTATGGCACATTGCCAACCGACTATTCTAATACTCATCCCGAATGGTTGTTAGATTGTGGTGGAACAGTTGTTCTCAATCCGGGTATGCCTGAGGTGCGTCAACGCATTGTCGACATAGTTGTTGATATCATTTCTAATTATAATGTTGATGGTATTGTTTTCGACGACTATTTCTATCCAAATGGAGGTATGAGTGATGAGAAAGACCAAGAGCAATACGATGCTTATAATCCAGATAGCCTTGAGCGTGGCGATTGGCGTCGTCATCAAGTCAATCTCATGGTGAAAGGTGTTCATGATGCGATTAAAGAACTCAAACCATGGGTGCGTTTTGGTATTAGTCCTGCAGGTGTAGCTTGTACAAACAGATCTGTGGCTAATAAATATGGTATCACACCATGCCCTTCAAGTTCCGATTGGCAATACAATGGTATCTATTCCGACCCTGTAGCATGGGTTTCTCAAAACACAATCGATTATATTTCTCCACAAGTATATTGGACAATTGGTGCAAATGCCGATTATGCTAAGATTGTGCCATGGTGGGGAACTGTAGTGCATAAATTTGGTCGTCACAACTACACAAGTTGTTCATTGTCCGACCTCAAACGCGAGCCTTCAAGCGCACCTCAACAAGCAATCGAAGAATATAGCGATATCGACGAATACGAAGAAGATCGCGTATTTGCTCGCATCCCAGAGCGTCAAGATGTAATGATGCGTATATTCTATCCTCAAGAAACAGTCAACGAGATTGTCATCAATCGCGAGTCGGCTAAAGAAGGCGCGCCGGGCATGGTGTTCTTCTCTTCTAACAAGCTCTCAACAGTTGGTTTTATCGACAAACTCACATCTACTGTATATACCCATTACGCATTGCCACCAGCTATCACTTGGCACAAAGCCGAAGATCAAGCAATGGTAACAAATTTAGCCTTGAATGGTCAAACTCTAACATGGAGCGACGATGCCCAACTTCGCTATGGCATCTATGCAATTCCTATGGCAGAGCGCAACAATTCTCTTGCTATTACTACATCAAAATATCTCTTAGGCATGACATACGACATGTCTTACGAATTGCCTGAAGGTATATCATCTGCTACTCATGCCATTGCCGTCACTGTAATTGATGGTTATGCCAACGAGTTTGCTCCTCGTTTCTTGAACGAAGCATTAAAGCCTGATGTAACGCCACAACTCATATCTCCGCTCAACGAAGCGAATATCGTGTTGCCTACATGGCTCACTTGGCAACCTATTGCCGATGCTATGAGTTATACCGTAGAAATTGCATACAACAACGATTTCGATTCAATTTTGGCTACTATCCAAACCGATTCTGCTGCATTCTTAACTCAACAAATTGCCAAAATCGATGGCTCTCGTAAAACATATTGGCGTGTTAAGGCAAACGTAGCAAATGCCAAGAGCAATTGGTCTGAAACTCGTTGGTTCGAAGGCTCTCTCTTCTCTGTTATATACCCTGAGGATGGACAAGGCGATGTGTCGGTTACGCCAATAATCACTTGGAAAAATGCAGGCAAAGGCACAACCTATGTTTGCGAAGTTGCAACATCTAACACTTTCTATTCAAGCGAAATAGTATTTTCTACTACTACAACCGAAACTTCGGT
This sequence comes from Paludibacteraceae bacterium, assembly GCA_017559505.1. Taxonomy (GTDB): domain Bacteria; phylum Bacteroidota; class Bacteroidia; order Bacteroidales; family Paludibacteraceae; genus Aphodosoma. The sequence continues at coordinate 50,782 of JAFYSF010000010.1, read as the reverse complement.
TCAAATTCCTGAAAATACACTCGCCTACAACAAAAACTATTATGTCAGAGTATTAGCAGCTTCGCCTGTAGTCAATGCCGTATCAGCAACAACTCTATTCACTACCGAGAAATATGTGATGCAGCCTCCAACCATCATTTCGCCATCTAACGGCTCAACCGTTAGTGCGCCTGTGCTTAAAGTCGAGGTTGCTCAAATTCCAAACAATGGCTTCCGTTTCGAAGTCTCTCCTGTGGCATCTTTCCCAGGGCGTGCAATCAAAGTCAAAGTTGCCGAACTCGGTGAATATTCTGTCGAGTATGACAATTTAGAGAGTGGCGAGTATTATATTCGTGTCGCAACATTAGAAGATGCAACCGTATATACCGACTTTTCTGAAGTCATCAAAGTTACTTACGATAAAACAGTAGGCATAACCTCCGTAGAGGCAAAAAATATCTATATCGTAGACAATCTTTTGTATGCGCCAGCCGATTTAGATTTCACAATCTATACAATCACAGGTAGCGCAGTTGCTCGTGGCATAACCACCGCAACAACCCAATTGCCAAATCTTGCAAATGGAATCTACATAATTGAGGTAGGAAACACTGCAATAAAACATGTTGTAAAACATTAAATTGCGCTCCCTACCCAGTAGCTACCTTCAAGCAATGTGCAAGCAAGAAAACGGTCAGGTTATAATTTTGCTTAAACTCACTTTTTTCGAAAAAATCAATTTTTTTATTTATAATTTTTTTAACGCGTCAAATTGATGTAGCACGTGTTGCCACGACAAAGCGATGCACAATATTAATTTCTTAATTTTTTATTAACTATGAAAAAGTTTACACTTTTAGTAGCCGCTTTGGCTATTAGTCTCGTAACTTTCGCTCAAGGTACTATTACGTACAACTTGAACGGTGGTGTAACCAACGATTTCGGTTGGAAAAACAAAGGAGACATGTTTGCAGACTTTATGGCTGACAATGGTGCAACTGATTTTGAAACATTGGAGTACTATAAAGCGCAAACAGACCCACTTGGATCTCCAAACATTTGTGCTAAGTTGACTACTTGCGCTGCAATGGTTAGCAATGCAGAAAAATGGGGTTGGTTGAAAACTTACATTCAAGCTGTAACTGCAGCTCAAGCTGCTGATTCTCCATCTGCTTTGGACGAAACTTGTGCTACTGCAGCATGGCGTTATGCTGCTGGTGCTTTCTTTGTTGATGGTCAACGTGCTTCATGGCCAAAATCTGCAGATTTCTCTATTGCAGGTCAATTAGCATCTTTCCAACCAACATGGAAAGCTGGTTTCTGTGGTCCTGCTGAATATGCTGAAGGCGAAACAGTTGTTCTTCCAATTCCTTTCAAAGAAGGTGAATCTTTCTTGGGTTGGTTCAAAGAAGCTGATTTCTCTGGCGAAAAAGTAACTGAAATCTCTGGTACAGGTGATGTTGTTCTTTATGCAAAATTTGGTGAATACATCCCAACTATCGCTGAAGTTATCGCTATGGCTGATGCTACTGCAACTAAAGTTCAAGGTACTGTATCTCTTGTTGCTGGCAACAATTTCTGGATTCAAGATGCATCTGCTGCTATCCTTTGCTTTGGTGAAAACCACGGCTTGGTAGAAGGCGAATTGGCTACTCTTGCTGGTGAAAAAGTTGTTTCTAACGGTTCTCCAATGCTTAACAATGCAACTGTAGCTACTAAAGAAGCTGGTAACGCTGTTACTGCTCAAACTCTTCTTCTTTCTGCTATCTTGGCTGACTCAGTAAACGGCTTCGCTTCTTACCTTAATGAAGTAGTTTATTTGGAAGGTCTTGTTATCTCTAAATATGAAGAAAACAATGCATACATAACAGACGGTTTCAACGAAATTGCTCTTTATGCTTGGGATGGCGTAACTGCTGACAAATATTCTGTAGGTACAAAAGTATCTGTTAAAGCTGTTCTTGCAATGAACGAAACTCTCCAACTTCGTGGTAAAGAAGCTTGGTTGGCTGCTGCAGCTGCTGCTGGTAAAGATACTTATGCATATCCTGAAGTAGAAGCAGGTGATTTCAAATTCAATTTCACTAACAACTGGTTGTATTCTGCAAAACTTGGTAACTGGGCTGACAACCGTCCAAACCCACTTGCTGAAGGTTCTCGTTCTGTTGTTGAAAAAGATGGTATCCTCTATTTCTCTTACCGCGACAACAACACTCCAGTTGAACAACCTAAACTTGTTCGCGTTGACGCTAAAACTGGTAAAATGCTCGATCCAGTGATCTATGCTAACTATATCTTCAAAGATGTAAATGGTGCTTGGTTGTTTGGTCCTTACACTGACCTCAAACTCGACAACGAAGGTAATGCTATCACTTCTAACCTCCCAACTTCTGGTGGTCCTTTCCAAATCTGGAACGTAAACCTCGAAACTGGTGAAGGTAAACTTCTCATCGACCTTGCTACTGACTCAGCTAAATGGTTGAGCGCTCAATTCCCAGAAAACACAACTATCCGTTTGGACCGTATCGGTGTTTATGGCGACATCAATGGCGATGCTACTATCATGTCTGTAGTTTCTTCTGGTGCTGACGTTTACTATTGGAATATCGAAGATGGTGAATGGGATGGCGAAACTAACTGGATTAAACTTGGTCTTGGCGAAGGTGTTAACGTAGGTGGTGCTCCTGTTATCTGCCCTATCGAAGGCGATTATTTCTATGTTGACGGTTTCACAACATATCCTATGTTGTTCGACCCAGACGGTAACTTGGTTGACGCATTCGACGAAGCTCACGAAGCTGATCATCTCTTGATTGGTGCTAATGGCGTTTCTCGTTCTCAAGGTCACAATGGTGTAACTGAATTCGAAGTTAACGGTGAATATTACCTCATCATCGCTGGTGACAACACTGTAGGTAGCGGTACTGCTCCTTCTACTTTCGTTCTTTACAAATTTGCTGACGACTATCGCGACTTCAAAGATATGACTCAATTGTATGAATTCCCAATGGCTGGTATGGGTGGTGTATCTAACCCACAACGCGTTGCTACTTCTTTTGCTAAACCAAACGAAGAAGGTACTGCTGTTGAAATTTATGCATTTACTTCTGAAAATGGTTACGGTGCTTATACTTTGACTATCGAAGAAGTTGAAGGTCCAGAACCTGATGCTGTTGAAAACGTAACAATTGACAGCAATGTTTGGGTTGAAAACAACACAATCACTGCTTCTGCTCAAATTGAAGCTATCTTCACTGTTACAGGTCAAAACGTAACTGCTCTCAATGGTAACCTCAATGCTGGTGCTTACATCGTTCGCACTGCTGAAGGTGTTGCTAAGGTGATGGTTAAATAATATTTATCATTCTTTTATATAATAAAGGGTGGGTGGAATTCCACCTACCCTTTATTTCTTATTTTTTTATTTCTTTTTCTAGGTTATCTATATTTTTCTAGAATTTCTAGTTTCTTGTAGCTATGAAAACAAAATTAACTATTTTATTTTGCATTTTGCATTTTGCATTAATTTGTGTGCTGTTGATAATCTTGTTTTGAATGGTGTATCTTTTTCGGTTGATACTACCGCAGTTTATCCTATTGGTCCGAGTACCAAATATATTGCTATGACACTAACGCGTGCGGATGGCAAAGTGCTTCATGTATATCAAACTCTTGTCGATCGTACGAATGAATATATATCTTTTGAGGCTGCAGTTGGTCGCGACTCTATTCTTGGTGGTGAATGTATCTCTACTGTAGCAAAACGACATAGCAAAGAGGGCTATCATCTTTTTGCTGGTCACAATGGCGACTTTTATGTTACACAAGGCGATGTAGGTCTTCCTACTGCTGCTTGTGTGTGCGACAATCAGTTGGCTTATACGCCAAATAATAGTCGTCCTGTAGCAGCTTATGCTGAAGATGGTACTCCTTATGCAGGACAATTCCGTTTTAATGGCTCTGCTGTGCATAAGGGTGTAGCAACGACTATTGACCATGTCAATTATAATCGTTTAGAAAACCAATTGGTGCTTTATAATAATTTGCAAGGTAAAACTACTCGTGTGAATGAATATGGCGTAGAGGTTGTGGTCGTGCTTGCTGAAGGTGAAGCGTGGGGTATGAATAAAGAGATAAATGTGGTTGCAACTGAGTATCGTTATCATCAAATTGGGGCTGCAATTCCTGCAAATGGTGCTGTCTTGTCTGGTCATGGTGTTGCTGCTACTGCTCTCGAGGCTATTGCTGTTGGAGATACTATTACCTTAACTCTTAATACTACTCTAAACGGAGATACTGTTTCTATTGCTAACTGTGTGGGTGGCGACCCTCGTGCTTTGATGCTTAAAGATGGCAAAGTAGAAACGTCGGAAATATGGGATGAATTGCATCCTCGTACAGGTTGGGGCTTTTCTCAATCGGGCGATACTGTTATTTATTGTGTAGTTGATGGTCGTGGTACTTCTATGGGTTGTAATACTAAAGCTCTTGCCGAAATTATGCAATCTGCTGGTGCTTATACTGCTATTAATCTTGATGGTGGTGGTTCTTCTTCTGTCTATATCGACCCATTTGGTCCAATGAATACATGTAGTGATGGTTATGAGCGTTCTGTTTCTAATGGTATGTTTGTGGTGAATAATGCCCCTTCTGACAATGTTATTGCTTCAATTTCGGCTAATATCGGACATATTAAATTGCCTGTTTATGGCACATATACTCCACTTGTATTTGGTTATAACCAATATGGAGCATTGATCAACACTGGTGTGCAAGGCTTTGAACTATCTTGCGACCCATCGCTTGGTCATATCGAAGATGGTCAATTCATAGCTTCGGGCTCTGAGAGTGGTTTCCTCACAATTGCTTATCAAGGTGCTACTACACAGGTGTATGTTGTTAAAAACAATGACGCAGCTATTGCTATTCGTCTTGATTCTGTACTAATCGACAATGTACGCGAATATCCTATTGAGGTGCAATCAATCATAGGTATCAACACTCAGCTTATTCAACCAAAAGCATTGACTTGGACCATCGAAGACCCTACTATTTGTAGTATTGTGGATGGTGTATTGACAGGAGTATCTAATGGCTCTACTTTTGTGATTGGTCAATTGGGTGAATCGAAAGATACATTGAAAGTGATAGTAGAAATTCCTGAAAATAGTGTAGGTACAATGTTATTGACTGATGCTGAAGTTGCAACTTGGGAAGTAAAAGCTGCATCAACTAAGTGGAATACAACTCTTGTGCCTGCCACTGATACCGATAATGCTAAACTTACATTCTCATATTCTGTTCAGCGTAATCCATATGTTCAGTTGAATACAAATATGCGCCTTTATAGTTTGCCAAAAGCAATTTCGCTTACTTTCAATCCTAATAAGGCTATGTTTAGTGGTGTTATGTTTGCTGTTAAAGCCAACAATGAGCCATTGACAACGTATGTAGAAATAAATAATATCGAAGCCGAAAAAGAGCAAACTATAACATTGAATTTTGCTGATGCGTTAGCGACTCCTGACGATATTGCTATTTATCCACTTGTTTTAGAGTATATCAAATTTAATATTAGTACTGAAATAGAGAAAATAGACCATGTTGTCGATATTAAGAATTTGCAATTGATCTATGACGAAGTGATTGTGGAGATAGAAGATGTACTAAATAATCAAACTTTAATGGTATATCCAAATCCTGCTTCTGACTATTTTATTGTTGAAGGTGTGGTTGGCGAAGATATTAGTATTTATAATTTAGAAGGGCAATGTATTTATCAATGTGTAATGTCTGATGCACGATGCTCTATTGATGCTTCTAAGTTTGTAGCAGGTACATATATTGTGAGAAGTAATTCGTCATCATGTAAAGTAATTATTAAATAAAACACATTGCGTTTTTAAAATATATTGTATGAAAAAGTTTTTATCATTAATTTGTGCATTGTGCATTATACATTGTGTATTCTCTCAAGGTATGATGGATATATATGGTACACCATATCAAGTTGATACAATAGAATATAAACAAGTGGGTCCGGGCACAATGTATTGTTATGCCAAGTTGCCTGCCTTTCCACAAGATATTCACGTTTTGACTATCGACCTTGAGAATCAATACACTGAAATAGAAACTTTTTTGGGTAAAGATTGTATTGCAGGTACTGAGTTGGTTACATCAGCCTGCAATCGTCACACTCGTGAAGGTCATGATGCCTATTGCGGTGTGAATGGCGACTTTTTTAATGTGTCATCTAATTATGAATACCCTCTTGGTATGCCTCGTGGGGGTAGTATTCAAAATGGAGAAGTGCAAGTTGCTCCTTCGAATGAATCATGGTTTTGGGCTTATGCCACAATGGACGTGAACAAGAAGCCTGTGATGGATTATATGAAGTTTGAGGCACGAGTGATTATTGATGAAACTAATACATACCATTTTAATCGTGTAAATCAAGCTTGGGATCCTTGTGATTTAACATTATACAATCGTTTTGCAGGCGAAAGAACTCGTCCGTATGAAAATCATGAAGGCTTCGATAAGATGGAGCGTACCGAGGTGGTTGTAGAACTTATGCCAGGTGAGAAATGGGGATTAAATAAACGCACTAAGGTAAAAGTACGTCGTATTGTGAAAAATATCGATGGCGGCGAGCCAATTGCTGCGGATGAAACTGTGTTGTCGGGAGTGCGTGCTGCTGCAACATTCCTCAATCAACTTAGTGTTGGTCAAGAAATAGAAGTAGAGATGGCTTTATTTCGTCCAGATGCATCGCAACCATTAGTTGAACAATTGATAGGTGGTAATGCTATAATTCTTCAAAATGGCGAATTGACTGAACGTAATACCGGAGACTCTTATAATTCAATGCCTTATCCACGTACTGCAATTGGAGCTTCGCAAGATGGCCGTTGGTTGTATCTTTTTGTGTGCGATGGTAAGGGAGCTGGAGGTTCGGTAGGGCTTACAACAACTGTGGTTTGTGGTATTTTACGTAATATTGGAGCTTATAATATTGTAGGCTTGGATGGTGGTGGTTCTGCTGAAATGGTAGTAAATCATGCTATTGTCAATATACCATCAGATGGTAATGAGCGTTCAGTTGGTAATGGATGGATGTTGGTTTCTACTGCACCTGTTGATAGTACAGTTGCATATTTGCGTTTTTATGATCATAAACTCGAAGTGCCTACATTTGCAAGTTATCAACCTCGCATTATGGCATATAATCAATATGGAGCTTTATTAAATGATGATGTACAAGATTTTTTACTTTCGTGTGATGATAATATTGGCGTGTGTGATGGTAAAATCTTTACTGCAACGTCATCAGTTGTTAGTGGCAATCTTACTGTGACAGTGGACGATATTACTTATACAGCTCCGTTACAAGTGGTTGCTGCAAATGTGGCTATTCGTCTTGATTCTGTCATTGTTGACCAAGATATCAATTATGCTATTGAGGTGTTGAGTGGCAATATGCTTGTTAATCCTGCTGCTTTGACTTGGACTATTGATGATCCTACGATTGTTGATATAGATGCTAACGGAGTGATGAATGGGTTGCAGAATGGACGTACTATTGTACGTTGCGAATTAGGCGGTACAGAAGATAGTTTGCTTGTGATTTCAGAAATAAATGAACCTGAAATGCCAATAGTTTTGGATGCATTTGAGGTAAAAGCAGCATCGACAAAATGGAATACTACACTTGTTCCTGCTACAGAGAGTAATAATGCGAAATTGACGTTTTCTTATTCTGTTCAACGAAATCCATATATCCAATTGACTGCAGGACTACGTTTGTATAGTTTACCAAAGTCTATTGCTTTGACTTTTAATCCTAATACAGCGTTGTTTAGTAGCATCATGTTTGCTGTTAAAGCGAATAATGAACTATTGACTACTTATGTTGAAAAGGGCGATATTCAACCAAGAGTAGAGCAAACTATAGAGTTGAACTTTGAAGATGTTTTGGCATCGGCTGGTGATATTGCGATGTATCCTTTGACGTTGGATTATATAAAGTTTAATATCAGCACAGAGATAGAAAAAATGGATCACATAGTAGATATTAAAAGTTTACAGTTGATCTATGATGAGATTATTGTTGAAATAGACGACGTTACAAATAGTACAGACCTTTTGGTGTATCCAAATCCAGCATCAGAATATATAGTGATAGAGGGAAGTGTAGGACAACTTGTTTCTATTTATGATTTGAATGGAAAATGTATTTATCAAAACGTGATGCATGATGCACGTTGTATGGTAAATAGTTCTATGTTGTCAGAAGGTACTTATGTAGTGAAGTGTGGTTCTACTTCTTGTAAAGTGATTGTTAAGTAAAATATATTTAGTCATTAACTGTATATTTTATGAAAAGAAGTTTGTTGATAATTTGTGTTTTGTGTTTTGCGTTTACTCTCTCTGCAAAAAGAGTTGTTGTGACTCAAAAGACATCGGAGCCATATAAACGCAATATGACATTGAATTGTGAGTATAAAATGCAACACAAAAATGTCGAGATAGTTAATCATTTGAAATATATTGAAGTAAAAAAACGAGGTGAGGTAGTAGCTTCGTTTGATCCCGTCAATATTGATCGAAATTCTCTTTATATATGGGTAGAGTTATCTCCAAATGGGAAAATGATACTATTTTCGACATCTGATCAGGGTACTTTTATTTGTAATTTAAAAGGAGAAATACTTTATAGATTTGGTAAAGGAGTGAATGCTACGAATTGGTGGGATAATCGATATCTTATTGGGATGGAAGATAAAGATAATGGCGTAGAGTTTATTAAGTCGTCACTTGTCTTGGTAGATATAAAAACAGGGAAAAAATTGCCTATTGTAACTGATGAATATATATCGGTGTATCCGTGTGGGTTGAAACCATTTGTAGAATATTTCACACTTGATAATACTAAGCATACTATAAAGTTGAAGATAACAAAAAATACTAATTAATAATTTAATAACTATGAAGAAATTTTTACTCATTTGTTCTATGGTTGTTATCTCGGTTGCATTGTTTGCACAAGGAACAACAAAGATTTACATCAATCCTGGTCATGGTGGTTGGGATGGTGATGACCGTTATCAGCCACTTCCTCCTTATGGTTTGGTGCAGTCAAGTGAAGATACTCTCGCTTTTTGGGAGTCATCAAGTAACCTTGATAAAGGTTTGATTCTTTACAGTATGCTCGATTCGCTTAACCAAATCCCTGGCGAAGATGGTTGGGTGTTTATGATTTCGCGTACACTTAACCGTTCGGTTGACGACCGTAACTTGTCGGAAATCGTGGCAGAGAGCAATGCTTTTAATTCGCACTTTATGCTTTCAATTCACACTAATGCGGGTAACCCAGCAAACTATCCGTTGATGCTTTATTCTGGTGTTGATGAAGGTGATAATTTGAATAACTATTCACACAAGGTGACAGAAGTGAATAATGCCGAAGGTCGTGCAGTAAGTAAATTGATAGGTGATAATATTCGAAATTTATCACTTGTTCCATGGACCAATGCAATGCAACTTCGTGGCGACAAAACATTTGCTAAAAACATCATGGGATGGAGTAATGGTTATGGTGTACTTCGTAACTTGACAACTCCAGGAGTTATTTCAGAGGCTCGTATGCATGACTATGCTCCTGAAACATATCGTCTTATGAATCACGAATATCGTTGGTTGGAGGCATGGCATTTCTTGCATGCTTTTGTTCATTATTATAAAGGTCGTACACTTAAAACAGGTAATATTGCAGGTGATGTTCGCGACCGCTTTATTTCAATTGAAGAGGCTCCTGCGTTCAAATCTGCATCTTTGGGCGGTCAAAGCAAATATTATCGTCGTGGTACACGTGATGCATTTTATCCATTGAATGGCTCGGATGTGAAACTTATTCAAAATGGAGATACTATTCGTCGTTATAAAACAGATGAATATTACAATGGTTTTTGGTTGTTTGGTAATCTCGAACCTGGTACATATCAAGTAGAGATTTCTAAAAAAGGTTATCACACCCAAACTCAAGATATTGTGGTAAAAGCTGATGAAACTACATACGTTACATTCGATTTACAAGCAATCCGTAATACACCTCCTGAAGTTATTGGTTTCACTCCTGCAAATAGTGAAGTAGATTCAATTGATTGTGCTTCTTCTATTACAATTGATTGGAATTGGAGTATGAATCAAGAGGTTACAGAGGCTGCGGTGACTATTGAGCCTGCTATAGCAGGTACTTTCACTTGGGAAAACTTTGGTACTAGATTGAGATTTACTCCAACACATCCATTTATTGGTAATACTCTTTATACTGTTCGTATTGCAACTACTGCAGCGCATCCAGATACATTATATACTAATACACTTCAAAAAGAGTATGTTTCTAAGTTCTTGACAAAATCGTATGATACACTTCGACTTTTGGCATCATCGCCAGCGGAAGGCGATAATACAACTTTGAAACCAGTATTCCAACTTATGTTTGATTCTAAACTTGAATCAGGTCAATGTATGGATCGTATTTATGTTGTGGATTCTTCAGATAGCATTTTGGATAAGCCAGCTCGTACACAAGAGTGGAATAAAGCAGGTGATTATGGAACATATAAATTTGATGTTTCTGCAAACTTAGAAGATGGTAAAACATATAGAATTATTATTGAAGAGTTTGTTCAAAATCGTGATGGTATCACAGTGAGAGAAAAACGTGAAATACCATTTACTGTCAATAAAATTGGTGAACCTATTTTGGATAAAGTAGTAGATTGTTCTTCTGTAGCATTTACTTATAATGAATCGCTTAGTAATGGTGTAAGTAAAGCTAAGGTTGCAACAGATACTAAAGAAGTATTCTTTAAAAAGTCAAATAAATTTACATACACATTTAATGCTGATGAGGCCTCTGTAGAATATGCATTGGCTCAAGGTTTAGAGGCTGAAAATGGTACAGAATTGTCTATTCCATTGAAAGGTGATTTTACTCATAACAATCTTAAATTTAAATATGTAAATGAGGATGCGTCAGATTCAGTCTTGGTTGACTTTATTACATTGAGTAGTTTGAATTGGGGTATACATAATTATGTAGTATCAGACCTACCTGTAGATGGTAAAAAATGGTATTTATCAGCTCTTGTAGTTGAAAAATCAGGACATCCAGCAAATGCCTTTGATGGAGTATTTTATATAGAGAATATCTATTTGGGCAATATACCTATCAATGTTGAGCAAGTAATTGGTGAAGGTGTGAAAGTTTGGCCTAATCCTGCTACAGAATTTATTTATGTAGATGCTCCAGAGAATGCTTCTGTTGAGGTTTATTCTGTTGATGGTCGTTTGATTGCATCTATGCCTATTGTTAATGCAACATCGGATATTAATGTGACTCGTCAAGTGGAGGTTGGTTCTTTAACTTCTGGTGTTTATGTAGTTACTATTACGACTACAGAAGGAACACAATCGCTTAAATTTGTGAAAGAATAATAAATTGTTCTATTATAAAAAAGGCTGCATCATTGATGCAGCCTTTTTTTGTGTATATTTATGGGTTAAAATTCGGATGTGAAGTGGAAGCGGATTTTTGGGAAGTCGGATTGTGCCATTTGGAGTAGGTAGCCGCTTTCAGCAAGGAATACGTCGCGGTCGTCTTTGTCTTTTGCCATGTATTGGAACTTGCGACGTTTGAAGTTTTCGAGTTCGGCTGGGTCGTCTGACTCAATCCAGCAGGCCTTGAAGAGTGACATTGGTTCCCAACGACATTGTGCGCCATACTCGTGGAGGAGACGGTATTCGATAACTTCGAATTGGAGTTGACCTACAGTGCCGATGATTTTGCGGTTGTTGTTTTGGTGTGTAAATACCTGTGCTACACCTTCGCCCATGAGTTGGTCGATACCTTTTTGAAGTTGTTTTGTCTTCATTGGGTCGGCATTTTCGATATATTTGAACATCTCAGGCGAGAAGCTTGGGAGACCTTTGAAGTGGAGGTTTTCGCCAGAAGTGAGGGTGTCGCCAATTTTGAAGTTGCCTGTATCGGGAAGACCGATGATGTCGCCTGCGAAGGCTTCGTCGACCGTCTCTTTCTTTTGTGCCATGAAGGCTGTAGGAGCAGAGAAACGGAATTGCTTGCCAAGGCGCATGTGTTTGTAGTTGACATTACGCTCGAATTTGCCTGAACAGATTTTGACGAAAGCAATACATGAACGGTGGTTAGGGTCCATGTTGGCGTGAATCTTAAACACGAAGCCTGTGAATGGCTCTTCGTGTGGGTCGACTGTACGCTCAACGGCATCGACTGGTAGTGGTGCTGGCGCGATGTCTACGAAGCAGTCGAGGAGCTCTTTTACACCGAAAGTGTTGAGTGCAGAACCGAAGAATACCGGTGCTACGTCGGCAGCGAGGTAGTCTTTTACGTCGAATGGGTCGTAAACGCCATCGATGAGTTCGATGTCGTTGCGGAGTTGTTCTGCATCGTCTTCGCCTACCATGTTGTCGAAGTCGGCAGAGTGGATGTCAACGGCAATGGTCTCGGACACCTTTTGTTTGTTAGGCGTGTAGAGGTTGAGTTTGTCTTGATATATGTTGTAGACGCCTTTGAACTTGATGCCAGAGTTGATAGGCCAAGAGAGAGGGCGCACTTTGATGCCGAGTTCGGCTTCGAGCTCGTCGAGGAGGTCGAATGGGTTTTTACCTTCGCGGTCCATTTTGTTGACGAAAATCATCACTGGAGTTTTGCGCATAGTACAGACTTGCATGAGTTTGCGAGTTTGCGCTTCGACACCTTTGGCAGAGTCGACTACGATGATAACGCTATCTACGGCAGTGAGTGTGCGGAAAGTATCTTCGGCGAAGTCCTGGTGACCAGGGGTGTCGAGGATGTTGATTTTGAAGTCGCGATATTCGAAGCCCATCACAGATGTAGCAACTGAGATACCACGTTGTTTTTCGATTTCCATCCAGTCGGAAGTGGCTGTTTTCTTGATTTTGTTAGACTTCACAGCACCAGCTACGTGGATAGCACCACCGAAGAGAAGGAGTTTTTCGGTGAGAGTAGTTTTACCTGCATCGGGGTGCGAGATGATTGCAAATGTGCGACGGCGGTTAATTTCGTTTTCGTACATAATTTATTCGATGCACAATGCTTAATGCATAATGCACAATTATTTGATTATTATTAGATTAGGCTAATGAGCCTAGTTGGGCAAATTAGATTTATTTTGGAAATGCAAAGTTACGAAAAAAAGTTGAGATGTGAAAGATGGGGACTGAGCGTTTTTACTACAAAAAAGTCTTGGTTAAGAATTTTCTTTAACCAAGACAATGTACCAATTTTCTATATAAAACTATTCTATATAAAGCTCATATGAAAACAAAACTTCATAATCAAAATATTTAACATTCACACTATCTCCCTCAAAACAAACAATATATTTTTCTCTTATCAAACCACCAGAAATAGTCCAATAACAAGCACTTATAATGAAGTTATCCCCATTTCTTACAATATTTGGTGTAACGTCATTTGCACTCATAGCAGAATTAAACGCCTCTTTTTCATCATCTAAATTACCCACAAATTCAATTTTTGATGATTGAGTATACACATATTCTCGATGCAAAAAATTTGTTTGCCAATAAAGTGGCAAATATTGCCACATCTGATTTATCAAATAAGCCTGCCAAGCCCCCATTTTTGACTTTTCCACCTGCAAATAACTCCAAAAATCCTCTTTGAAATTAGTAGTTAACAACTTCCCTTCTTTGTCATAAATACAAATATAATTAACAGCTCCCTTTGTCATAACAGCTTCCTCTGCATCATAAGGTTCTATTTTAATTTTATAACCTTCTTTCACTTTTACTTTATCCAACAAACAAAACACCTTTTCATATTCTTTCGCTTTTACCAATTCAACCAACTTCTCACCAATTTTCGCTTCTTTCTTACACTGATTTTTCGACTGCGCATAAAAACAACATGTCAATCCAAACACAAAAAGCATTAAAAACACTAATCTTTTCATAAGGCTAATAAAATTATATTGGTTTTTCAATTTCACTGCAAAGGTAAATATTTTATCCCGCACTTCAAAGTGAAAAAGCAAAAAAAAATAGAGGAATTTTTGGGGTTATTGCGGGGATTGCTTTATAGTATATTTATAGTATGTTTATCCTATATTTATAGTATATTTATGGTATATTTATAGTATGTTGAGGGTTGCTTGAGGGTAAGTAGAGGGTAGGGAGTTTTGTTAAGTTAGTTGAAAGTTTTTTTAGTTTTGTTCAAGATTTTTGCTACACTCGGCAAAATTAAGTAAAACTTCTTTTGCCCTCGTTTATCGCAAAAATTCGCCCCCTTTGGGGACGAGTGGGGTGATGGTTATCTGTCCGCAAGTTCCTTCGCTTCGCTCGGTCACGCAGCGGTTATGTATGATTGGACGTCTTCGACGCCCTTAAAAGAAGGATATATATGCGTTTGTAGATATTCTAGACGTTCTAGACATACTAGAACGCTGCGCTACTCTAGATAATTAAGTGTAAGGAGCAAGTATGGTTCACTATCTTAGAGGTATCTTGCTGATGAATAAAGAAATTGTACAAAAACAAGGTAGTATGAGATAATTTTGTGAAGATGTTTTTCAACTAAGTTGACGAAGAAGTGAGGGGGTGGATATAAAAAAAGGCTGTACCTTGGGAGTGGTACAGCCTTTTTGGGTAGTATTTATAGAAGTTTCCTAAATGGTTATTTAATTGGTTCCATGTGGATTCCGATGTGGGTGTCTTTGCCGAATTCTTCTTTTAGTCGTTTTTCTATTTGGGTTGTTAGGGAATGGGCTTCTTGAAGCGGTGTTTTGCCATTCATTCGGATGTGGACTTCGATGGCTATGTGGTTGCCGATGCGGCGTGTGCGTAGATGGTGGGGTGAGCTTACTTCGGGGAATGAGAGGATGATTGCTAATATTTTGTTTTCGATTTCGGCAGGCAAGGAGCGTTCTAATAGTTCATCGATGCAGGGTTTTAATAGTTGGAAAGATACCTTTATGATGAAGAAACTTACGATTATAGCAGCTAATGGGTCGAGGATTCTCCATTGTTCACCTAAACAAATGGCTCCACCAATGCCAATGAATGTGCCAATTGATGATAGGGCATCGCTACGGTGGTGCCAAGCATTTGCCTTTAGGGCTTGAGAGTTAAGAGTTTTGCTTTTATGTGCCGTGTAGCGATATAGAAATTCTTTGAAGAGGATGGATAGGGCTGCGGTTGCAAGTGCTAAAAGACTTGGGGCGGCTAAGGTTTTGCCATTCATTGTGTCGATGACGCTTTGGATTCCGTTGTATAGAATGCCAATGCCTACAAAAAATAGAATTATGCCGATAATGGCAGTGGCGAGGGTTTCGTATTTTCCGTGACCATAGTCGTGCCCTTCATCTTCGGGTTTGCTTGATATGCGAACAAAAATGACCACTATGATGTCGGTGATAAAGTCGGAAAGAGAGTGTACGGCATCGGCAACCATAGCAGCACTATGACCTAAGATGCCAGCAATGAACTTAGATACAAGCAATAAGAAATTTATTATGCTACCTATCCAAGTGACTCTAAGTATTTCTTTTTCTCGTTTGGTGATTGATTCCATTTGGTTGTGATTATTTGTTTGTTTTTAGATATTGATGTGCGAGTTGGCAACGGAGGCAGTCCTTGCGGGTGCAGTAGTTGTCGTGGAGTTGGATGAGAGCTTGCGAGGTGTAGGCGTCGGGACATGGGAAATTGAGGGATGTGAGTTTGCCTACTTTGTTATTGCGCTCGGCTTTGAGTTGGCGCAAGATGTCGAGAGTTTTTTCTTGTAAGTCGAGGTCGTGAGTGGTTTGAGCATAGAGAAATAGGAACGGTACTACGGTGTTGATAATGAGGAGGTCTATGCTTGAGGCAGAGAGTTGGCTACCATGTTGTTCGGTGCGAGAGGAGAGGCGATAGTGGGTGTCCCAATATGGAGATGCTTTTATGGTGAATATTTGGCGTAGAGATTTGATATTCGGGCTGTTGAGTGTTTTGCTGAATAGGTGTTCGTGGCGGTGGAGGAGCATGGCGAATTGAGCCAATCGGATGGTTGGGAATGAGGCTGGGCGCATGCGTAAGAACTTGAAATAGACGCCATCGATTGGTTGTAGCGAGAATTTATTTTTTAGAAAATTATATTCGCGTAGCCAGAGGAGTTCGTCGGGTTCGGTGAGTGACTCGGGATGGCAGAGGAAGCCAGCTTGGCCGAGTAGGAGAGCCTCGATTTGTTGGATAGAGTCGCGATGGTGCATTATGATGTTGAGAGGTAGGGATTTAGCGACTTGTTGCATGGCATCGCTATTGACCCCAAAACCAAATGCTCGGCAGAGAGTGATGTAAAAGGTTTGTTCCCAATTGTTTTGGCAGTCGCGAAGGATTTGAGATATACGTTCGATTTTGGATTGTAGTCGCTCGATGAGTAGTCGGTCGATCCATTGATTTAGGCGAAATGGGTCGATTTGTTCGATGTTGATAGGACAGGTGAGTGGGCTTTGGATTAGAGAGTTGTAGTTGTTGAGAATAGATTTTGGATAGTTGAGTATGATGGTTGGAATTGGTTGGTTGGATTGCGTAAATATTTGCTCGTCAGCCTCGAGGACTACGTGGAGAATGATGTTGTCGTATTCGCGTTTGCCATTGTGATTGTGGCGGTGCCAATCGCTTGCACGGACGTGAAACTCTACATTGCCAGCCCATTGACGTCCGTCAATTTCAATTTTAGCATTGAACACATCAGGCCCTGCATTGGAGTTAGGAGTGCCGGGAGAGATGATGCGAACAGTTTGCCCTAAGAGAGTTTGTTGTTGTTCGAAATATAGTCGGTTGAACCAGATGTAGTTTAGGAATTTTTCAGACATATAGTTGTTAAATAATGAATGAGGAATTGAGTGCAAATATACATAATTTTTCTTTTATAGGTTGTGTCGAAAATAGATTTTTTGAGTGATTTATTGTTTTTCGATAAAAACATTTGGTCAAATGAAAAATTATTTGTTACTTTGCAGTTTAAAAGTCAATGGTCGTGAGTTGATGGTTTATAAGCTTTTGTTCATTGATAGTTGGCTAGAAAAATAGTGATATGAAACGATTTAAGATATTGTGTGTGTTGTTGTTGACGGTGTTTTTTGCATCGGTTGTAACAGATTTTGTGCTTGATTTGATTACAGGTGCAAAGATGGGTTATAATATGGTGGAATACACAATGGCGAATGGATTGGAGAGCAGAGAGCATTTGTATGTTGACGTTGTGGTGGATGGTGATGAGATGGGATTAGAGCCAAATGCGGAGAATAAACTTTCGGGAGATTCGGTAGTCATATTAAGAAACAACGTGTCGATAGTAGAGTATGCAAAGTCGTTTGCTACGGCGAAAGATAAACATAATGTGCAGTATGAGGTGTTGAGTTGGATGAATTGGTTGATAATAGTGATATTCGTGTATTTGATTGTAGTTTTTGTGAAGATAATGCGTCTGTTTATACGTTCGCAAGTGTTTGAACACAAGATAATATTGTTGTTAAACCATTTAGGAGTTGCTTTTTTAGGGCTGGCGATTGCTACTACAACGTGGAATTTTGGACGTACTTATTTGGCGGGGCATTTGATTGATGTAGAAGGTTTGATGGTGAGTTATCGACACTGCATAGAGTGGAATAATTTGTTGTTGGGCTTAGTGATTTTGGTGATAACTGAGATATTGCGTCAGGCAACGACAATCAAAGAAGAACAAGATTTAACGATTTAAGAGGGGAGGAGAGATGGCAATAATTGTGAATCTTGATGTAATGATGGCAAAGCGAAAAATGTCATTGACAGAATTGTCGGAGAAGGTGGATATTACGGTGGCAAATCTTTCGATATTAAAAACAGGAAAAGCAAAGGCAATACGATTTTCGACTCTTGAGGCAATATGTAAGGTGTTAGACTGTCAGCCGGGAGATATATTGGAGTTTAATGAGGAGTGAGGAATTAGAAATGAGGAATGAGGAATGAGGAATGAGGAATGAGTGATTAATGCTTTAATTATGTAATTACAATATAGAAACAATTAACAACTAATTTTTTTAATATGAAAAACAAACTTTTTGCAACGCTTGTGGTGCTTTTGATGGCAACAGCAAGTATCGTGGCTCAAACAATCAATCATGGTCGTGGGCTACAAGAGTACAAGCTTGAAAACGGCTTGACAGTATTCCTTTGGGAAGATAAAACAGCAACAGATGTGCATGGACGTGTGGTTTGTCGTGCAGGTGCAGTGGACGAACCATCAGATTATTCAGGTCTTGCTCACTACCTCGAACACATGTTGTTCAAAGGTACAGACAAAATTGGTGCTATTGATTGGGAAAAAGAGAAACCTCTCTATGAACAAATCATTGCTCTTTACAACGAATTTAATGCAGAAACAGACGAAGCTAAACGTCTTGAACTTATCAAAAAAATCAATGAAGTATCTCTCGAAGCTGCTCAATATGGTGCAACAGACGACTTCTCTAACCTTACAGAAGGTTATGGTGGTGACAACTTGAATGCGTTTACTTCATACGATTTGACAGCTTATTTCAATACATTCCCAGCAGGAGCATTGGAAAAATGGTTGGAAATCAACTCAGAACGTTTGTTGAACCCAGTGTTCCGTTCGTTCCAAGCTGAGCTCGAGAACGTGTACGAAGAGTTCAATATGTATCAAGATGACCTTGGTACTCACCAACGTCAATTCTTGTTTGGCAATATCTACAAAGGTACTGCTTATGAACGTGATGTTATTGGTTTCCAACATCACTTGAAAAACCCATCACTTTCAAAGCTTATTGAGTTTTTCCAAACATGGTATGTGCCTAACAATATGTGTTTGATGCTCGTGGGTAACTTCGATGCAGAATCAGCTAAACCACTTATTGCTGAGAAATTTGGTCGTCTTCAACCAAAAGAACTTCCAGCACGCGCTGAATTCAAAGACACTCAAATCGCAGGTAACGAAAAATACAAAGCAAAATTGGGTTATTCACCTCAAGTTTATTGGGTATATCCAGGTGTGAAAAAAGGTGATAAAGATGAATTGGCTCTTAATGTAGCATTTAACCTTTTGAATAACTCACACAACACAGGTCTTCTCGATAAATTGATGCTTGATAATACATTGTCAACAGCATATGTATCGCTCGACTCTCGTCGTGAAACAGGTCGTATTATGGTTGTTGGTGTACCTTACTATGATGTACAACAACGTCAATTCGAAACATTTGGTCAAACACAACGTTATATTACAAAAGAAGTTGACAAACTTCGTAATGAAAATACAATTCCAGATTGGTTGTTCAACTCAGTAATTGCTCAATTATTGCAAGGTTATACAACTCAATTCGAATCAACTGACGCTAAAGTGAATATGGTAACTTATTCATTTGCATACGGAGAAGGAATTGATGCTTATCTTAACGAAAATGAAGCAATTAAAGCTATTACAAAAGCAGACGTTGTTCGCGTAATTAACAAGTATCTTCCTGCAGATGCAAAATGTATGACACTTGAAATGACAGAGGGTGATCCTAAAAAGAACAAATTGGCTAAACCAGCAATTAAACCTCTTGACCCACCTAAAGGTGTAGAAACTCCATACGCTAAAGAGTTCAAAGCTATCCCTGTAACTCCACAAATTGAAGTGTTCAATAACTTTGCAGACGTAACAGAACGTGAACTTTACAAAAACGTAAAATTGTTCTATGCTCCTAATACAGAAAATAATGTATTCTCACTTACATTGAAATATGGTGTTGGTACACATGAAATGCCAAAACTTCAATATGCTGCATCGTTGATGAATACAGCTGGTATGATGCCAAACCTTGATGCACAAGCAGTTCGTCGTCAATATTCAGAACTTGGAGCTACATTTAGTTTTGGTGTTTCTGATAGCTACTTCTATATCACAGTTCACGGAGATGAAAACAATTTGGATCAAATTCTTGCTCTCCTTTCAAAACATGTGATGATGCCTAACCTTGATGATAAACAAATCAAATCGGTAGTGTCTAATGCATACTGGAGCCGTTATTCAGAAAAACGTAATCCAAATACAGTAGCATCAGCATTGTTGGAATATGTGCTTTATGGTGAAAATTCAAGCTATATTGATCGTATCCCAATGGATGAACTTTATAAATATTCTATAGTAGATGGTGAAATTATTGAAAACTACTTGGTTAACAAAACTAACCTTACAACTACTATTCAAGAAGCATTTGGTTATGCAGTAGATATCCACTATTGTGGTCAAAAATCAATTGACGAAGTGGCAAAAGCAATGAATGCTATTCCGATGAAAGAACGTATGGCAGATACCAAATCACCATTCTTCCGTCAACGTAAAACATATGACAAAACAAATGTTATGTTCCTTGCAGACAGCAAAGTTCAACAAGCAAAAGTTTATTTCTATGTAAATTCTAATCCTTATGATATTAAAGAAGATGTTGGCTACGATGCATTTAACCAATATTTCTCTGGCGGTTTCAGTGGTCTTGTGATGAACGAAATTCGTGAAAAACGTTCAATGGCTTATACTGCTTATGGTCATCTTTCACAAGGAGCTCTTCCTGGTATGGAATCTTATCTCTTTGGTTATGTAGGTACACAAGGTGATAAAGTGGCTGATGCAGTAGATGTATTCATGGGCTTGTTGTCAGATATGCCATCTCCTGAAAATGAAGCAGAACGTATGGAAAATATCCGTACTTATCTTCACCAATCAGCATTGACAGCTAAACCAGGTATGCGCTCTAAGAGTCAAGTGTTTGAAGCATGGAAAAAACTCGGTTATACTGATGACCCTGCTAAAGTGAATATGACTGCTATTGATAATCTTACATATGAAGATATCAAAGCATTCTATGAAAAGAATGTTAAAGGTAAACCAGTGACAATCGTAATCGTTGGTGACCCTAAAACAATTGACCAAAAAGCATTGAAAGCTAAATGGGGTAAAATCACAAAAGTATCTGCAAGCAAATTGTTTAAAGGCGGTCTTTAATTATATTTATAGAAGTTATTTTATAAAATAATAAAGTGTAGGTTGCAGATTTAGATAGTCTGCAATCTAAGAAAAAGAGAGGTTAATCAATTTTGATTGGTTAGCCTCTTTTTTTTGGAATTTTAATAATTTTTGGTGAGGATATATAAAAATAAATTCGTATATTTGCAGATTGTAAAATATTGTTTGTATGAAAGGGAAAATTGTAGCATTAAATATACGGTATGTAGTTTATACAGTCAGTCTTATGTTGGCGGTAGTGGCTATATATTTCTTGTTGCCAAAAGAAGATAATTTTGATCGTTATTTTGAAATTGGCAAGCCGTGGGCGTATGAAACAGTGATGGCCCCTAAAGATTTTGCGATTTATAAGTCGGATGATCAACTTGAGAAAGAGCGAGCTGAGGCATTGACTCGTCTTGAACCTTATGTTGCGCAGAGTATGGATCATAGATTGCAGATAACTGGGATTAAAGATTTAAGAATGAGTGATTGGTTGTTGGAGAGGTTGAACGAAGTTTATGAAGTTGGGGTTATTTCTTTGCAAGATAAACAAGAGTTTGAACATTTAGGAGTTAAAAAAGTTATTGTGTTAGAGGGTAATAGTGTGAAAGGTAAAGTATTGTTGAATTCTATTTTCACACCAAAGACAGCATATGATTATATTATTTCGAAGGCAAGTGTAGAAGTTTGGATTGATGACAATTTATTAAAAACATCTGATATTGTAGAATATATTGAGCCTAATTTGTTGGTTGATAAGGTGAAGACAGATCAGGCGCTACAAATAATTGTAGATGGGGTGATGTTGACATCTGGCATGGTGCAGAAAGGTGAAAAAATTATTGATAAAGGTGAAGTTGTTGTAGAGGAATCATATCAAATATTAAAATCCTTGCAACGCGCTGTTGATGGAGATGAATTGAGTCAAGGTGAAGACGTTTGGAAAATTATTGGTAATGTAGTATTGATTTTGGTTTTAATAATCCTATTTTTTGCTTATTTTGTGTTATTTAGACCAAAGGTGCTTGAGTCAATTCGTGCTACTGAGTTTATGATATTGATGATGTTGGGGATATTGGGGCTTTTAGCATTAGTTACTCAATATCTTGAATTGAATGAATATCTTGTTCCGTTTGCAATGTTAGCACTTGTGGTGCGAGTGTTTTTTGATTCGCGTACGGCATTGTATGTGCATATTATTACAGTGTTATTGGCTGGTCAGATGGTGCCTGATGCTACGGAATTTGTGTTTTTGCAGATATTGGTAGGTATGGTTGCTGTGTCGAGTTTAAAGGATATGAATTCTCGTGCGCAATTAGTTAAGTCAGCTTTATTTATATTTGTGGTTTATGGAGTTTCGTTTGTTGCAATGGAGTTGGCGCGTGGGGTAGAGGTGGAGAGAGTTGATTGGTCGATGTTGTTTGTTTTTGCTTTGAATTCAGTGGCATTGCTTTTTGCCTATGGTTTGATATTTATTATCGAGAAATTGTTTGGATTTTTGAGCGAGGTAACCCTTGTTGAGTTGTCTAACATCAATAGTCCTTTGTTGATGGAGTTTAGTGAAAAATGTCCAGGTACATTTCAACATGTATTGCAAGTGAGTAATTTGGCTGTTGAGGTGGCGAAAAAGATTAGAGCAAATGCACTATTGGTGCGTACGGGAGCTTTATATCATGATTTAGGCAAAATGGTTAATCCGTTGTATTATACTGAAAATCAAACTGGAGTTAATCCATTGAACGAATTGTCATACGAAGAGGCCGCTCAGGTGATTATATCTCATGTTCAAGAAGGTGTTAAAATTGCCGAAAAGCATAATTTGCCATATCAGATTATAGAATTTATTTCGATGCACCATGGATGTAGTAAGGTAAAGTATTTTTATAATTCGTTTAAAAATCAATATCCAGATAAAGAAGTAGATGAGCGTAAATTTACCTATCCAGGTCCTCTGCCTTCAACCAAGGAGACTGCAATATTGATGATGTCAGATGCTGTAGAAGCTGCGTCGCGTAGTTTAAAATCGTATGACGAAGAGTCGATTTCTAGATTGGTAGAGGGAGTTGTGAATGGGCAAATGGCAGATGGACAGTTTCGAAATTCTCCTATATCGTTTAGGGATGTTGAAGTGGCAAAACGAGTTTTTGTTGAAAAATTACAGAATATTTATCATACTCGTATTCAATATCCAGAATTAAAGGTAAAAAAAGATGAAAAAAGTGCGTTGGATGAGATAAATAAGACATTAAGAAAGGTTCGTACGCCATATCGTTTTCAGAAAAAATAATATTTATGTCATTAATTAGGGTTTTATTAGCAATTATTTTCCCTCCTTTGGCAGTGGTAGACAAGGGTTGCGGTTCTTTTTTGATTGTTTTTATTCTTACTTGTCTTGGTTGGATTCCGGGGGTGATTGGTGCGTTGATTATTTTGAATAAGGGGGCATAGTGTTTTTGATGGTGTAGGTTCAGTTATGTTTCGTATATCCTTCGTATATCCTTCGTGTTTGTTAGGGTGAGAATAGGGGGAAATCTTAATAATGTTGATTGGTATGAAATTAGGTAATAGGGTAATTTTTTGTTTTGTAGTTGTCGTGGCTTTGGTGTTAGTATTCACTAAGACGCTGTTTTTTCGTCTTGATTTGACAGAAGAGGGACGTTATTCTTTGTCTAAAGCCTCAAAATCGTTGGTGGCAGAAATGAATGAGCCTTTGACCGTGAAATTATATCTTGATGGAGATTTAGATGCTAATATGCTTCGTCTTCG
Source organism: Paludibacteraceae bacterium (assembly GCA_017559505.1). GTDB lineage: Bacteria > Bacteroidota > Bacteroidia > Bacteroidales > Paludibacteraceae > Aphodosoma. The sequence goes on along the minus strand of JAFYSF010000010.1, from coordinate 26,922 downwards.
TCGTGCTACGGAAGATATGGTGCGAGAATTAAATATGTATGCCTCAGAGCAACTTATGATTGAGATGTATAATCCCAATAGAGCAACTACGGATGAAGAGCGATATGAAGAATATGCAGAATTAGAGCAACGAGGCTTGCGAGGTATGAGTGTTACAGTGAGAGAACGAGGAGGGAAGATGTCAGAACAAGTAATATTCCCATGGGCTGAGATATGTAGTAGTAGGGATACAATGGCAGTTTGTTTGATGCAACCTTCTGTTCAGAAGTCGGGAGAAGCTGCCGTGAATAGTGCTATTGCTGATTTGGAATATCTTTTTGTTGACGCAATACGTATTCTTAATCGAAAAGAGGTGCGTAAGGTTGCTTTTATTGAAGGTCATGGGGAACTGTCTGAAGAGTATACATATGATGCAAGTGATGCACTTAGTAGGTATTTTCAAGTGGATAGAGGGGTGATAGGTACTGATGCTTCGATTTTAGATGATTATGATGCGATTATTATAGCAAAACCGATGGAAAGGTATAGCGAGATAGATAAGTTTGTGATTGATCAATATATAATGCAAGGAGGTAGTGTTTTGTGGTTATTAGATGGAGCGCAAATGTCAAATGATATGTTGTCGGAAGGCGGTACCACTCCTTTAATTGCATTGGATGTGAATTTAAGTGACATGTTGTTTCGTTATGGGGTGAGATTAACATCGACAGTGGTTGAAGATATGCAATGTGCGTATATGCCAGTCAATGTTGCACGTCCTACTGAAGAGCCTAGATTTGAGCCAATACCTTGGTTTTACATGCCATTATTGCAGGGGTCGCCATACCATCCGATTACTAAAACATTGCAAGCAGTTAAAGCAGATTTTGCGTCTGGTATTGAAATTGTAGGTGATACTGCCGGGATACGTAAAGAGGTGTTGTTGATAACAAGCAACGCTAGTCATGTACATGTAGCTCCTTCTGAGATTGATGTGATGGGAGCTATAAATATTGAACCTAAAGAATATTTTACTACTCAATATGTTCCAATTGCTGTTGCGTTGGAGGGTAGATTTGAATCTATATATAAACACCGTATGGCGCCAGCAGGTGTTAAAGTTGAAAAAATTATAGACAAAAGTGAGTTTGCTCGAATGGTTGTGGTAGCTGATGGTGACATTATTCGCAACGATATAGAACAACATCGTGATGGTTTAATGCTTGTGCCACTTGGATACGATCGAGTTACACGACAAACGCATGGGAATAAAGATTTTATAGTAAATTCATTGTTGTATTTAACAGATGATGAAGGAGTGATGCAGTTGCGTAATCGCCGTGTAGATTTGAGATTATTGAATCGTGCTGTAGTTGAATCGCAACGAGATATGTGGATGTGGATAAATACTTTGTTGCCAATAGTGTTGTTAGGCGTTTTTGGAGGAGTGTTTTATTGGCGAAGAAAAAAACGATTTGTTAAATAAGAAATAATGATAATTGAATTAATATGAAATATATAGGAGCACATGTAAGCGCATCGGGTGGAGTGGAAAATGCTCCATTGAATGCACATAATATCGGAGCAACAGCATTTGCTTTGTTTACAAAAAATCAGCGTCAATGGTTTTCTCCTGCGTTGACTGAACAATCAATAGCAATGTTTAAAGCACGTTGTGCAGAGTATGGTTATACTGCGGCGCAAATATTGCCTCATGATAGTTATTTGATAAATCTTGGTTCACCTGAAGAGGAATCGCTTGAAAAAAGTCGTAAATCATTTATCGAAGAATTGCATCGCTGTGAATTGTTAGGTCTTGATAGATTGAATTTCCATCCAGGTTCGCATCTTAAGAAAATATCGGAGGAAGATTGTTTGAAAACGATTGCTGAAAGTATAAATATTGCTTTGGATAAGACGCATGGGGTTATTGCTGTATTAGAGAATACTGCTGGTCAAGGCACTAATGTGGGTTATCGTTTTGAGCATTTGCGAACTATAATTGATCTAGTAGATGATAAGTCGCGCGTCGGTGTTTGTATTGATACTCAACATGCTTTTGCTGCAGGTTACGACTTGTTGTCGGAGGTAGGTTTTGATGAAGTATGGAGACATTTTGATGAGGTAATAGGGTTTGAGTATTTGCGAGGGATGCACCTTAATGATTCGAAAAAAGAGTTGGCTTCACGAGTTGACCGTCATGAAACATTGCGCAATGGGTTGTTAGGTGCAAGTCCGTTTATGAGAATTATGCAAGATTCTCGGTTTGATAATATACCATTAATTTTAGAAACTCCGGATGAAAGTCTTTGGGCTGAAGAGATAGAGTGGCTCAAAATGAATAGAGAGAAATGATTTGATTATTAATTGTTAATTTTAATTGGAAAGTGTTTGAACGTTACAAATTTCCCTTAAAGCATGTATGGATGATTGCTTCTAAACCCGATGAAGCATTGTCTTATGAGGCTTTGTTAAATACTTTTTATGGGAAAAATATTTTGCGACAATATATTATGCCCCTTGCTGAAATACTGTTTGTTGCAGGGTTTATCAGACTTTTTCTGTTTGGCAGTCAGGATATTGCAACTGCCGTAGTAAAGTCAACATTCGATTATTTTTCGTTTGTTGTTAGTTATGGGGCATTGTTTTATTTGGTTCGTTTGGTGTCAACTCGTTTTTTTAAATTCCAATGCGAAGATCGTAATGTATCGTTGATGGTCGTGTCGTTGATGTCGGTTTCTTTTGTCGTTAAGTTATTTTTGGCGTTGATGCCTAATATGTTTTTTGTAAACTTTTTTTACGTTTATATATTTTATTTGGTATGGGTTATGTCCGAAGGTGTTATTGATGTGCCTGAGGAACAACGCAATAAATATATGGTGGCAATTGCGTTTTTAGTAATTGTTGTGCCTATGTTGATTACGATGCTTTTGAAAAAAGTAGTTGTCCCAAATTTGTAGGTTTTAATAAGAGTGTTTATTTTGTAAGTTAAGTCCCTTTAAATATATTGATTTATGAAAAAAATATTGTTTTTATTTTTAGTACTATTAGCATTTGCTTCTTGTGATGAGCGATTTATGTCGTGGAAAGAATATAATGAGGAATGGATTGTTGCACAAAAAGACAAATTAGGGTTAGATACTAATGTCATAGAAGTAGAGATTTTGCCATCGGGAGTATTGATTGAGAAGTATCATACAGGTTTTGGTGCTATTCCAAAACCATCTGTCGATCCTTATTTGGAAGTATCAAGTGCCGTAAAAGTTAAATATACTGGATGGTTAGTCGATGGAACATGTTTTGATTATAGCGAGTCATCATCATTTTATCTTTCTGGTGTTATTGAGGGTTGGCAGGAGGCTTTAGCCAAAATGCCACAAGGCTCGTATTGGCGAATTTATATACCTTATGAAAAAGCCTATGGCGAAGAAGGGTCAAAAGGAGCATATGGAAACTTTTCTGTACCTCCATATAGCACTTTGATTTTTGATATAGATTTGATTGATGTTATGAATTATTGATGCGTAAATTATTACTTTTCATATTATTTTTATCTCTTGTTCCCTTTCTTTACGCACAAAAATTGACTGTTTCACAAGTCTTTAATCCAAAACAGAAAGGTGAGGATAGTTATGTGAGCGACATAAATAATATATTATCTTCAAGTTCTCTTATAGACTTAAATAATATTTGTGTTGCTCTTGAACGAGAAGTCGGTGTAGAAGTAGCGATTGTCATCGTACCAAGTATCGAGGGAGATGATGAATATCAGTTTGCATACGAATTATTTAATACTTGGCGTATAGGTAAAGAGGGTAAGAATAATGGTCTATTGTGGCTCTATGTCGTTGATATTCGAGCGATGAAATTCGAAACAGGTTATGGCCTTGAAGGATTGTTACCTGACGCTTACTTAAATTCTTTGCTTGATGAAGATATATTTCCTTTGATGCGAGAAGGACGTGTGAATGAGGCTTTTGTTGTAGGATTGACTAATATTTCAAGTAGGTTAACTACAGATTCAGCGCGTGAAGAACTATTGCTTAATACCGAATCTCTGCGAATTATTATAGTTGATTTTTTTACGATTTATTTTACAATTGCATTTTTAATACTTATATTTTTCGCTACCTTATTCTATAAGCGTACGCAAAATCTACGAGGTGAGAATAATGTAATATATTATCGTATCAATGATTTAGTATTTGGAACAAAAATATTAGCATTTGTTTTTCCATTGCCAATTTTGTTTTTCTATTGGTACGCATCAAAATTTCATCGTTCACTGCGCGAAAGACCAATAAAATGCGATCATTGTGGTGGATCGATGCGATTACTTTCAGAGGCAGAAGAAGACCAATATCTCAATTTTAAGCAACAAGCCGAAGAGCGAGTTAAAAGTATTGACTACGATGTTTGGAAATGTAACGTCTGTGAAAACTATAAAGTTCTACCATATGAGAAGCTTACCACTAAATATCAATTATGTCCGCAGTGTGGTGCAAAGACCTATAGTCTTGTTAGTGATAGAATAATTACACCAGCCACATCATTGACATCAGGTCGTGGAGAAAAAGTCCATGAATGTGCTAATTGCCATTGTCGTAAAATAATACCTTATGTAATACCTATCATAATAGTGTCAAGAGGCAGTGGTGGACGAGGTAGTTTTTCTGGAGGTGGAAGTTTTGGAGGTGGTTTTTCTGGAGGAGGTGGAGCCGGGGGCCGATTTTAATAAATATTTATTCACTCTCGCACTATAGGCTCATCTTAGCCTCTTCATAGGATAACCTTATTCAATAGTAACCTTCAAGTAAGGTGCAAGCAAGAAAACCTACATATAAAAAATTTATTTTTTTATGCTAGCGGTCTTTCTTTAGTTAATCACGAAATCGTGCCAATATAAATTATTGTAAAATCAAAAACAAATAAAATATGATGAATCGTACCAAACTGATGTTAATTATTATCACTGCTCTATTTGCAATAGCAGTGTTGTGGGTTGTAAATGCTTATAACCATATGGTGACAGCGCAAGAAGCGGTCACAACAGAGTGGGCAAACGTTGAAAGTCAGTATCAACGTCGTGCCGATTTGATCCCAAATCTCGTAGCAACAGTCAAAGGTTATGCAACTCACGAGAGCGAAACTCTTGAAAATGTCGTAAATGCTCGTGCAAAAGCAACACAAACTACGGTTGATATTGATAATTTTTCACGTGAAGAGTTTGAAAAATATCAAGAAGCACAAGGCGAATTAAATTTAGCACTTGGCCGTTTGATGATGATTACAGAAAATTATCCTGATTTGAAAGCAAATCAAAATTTCCGTGACCTCCAAGAACAATTGGAAGGCACAGAAAATCGTATTCAAGTTACACGTCAAGCATATAATAATACAGCAAAAGCTTATAACACCATGATTCGTCGTTTCCCAAATAATATTTTAAGTAGTATGTTTGGATTTGATGTTGTTACATATTTTCATGCAGATGTTGAAGCTGCTAAAGCCCCACAAGTGAATTTCTAAATATGAAAAAAATATTTATAATATTATTGTGCATTGTGCAATGTGCATTGAGCATTAAATTGAGTGCTCAGAAACTAGGTTTTATTGGAGGTCCATCAATGTCGTATGGCATTGTTACGCAAGTTGATAAATCAGCAACATTTACTATGTTGCCAGGAGGTGGTATGCATGCAGGTATGTTGTTTGAAATGGATGTTACAAATCGTTGGGGCTTTGATGCTGCGGTAATGTATGAAATGCGAACAATGCGTTGGAATATAGCTTATAATAACGATAGTACTTCCACTTATATTTCTAATAAATTTAAGCGGCAATTAGGCTATTTAAATGTCCCATTTCATTTCTATGTCAACTTCCCTATGCAAAATGGTTATGTAGTGTCTTTGTTTGGAGGTCCAGTTTTCACTTGTGGCCTACATGGTGCAGATTGGGCATGGGAAGCATATACTGAAAATGTGCCAGCAGGAGTTCATAAGCCAGTAACACACGAAAAAGAAAATATGTTTGGAGAAGAGGGACGTGTTGTGCGTTGTGAAATCGCTGCAGAAGTAGGTTTAGCATTCAAATGGAATGGATTACAAGGAAGATTATCTTATCAACATGGATTTAATAACGATAATTTCAATAAATATACTTACACGTTGCCTTTGAGAGATGCAAAGCCATATTTTACACAAGGAACAGTAAAACTATCAGTAGCATACGTATTTGATCTTCGTAAGTAAAAATAATTCATAATTCATAATTCGTAATTCATAATTATTTTGTATCTTTGCAAAACAAATTCTAATAAATAATAAGCGTAGTCAGGGCATTGTTTTAAGTCTCTTACTCGCTACTAAAGAATTAAATATATGGTAAGTTATAAAGAATTAGGTCTTGTGAACACTAAAGAAATGTTCAAAGGCGCAGTAGAAGGCGGTTATGCAATTCCTGCATTCAACTTCAACAACATGGAACAAATGCAAGCAATTATTCAAGCTTGTGCAGAAACAAAATCTCCTGTAATTCTTCAAGTGTCATCAGGTGCACGTAAATATGCTAACCAAACACTTCTTCGTTATATGGCACAAGGTGCTGTTGAATATGCAAAAGAACTTGGTTGGGAAAAACCACAAATTTGTCTTCACCTTGATCACGGCGATACATTTGAACTTTGCAAATCTTGTATCGATATGGGCTTTTCTTCTGTTATGATTGATGGTTCACACCATTCTTACGAAGAAAATATCGAACTTACTAAAAAAGTAGTTGAATATGCTCACCAATATGGTGTTACTGTAGAAGGTGAACTTGGTGTCCTTGCTGGTATCGAAGATGATGTTGTTGCTGAGCATCACACATATACTCGTCCAGAAGAGGTAGTTGACTTTGTAAAACGTACAGGTGTTGACTCTTTGGCTATTTCAATTGGTACATCTCACGGTGCTAATAAATTCACTCCAGCACAATGTACTCGCGATGCTAATGGTATGTTAGTTCCACCTCCATTGCGTTTTGATATTCTTCACGAAATCGAAAAACAAATTCCTGGTTTCCCTATTGTACTTCATGGTTCTTCATCAGTTCCACAAGAATATGTTGAAACAATCAATTCTAATGGTGGTAAATTGAAAGATGCTATCGGTATTCCAGAAGAACAACTTCGCGAAGCTGCAAAATCAGCAGTTTGTAAAATCAATATTGACTCAGATGGTCGTCTTGCAATGACTGCATCAGTTCGTAAGTTCTTAGTTGACCAACCTGATAAATTTGACCCACGTCAATATCTTGGTCCTGCTCGTGAAGAACTTAAAAAACTTTATATGCATAAAGTTAATAATGTGCTTGGTTCAGCAGGTAAAGCTTAATAATTTTGTTTGAAATATTTATTTTTAAAAGGCGCAAATCCTAATGGATTCGCGCCTTTTTGTTATAAGTTTAATGAGAAATGTTTTATTATTGCGGAATGAAATTTTTATTACCTTAGTATTATTTTGAGTTAATAACTACATTGTTATCTAAATTTTTAGGATCTAAATAGTCGGTGGTAATAAAATCACAGCCTATCTCAGTATAACTTTTATAAGCAGAGTGGTCATTTACAGTCCAAACATTTACTTTTAGTCCTGCCTCGTGGAATTTTTTTACTGTTTCTTTGTTGAAACAGCCAGACCGAATATCTACATCAATTTTCCATTCTACACACCAGTCAAAATTATTTTCCCAATTTGAATTTGTTAGGAATTGTAATGTAATATCGGGATAATTTCTTCTAAGATATTCTAAGCAAGGTTTCATAGAAGTTAAAATTACGCATTTATTTCTGAAACCTTTCTCTTCAATTAATTTCACTAATTTAGGCATTCCTGATTGGTCATTACTATTGATTCCAGTTGCCCATTTCAATTCAATCACTGGTGTTACTTTATATTTTGTGCAAATATCAAGAAATTCTTCTAATGTACAAATCTTTCCAGTATATTGTATTCCGCCTCGTGTTTGAGTATAGGTTTCAGACTTTAATTGTTCTAAAGTTGATGAATTAATTGTTAGCGATCCGCCTAATCGTTCCGTTGTGTCATCATGTGTTAGTACAATAGTGCCGTCGCCTGCAACTTTGATGTCGCACTCCAAAAAATCATAGCCTTTTAGTGCTCCATTAATAAATGCTTCAGACGTATTTTCTACTCCCCAATAACTTCCTCTATGTCCGACTAATAGTGGTTGGGCGTTGATTAAAATACAAAAAAGAGATAGGGAAATTGTGAATAGTGCTTTGAGAATAGAGTGTTTCATAATGTGGGATTTTAAATATGCCACAAAGTTAGTAAATAAATCTTGCTATTCCAAGGAATATATACAAAAAAGAGACGCAAAATATTGCGTCTCTAGCTTAGTTGCGGAGGCAGGACTCGAACCTACGACCTTCGGGTTATGAGCCCGACGAGCTACCACTGCTCCACTCCGCGATGTTTTTTGTCAAGAAATCGCTTTTGCTCAACAATTAAAGTAAACTTTATTGTGCTCGCTTAATCGCGATTTTCTGAATGCAAAGGTACAACTTTTTTTGAAAATACCAAAATATTTGGTATATATTTTTATATAAATTTTATTTATTGCTGATAATTAGCGTGTTATTTGTATTGAAATTTCTCAAAATTATGTTGTAAAACATGATTTTTAATGAAAAAGAGACGCAAAATAGTGCGTCTCTGGTATGAAAAATTCTTATTTTGGAGTTAAATTGATAAAATTTGCAATACATTTACCTTTTCAAGGTTCACTTGTTTGTCGTCTTTTATTGCTTTTGAAAATGGAACATGTACAATTTCATCGTTCACTATGCCTATCATGATGGAGCGTTGTTCGTCCATTAAGGCTTCGATAGCGGCTACTCCCATGCGAGAGGCTAATATGCGGTCGTAGGCAGTAGGTGAGCCTCCTCGTTGTAAGTGGCCAAGTATTGACACGCGAATGTCGTATTCGGGGTATTGTTGATGTATGCGTTCTGCCATTGCTTGTGCGCCTCCACCGCCTTCGGCAACGATCACGATGCTACTATTTTTTGATTTACGGAAGCCATTATTGATTAGTTCGTCGAGTTGAGCTACTGAGGTCTCTTTTTCGGGAATAATTGCAGCTTCAGAGCCTGAAGCTATGGCAGAGTTGAGGGCAAGGAAACCTGCGTCGCGACCCATGACTTCGACAAAGAAAAGGCGTTCGTGGGAAGTAGCTGTGTCGCGTATTTTGTCGATACACTCCATAATGGTGTTGAGTGCAGTGTCGTAGCCAATTGTTGAGTCGGTGCCCCATAGGTCGTTGTCGATAGTGCCTGGGATGCCTACTATTGGCATGTTGAATTCTTGTGCAAAGGCACGAGCACCGGTGAATGTGCCGTCGCCACCGATTACGACGAGGGCGTCTATGCTTTCGCGTTGTATGGTGTCGTAAGCCCATTTTCGTCCTTCATGGGTTTTGAATTCGTTGCAGCGAGCGGATTTCAATATTGTGCCTCCTTGTTGGATTATATTGCTTACGTCTTGCGTTTCAAATTCTTTTATTTCGCCTGTGATAAGACCTTTGTAGCCGCGATATATGGCTTTGACTTTTATGCCATTATATATTGCTGCACGAGTTACGGCTCGTATTGCTGCGTTCATTCCGGGAGCGTCGCCTCCTGAGGTGAGTACTCCGATACATTTTAATTCGTATTGCACCTTTATGTGATGTTTAATGATTAGTGTATAGTGATTAGTGTATAGTGATTAGTGATTGAGAGATTCGATTTGTAGTTTTACGGCTTCCATGAGCCATTTTGGTGTGCTTGTAGCACCACAGATGCCTACTGAGTTGGCGTTGTTGAGCCATTCGGTTTGTAGTTCGTTGGGCGAAGATACTAAGTAGGTGCGAGGGTTGATGCTTTGGCATTCATTGAAAAGTACTTTGCCATTACTGCTTTTGGCTCCTGCAACAAATAGGATTACGTCGAATTGGGTTGCGAATTTTTTTATGTCGGGTATTCTGTTTGCTACGTTGCGGCAGATAGTGTCGTGATACTCAAAGTGGATGTTGCTGTTAGTTGAAAGTTTTTCTTTTATTTTATTGACTAGATTGTTGAAGCCTTCGATTGATTTGGTTGTTTGTGAGAATAGTATGATTGGGCGGTTGAAGTTTATTTTGCTTAGGTCGTTTTCGTCCTCAATTACAACGGCTTTGCCTTCGGTTTGCCCTTCGAGCCCGATTACTTCGGCATGTCCAATTTTGCCATAAATGACAATTTGGGCTTCGGGGTGGGTGGTGTAGGCTTGTTTGATTTTTTGTTGTAATTTTAATACTACGGGGCATGTGGCATCTATGATTTTGATGCTGTTTTGCTGTGCAATTTCGTAGGTGTGAGGCGGTTCGCCATGGGCGCGAAGTAGCACTCGTGCGTTTTGTAATTCGGCTAATTGGGCGTGGTCGATGGTTATTAGGCCGAGGCGGGTTAGGCGTTCGACCTCTTGACCATTATGGACTATGTCGCCGAGGCAATATAGGGGTTGTTCTTTTTCGAGTTCTGATTCGGCTGTTGATGTTGCACGCATCACGCCAAAGCAAAATCCGGAATTTTTGTCTATTTCTATTTTCATGTTGGTTGTATAGTTGATTGTTTGTGGCAGTCTTCTTCGGTGAAGGTTGCTTGAAGGTATGGTTATCCTATGAAGAGGGTAGCTGGGAGTATGGTGTTAGGCGGGGATTAGAAGTCGAGGCCTACGCGCCATTTTATAGCAAAATTTTGGGCATCAGGCGATGTGCTATTGCGGTGGGTTAGACGCCAAACAAATGCAATGTCGCCAATTTGGAATATGTTAGAAAATCCAAATCCGCATTCGATATATGGTGTTTTGTGCCAACCTTGGTCGTAGTTGTAGAGTGTGGAAGGAATGGCGAGTATATTGTCGGTGTTGTATTTAGGGTTGAGATAGCCATATCCGATGTTGAACATAAAGTCTTCGCGGATGCCGAGTTTTTTGAGGTAGGGAATGTAGCCAAATATGTAGCCACGAGTTTGGTAGCGAGCGGTTAGGGCAGCATAGTAGTTGCTCATTAGTTCCATTGAGCCAAGTAGCATGAAGTCGGTGTCGTGTCGGTAGGCAGAACGAGCAGAACGAGCCATGGTGAGTGCAGGGAATGGTGCATTGCCTATGACTGCATTGGCTTGGAATGCCCAATGGATTTTGCCAAAGCCAAGAGCGGTGTGTTGTTGGGCGTAGATGCCAAATTTGCCGAATAGGTCGTGTACGGGTTCAGTGGTTGGAGTGCCGGGTATTTTGTAGTAACCGCCTTCGGCTGAGATGTGGACAACAGGGTAGCGCGAATTTAAGTAGATGCGATGGAAGAAGTAGTCGAGAGAACTTTGCTCCCACGACAGACGGAACATTGTTCGGAGACCAATGTGGCTATAATATGGTACTTCAACTCCATTGTGCATCAGAGGGATGAATCTGTTGCTGTAGTAGTTTTGAGTAAAGGCGTTGAGTTGGAATTTGAAGCCCGGTTTTTCGTATTGATATTGCATGCCAATGCGAGCGCGTTCGAGAACCGAGACTGGGCGATAGAGCATTACCCATGAGTTGACAAGGTTTTCGACATCGTGAACACGGCTTTCGGCATAGATATCAGAGTCGTCGAAGCCAATGCGTTCGGTCTTATGGTCGTAGGTTAGGGCAAGGATATTGCGCTTGGTTGGTCCAAAACGCCATTGTATATTGCCACCATAGGAGTGTAGTCCATCGCTGACGAGTTCTCCATTTTGATATTGTTCCTTGAAACCATAGCCATAGTAGCCACCTACGGTAAAGTATTTGGCAAAAGATTCGCCAGAACGGAGAGTCAAGCGAGGCGATGCACCTTCGAGTTGGTTGAAATGGAATAGATTAAGTATTGGACCAACATCAATTTTCCATAAGTGGAGATATTGATTTAGGATGAGATCTACTGCCCATGAAGAGAGTTTTTGTATGCGTGTTTGATTGAGCGAGTCAATTTTGTTCCAAGTAGCCTCGAGTTTGTTGTCGATAGGGATTTCGACTTGGTCGATTGATTTGAGGATAGATAGAGTGTCTGTGGTTGAGATTGTGTTGTGATAGGTGCGCTCTTCGCTCAATAATGCTCCGAAATATTGAATGTCTTTATTAGGATATAGATTCATGGATAGCCCTAATGCCTGCTTTTCGCTATTTGGGAAGGTTGTGTTGCCAAGAGGAGCAGATGTGAAACTATAGTTAAGGCTATTGAGATAGTTGACAGAAGTGTGAGCCGGAATTGTTATATCGCTTTGGGTAATGGTGTAAGTGGCAGAGTCGATCCAAAATTCGCCTTTGAACAATAGGCCTTGATTGTATTTAGGAGTGAATCGGATTTGATAGTTTTTGCGATTATTTATGAGTGCGCTGTCGGCTAAAAAGAGGTTGTAGTATAGTTTGGCATTTGGAGCAATAGGGCTCATAAAGTTGCGGCCGAGTATTGTAGAATAGGTTTTGTAGGGGTTGATATTGGGAGTATATGCCACAATGATCTGTTCCCAATGCTCGGCAGGGAATATGTTGAGAGTGTTTTGTTTAGAGTTAGTGAGGTGTTTGCTAGTGCTATCGGGGGTGAATTTTAGGTCGTAGATAGATTGGTTGAGATAGACAGGGAGAGAGAATGTGGAGTCGGTTTGGTCGATAATTCCATTCTGAATATCTTTGAAAAGCTTGCGTTGTAGAGTTTTATTTTTTATGTTTGTTAGATTGATGCCCGTGATATCATTCATTGTAGTGTTGATATTTGTGATATTTTCAGGGTTGTTGATATAGCGATTTTCATACACCTTTTTTAGTATGAGTATGGCTTCATCTTGTTTAGGAAGGGCAATTACTTCATCCAATATCGAAATATCTTCTTTCAAGTAGATTCTGATCATTTGGTCTTTTCCGTAATCAAGTTTTATTTGTCGTTGTTTGTATCCGACAACACTTGCAATCAGCGTGCGTTGAGGCTCGTTGCTACGGAGCATGAAAAACCCCTCTTCGTTTGTAGTACAGCCAATGTTTGTGCCTTTGAACCATACGCTTGCGGCTTCTAATGGGCGTAGATCTTCAGCCGATAGCACTTGCCCTACGATTACAATGTCTTGAGCAGCAACAACGTGGGTAATTAAAAATGTTAGTATAACGATACTGATTTTTTTTATCATAGAGAGTCTCTTTTTTGAACAAAAAAGGAGATAGAATTAAAAATCCTGTCTCCTTGTTTATATTATTTATGTTTATTTCGATATTCGCGCGGTGTCATATTCTGGCGTTTGCGGAAGAATGTGCTGAACTGCGCGGTATCAGAAAAGCCAAGTGTCATACCAATTTTTGCAATTGAATAATTGGTTGTAGTCAGCAATTCTTGTGCTTTTTTCAAGCGTATATCCATCTGATATTGGGCAGGAGATGTGCCCATAGTTTCTTTAAAAATACGGCGAAATAGGGAATAGCTTATTCCAATGCGCTCTGCCACTTCTTCAGGGCTAATTTTGGTAGTTGTATCATGGCGTAGTATTTCGACTGCAGTGTTGATTTTTTCAATGTTTGGGTCCTCTTTTTCGTGGCAATTCAGTAGTTTGTAGTTTGCGATGCTAAGAGCGAGGAATAAAGAGGTGTTCAAAACAGCTTCTGAGCCAGATTTATTCTCTTTGAGGATTTGTATCATATTGCTAAATATGTTTTCGATCACTACATTTTGACCTATATTCGCAATTGATGAATTCTGGAATAAGTCTATTTTTTCAAGGAATAATGTATATTGTAAGCAAACTACTGATATGTGGTAATATGAAGTTTTCTTCCCTATTGTTGGGATAAACTCAATCTTTTCTCCAGATTTGATGATACAAATAGAGCCTACTTTTATTTCTTGTGTTGTGTTATGTGATTTATAGATACCACCTCCCTCTGTTATGAATAAGAAGTCGTAACTATTTATATTGTTGTCGGTCTTAATGGTGAGTGTTTCGTAATTTTCTGATTTTATCGTTTTATAGACGACCGACTTGCATTTGCAATTGTAGTTATCACTTTTTTTGATTTCATTGGCGTTAAAAGTGATGTTTTCTTTGTTTGTAGAATTTGAAAATTGCATTTTATAAATTTGCTAATAGTTAGAGTAAAAAGATTTGTTTGTTGTTGCAAATTTATAAAATTTTGATGGAATTAACAAGTTTTTTGTGTAAAATGTTTATTTTGTTATTTTTGCTAAAATTGTTGTGCTGTGGTAGTTCGAAATGCTATAATTTTGTTATTTTTACCATATAATTTTGTCAATAATATTATTGAGATATGCTATGGTAACTCCATAATTTGTTATTTTTGTTTTATTTTGTTGGGCATCTTTTACTCGATTTAGCATCTGAGTGCGACTAAACATGCACGCTCCGCAGTGAATGATAAGATCGTATTGTGATAAATCCACGTTCCAATCGTTTCCCGAAACAATATCAAATTTAATATTGGCATCAATTTTTTTTCTTATTAAGGCAGGTATTTTTTCTCTGCCTATATCCTCTGCCAATGGTGCGTGTGAACATGCTTCAGCAATCAATACTTGGCTATTAGCGTTCAGTGTTGCCAATGCCTCTGCTCCACGAATAAACTCGTCAATGTCGCCTTTCCATCGCGCAAAGAGTACCGAAAACGATGTCAAACGTGATTCTTTGGGTTTTAATTCATATACGGTTTTGAAATCTTGCGAATCTGTCACTATCAGTGCTGGTACATCTTTTAGTCCATTCAGTGTTTGTTCGAATTTTGCCGTTGTAGTGCAAATAGTTGTACAACCATAGTCCAATAATTCGCGTATAGTTTGTACTTGTGGCAAAATCAATCGCCCTTTGGGTGCTTGTATGTCTTGTGGCATCACAAGTATCACTGTATCATTGGGTTTTACCAGATGTGTTACTATCGATAAATCCTGCTGATATTGCGATTGAACAAATCCTATAGCCTTCAACACCTCTTCTCGACCCTTATTGTTTGCTATATTTATATCAATGTATTCGTTAACTCCAAAAAGTTTTTTAACGTCGCCTATTTCGTGAGTTCTCTCTGCAAAATGATTAACTGCAAGCACAGCCTTACAGCGTTCTTTTATCAGCGTAAACCATTTTGTTGCCTCTTGCAGTTTGTCTTTCTCCTCAAAGATAGTGCTCGGAATCAAAAATATAGCTATATCGCACCGTTTTAGCACCTCTTTAGTCTTCGTAACCCTCATTTCGCCCAACATGCCATAGTCGTCATATCCAGCAGTATCTATGAAGACGCAAGCCCCTAATCCGTTGATTTCAATTGGTTTGCTTACGGGGTCTGTAGTTGTGCCAGCCACCGAACTAACTATACTCACTTCTTGCGATGTAAGCATATTAATCAACGATGATTTTCCCGCATTGCGAGGCCCAAATATTCCTATATGAGTGCGATTCATAGCAGTAATTTAATTCTCAATTTCAATAAGTCCTTCAGGCAATTCCACCACCATAGTGTGCTTTTCAGGGTCTAAGTCTATTACCTCTACAGCCCCAACCGGCACAAGTATGTCATTGTCAAGGATAAACAACACATTGGCTGTCGAGTCGTCGATTTCAACTATCTGTCCTATCTTTTTGCCATCTGCTGTCAGCATTGTGAATCCCACATAATAGTTTATCGACATTTCATCATTTTCGTTTTCGCCGAGAGTCTCTTTTTTCACGTATGCCGTTTTGCCAAAAAATGGGCGTATTCGTTCCTCTGTTGTAATATCTTCAAACAAAATCAATGCCGTAGTGTCTGTTTTATAGCGATATTCATCAATAAAGAAAGGCACGAATATTCCATCTATATCCACAATGATATATGGGGTATCTTCAAGGTCGAAATCAATATTCATTTCCAAATTGATTTCTCCCTTGATACCATGCGTTTTCCCAAACACTCCGATAGGAGCTATTTCTTCTAATCTAATCATTTTTTAGCTTTTTGTGGTTTTGGCGCTGGTAGATTATATACCACCGGACCTTTCACTAATGCGCGAACTACTAAAATTGCTCCGAAAATAATGAATGGCACCGACAACCATTGTCCCATATTGAAGGTCATCTCTACCTCGAAGTCCGATTGTGGATTTTTAATCATTTCGATGATTTGGCGCGAGATGAATATGCCGAGGAATCCAACGCCAGTGATGAGACCGTTGTATTTGCCCGCATCTTTTCTCCAATACATCCAATATAGTAGGAAGAATACAAGCAAATAGGCTGATGCTTCGTAGAGTTGAGTAGGGTGGCAAGGGATTGTATTGTTTATGTCGCCGCGCACAAAGATGAATCCCCAAGGCAAATCTGTTGGTTCGCCATAGATTTCCGAGTTCATCAAGTTGCCGATACGTATCAAGCAAGCAACGAATGCCGAGCCTACAAACACGCGGTCTGTCAGCCAAAAGAAGCTTACTTTTGTCATGTATTTAGTCAATAGCCAAGCAGTTAGCACCATTGCGGCTGCTCCGCCGTGCGAAGCCAATCCGCCTCGCCAAATCATAAATATTTCGGCTGGGTGTTGCGAGTAGTATGCCCAATCGTAGAAGAATACGTGTCCCAATCGTGAGCCTACAATCACTGCTAATATGAAGTAAACAAACACTTTATCCAACCATTCTTCTGGCGCACCGTCGCGTTGGAATGTTTTTCCGATAATATTGATGGCAATAAAAAAACCAAGAGCATAAATCACTCCATACCAGCGTATTTCAAGCGGTCCGAGCGACAAAGCTACGGGATTTACATCCCAAATGATACTTAATAAATCCATATTTAAATCTCAAAATTGAAAGTTTCTATTCTTTACTCGCTGCTCCCTATTATGCTTTTCTTACAATAGCAATCGGAGTTTGTTGTGATGACTGACCGAGCGGATTGTCTTTGAACAACGCTTTCAAGAAGTTATCGTTAAGCGATTTGCTTGATTTGCCGAGTATATCAACGTTCAAGTCATTAGCATCCAATACGATAAACTCATTGCCGAGTTTCTCTTTCATTTGGCGAGCTACTTTGTCAGGATTTTTAGGAGCCATCTTCGCATATTGATTGTATGGAGGCAAAGTATATTCGCATGGACCATCAATAGCGTATGCTCTCGGACCGCACACTTTGTAGAACGCACCGCGCACACCGAAAGGTTTAGTTACGAGGGCAGCAAGGCAACCTAAGAATATACGTGGAAGTCCCACATCCTCAATAGCCAATTGCATTGTATATGGGCTACCTAAACCGATGCCGTAAGGCGATTTATATACGAATTTTACCAAAAATTTAGCCAACCACGATGGGTGGATGTCGTTGATGTGGAATGAGCGACCTTGTGTGATTGCCACAATTTTTTCACTGCAGAAGATAATATCACCCTCTTGGCGAATATCTTTTGTATATTTGTCAACTACCTCTGCGAGGTCATCTTCGCGCATCACAACGTGAGTTTTCACAGGTATACGCAAATATTCAACGCCATCAATCGTAATGGCCAATTTCTTTCCTTCGTTAGCTTGAAATTCCATAATATTTCTTTTTTATATTTATTACTATTTGTTTTAGTGCCTATTTTTATCCCCCTCAAAAACACACTCTCGTTGTGTATTCTTTTGTCCTACCCTCAAGCAAGGTGCAAGCAACCTTCACCGAAGAAGACTGACACCTTCAGTGCGTATTCGTCTCAAAATTTTAAAGGAACGGATTGCATTTTTTCTCCTCTCCGATGGTCGTATAAGGTCCATGGCCCGGATACACAATCGTCTCCTCAGGCAATGTCATCAAACGCTCGGTTATCGATTTTATCAGTGTTGCATACGACCCACCTTCCAAGTCGGTGCGTCCAATCGAGCCTTCAAACAACGAGTCGCCCGATATCAACCACGATGTCGATGGAATGTGGAAACACAATCCACCACGCGAATGCCCCGGCGTATGTATCACCTTAATCTCATTGTCGCCCAACATCAAAACATCCCCATCGTTCAAATATTTGCTTAATTTCTCAGTTTTCACTTCAAATGGCAATCCAAACATTTTTGCTTGCTCTCCCATTCGTGCAAGCAAGGTCTCATCTTCTGCATGTGCCATTGGCAAAACGCCATAACGTCCTGCTGCCCAATGGTTGCCAAAACAATGGTCAAGGTGCAAGTGTGTATTGAGCAAATATTTCACTCTCAATCCATTCTCTTCTACGAACTTCTCAATTCTCTCTTCTTCTTGAGGAAACAACGCCCCACAATCCACTATCGCTGCCTCTTTCGACGCCTCGTCCCATATCACATACGTGTTCTCCTGAAACGGATTGTTTTGTATCTGTTTTATTTTCATAGTGGTAGATATACTCCTTTTTTAGTTTGGAAGAATTCTTCGCTGAAAAACTCGCTTATATTATATAAGGTGGAAATATTCTTGAACGGTGCAACTTCATGTTGCAATTCTCCGCCTTTCAAGCAAATCAACCCGTTTGGCAAAGCATTTACACCCTTTTGCGATACGTTTTTCTTCACCAATTTCACCAAATCTGCCAATGGCATCACTGCTCGCGACACCACAAAATCATATTTCTCCTTCACATTTTCCATTCTATCGTGTTGGAATGTTACGTTTTTCAACCCAATAGCAGTTGCCACCTCTTGCGCCACACGCACCTTTTTGCCTATCGAGTCTACTAAATGAAACTTACATTCAGGAAACATAATAGCCAATGGAATACCCGGAAAACCACCTCCTGTACCCACATCCACAAGCGTAGTGCCTGGCTGGAAGCGCAAAATCTTGGCTATTGCAAGCGAGTGCAAAACATGGTGTTCATACAGATTATCAATGTCTTTGCGCGAAATCACATTGATTTTACTATTCCAATCTTTATATAAATCAAAAAGCGCAGCAAATTGCCCTTTTTGTTCTTCCGTCAAATTCGGAAAATATTTTAATATCTTATCCATAGGTTTTGGGTTAGAGGTTAGAGATTAGTGCTGAATAGTCAATTGTGCATTATACATTGTACATTTTTGAAGTACAAAGTTACATTTTTTTCTGCATTTTTCAAATTATATTGTCAAAAATATTCTTTTTCTGCCTTTTTTTTCTTTTTTGTTATTCATAAATCCTTATTTTTTTATGCTTTTTTAGGCAATCCCTTTCTATTTATACACTTTTTAACAAAAATGTCTCATATTTTAACTTTTATAAACATTTCTATAACTGACTAAAAATCAATAAAATTTGTGATAATAACACAAAATGACAGTTGTCGAAAAATTCTCAAATTGCCCTTATTGAGCAAAAATGTGCAATTTTTTAGCAAAAAAATAATGTTTTTTGAAAAAAAAGCATTTACTTTGCAACGAATTTGTGTTGGGGATTATTTTTTGGTAAATTCTTATCAAATTATGATTTCACAAAGAAAAACAGAAAAATAATTTATTAACTAACTAAAAAATTACTATTATGTCTGAAGTAGCAAACAAAGTAAAAGAGATTATCGTTGAAAAACTTGGTGTTGAAGCTAGCGAAGTAACTGAAACTGCAAGCTTTACTAACGATCTTGGTGCTGACTCATTGGATACAGTAGAATTGATCATGGAATTCGAACGCGAATTTGATATCCAAATCGCTGAAGAAGACGCTGAAAAAATCACTACTGTTGGTGAAGCAATTTCTCACATCGAAGCTGCAAAAGCTTAATCTCTGATTTTTATACTAAATCGGCAGACAATATCGAATAACAAGAATTGATTCGATTTCTGATTCAATTCTCGTTACTCGATATTTGCCGTTATTTGCTATCTATTTTATTTATGGAATTAAAACGTGTTGTTGTTACTGGTTTAGGTGCTATCACACCGATTGGAAATAGCGTAGAAGAGGTGTGGACTAATGCCGTGAATGGCGTTAGTGGTGCTGGACCAATAACTCATTTTGATACTGAAAAATTCAAAACCAAGTTTGCGTGTGAAGTCAAAAACTTCAACGCAGCTGACTATATGGATGCTAAAGAGGCTCGTAAAATGGACCTCTATAGCCAATATGCTATTGCGGCTGCAAAACAAGCAATGGCTGATTCAAAAATGGATTTAGAAAAAGTAGATCTCGATCGCATCGGTGTTATCTATGGCGTTGGTATTGGTGGCTTGCATACTTTCGAAGAGGAGTATAGCTACTATATGAAAAATCCAGACAATGGTCCTAAATTCAATCCTTTCTTCATCCCTAAAATGATTTCTGATATTGGCGTAGGTCATATCTCTATCATGTTTGGATTGCGTGGACCTAACTTCGTTACTACATCTGCTTGTGCATCATCTACAAATGCTTTGATCGATGCATTCAACTATATTCGTCTTGGCAAAGCTGATGCCATCATCGCTGGTGGTGCCGAAGCTGCTCTCACTGTTGGTGGTGTAGGTGGTTTCTCTGCTATGCGTGCTATTTCTACTCGCAACGACGATCCTCAAGGTGCATCTCGTCCATTTTCTAAGAGTCGCGACGGTTTCGTTATGGGCGAGGGTAGTGCTGCGCTTATTCTCGAAGAGTATGAGCATGCAGTAGCTCGTGGTGCTCATATCTATGCCGAAATGGTTGGCGGTGGTCTTAGTGCCGATGCTCATCACATGACTGCTCCTCACCCTGAAGGATATGGTGCTTATAAAGTGATGAAAAATGCTATCGAAGATGCTGAAATGTCTGTTGAAGATATCGACTATATCAATGTTCACGGCACATCTACTCCTCTTGGTGATATATCTGAGGTGAAAGCCATTAAACAATTATTTGGCGATTATGCTTACAAATTGAACATCTCATCTTCTAAATCAATGACAGGCCACTTGCTTGGTGCTGCTGGAGCGGTTGAAGCAATGCTTACTGTGCTTGCTGTTAAAAACGACATTGTGCCTCCAACAATCAACTTCCACGAAGGCGACGAAGATCCTGAAATCGATTACAACCTAAATCTTACATTCAATAAAGCTCAAAAACGTGAAATACGTGCTGCATTGTCGAATACATTCGGCTTTGGTGGTCATAACGCTAGCGTTATTTTCAAAAAAATCTAATTGACTTTATTGTAAAACAAATATATAAGCATTTGGTTTGGTCTGTTATTGCAGGGCTGAATCAGATGCTTATTCTTTTTTGTAGCATATAGAAACTATAGTCGCTATAGAAATAATTTTTTAACTTTATTACTAGAGGTTTAATAACGTGTTTATTAACTTTCAACTCTCAATTCTCAACTTTCAACTCAAAAAATGGCTCTTATAAAATCAGTTAGAGGATTTACTCCAGAAATAGGCAAAGATTGCTATCTTGCCGACAACGCAACAATCATTGGCGATACAGTGATTGGCGAGGGTTGTAGCATTTGGTTCAATGCTGTATTGCGTGGCGATGTCAACTCTATTCGTATTGGTAATCATGTGAATATTCAAGACGGAGCAGTGCTACACACTCTTTATGAAAAATCAACAATCGAGATTGGAGATTATGTCAGTGTAGGTCATAATGTTACAATCCATGGTGCTAAAATCGAAGACTATGCGCTTATCGGCATGGGTTCTACTGTCCTCGATGGTGCTGTGGTTGGTGCGGGTGCTATCATTGCAGCTAATGCTTTGGTACTTAGCGGAACAATCGTGCCTCCAAACACAATTTGGGCAGGCGTGCCTGCTAAACAAGTCAAAGAAGTAGCTCCTGAACAAGCAAAAGAAATCAATCAAAAAATTGCTCACAACTACGCAATGTATGCTAGTTGGTACACAGAAGAATAATCACTATTAACTATTCACTAATAACTAATCACTATGGTAAAGCATATCGTATGTTTCAAATTGGCTGAACCTACAGCTAAATTGATTGAAGAAACTAAAAATGTATTGTTGTCAATGCGAGGCAAAGTGCCTACTGCACTTGATGTTCAAGTAAATTGCGACGAATTGCACTCTGCTCGTTCGTATGATATTATTCTCGAAGTCTTGGTAGAGGATTGGGCTGCTCTTGATGTTTACCAACAAGATATGTATCACTGCAATATCGTAAAAAAACACATGCACGCAGTGGCTCAAAGCAGTATTGCTCTCGACTTTGTGGTTAATAAATGATCGTTTAACGATGAATTATAAATATTTTATTTTTGCAATTGTATTATCTTTTTTGTCGGCTTGTGGCTTTGCTTCTCATTCCGAAAAAACAGAACAAGATAATACGATTGTTCGAGTTGTGCCTACATTCAACCCTGATAGTGCCTATCATTATGTAGAGGCTCAATGCGATTTCGGACCTCGTGTGCCAGGCACTGAGGCCCATTCTGCTTGCTTACAATATTTTGTTGAGCAATTTAATCGTTTTGGTGCAGATACGGTTATTGTGCAAGAGGGCGAATCTGTGATTTATGATGGTTCGAAGATGCCTATTCGCAATGTTGTTGTATCGTATGGATTAGGCAAGCCTAATCGTGTGATGATATGTTCTCATTGGGATAGTCGTCCATTTGCCGATAATGATATCAATCCTGACAATCGACGCAAGGCAATAATTGGGGCAAATGATGGAGCAAGTGGTGTAGGTGTAATTATGGAGTTGGCTCGTCAGTTAGGTTTGAAAGATGCTTCAATAGGCGTAGATTTCATTTTGTTTGACCTCGAGGATTGGGGTGCTCCCGATTGGGCGCAGTCCAAACTTTCCGATGGTGGTTGGGCTTTAGGTTCTAAATATTGGGCTTCTCGTCCTCATATTCCGGGCTATCAAGCGCAATTTGCCATTTTGCTCGATATGGTGGGTGCGCAAGGTGCTCAGTTCTATCGTGAGTATTTTTCTGACCAATATGCCTCTTGGGTTGTGGACCGAGTGTGGAATAAGGCTGCCGATTTAGGCTTAAGCCATATTTTTGTAAATCAACGTGGCGGTGGCGTTACCGACGATCATATCAATGTCAATCGTGCAGGTATTCCTTGTATTGATATTATTCAATTTCAGACTGATACTGAGACTGGTTTTGGCGATTATTGGCATACCCACAATGATGATATGCGCAATATCGATCGTTCAACACTCGATGCGGTAGGTCGAGTTTTAATGGAAATTATTTATTAAGTCCCCTAAAATTATGTTGCAGAACTATCTAAAACCCAATTGCATCGAGGTAGGTGTAGATGAAGCAGGACGAGGTTGTCTTGCTGGTGATGTTTATGCAGCTGCAGTAGTTTTGCCCGATGGATTTTCCAATGATTTGTTGAATGATAGCAAGCAATTGACTGAGCGTCAGCGCAACGAATTGCGCACTATCATCGAGCGTGAGGCTGTTGTTTGGGCTGTTGGTGTGGTCACTGCAAAAGAGATTGACGAGATAAATATTCTTAATGCCAGCATTTTGGCTATGCATCGTGCCTTAGAGCAAGTAGAGAAAAAACTAAATTTCGACCATATTATTATTGACGGAAACCGATTTAAACCATATAAAAACGTAGCATATCAAACTGTGGTTAAGGGTGATGGCAAATATATGTCCATTGCGGCGGCATCTATTTTAGCAAAAACTCATCGCGACGAGTATATGTGCCGATTGCACGACGAATTTCCGCAGTATGATTGGCAAGGAAATAAAGGTTATCCAACAAAAAAGCATAGATTAGCAATTGAGCAGTATGGCACTACGCCATATCATCGTATGACATTCAGATTGTTGGATACTCAGCAAACACTAAATTTTGATTATGAATAACAAGAAATACGAAAAACAAGATACTACTCTCAAGAATAAGAAATTAGCGTATAAGATATCTAAGACTTTAAAAAGATTTTGGATTAAAATCCAATTTTGGAAACCAACTAAATATCAAGACTTATTAGGCTTTCGCGAGAATAACACACGACTCTACGATATAGCATTTATTCATAGTTCAATGTCGCAACGCGACAAAAAAGGTAAACTATTGAATAACGAGCGTTTAGAGTTTCTTGGCGATGCAGTTCTCGAAACTGTTATGAGCGAAATGGTCTATAAGCACTATCCTAATCAAAAAGAGGGTTTCTTGTCCTCTGCGCGTGCCTTGTTGGTGCGTCGCAAGACAACCAACGAGTTGGGCGAAAAAATGGGTTTGCGTAACTATGTTATTATGCGTAAGGGCAATAACAATTTCAACAATATTACGGGCAATCTCTTCGAAGCATTGGTTGGTGCGGTCTATCTCGACAAAGGCTATGATGTAGCAGCCGATTTCATTATGCGTTCTTATAAACAGCATATTAAGATGGAAAAACTCTTGCGCAAGGAGCAAAATTATAAATCTATGCTTTTGGAGTGGTGTCAAAAAGAGCGTAAAGAGTTTTATTACGAATTGGTCGAAGAAACTCGTATCGAGGATAATAAAATACGTTTCCAATCGCGTGTCATTGTCGATGGCAGACCTATGGGCTTTGGTGTTGCCAATAGCAAACGCGAATCGGAACAAGCTGCCGCAAAACAAGCTCTACAAACCTTGAAAGATTAAAAAAAGGTGTAGTTTTATGACTATGCCATAAACACTATATATTAATATTATTTTTTATGGAATTAATTCATTTTTCAAAACTGGTTGCTGCCAAAGCAAAGAAACAAGCCAATCGTGTAGCGTTGTATTATCGCGACTATTCTGTTGCAAAATGGGTAGAGATTACATGGCGTGAACTTCACGAAAAGGTAGAACGCGTGGCTCGTGCATTGGTTTCTATCGGTGTGAAGGACGAAGATCGTGTTGCTATCTGCTCACAAAACATGCCACAGGCTTTGATGGTCGATTTTGCCAACTATGCCAATCGTGCTATCTCTGTTCCTATGTATGCCACTGCGTCAGTGCAACAAATCGAGTACATCATCAACGATGCCGAAATCGAAGTTCTTTGTGTAGGTGAGCAAGCTCAGTACGATAATGCTCTCGAAGTAATCAAAAACAGCAAGTTCTTGAAACACATCATCGTATTCGACCCTTCTGTCAACCTGAAAGGCGAATCGCGTGCAATGTATTTCGAAGATTTTATGCGTAAAGGCGATGATCAATCGCTTCAAAAGGTTGTTGACAAACGCACCAAAGCTGCTACCGAAGACGACCTTGCCATTATCATGTACACATCGGGTACTACTGGCGAATCTAAAGGTGTTATGTTGCCACACTCTTGTCTGCTCGAGGCTATGCGCATTCACGATCAACGACTTGTGCATATCAAGCGTAGCGACACCTCTATGGCATTCCTTCCGCTCACTCATATCTTCGAGCGTGCATGGACCTATTTCTGCCTCTGGCAAGATATCCGAGTATATCTCAACCAACGTCCTACCGATATTCAGAACACATTGAAAGAGGTGCGCCCAACCCTCTTGTGTGCTGTGCCTCGTTTTTGGGAAAAGATTGCAGCAGGCGTGCAATTGAAAATCGACTCTTTCTCTCCTTTGAAGAAAGCATTGGTTACTTGGGCATTAGCCGTAGGCGAAGAGTATAATATTGGCTATAAAAAAGACCTTAAACGTGTCCCTTTTGGTCTTGCCATTCGCTACAAGATTGCCGACCGACTCATCTTCTCTACATTGAAGAAAGTAGTAGGTTTGGACAAAGGTCGCTTGTTCCCTGTTGCGGGTGCTGCGCTCGACGACAAATTGGCTAAATTCTTCATTAGCCTTGGTTTGCCAATTATGTATGGCTACGGTTTGACCGAAACTACAGCCACTGTTTGTTGTTATCCATATCACAATTACGTAATCGGCTCAATGGGTACACTCATGCCTGACGTTCAAGTGAAAATAGGCGAAGATGGCGAAATCCTTGTCAAAGGCAAAACTGTTTGCTCAGGCTACTACAAAAAGCCAGAAATCAATGCCAACTCATTCATCGACGGATGGTTCCGCACAGGCGATGCCGGCAAACTCGTAGATGGCAAACACCTCTATATGACCGATCGTCTCAAAGACCTCTTCAAAACATCTAACGGTAAATACATTGCCCCACAACAAATCGAGACAATCCTCGGTGGCGACGTGTTTATCGAGCAAGTGGCAGTGATTGGCAACAATCGCAACTACGTAACAGCAATCATCGCGCCTAACCTCGAGGCAATCAAAGGTTATGCAACTCAACAAGGCATCGCTTTCGAACTCGTCGATGAATTGATGGAACATCCACAAATCTGCAAAATGATGGAAGAGCGCATTGCCGAACTTCAAAAAGATATGGCACCATACGAAAAAATCAAGAAATTCCGCCTAATCAAGCGTGGATTTACAATCGAATCAGGCGAGTTGACCTCTACATTGAAACTTCGTCGTGCAGTCATACTTCAAAACTATGCATCAATGATCGAAGAAATGTACAATCCAGTTCAAGGACCACTCGGCGATTATGTAAAATAACGTCAGTTTGATATAAGAATTCCGTGTCTTCCGTGCATTCCGTGAGGGATGGAAAATTATATCGAACACATGTTAATATAATTTCTCACAACAAGAGGCTACCACCGCAAAGGGTAGCCTCTTTTTTTATGTCTGAGTGCAAACAATTCTAGAAGTCCCATTATGTCCATCAGTAAGACATCTCTAAGATGGTGAACCATACCTATTTCCTATGCTTAATCATCTAGAGCAGCGCAGCGTCCTAGTATATCTAGAGCATCTAGAAAAGGGGCGTCAAAAACGTCTAATTATACATAACTGCGTGTGACTGAGCGCAGCGAAGGAACCAGCAGATGAAGAATAACCCTAACCTCAAGCAACCTACAAAATAGGATAAATATACTATAAATATATGATAAATATACTATAAAAATACTATAAATATACTATAAATATACTATAAATATACTATAAAAATACTATAAATATACTATAAATATACTATAAATAT
>JAFYSF010000009.1 GCA_017559505.1 Paludibacteraceae bacterium | reverse complement strand
CCTGAGCCAGGATCAAACTCTTCATTGTACATTTATTTTTTTTATTCGTTTGTCCCTAAACTCAAGCTTTATTGTAGTTAGTTTTTTATGACGGTGGTATTTTATTACCTTGTACTTATACTACATTTTTGTTGTTTCAGATTTTCAAAGAATCACTGTCTTTTCATTCAGTGGCTATCTCTCTCGATTGCGGATGCAAAGGTACAACATTTTTTGAAAATACCAAATTATTTGCAATAAAAAATTTCAATTATTTTTCTTTTGCTTGATTATCAGCGATATGATTTTTAATTATTTTAAAAATATATGTTATAAAACATGTTTTTTGGCGTTTTTAATGGCATCTTTAGTGTGTTTTGACACAAAAAAAACATGCTTTTCGGCATGATTTTTCGCGTTTTCAGAATTTTTCATGTTTTTTCAATAATTTTTCCACTAAAATTGGCATATAATTTTCCCCTCAAATGACACGAATTTTCTTGTTTTCTTCCATACATTTCACAAATATCACAAATATTTTAATTTTTCTCCCACAGATTACATAGATTTTTTCACTACGCTCAAGATTTTTCAGTCTGGCAACCGAAAGAACGCACGAACCGCGCATCCCTACTCACAAAAAAAACGCACACCTTATATATTTTATATATAAGGTGTGCGCTTTTCGTATTCAGCGGATATATCAATAGCAATAAATCACACAATGCCATGGTTTGATTTTCATTCGATCTAATGTCGAATCGACTTCATAGAATGCAATCACGCTCTTTGGTTCTGCCGTTGGGAGTATTTTGTCGATAGAAATTACGCGTGCTTCATTAGAGAAGTTAAAAAAAGCATACACCTCGTTGCCTTCGACTACACGGCGACAAGCAAATATCTTTTCGATACCTTCAGCGAGTTCGATGCGCTCCAATTTGCCACCAAGTTCGTTGCTATAAAGCGCTGGGTTGTCGGCACGCATAGCGTTTGCCACCTTATATATATGCTCTTTCGTGTTTTCTGGATCGTATTCAATAGTGTCTTTATCGAAGAAACGAAGACGACGCACATTACCAAACTCCTGTCCTGTATATGTCAAAGGCATACCCGGCACCACATAAGTGAACAACGCCATCACATCGGCAGCATTACCCATACGCTCAAATTCAGTACCAGCCCATGAGTTTTCGTCGTGGTTAGATGTGAAGTTCATGCGGATAGCATAGTCAGGAAACACAGTGTCCACCTTGTTGAAATACGCCCACAAATCTTCAACACCCTTTTCACCCTTAGCCACATCATTCATCAAGTGATGGAATTCCCAACCATAATACATATTAAAGGCAGTTTGAGTGAGGTCGAGATTTTCCGATTCGCAAAGAGTAAACATCTTTGGGTGTTTCACGCGCAACGAGTCGAAAGCAAACTCCCAGAAGTCAGTTGGGATTTCGTGAGCCACATCGCAACGGAAACCATCCACACCGATAGTATCCAACCACCATTCGAGCGAGCGGAACATAGCATCGCGCATATCTTGATTGTCGTAGTTGAGTTCAGCAATGTCGTACCAATCGTAGTTCACCACCAATCTGCCCAACGAGTCGCGCATGTGCCAACCCTCGTTCAACGTCCAAGGATGGTCAGGCGCAGTGTGGTTCGCTACCCAGTCGAGAATCACTTTAATACCCAACTCATGAGCCTTATTCAAAAACGAAGCAAAATCCTCGCGAGTACCAAACTCAGGGTTGAACGCACAATAGTCCTTGATTGCGTAGTAGCTACCAAGCCCACCCTTACGTTCCAACTCTCCAATAGGCTGAATAGGCATAATCCAAATAATATCATAACCCAACTCAGCCAATCGAGGCAACTCTGCCTCAGCCGCAGCAAATGTACCCTCAGGCGTAAACTGACGAGTGTTCAATTCATAAATCGAAGCATCATAGACAAAACATGGATGCTTGTGCGCACACTCCTTCTTGTTCGAGCATGCCACCATAGCAGCAACAACTGCCAAAATCAAAAATAACTTTTTCATATTTTTATACATTATAATAGATTCACACCGCAAAATTACAAAAAATCTCTCAAAAGAACAAAAAAATCCCGACGCATGATTCTCATCATTGTCGGGACCATAAAAACCATCTTATTATTACTTTGAAAAAACCGATGCAAAGGTACAACTTTTTTTCAAACTGCCAAAACTTTTAACGAAAAATTTTCACTTATTACACTAAATATCAATAAAAAAATCATTTTTCACAAAACAACTTTCGAAAACTGACACGAAACATTTTCTTATTGTCATTTCAGACTATTCGTCGCCACAAAACATCGAAAAATTCCCCTCCCAACGATTACGCCGACACTCACCACGTTTTTTCAGGCTTTTCTGCTCCAAACCATAGATGCATACTACGAAACAAGCGCAATTTTTCACATCCAACGGCATATAAAACGCCATAACAACAGCACAACCACCAAAACCAAACCACACATTCAGCAATTTTCACCCCTCTAACCGCCACAAATCACCAACATAGGTGTTATTTTTCTTATATCATAAACCATTGATTAACAAATAAATAAAAATCAACAATAAATAAAAGTTAAAAAAATAACAAAAAATATTTGGTCAATTCAGAAAAAAGTCGTAACTTTGCACCCGCTTTTGAGAGTTAATTCTCATAGGTGCTTAACTTAATGATTCAGTAGCTCAGCTGGTAGAGCACAACACTTTTAATGTTGGGGTCCTGGGTTCGAGCCCCAGCTGGATCACTAAAAAAAGAGAAGTTCACATTCTCACAAACAAGTTAAGTCGATGATTCAGTAGCTCAGCTGGTAGAGCACAACACTTTTAATGTTGGGGTCCTGGGTTCGAGCCCCAGCTGGATCACCAAAAAAGAAAGAGATATCTAATTTTAGGTATCTCTTTTTTTTGTATCTCTTTCTCACTACAAATCGTTTATTATCGACGAAGGATTTACGTCAGTATTTTTATAATCGTAATATTTCAATATCACAGCCGCCTTGTTCTCGCCGGTTTGTTGCATAAACAACTCAATTCTACCCCTATCCATTTCGAAGATAGAAATCCATTTACATCTATCCGAAGTCAAAAAACCAAATTTAATTTTATTTTCATCAAACGTTCTGCCCTGAAACTCCTCAATCACAGGATAAGGTCTGCCATACTTCACGGTCAAGAACTCCTTCAATCTATTATAATCCTCCTCAATGATAGGCCACTCCTCGCGTTCGTGAAACATCACGCCCACAATATCCACCACGCCATCGTCCTCCGACGAAATCACCGCAATCTCGCAATCGCTATATCCAGCAAAATCACCCTTCATCACCACCACCCCATTCTCTTGACTCATACTCACAAAGTCCTCAGCCTCCAACTGCTCCACAAACTTATCCACAGGCCCATCAATTTCCACACCTTTGAACGTCATATTCTGCTGAGCCATCAAACCCAAAGCCACAAAAAGCAATAAAAATAAAATAGATTTCTTCATAACATATAAATTTATTTATTCATAATTTCCACGATAGGCAACGTCTTATCGTCATACAAATAGTGGTCAGATTTATACACCCCAATCTGACGGGCGCACTTCCCTTTCGGTATTTTCACAATCTGATCAGTATAATAAGTATTATCCTCGTCAATAAACGCCACAGTCAAATCAGTAGTCATCTGGTATCCACGACTCTCCCACACAGGGTCCAACTCCTCAGCAATCACATATTTTCCGTCCAAGATAATCTCCACTTTAAGGTTGTTCGAGGTCACACACCCACGAGGCTCATCAAACATCGTAGCAGGGCTCGGTTTCTCCTTTTTTATCGATTTCGATTTCGCTTTAGGCGTAGGCGCAACCTCAGGCGTAGGCGCATCAGCCACTGCGACGCTATCCGCCACCACTTCCGTCTGTTCCCCCTCATTCAAAAAACGCCCCTCAAAGTCCCTCACAATCATCACCACCACAACAAATCCCACATACAACACCACAAGAAGAAGAATCATCTTCAACAGCAGTTTAATCAAATTAGAGATAAAATCGCCCATAACATCTGTGTTTTTTTTAAGAGTTATAAATCACACCGCAAAGATACGAAAAACTTTTCGAGCCACAAAGGGCAGAAAAGTTTTTAGTTATATATTATCCGCAATATATCTGTTGAACGTTGTCCATTGACTGTTGACTATTAAAGATTCAATTTCTTAAGTCGTGAGATAATAGCCCCACGCTTACGGCCAAAATGCGTAGCAAGGTCATCCACCGCAACGCCATCGTGCCACATCTCCACCAACAATCTATCATCCTCCTCCGACCATGGGTCATACGCCTTTGGGTACTCCTGTCGGCAGGCATACACCGAGTATGTCGGCTCGCCCAACAACTGCTTATACGCCTTCAAATATTTCTTCAACCGCTTCACATCCTTATCCGAAATATAAGGCAATCGGCGGATATCCATGTTATCAGTCAGGTCATTCAATTTCACCGCCACCGCCAACTTATTCGTCTTCACGCGAGCAATAAATTTGTCGTACGGCTCCTCCTCCGACCGTTTCGTCACGCATCGCAACGCTTCTATTATCTCAGGCGCAAACCCCTCAGCCTCCAATCGTTCAAACGACCACACCTCACCAGCGTCCTCCACCACATCGTGTAGCACACCCACAATCTTCTCCTCCACCGTGCGCCCCATCTCCATCACACGCATAGGATGGTCAATATAGTCATTCCCAGCCTTATCACGCTGACCGCGATGCGCCTCATGCGCAATCTCAATAGCCCGTTCCAGTGTACTCATATACGTCAAATTATTCCATAATTATTTCACAACCACCCAACATCCATTTTTATTGGTTACTTTATTGTCCACTTGCTCCAACTCTTCACTTTTA
This sequence comes from Paludibacteraceae bacterium, assembly GCA_017559505.1. Classification (GTDB taxonomy): domain Bacteria; phylum Bacteroidota; class Bacteroidia; order Bacteroidales; family Paludibacteraceae; genus Aphodosoma. Next base: position 71,193 of record JAFYSF010000009.1, on the reverse strand, counting down.
TTTATTCAATCAACAACCCCAATCGGTAAAAAAAATGCATTTTTTTTTACCAATCAACCCCAATCGGTAAAGAAATCGTATTTTTTTTTACCAATCACATTATTTTATTTTCATCTCATAAGCATTTTGCAAAAGATTAAACAATTGAATATTGATATAATAATTATCTCTTCCTATTTTTATTTTTTGCAAAAACGGATTTTGACAATCACACAACTGATTTAAATATAAAATAGCAGTTGGTTTACTAATATTTAATTCATTCATTACAAAATCTATCTTTGTATAAGGATGACGAAACAAATTATTAATCAAATCTTGAGAATATATTTTTGGTAACTCCTCGCGAATTCTATGCTTATACTGCATCATAAGAGCTTTTATTTGCTCCACCAACAAAGTTGTATTTAAAGCAGTCTCTTCTATTCCCTTAAGCATAAACAAAATCCATTCCTCCCAATTATTATCAGTACGCACTTCTTGCAACAAACGATAATACAAACCCTTATTATGAGTAATATAACGACTCATATATAAGACAGGCAAATCTAACAAATCATGCAAAACAATATATAAAATATTAATAATCCTACCTGTTCTTCCATTACCATCTGAAAAAGGATGAATACTCTCAAATTGATGATGAATGATAGCCATTTTTACCAACGGATCTAAATCAGACAATCCATCATCATTAATAAACCGCTCTAAATTACTCATATAATTAACTATTTCATCGTAACTTTGAGGCGGTTCATATACAACTTCTTGAGTCATTTCATTTTTCAACGTAGTTCCCGGTGTCTGTCTAAACTCCGCATTATTATTTTTTATAGCCTGATAAATTTTAATGATAGTTCGACACGTCAATAAACCATTTTTCTTCACCTCATTATATCCCAAAAACAAAGCAGTATTATAATTTTCTACCTCTTTAGCCGCTGCAGAAGTAAAAAGAGAAGGCGAAACCTGAGCTCTATACAACTCATCATGAGTAGTAATAATACTTTCTATCTCCGATGAATCTTTCGATTCTTGCAACGCTAATGTATTAATCAAAATAGAAGCATTAGGCATTGATTTTATCGCGCCTTTCAGTTCTGCCAATCTACGATGAGCTACCGCAACTTGTTTTAATACAGCCTTCGTTTCAACATCAAACGATAATGGCAATTTTGGAATAATATAATTAGTCATCTTACAAATATTTTAAACATAACACACTACTCTTCATTTTTACTCTCCGCAAAGATACAAAAAAATTCCCAACCCACAAACGATTGGAAATTTTTATCAATCTATCGACCGTAGACTATCAACAACACTCACATCAGCAGGCAACCACTCCACCTCATCCAACTCCGACTTAGTCAACCATCGCGCAGCCTTATGTTCGAGCAAAGCAATATCTCCATCCAGCTGCGAAGCCATATAGCAGTGCATAGTCAGGTGAAACATAGGGTAATCATACTCCACAGTGCAGAGTCGTTCCCCCACCTCAATCTCCACCGCCAACTCCTCTCGAATTTCACGCTTTAGCGCCTCATGGTGCGACTCTCCCTGCTCAATCTTCCCACCCGGAAACTCCCACCAACCCTCAAACTCACCATACCCACGCTGTGTGGCAAACACTCTATTACTATCGCATATAATAGCAGCTACAACTTCTATTGTTTTCATATTTTTTAATCCACCCATTTAAAATCCTCCATTAAATCTGCTGGTAAACTATTATTTAATTTAATGTCATACAATATTGATCCATTGTCAGTAACTCCCTTTCTTGGATTAGTAAGAGATCCTGCACCAACAAAGGTATAAGGTAATGTGATTCCATTCTCCTCTTTGACTTTTCTTACAAAGACAAGAGCCTCTTTGCTGTTTCTTTGTAATTCTTCATCTTTTGCCGAAATTCTTGCAATACTTTCCCATTGAAATGTAGTTTCATCTAAAAATTTATCCTTATAATTAAGATGATCTTGTACTGAAGCGTCTTTCTTCAATCCTGCAAAAATATAGACTTTACCATCTTGATAATAAGTTCCATACTGGTTATTCTTTGGATTTTTAAGTATTTTCAATAATACCTGATCCTGTCTATAATCTTGATAAAGCAAAAAGTCCTCTTCATTTATATACCTTGCCTCATATTGCACCAAACCATAATCTAATAAATCTGATACATACTCAACGAACTCATCATCAACATCACAACAAAAATAAAAATCATTCCCTTCAAAATAAATAACCTTTTCTTCTATCAAAAATCTAATTGCATGTTCAAAATGATCAACACTATATCCTTTTATTTTCTGAGCAAGATATTGAGAAATATCACTTTTAGACGTTACTCCATCAAGAATACACTTAACAGCAAGATATTCATATCTGCGCACTAAAGGCAAAAGATTAGATAAGTAATTAATAGCTACTACTTGTTCTTCTGTAAAAGAAGGAACGCTATTTTCTTCAATACCTTTCAAAAAGCCGTAATATGAATTTGTTTTATTACCTCCTATTTTTACTTTCATAAACTTCAACAAATTAGGGGCATAATCACTATTCATATAATCCATATGTTTAGGATATGTTGGCGTCTTCAAATAACTCTTGAAGTTTTCATAATCTTTTTTCAAATATCTGATTTGATTAAAGTTTTCTTTCTCAATATACTCAATAATCTCCTCTTTCGACAAATCGTCAATTTCAATTTTAACACCATATTCCTTCAAACCAAGTTGCTGAAAATCTTCTTTCACCATTGATTTAAGCAGTTTCTTTTCGAGGATATATCCTTTCGACAAGCTACCTAAAGCAAGTGCTATATGCACACTTCGTCTATAACTATTACCTATAAAGTCAAGTATTGTAACATGATTTTTATTTTCAAATTTACGAAGACCACGACCCAATTGTTAAATGAAAATAGTTGTTGATTCTGTTGGTCGTAAAAATAAAACCATGTTTACACCAGGAATATCAACCCCTTCATTCAATATATCTACAGCAAAAAGTATTTCCAACTCTTTATTATCATCTTGCAAATCATTGTATGCACGAATACGCTCCCCTATCTTATTCTTGCCTGTGAGAAATGCTGTATTATAATATTCACCCATATTTTCAGCCATCATTCGTGCGTGTTGAATATTACGACAAAAAGCCAAAGCCTTTAATTTTTGACCACCAAGACGATACTTCTCTATCTGTTCGCGTATAAATTTACAGTTATCCTCACTCTCAATCTGAGATATAAGACGACGCTCGGCTGAATCAGACAAACTATAATCAACCATTTGATTACGAATACCGTAATAATGGAAAGGAACAATAAGGTCATTTATAATAGCATCACGAAGACGTAATTCATATGGAATATTGTTACCAAAAAGCGCAACAACATCTTTGTTATCCATACGATTTTCCGTTGCAGTAAGTCCAAGTAAAAATTCCGGCTCAAAATATTCAATAATTCTACGGTATGTATCAGCTACAGCATGATGACATTCGTCAATTATGATATAGTCAAACTCTTTTTTATCAAAAAATTCAAGCGAACGACACATAGACACATTCGTTGAAAACAAAAAGTCTGCATCAACCTCTTTAGCTTCACCTGAATACATCCCACACGTTTTCAAACCACCAAATACAGTTTGAAAAGTTTCCAGTGATTTACTCAAAATAGAACCTTCATGAACAACATAGAGCAATCTGTTTGGATTAAAATTAAGAGCATCAAAAGCAGCCAAATATGTTTTACCAGAACCTGTTGCCGATATCACAAGCGCTCGATTTATTCCTATTGCCCTGTTTCTATTTAGCTCTTTCAATGCTTTGCGTTGCATGTAGTTAGGACTAATCTTTTGCTCTGCAAGATCATAATCCATATCCCAACGCTCAATAGCAAAATTTAATTTTTGAGCATATAGACCTATACGCTCTTGATCTAACACTATGGTTTTATCCCATAAATCATTAAACTCTCTTATTGCTGACAAATAAAGCTCATCATCTTTCTTACAATCTACAACAAGATCCCATTCTATATTTTTCAAAAGAGCATAACGAGTAATGTTAGAAGAGCCAACTATCAACTCACAACGCTCATCAAATTCAAATAAATAACCTTTTGTATGAAAGCCATTTGTTGAATAATCTTTCTCATTATAAAAACATTCATCATCAATATGACATTCAAAATTAGCAAAAACAGAAGATAATTTTAAGAAAAACTTTAAGGACTCTACATCCGTAAAATTTTGATACGTCGATGTTATAATCTTACCCTTAGCACCACGTTCTAACGCAGATTTTATGTCATTATACAAAAATACTAAGCCCGCCTTTTTTATAAAACTAACAGTAAAATAAAAAGACTTGCACGAACGTAAGTTAGCCTGTATTGTTGCCAAAAACGTTGTATCTGTATAATTAGTTAAAAGTTATGATGCCATAATTAGAATTTCAATAAAAAAACATCAATATGCTTATAATACAGAATCATAAATAGGTCTTAAAACCTCATATAAATCCTCTGATGCGCGATGATAAAAATCAAACAATTGAGGGTCACTTTTGTAAGTATATTTTAAATCTTTTCCAGGAATATAGATTTTTCGAACCTCAACTCCTTCTTTGGGTTCTGGAAAAATAACGTCCCATCCTTTAGCGTGCAATTTTTGAGAAATTTCAGTCTTATGCACGTTTAAAATATCCATAATCTTTTGATTTTTATCTTGATCACCTAAATTAATGTAATTTTCAACACGAATCGGATAAACATTAACACTCCCTGCATCTTCATTAGCATTCAAATCTATAGTAAGCTTTCTAATAGTCTTAGTCTTTGAATGTTTTGCAACACCTTTACCTCTATCTTTTTCTGTAAAAATAGTAGTACCATGACTTAATACATAAGCGATATAATCTTTCCAAAAAGGAATATAATGTTCTTGTTTTGCCATATAACAATTATTTTAATTTAAAATATTTACCTGCAAAGATACGAAAAATGTTTTGGTTTTGCAAAGGTTTTGGGGTGTTGTTTTTTATGTTGTTTTTTATGTTATTTTTTATGCGGACGCACGAGCCGTGCGTCCCTACATTATTTCGCATTCCTCTAATCGGACGAGTGACCAACGTGAGTCGTCTGTGGGATTGGTGATTAGAATGCCGGTATCAATATTTTCCATGCAGGATTCTCCGTAAAAATCGACAAACTCTCTGGACTCGGCAAACGTTGTCTCTTTGTAGGCTTGCTCTGCCCTTTCGCATGTGCTATAAACTCCCAACACCGTACTGCTCGGTTGGTCATCTTGACCTATCTGACTGGTCATCGTCAATACATAAACTTTCATAATCTAATAAGTCTTAAAATTCGCTGCAAAGTTACAACCTAAAATTGACAACTTTTGACAACACTCAAAATATTTCACAAAAAAAGAGACGCCAATATATAGCGTCTCTACTTTTATTGCATAACTACTATTCATCAGCAGTAAGAGTTGACTCAATATCCTCAATAGTAGGCAATTGACTTTTAATATCCTCCGGCATCAGTTGCGATAATTGGTACTCTGAAATACCAATAGGCTGATTCGTTGACTCAAGAGCATATTGCGCCATTACATTATTCTTCGTCTTGCAAATAAGCAAACCTATTGTTGGATTGTCTGTTGGCTTTTTCTTTAGATGATTAACTGCACTCACATACAAACCTAATTGTCCCAAATGCTCACCCTTAAATTTATCAACCTTCAACTCTATCACCACATAACATTTCAACTCCAAATGATAAAACAACAAATCGGGATATACCGTTTCATCTCCAACCATCAACGGGACTTGACGACCAAACAAAGCAAATCCAGTGCCTAATTCCAACAAAAAACGTGTAACATTTTGCATCAAAGCATTTTCTAATTCTCTCTCACGATAAGCACTATCAAGCGTAAGAAAATCAAAATTATACGGATCTTTCAATGTTTGCTTTGCCAAATCACTTTGCTCTTCAGGCAATAATCTATCAAAATTAGTAACAGCTTTACCTTGACGCTCATACAAATCTGTATCCAAAAAATTAAGCAACACCGCACGACTCCACCCCTGCTCTACAGTTTGATTAAGATAAAATATTGCCTTATCTACATCTTTACATTGGCTGATTATATACAAATGATGCCCCCACGGAACCGAAAAGAAAACATCCTCCTCTATTTGTGCAACAAGTTGTTGCCCAATTGTAATTTGCTCATTATAAAACTGATACCACTGACGAATATATTTCAAATTTCGATACGAGAACCCTTTCATATCAGGAAATTCGCTCATCAACTCACGACTCAATTCCTTAAGCCATCCGTCACCCCAAGATGCCGTTTTTTGCTTCTCACAAATCTCAGCTCCCATACGCCAAAAAGACGAAGCATTTCGGCATTTACCTTTACAATCGCCTTAATCTGCGAACGTCGAATATCATTTTTCAAATCCAACACCCACTTCTTAAAATCATTATTAGCTAACATAATACATCAATTTGTCTATATTTTTCTTTCGCAAAAATACAAAAAAAGTTTTAGTTTTGCGAAGGTTTTTTAGGCTTGTTTTTTATGTTATTTTTAGGCGGACGCACGAACCGTGCGTCCCTACTCTATTTCACACTCCTCCAATCGGACAAGTGACCAACGTGAGTCGTCTCTGGGATTGGTGATTAGAATGCCGGTATCAATCTTTTCTAGATAGGATTCACCGTAAAAATCGACAAACTCTGCTATCTTACTTGTGACTACTTTATACCCCCTCCGAGCATCGCTCTCGTCCCCCTAAAACAGGGGGACAATATTATAGGCCTATCTGACTGGTCATCGTCAATACATAAACTTTCATAATCTAATAAGTCTTAAAATTCGCTGCAAAGTTAGTGCAAGTTGAAAATTGCGATTAAGCGAGAGCAATAGAGTTTACTCTAATTGTCGAGCAATAGCAATTTCATAAAGTAAAACAGAACCAAATTTATTTGAACCAACGGTCCTTGAGCCGAAGGCGATAGAATTATGTTGAAACGAAGCCTAACTTGCAATTTATTTGCAAAGTTACAACCCAAAATTGACAGTTTTTGTCAACACTCAAAATATTTCACAAAAAAAGAGACGCTAACACATAGCGTCTCTTACTTATTTTCTACTTTAATCCCGATAAATCAACTTTATAATAAACAGGTGCTTCTGCACTTCGCTCTATAAACATAATCATATAAACTGGCGCATATGTCACACGATCAACTTTTCGTAAATTATCATTACACAAAACTATCGCTTCTGGCAAATCATATTCGCCACAATCCATAATATTAGATAGTGCTCGATGCACTTCATAATCCTTACCCGATTTAACCTCTATTGGCAAAATTCGCCCTCCATACTCAACTACAAAATCTAATTCACCTCGCTTTTTGTTGTTATAATAATACAACTCTATCCCATGAGCCAACAACTCTTGCGCCACTGCGTTCTCATAAACCGAACCATAATTTATGGCACTATCACCACTTATTATACGCAACTGTAGTCCTTCTGCATATTGTGCAGCCAACAACCCCACATCACTCTGAAAAAGTTTAAACAAATTACGCGACCGCGACAACAACAATGGCATCTTGGGCTCTTCTACATTATAAACTGGAAGTGCTACTCCTGCATTTTTCAACCACAAAAAACTATTCTCATACTTATCAAATCGAGCTTTCTCATTCAAACTTTTCAATATAAATCGCTTGTTCTTTGCATTTAATTCTGGTGGTATAAGTCTAAAAATTTCTTCGATATACAATTTATTGGTTCGGTCATATTGTGCGATATCTCGCTTATACAAACGTATTATATCTTGTTGAATAGCAAGCACTTTTTGTAAATTATTCGTTTGCAAATAAGCCTCCACCGCCGCTGGCATGCCACCAACAACAAGATACAAACGAAACAACTCCATCATTTTATTATGCACCACATCATCAACACTAACCCTATCATCCCATGCCTTATGCAACGAGTCAACAACTTGACGAGAAACCCCTACTGCACCTATGAACTCTTCGAAATCAAGCGGATACATATCCTTAACCCCCATATAACCCACTGGCTCTGAACGCAAATCTTTTAATTCCACCCCCAACAACGAACCACTAAGAATATAACGATAAGATCCTTCATCAACAAGAAATTTCATTGCTGTCACAATCTCTGGACACAACTGAACCTCATCAAAAAAAACTAAAGTTTTTCCCTTAATCAATGGTTTTGTTACATACGATGACAATCGCAATAATAAATCTTTCACTCCTTTTGCTCCCTTAAATATACCTACTGCATCTGGCATATCCACAAAGTTGATTTCAATAAAAGATTCAAACTGCTCGCCGAATTTACGAATCGAATAAGTTTTACCTATTTGACGAGCTCCTGTCACTAATAGAGCATTATGCGTTGTTGCATAATACTGCTCTATAAATCTATCTATTTTTCGTTTTATCATATCCTTTTTACACTTTTCCAAGGTATTTTAGGGTTGTTTTTTACACTTTTCCAAGATGTTTTAGGTCTATTTTTTACATTTTTCCAAGGTTTACTAAAAATAATCACAAAACAACACCTTTACCCAATAACATCTAATTCACTTGTTATCAATATATTAAATTACAAAAAACAATCACACAATCATCTAAAGCAAAGTTAAATCTTTTTTTCAATATAACAAAATATATACGAAAAAGATTACAATTCATACCTTCTCCCTAACCTCAAGCAACCTTCAAGCAACCCTCATCGAAGAAGACTGACACATTCCACTATTTTTTTTTGAAATAACTCTTGCATTTCGCCAATTTTTTTTGTATATTTGTAAATCAAAAATTCAACAAAAAAATCATTCTAAATTACTATGGGAAAATACAAATCAAAAATGACAAAGCGCGAATTTGCCTTACATGCCGGCATTTCGTCACGCACCCTTGCCCGTCGTTGCCAACGCCATCGCGAAGCACTCGCCAAAGTTGGATGTCAGCCTTACGACCAATATCTCAACTCACTCGCCCTCATCTACCTCTGCACTCAATACAATATCCCTCGCCCAGCGTGCATAGCAAACACCACTCTCGAATTGATATATTCAAAAAATAACAATGAATAACCCACACATCTTGCCGGTATCGGCAAAAATAGAACATCTTTTACATAAAAAGTGGCAATTTCTTGCCGATACCGGCAAAATTTACTATCTTTGCAGTGATTTTTATAAAAAACTTACCGATAATGAAATTTATATCTGTAACTGAATTTGCCCAAAAATATGGCATAAGCGAACGCACTGCTCGAAATTATTGCACTACGGGGAAAATTGATGGTGCCTTCCGCACTGGAAAAACATGGAACATACCGGCCGAGGCTACATTACCTAGAAAAGATAAAATAAATATATCACCTTTACTCGCTCGCCTACGCGAAGAGAAAGAATGCCGACTAAAAGGGGGGATATACCACCGAACACAAATCGAACTAACCTACTCGTCAAACCACATCGAGGGTAGCCGACTAACAAAAGATCAAACTCGTTTTATTTTCGAAACCAACACACTTGGGGCTACTACTGAAAATACTCGAATCGACGATATATTGGAAACAACTAATCACTTCCATTGCATCGACTATGTGATTGACCATGCTACGGAGAAAATCTCTGAATCGCACATCAAACAACTACACCTAATGCTGAAACTAAACACTTCGGATAGTAGAAAGGATTGGTTTGCCGTAGGAGAATATAAACGTCTACCAAATGAGGTGGGTGGCATTGAAACTACTCACCCTGACGAAGTAACAAATGAGATGCGCTCGCTAATTGAGAATTATAATCATCTGAAGGAGGTGACTATAGAGGATATTTTGGATTTCCATGTGCGATTGGAGCGCATTCACCCTTTCCAAGATGGTAATGGGCGTGTGGGTCGCTTATTGATGTTCTGGCAATGCCTCCAAACTAAGATTGTTCCGTTCATCATCTCTGAAGATTTGCGCCTATTCTACTATCGGGGTCTGCAAAATTGGAACAATATCAATGGCTATCTCATCGACACTTGCCTATCGGCGCAAGATGAATACAAAGCTGCTCTGAATTATTTTGGTATTAAATATTAACGTCAGTTCGATATAAAAATCCGGAGGGTAATCTGTGTCATCCATAGAGCGATTTTGACGTAGTCAAAGAGCGAATTTTGTTATAAGCGAGGGCAGAAGTAAAGTTTATTTTTCTTATGCCGAGCGTAAACAAAATCTTGATAAAAATCGTTAAATCCGAACCAACGGTCTTTGAACCGAAGGTGAAAAAATAGCAAAAAATCTATAAATTCTTGCGATAAGCGAGGGCAATTAAGTTTACTAAAATTGCCGAGCGTAGCAAGAATCTTAAGCGAAGCTAAAAAATCTGTGTCATCTGTGGGAGATAAATAATAAAATTTCGTGAACCAACGGTCCTTGAGCCGAAGGCGATAGAATTCCGTGCATTCCGTGAGAGATAAAATTATATCGAACTCACGTTAAATATTAAATATTTTTACCTTACACACAAAAAAAGAGACTCAACCCAATATTGTTGAATCTCTTTTTTATTATCAGTTATATTCTCCAAGAAGGTTATTCGGCTGTGGCAAATGGCGCAGGTTGTGTATAGGTGCGAGCACCGAGATCTTTGTCAATCATATAGAGGCCATAGCCGTTGTCCTTCACCATGCGGAGGTGATTGAGAATGTCGTGTACGCCGGCTTCTTCTTCGACTTGCTCGTCGATGAACCATCTGAGCATGCTTTGTGTGGCATAATCTTTCTCTTCAAGGGCTACGGTATAGAGGTCGTTGATAAGCATTGTTACTTTTTTCTCGTGTTGGAGGGTATGCTCAAACACTGCAAGCGCTGATGCCCACTCGGTTTCGACCTCGGCAATAGGCGCGAGTTTCACACGTCCGCCACGCGAAACTACATAGTTAAAGAGGATTTGTGCATGCTCTTGCTCTTCTTTGAATTGCACTTGAAACCAATGTGCCATGCCTGTGTAACCTTCATTGTGGCAATATGCCGACATCGACAAATAAAGGTATGCCGACCACATTTCGACATTGATGTGAGCGTTTAACGCTGTTTCGATTCTTGAGTTTAACATAATAATAAGAAGTTAAAAGTTGAAAATCAATAGTCTGTCGACTGTTGACTGCCGACTTTAGACTACAATCACTATTTTATTACTTGAGGGATCAAGAATCGTGCCATTGTCGTAGGGGATGCCTCGCTGGGTGAGGCGGTGGAGGAGTTGTTCGTACTGATAGCGCGATGCCATGCGGATAGTGATGTTTTGCTTTGTATCTACCTGCGATTCGAAACGCATAATCAATCCATTGTCGAACTGAACACCGCGCTCGTGATATTCGCCCCCAAAAAGTTCGATGTAGAACTGACGCATTGCCGCATCATCGGTAGACGACATAATAATCTCCGACACTTGCCACATGGCTTGGCGCGACTTGCGCTGTGCGCCTGATTGCATCGCCGACTTGCGCGCTTGGTAATCGGCATATTGTTTTTCTAAAAAATTATCCGCCATTTTGTCAATTAAGAATTATTTGCAAAAGTACGAAAAAAATCGTACCTTTGCAAGGCTTAAAAAAATAATTATGATTAGAAAATTAGATACTGAAGAGATTATTCGCATCTCGACGGAGGAATTCAAACAGGCGAAGAAGATTCCACTGGTGATAGTGTTGGACAATGTGCGGAGTATGCACAACATCGGGTCGGTGTTTCGCACGTCGGATGCCTACTTGGTGGAGAAGGTAGTGTTGTGTGGCATCACGGCTCAACCGCCACATGCAGAGATACATAAATCGGCTCTCGGGGCTGAATTTAGTGTGGATTGGGAGTACTATGCCGACACTAACGAGGCTGTGGAGGCTCTGAAACGCGAAGGCTACGAAGTGTGGGCTATCGAATTAGCCGAGAACTCGGTGATGCTTGATCAGTTCTCAACTCTCAACTCTCAACTCTCAACTCAAAAAATCGCGGTGGTTATGGGCAACGAGGTGAAGGGCGTGCAACAATCGGTGATTGACAAATGCAAAGGGTGCATCGAATTGCCTCAGTTCGGCACGAAACATTCACTCAACGTGAGCGTTACTGCCGGCATCGTGATTTGGGAATTGTTTAAGAAACTTTATTGACTCTTTAATTGAACGACAAGAATTTTAATAAGACATAATGACATAAGAACATATTTTTTTCTTTTACATACGCCTCGCTGAAACTATGTTTCATCTTGGCGATAAAATGACATATTTTAAGTTACATTTATCAAATATGTCTTTTGTGTCGAGATTTTGCGTAGCAAAAACAAGACCATTATGAAAAAACATACTCTCATATTTTTAAATTAGCATCTTACTACCCAACTTTTTTTACTAACAATTTAAATTTATGTCTTTATGTCATTCTGTCTAAAAAAAAAATAAAATACAATGAAAAAATTGGTGATTTTCGACCTTGATGGTACTTTATTGAATACGTACGAGGATATTGCTGCGGCTACGAACTATGCGTTGTCGCAATACGGCTACCCTACCCACTCAACGCCTGTTATAAAAAGTTTTGTGGGCAATGGCATCAACAAACTCTTCGAACGCGCTCTGCCCGAAGGCAAGAAAACAGAAGAGAATATACTAAAAATCCGTGCGGCGTTCATCCCTTATTATAATGTACATGGCGCCGATTTCACGATGCCATTCGAGGGGATTGTGGAGTTGCTGTACACATTGCAACGCCTTGGATTGAAGCTGGCTGTGGCTTCCAACAAATATGAACAGGCTACTAAGGCATTGGTGGAGACTTACTTCCCAGAGATTGAGTGGTGCGCAGTGTTTGGTCAGCGCGAGGGTGTACCTACAAAGCCCGACCCTACCATCGTAGAGGAGATTTTGGAAAAGGCTGGCATCAGCAACAAGGAGGAGGTGCTATACGTAGGCGATTCGGGCGTAGATATGCAGACCGCTATCAACGCCGGTGTCGAGGGTGTGGGCGTCACTTGGGGCTGTCGCTCACGCGAAGAGTTAGAGAGCTTCTCGCCTCGCGCAGTGGTAAACACTTGCGAAGAAATACTTCAAATAGTTACTAGTTTGTAGTTAGTAGCTAATAATTATCTTCCACAGATAACACAGATTCCTAACAGATGAGCGTGAACGCCGAACGGCAAACGAGCATTGCGTAAAAAGCGTTAAGAAAGTAACATATATTTCTTGCACACAACTTCTATTTTGAGCATAAAAATGCGCATTTTCGAAAGAAATGTGCATTTTCTTGTTTTTTTGTATACACCCATTAAAGAAAAATGTGTAACTTTGCACCGAATTTGTGCTTGGCTAAGATTTCGACCTCGCCAAAACAAGAAAATAAAACTAAAATAATTGTGCATTATGCATTGTACATTGTGAATTGTAAATTGTGCATTATGCATTGAAAAAAGTTAGAAAATATGATTAAAGAAAATTTTGTTCGTCTGTTGGAAAATAGCATGAAATCCAATTGGGAGCGCCCTGCTATGACAGACTATTTGGAGAAAAAGACTTACACTTATGGCGATATTGCTAAAGAAGTAGCTCGCCTTCACGTATTATTCAAAAGCATCGGTTTCGAAAAAGGCGATAAAATGGCCCTCGTAGGCAAAAACGGACCTAAATGGTGTATGGTCTATATCGCAACTGTGACTTACGGTGGTGTGATTGTACCAATTCTCCAAGATTTCAATCCTAATGATATCCAACACATCGTCAACCACTCGGATGCTAAATTCCTTTTCATTAGCGACAACTTGTGGGACAACCTATTCGAAGAAGACCTTCTTTATATAAATGGTGTATTCTCGCTCAACGACTACCGTTGCATCCACCAAAAAGATGGTTACACAATCCAAAAAGCATCGAAAGCTTGGGACGAAAACTTCAACGAAACATATCCTAACGGATTCTCGGCTGCCGATGTGCTCTACCCTACTATACCTAACACAGAAATGGTATGTATCAGCTATACTTCTGGTTCGACTGGTTTCTCAAAAGGTGTAATGCTCTCGGGTAATGCTTTTGCTGGTAACGTTACTTATGCAATCCAATCTGGCTTGCTCAGCACAGAGTCGCGCTGCTTGGCATTCTTGCCTTTGGCTCACGCATACGGTTGTGCTTTCGACTTCCTTTCGGCATTCTGCTGCGGTTCGCACACTACATATCTCGGCAAAATTCCTTCACCTAAAATCTTGATGAAGGCCCTCAGCGAAGTGAAACCTACTATCATCTTCACTGTGCCTCTTATCATCGAAAAGATATATCGCAAACAAATCCAACCTATGTTGGAAAAGAAATCAATGCAATTCATGTTGAATGTGCCATTGCTCGACTCTACTATCCTCAGCGCAATCAACAAAAAATTGACAGACACGTTCGGTGGCGAATTCAGCGAAGTTATCATCGGTGGTGCTGCATTGAACCCTGAGGCTGAAGAGTTCTTCAAGAAAATCGGATTCCGCTTCACAGTGGGTTACGGCATGACTGAATGTGCACCTCTTATCAGCCACTCATACTGGCATGAATTCAAACTCCACTCTGTGGGTAAATTACTTCCAACTATGGAGGCACGCATCCTCTCTAACGACCCTCACAACGAAGTGGGCGAAATCATCGTTCGCGGCGAAAACGTGATGCTCGGTTACTACAAAAACGAAGAGGCTACTCGTTTGGCTATCGACGAAGACGGATGGTTGCACACTGGCGATATGGGTACTATCGACCCTGACGGCACAATCTACATCAAAGGTCGTAACAAGAATATGTTGCTCGGCCCTAGCGGTCAAAACATCTACCCTGAGGAGATTGAAAATAAATTGAACAATATGCCTTTCGTGTTGGAAAGCCTTGTGCTCCAAAATGCTGAAAACAAACTCGTGGCTCTCGTGGTGCCTGACTACGACGCTATGGATGAGGCAAAACTCTCTACTAAAGACCTCGAAGTGGTGATGGACGAAAATCGTAAGGCTCTCAACGCTACTACAGCAGCTTACGAAAGCATTACTAAAATCCAAATCTATCCAAGCGAATTTGAGAAAACTCCTAAGAAAAGTATCAAACGTTTCTTGTACGTTAATCAACTTAAATAATAAAAGAGAGACGCAATATCTTGCGTCTCTTTTTCGTTATGAACTTATGAAAAGAACGATTATCATTACATTAATCACATTGTGGTGCTCAATAAGAGCAATAGCCGGTGTTGTTGACCACGACGTGATGTACAAGGCTTACCTCGACAACAAAATAGCGACGTGGGGCATAGAATTAAAGAAATATACTGCCTCACAACAACTCTCAGCCGACGATAAACTCGAAATAAGCAACTATCTATATGGCTATATCGCTTTCTTACTTATCGACATTGAAAACAATAAGAGCGAAATCAACAAGTGGATTGACCTATGGGATGAATACCTTGATGAGATAGAGAAGGTGAAGGGGAAACGTGCAGATGTTTTTGCCTATCGCTCGGCAAACAATGCCTATAAAGCAAAGGTAAGAACAGGTGGTGTAATGATTTATGGTGCTCGCAGTTTGAACGACTTGAACCGAGCCATGAACTGCGATGCTAACAACATAGTGGCTATCGAACTTAAAGGGAATACGAAATTCTATATGCCGTCACTCGTTGGTGGTGATAAGAAAGAGGCTATAGAATGGTTTGAAAAGGCTCTAAAGATTATAGATGCCAACCCTACGCCTCTATATAGATGGAATCGTTGCGCTATCACGCTATGTATGGCGCAGTCATACGAAAAGATAGGCAACAGCACAAAAGCTATCGAAATATGCAAAAAAGAGCTTTTACGCGAACCTAATTTCACATATCTGCGCGATGTGTATCTACCATCGCTACAGAAATAAGAAAAGCGGATTTCTTAATGTAGGAAATCCGCTTTTCTTATCTTATAAGTTAGATTTTATCAATAAATCCACAAACATTGTAGCCCAACATCCAGAAGAGCAATGCCGCAATAGCCAAAACTGCCACTACAACAGCAATTGCAATAGCCCATTTGCCACCTGCAGTGATTTTTTTGATTGGTTGGTGTGGATCGACCAATTTGAGCATAGGGAATTGTGCTTGTTCGGTGAGCGATGCTCCAAACATTGCATTCACAAGTGCGTCAGAGTTAATTGCCCAACCGTTAGCATTGAGAAGTGGAGCAAGATTGCGCTTACGCAATTTGAGCCAAGCCAATACCATTGATGGTCCTGAAACTACCAATAACAAAGCTATCAAAGCCAAGATGCTTTGCCACCAACCAAGGTCTTTGATACCTGTTGCCAACGATGTAAAGAAGGCACCAATATAGCCAACAGCCATACCAATGGCAGCAAAGATACCGGCAAACTTAGCAATATCAAATGCTTGCACCTTCTCTGGTGTTTTATTCTCGCCTGAATTATCTACTTTATCTTGAATTTTTGTAGTCATATCAGAGAAAGCTTTAGTCTCTTTCTCAGAAGCCGACTTGTTGATGAGATTTGTAATCCAATCGCCCAATTTGCGGTATGGACTCCAGAATGCTTGACCTATAGAGATTGGATTGTCGATAATCTTAGTCACTTCAGCATCCCAATCGCGACCTTGACGGTCATAAAACAACGCATTTTTGCCTACTTTGAGATTGCGAATATCACCAACTGTTACGGCTGCCACAATCTGCATTATTTTGCCTGATGGCTTATGCGTACAATTGCAATATACGAGGAACATGCCCGATGCTGGTGCTTGTGTATTATGTTTGCCCGCATCGTCAACTCGCAAACAAAGATTACATGCGCGTTGGTCGATAACTAAAGTACCGGCTTGGAATATTGCCCAAGGTGCATCATCATTAGCAGGACGGCCAAGAAGTGCTTTTCCGCGTTTTGCATAAAAGTCTTGGAACGACACAAAGTTACGCAACAATGTATAAAAATCGCGTGTAAGCAAAAGCAATTTCTCAAGCGGACGATATTGTGCTTGCGCATCAGCCAAAGCCTTTGCATTAGCCACTTCGACAGCAGCTTTAGCAGCTTCGTAATCAGCAATTGCTTTGCCCATCTCGCCAAATGCCTCTTCGGTCATACCTGGCACTGCAGCATCAGCAGGCAATGTAGCCAAACCAAGTGCTTGCATACGTGCAGTAGCAAAATATTGAGAATATGCATCTTTACATGCTTTATAAGCTGATATAACCTCACCTGAATATGGAGCATCTGGCACAGGTTGCGCCTCGATGGTTACAGATGCGATAGCTGCACGCACTGCATCAAGTGTAACGACTCCATCAGTAGCAATTTTCTCAGCTACAGCACGAATCGACTCGTCAACAATATCTGCTACTTTCAATTGTGATTCTCCTTTGAGAAGGATATCTGGATTAGCCAATGTTGCACACAACCAATTTGCTGTTTTTACAACTTCTTGTACGTGAAGTTTGCCATCGCCATCAGTATCCATGAGTTTAAGACTAGTTTCTTCTATCTCTAACCCTGCTGTTGGGCACGACAACACTGTCCACAATTTTTCATCTAATTCGCCCAAATGACGAATATCTTCTCCCGACTGAATTTTAACTCGAGTAGAACCACCTATAGAGACATAGGTCCATTTATAATCTTCCATATTTCAAATATTTATGTATTAAATTGAGACTCGCAAGCCTCACCTATTTCCAAAATTATTTTATTCTCCTCTCTCTTGCCTTTTCGCTTCATTCCAAATTTCATCCATCTCGGCAAGGGTCATATCTTTAAGATTACGACCTTGCTTGATTGTCTTTTCTTCGAGATAGTTGAATCGACGTATGAATTTCTTATTTGTACGCTCAAGAGCATTTTCAGGATTGATTTTATATAGTCGTGCCGCATTGATGATTGAGAACATAAGGTCGCCAAACTCTGCCTCCATCTTATCTGCATCGGCTACTGCCACTTCGGCCTTAAACTCTGCTATCTCTTCTTGCACCTTGTCCCATACTTGCTCACGCTCTTCCCAATCAAACCCTACGTTACGCGCTTTGTCTTGTATGCGATGCGCCTTAATCAATGCAGGCAAGCCGGCTGGCACTCCACTAAGCACCGATTTATTGCCCTCTTTTTCTTTGAGTTTTATCTGCTCCCAATTTTGCAATACTGCATCAGGTGTATCGGCATTCACTTCTCCATAAACATGTGGATGACGGAATATCAACTTATCGCACAACGCATTACATACATCGGCTATATCAAATTCATCTTTTTCTTGCGCCATAAGTGCATAAAAGACAATGTGCAACAACACATCACCCAACTCTTTTTTGATATTTGGCATATCGAGCTGTTGTATAGCATCAGCCAATTCATGCGCCTCCTCAATAGTATTACAACGCAATGAATCAAACGTTTGCTTACGATCCCATGGACATTTCTCACGCAATGTCTCCATCACATCAAGCACACGCTCAAACGCCTCCAACTGCTTTTTTCTATCTGATTTCATTTTTATATAATATCAATATCAACAATCCAATTACTAATTACTCTTTACTAATTACTCTTTGATATACGGTCCATCATACGAACCTACAACCTCATTACCAAGTTGATCGACAAACGTAAAATTTAAATTGAGTCTATCTGCGTCGATACTATTTATCTTCGCTTTGCCATCTACAATATTTGCTTTGCCTACAGCCGACCCGCTATAAAACATCTGCCAATAGGTACCCCATGCCGTATTTTTCAATTTATGACCATAATACACCGACGTAGCTTCATCTGCATTCATCGATACTAAATAATCATTCATCGATGGAATTTCTTGTCCCATATCATGCAATCCTAAAACAAATTGCACCCCCGACTGTATCTTACCTGCATCTGTAAATCGCGAATCTACAGAGTAAAATGTGAACTCAAAATAGTTACTATTCTCAGCAAACAAATACCCCCAATTCATCATCACCGGCATTGCCAACTGACACGTGATAGTATCGAACACCAATTCTCCATATCCCTTTTGGTCAAGCACATAGTTATAGGTATAATCACCTAAATATGACCCGACTATCGAATCTCCATCGCCAGTAAACAACACAAATTGGAATCTACGATAGCCATCGGCTGTATCTACATTCAACTCGCCACTCGCAATACTATACGAAATCGTATCATGCTTCAAGGTGTCTCCTTTGGGAATCTCTGGATAAAAAATCAAGAATGAAGAATCTGAAACTAACTGATATACACCCCCTACTTCAAAATCTTTTGTCGCAGAAAGAAATCGTGCATCTATCACGCATCCATACCCCGAAGTAGTTGTTTCACTCACAGAGTATGTCGCAGGATATGCCAGAAATCGCAATACATAATCATCTTCAACATACCCCTCATGCTCCACCTTCACTTTCTTAATTCGATAAGATGTATCCGCATATCGAAAACTACCACTCTGCACAACTACCTTCTCCTTCTCACATGCAATCATGAGAAAAAGAGAAAGCAGAAAAACAACTATTGTGCATCGTAAATTGTGCATTATGAATTATAAAGACCACTCAAAGCCGTCTTTTGTATCTTTGATATTGAAACCTAAAGCTGTCAATTCATTACGAATCTTATCGCTTGTAGCCCAATCTTTATTGCGTTTAGCCTCAAGGCGCATTTCAAGCAATAGGTCAATTGCTTTTTTATATGCCTCATTGCTGCCTGAACCCGATTCTGTTTGAAGACCAAGAATATCTTCGATAAAGAGTTTGAATACCTCTTTCAATTCTGCCAAATCAGCCTCACTAATAGTGCCTTTACCATCAGCCACTGTATTGATAGCTTTTGATGCCTCAAACAAGTGTGAGATTACGATAGGCGTATTCAAGTCGTCGCACATAGCCTCCTCGCAACGTTCGCGAAGTCCAGCCACCTCAACAGTAGTTTCTGCCGATGCTTGTAGTTTTTGCAAGCGTTCGTATGCCTCCATCAAGCGTGCCAAACCTTTTTCTGATGCTACCAACGCCTCCGACGAGAAGTCAACTGTCGAACGATAGTGTGCTTGAAGAATGAAGAAACGTATTGTCATCGGCGCAAATGGTTGAGTGAGCAATGGGTGATTGCCTTCAAAGAATTGGTCAAGAGTAATGAAGTTGCCCAACGATTTACCCATTTTTTGTCCGTTGATAGTAATCATGTTGTTGTGCATCCAATACTTAACCGACTCATGTCCAAGTGCTGCGCACGATTGTGCAATCTCTGCCTCGTGGTGTGGGAACATCAAGTCCATACCGCCACCATGAATATCGAATGTATCACCAAGATATTTTGTACCCATAGCCGAGCACTCCAAGTGCCAACCTGGGAAACCTTCACTCCATGGCGATGGCCAGTGCATAATATGCTCTGGTGCAGCCTTTTTCCACAATGCAAAGTCTGCCGAACGGCGTTTTTCGCTTTGTCCATCCAATTCACGAGTTGTTTCAAGCAACTCATCAATATTGCGACCTGACAATTTACCGTAGTTATAATCTTTGTTATATTTTTCTACATCGAAATACACCGAACCTTCTGATTCATAAGCATAACCAGCCTCAAGTATTTTTTTCACAAACTCGATTTGTTCAATGATATGACCTGATGCATGTGGCTCGATGCTTGGTGGAAGAACATTAAGTTTCTCCATTGCTTTGTGATAACGCAACAAATAGTGTTGTACCACTTCCATTGGCTCCAATTGATCAAGACGAGCCTTTTTAGCAATTTTATCTTCACCATCATCAGCATCATGCTCCAAGTGACCTACGTCGGTGATATTACGCACATAACGCACCTTATAACCAAGGTGTGTCAAATAGCGGAACAAAATATCAAATGTAATAGCAGGACGAGCATGACCCAAGTGGCCATCTCCATAAACTGTTGGTCCGCAAACATATAAACCAACATTAGGCGCATGCAAAGGCTCAAAAACCTCTTTCTTGCGCGACAAAGTATTATAAACGTTCAATTTCATATTTTGATATATTTTATTATTATTCCAATCAATCTACAAAGTTACAAAATAATTATGAATTTTTGCTATAAATGAGAGCAAAAAATTATTTATTTACAAAAAATCCGGATATGTATCCGTGGATTCAATCTCGCGATTCTTGCGAAGCAAGAGAGCGAGTTCCTAAATAATGACTAACAAATTCCGTGAACTCCGTGAATTCCGTGTGCAATAAAAATTATATCTACCTATGTATCTCAGCAAGATAAATTTGCTCCGTCTGTCCCGGTGTCGGTATCAAATGCGCCTTACGCTCAATCGTATGCAAATCCATAATCGACGAATACCCCGAACGGCACACAATCTCCTCTGCCTCTTGCATATACCACTGCAACAACCTAGTAGGCAAGTGCGGAATATAATCCACTCCATCCCTATGCTCCGCCAATCTCAAATCATCCTCCGGCAACCCCTGCACAATAAGAAGCGACTGTTGACTATCAACAATTTTATATTGTCCCCCTATTTTAGGGAGACGAGAGCTTTGCTCGGAAGGGGTTAATATCTGTTGACCACTGACAATTTTATATTGTCCCCCTGTTTTAGGGGGACGAGAGCTTTGCTCGGAGGGGGTTAATGTCTGTTGACTGTTGACTGTTGACTGTTGACTATCATCTGTTATCTGTAATCTGTTATCTGCAATCTCCTGCTCTAAATTACTTCTATGTGGCTCTGGTCCCGAAAGCACCGCCACCACATCATACCTCTGCTGCAAACCTAGAGCTTCCGCCTCCACTCTCACATCCTCCCACTCCACCTCCTCACTCGAAAATCTCGACAACACACCAATAAATTTCGTATTCTCTAACAACGGATATTTATGCGACAAATCGCCCGACAAATTACCCCCTCCCTCAATATCTGGCACCCAACACTCATCATAATGATTTATGAACCAACGGTGAAACCGCCACACCGCCCATTCCATCCACTCCAAACCACGAGGCATCTTCACCATCAACTGGTGCGTCATATACACCGAGTACACACCCCTACACCACAACCCAAACCGATTATCCGACACCACCATATCTATATCATACATCCTCACAATCTCTTTCAATCGCTTATGCTCACGCCATATATCACGCAAAAATCGAGGCAACTGACGCAACATTGCGCCCACCTGCGACTGCCCATCAGCATACTCCACCTTCAACCCCTCAAACTTCACCCAATCCAAATGAGGAAACTCCCGTCGCAAAAACCTAAGCGGATACCCATCCGCCGCAATCACAACCTCATGCCCCTCTGCCAACAACCTCTCAATTATCGGCACACAACGCGTCGCATGCCCCAGCCCCCAATCCAACGGAGCCACCAACACCCGCGAAGATTTTATTTTTATACATGAAGACATGATAACATGATTTTTTTTAGAAGACATAAGAACATAATAACATAATTTTGTTCTTTTGTTATTCTGTCTTTTCTTGTCTTCTTGTCTTCCTGTCTTTAACAGAATTATTAATTATTTAGTCACTTGAGTTTTAATACCAAGAGCCTCCACTCTATCAGCAATCACCTGCAACTCATCACCCTCCACCTTATACAACGTATCGTATGGCGTCTTTCTATCCAACGAATAAAGCATCACCTCTTTCGGCTGTATCACCTTCAACGCCTCAATCCAAGCCGACACCTCCTCCTCAGTAGTATTATCCACTCTAACACCATTCACCTCGCCACGCAAAAACAACGTTTGCACAATCACCTCACCCTCAAATCTTCTCATATCCTCAATCACTTTCGCCACCGAATAACGACCTTGTGGTTGATTAATCACCTTCACAGTTTCATCAATAGCCGAATCCAACTTCTGAATATTATTATCCACCTTAGCCAACGCATCACGCACCTCCTGCTTCCAAATCATCGTAGCATTACTCAACACCGATATCCTCGCCTCAGGAAAATACCTATCCCTCAAAGCCACAATATCATCAATAATCGCAGGAAAATCCCTATGCGTTGTTGGCTCTCCATTCCCCGCAAACGTAATTACATCAATACCCTCACCCTTTTCGGTCAATTCCACCATCTTCTGTTCTACAGCCCTCTGCACCTCATCACGCGAAGGTTGATGACTATCAGCTCTAAAATTCAAGCCACATTCACAATAAATACAATCAAACGAACAAATCTTAGCCGTCTGATGCAACAAATTCACGCCCAACGAACGTCCCAAACGACGACTCTTAATCGGACCAATAATAATATCTGAAAATAACATAATAAAACTAATTTAATTAACTACAAAGTTTGTGCAAGGTCGAGAGCAGATCTAAGCTCACTTGAGATATGCCGAGACGCCACCTAACTTGCAAACTATTTGCAAAGTTACAAATAAAACTCCAAAATTGCAATTACATAAGAATAAAAAAAATGACCTTACACTATTTTTCACCAAACACACAAATTCAAACAAACCCCACACCCCAAAATTACACTCATTTCATCTTATTCCCAGCACCTATTGGGTACTTAATATAAGAATACCCTATAACATCAACCAAAGTATGTGTCTTAAAGAACTCCTCACAAACTTCACAAGTTGGATATTCTTTATAATTGTATTTTTTATTTTTTTCTTGTGCCAATTCTGCCAGCTTATTTACTCGTTTATATCTTCTACTAAAAATTTTATCCATTTTATTAACCTGTTTTCGCAACTGTTCATTCTGCGGAATATTTATTTGTTCAAAAAAATTAGAATCTAAAATTGCATAACCTTTAAAAGAATAAGAACAGCCCTTAACACTAACAACACTAGTAATTTCATAGGTATCTACAGCTCGAGTAGAAAAATCCACATAATAATGAACAAAACAAGGTTCTTTTGTTGAATCATTTTCACATAATATTAAACAAGAATAATCATACTTTCCAAAATTAGTTATATCAATTAACCAACTTAAGCGATATTTATATTGAAGGCATTTTATGTTATCCCAGTTTATTTCAGTATTTATCCATTTTTTTACTCGTTCATTTTTAATACTAAATTCAGGCAATCTTCTATGCCGCCGCTGATAACATTTTTCTCTACACACTCTTATATAATCCATAACAGCTTTTTTATCAATCTTTTTAGGTGTAGATGTTTTGGAAACTACTTGATTTGTCAAAAACCATTTTCCCCTTTTTATTTTAACATAAACCCAATATCCTTCTTCATTTTTATCTACAACATTCTTTTTCAAATCTGTATAATATCCACTATACTCATCTGCTCGCCAATAAACATAAATACTATCTCCATTAGGCTGTACTCTTAGATATGGACCGGGATGAGCTGCTGATGCAAAAATGTAATTACAAACACTTACGCACAAAAACAAAATAATACCAATCTTTTTCATAATATTCTTAGTTTTAAAGTAATCTAAAAATTAGACTATAAAAACGCCATAAAGTAAAATCAACTCTTCAAAAAAAATCTCTTTCAACTAAACTAACAAAGAACCAATTCTTAATTCCTCCCTGCTCCTTACTCCTTGCACCCTACTCCCTACCATCTACTTACCCTCAATATACTATAAATATAGGATAAATATACTATAAATATACTATAAAGCAACCTTCAAAATAAATCCACCACAACAACACCCAAATTCCGCAAAAAATTCGTAACTTTGTAAAACTTTTAACACTCCCTATTGTCCCCCTGTTTTAGGGGGACGAGCTCGAAGAGCGGAGGGGGTTAATAACTCTCAAATCAAAATGGAACTAACCTATACAATCAACCAAATCAGCGAAACAGCCCAAGCTGTTGTCAACGCCATGCAAGGCAACCAACTATTCGCCTTCTACGGACAAATGGGAGCCGGCAAAACAACCCTAATCAAGGCCATATGCCAACAACTCGGTGTAACCGAAGAAGTTAACAGCCCAACATTCGCCATCGTCAACGAATACGAAAGTCAAAAAGGAGCAATCTACCACTTCGACTTCTACCGCATCAATCGTCCCGAAGAAGCCCTCGACTTCGGACTATTCGACTATTTCGACTCAGGCAACATCTGCCTAATGGAATGGCCCGAATGCATCGAACCACTACTCCCCGACGACACAATAAAAATCCAAATATCAGTCATCGACGACAACACCCGCAAAATCACAATTTAACATCAACAATAAAAAAAATAGGCGACTAACTCAACGTTAATCGCCTATTTTCTTATTACACCAAGCAATTATTCTGCACCTACATGCTCAATTAATAATTTACCTTTATAATAATAATTAGCCTCTGTACCATCTTCAAATATTGCATAAATAAAAAATTCTAATACATCATCCTTCTTTGTTTTCTTAATCTCAACTGCACCATCCACAATACAATCAGCATACAACAACTCATCATTCACCATAGTATATGTATAAGAACCAATAGGTGTTGAATCAAAATCAAATCCAGCAACAATACTTCCATCCTCAATTGCATCGCCAATTTGATAAATTCCTGCACCTGGCAACATATTTTCTGCGGTAGCCGAACACAACTCAAGAACAACTAATTTACCACTGCCAAAAGCACTACCCATTGTTACCTCACACTCTTCTGTGGCAAACATCAAAAGAAAACTGTGCGAAACAGCAGAACTATAGCCCATTTCAGCACCTGTGCTATATTCTGAGTTCAAGGCTTGCAAGCCAATAGCTCCTTCTGGTACCACCATAACATCATCATCATCATTTTCCACCTGCGGTTTTTCACAAGAAACCAAACACATAGCAAAGCAACAAAAGATTGCAAATAAATAAAAGAATGTCTTTTTCATAAAATAATAGATTTTTGTTAATAATTTAAGATTAAGAATTTCACTCGGCAAAGGTACACATTTTTCTTCAAAACAACAACAATTTCACGCAAAAAAAACAAAAACTCCATGACGTACCATCATCATAGAGTTTTTGTTTACTAACTATTACGGATTTTTTTTATTTACGCATACGATTTCTCAACGCACCAAAATAAACCATATCTTCAGCCGAAGCCTTAACAAGTTTTCTTCTGCCTTGTTGTGTAGCCACCGATTGCATTGGTCTTGCTACTTGAGTATTCTCTGTCATCACATTTACATCACCTGCATAAGACGCTTTGATTTTAGAACCATAATAAGTTGTTGCATCAATAGTTACACCATCTTCAGCAATAACAACTGTTCCCGAAACAACATAATATGCAGTCATATAATAACCATCTCCCGTAAAATCAGTACCAAAGAATGATGGAGTATCACCCTCTTCTGTACCACCCGAACTTGGCACACCACACCATTCATCATACTTGCCATCTACTATTGTATATGTACCATAAACATCCTCACCCGAGCCAAGAGGAGCAAACAAATCATAAACAGCCATCCACTCTGCTCCATTCAAATATAATGTAACAAAATCAGAACCTGTAGAATAAAAATCGCCATTATTATATACTTGACAGTAATCAAAAGTCACATCAAACTCACCAGCATCTGTTGGCTCATAATCAAACGTATATCCGCCGTTGCCACCTCCTGAACCACCGCCAATTCCAGCATCAAAATCCTCAAATCTCAATTTACCTTTATAGTAATATGTTGCTTTCGAGCCATCATCAAACACTACATCAGCAAAAACCTCTGCATCAGAAGCAGTTCCACTAACTTCAACATATCCAGAAACCATATATTTAGCATCTACAACATCACCATCTTCAACAACATACACAAAACAACCTTGAGAAATCACATAACCTCCATCTTCACCTTCAGCTCCAGCCCATGCATAACCATCTTCTATATCTTCTTTCAAAATAAATTTACCTACAGGAAAATTCTTCTCTACTATTTCAGGGAATATCTCAAAATATACAAATTCACCCGTACCATAAATATTATAACCATCTGCCGATATTTCAACATCTTCTGTCAAAAACGACATCCAAAAATCATTACTTACACCCTCAACCACCTTATGACTATAATAAGCATCATAAACTTCCAGCAATTGAGTTGCATTTTCTTTGTTTTTCTCTGAATCATCATTAGGTTCACATGCCACAAACATAGCACATGCAATAAGTGCCATAAAAAAAGAATAGATTTTTTTCATTTTAATAGATATTTAAAGTTTATATTTATTCGACTGCAAAGGTAAAGATTTTTCTCAAAACCCACAACATTAAACACTATAATTTCCTACTAAAAAGAAAAAAAGGCTGATTATACGGAATAATCAGCCTCTTTAACATATAATTTTTCGATATACTATTATTATTTAGCTACGCGTTCAAGCCATTTAACCATACCAAGCATGATACCCATAGAGATGAGACATACAGCAAGGAATACAGTCCAGCATTGCCAGATTGGCCATGCGTTGTACATCAATGGACCAACCCACAACATGAGGTTACCAAGAGCAGTTGCACCCAACCACAAACCTTGGCAAAGACCTACCATGTGACGTGGAGCCACTTTTGATACGAATGACAAACCAAGTGGAGAAATAAACAACTCAGCAACTGTCAAGAAGAAGTAAAGAACAATCAATACCCAAGCACCAGAAATCACTTTATCAGCAGGAGCCAAAGCTTTGAATTCATTTGCAGATGGATAACCCATCAAATAAGAATAAACACCCAAGAACAAGAATGCCAAACCAGCGATACCCATACCGATAGCAATCTTACGAGGAGTAGAAATAGCTTTACCACGTTTAGCCAATGAACCAAAGATGAACATAATAATTGGAGTAAGCACAATCACAAAGAATGGGTTAAGAGCTTGCCAAATTTCTGGAGCAACCAATGATTGGTCAACGAAGTCACGAGCAAAGAATGAAAGTGACATACCATTTTGGTGGAATGAGAACCAGAAGAAGATAGCAATAAACAACACAGCAAACAATGCCATAAGACGTTGTTTAATTTCAGCAGCCATAGCAGCTTTTTCTTCAGCTGAATATTCAACAGTAGCAGAAGCCTCTTTCTTAGCAGGAGTTGGGAAAATACGTTTGTTAGCAATAAAGATAACCAACGAAATAGCCATAGCAGCTACAGAAGCAATAAATGAGAAGTGAACACCTTTATTAAACACTTGGAGATATTGATTGCAGAATGCAGTCATATCTTCAGCCCAAGTACCACCTACTTGTTCTACCAATGCTTGCATATTAGCCAATTTATCTGCAGTCATAGCAGCTGCATTGTTAATATACTCATGGCAATAAGCAGGAAGAGCAGAATTATAAACCAAACCATTAGTTTTCAACCACCATTCACGAAGAAGAGGAGCAACGAATGGAGCAACCACACCACCTACGTTGATAAACACATAGAAAATTTGGAAACCTGAGTCACGTTTGTCTTTTGCAATAGCAAGAGCCTCTTCGCCTTTTTTAGCCTCTTCAGCCTCGAAGTTATCATACATTTGACCAACGATAGCTTGAAGGTTACCTTTAAACAAACCATTACCAAATGCAATAAGGAACAAAGCAAGACAAGTAACAGTAAGAAGGAAAGAGCTGTTTTGTGGAGTTGCAAGAACAGGGATTGACAAGATAACATAACCTGAAGCCATGATAGCCAAACCTGTCATAATAGTACCTTTGTAATTTTGAGTTTTATCAGCAATCAAACCACCTACAAGGCTGAGAATATAAATACCCGCATAGAAAATAGAGTAAATAAGACCAGCTTGTCCTTCGGCAAGACCGAATTTAGAACAAAGGAACAACGCCAACACAGCGTTCATAATGTAATAGCCGAAACGCTCACCCATGTTAGAAAGAGCAGCAGCTAATAAGCCTTTTGGATGACCTTTAAACATAAAATAAAAAATTTAATTAATTAATGATATTAGAATTGTTTCATTTTCAAGTTACTATAATGCACTATAAAAGCGATGCAAAGTTACAAAAAAATATCCAAACTACCAAATATCAGTTTTTTAAGACTTTAAAATACGAGATATGAGACACAAAATATAGACTTAAACAAAAAAGCCGTAAGTATAGACTTCCGTCTTACTACTTACGACTTATTATTATCGTCTAACAACTATTATTTTGTTGCGTTTTCGAGGCGTTTCATCATAGAGAAGATGAAGATTGCAGAGATGAGGCAGAGGGTAACGAGGATAGTCCACAACGCCCACAATGGAAGACCGCCCCAGAGCATACCGATAACAGATACGAGATAGTTACCAATAGCAGTAGCAGCAAACCAGCAACCCATCATAGCACCTTTGAGTTTTGGAGGCGCAACTTTAGATACAAATGAAATACCCATTGGAGAGAGGAACAACTCAGCAAAAGTCAATACCAAATATGTAGAAATAAGAAGATTTGGTGAAGTTTTAGCAACAGTTGCACCAGCAGCTAAAGCATCAGGAGTAGGCAAACCGAGAGAACCTACAGCCATGATAACAAAACCAAGAGCAGCAATGAACATACCGATACCGATTTTACGTGGAGCAGAAGGTTCTTTGCCTGCTTTAGCCAAAGCACCAAACACAGCCATAGAAACTGGAGTGAGAGCAACAACGAAGAATGGGTTGAATTGTTGGAAAGTTTGTGGAAGAACAGCAACATTAGCATCGCCAAGAGCCAAATATTGATAAACAACACCAGCAACTGCAGCAACAGTAATTACAGCAGCAATAGCTTTGCCTTTAGCTTTTTCTGATTGGAAAATAGCAAACAAACCATAAACAGCAACTACGATAAGCACAAGATTCCAGATATTGAAACCAATACGAGAGAAGCCTTCAGCGAAAGATTCAGTATAGTCGCGAGCAAAGAATGTAAGAGTCAAACCGTTTTGGTGGAACGCCATCCAGAAGAAGATAACCACAGCGAACACAAGCATAAGAGCAGTGATACGAGCTTTAGTTTGAGCAGGAGTGAGTTCTTGAACAGCAGCTTGATTGCCAGAAGCAGCAGCTTGTTTAGCATTAACATCGGCATGTTTGAACCAAGGGCGGAAGCCAAGGTAAATACCCATTGAAAGAACAAGAGAAACACAAGCTACAGCAAAACCCCAGTGGTAAGCACCATAAAGCTCAGTAATATAAGTATTGGCAAAAGCAGTAAGGTCGCCAGTGAAAGCACCTTGTTGAGATGCAAGTTCAGTGAGACGATCAGCAACAGTCATATCGCCAGCAAGATATTTGTGGCAAAGTTCAGGAATTGCACCATCATAAGAAAGTTGAGCTTTAGCCATAAAATACTCAGTAATTTTAGTAGCAGCAGTAGGTGCAAACATAGAACCAATGTTGATAGCCATGTAGAAAAGCGAGAAAGCTGCATCACGTTTTGATTGATACTCAGGGGCATCATAGAGGTTACCTACCATAACTTGGAGGTTACCTTTGAAAAGACCAGTACCGAGGGCAATCAAAAATAGAGCGCCAAACATTGCGATTTTACCATCAACACCATTAGAAGCAGGAATAGCAAGAGCAACATAACCTGCGAACATAACGATGATACCAGTAACTACCATTTTGCCATAACCGAATTTATCAGCCAAGATACCTCCGAGCAAAGGTAAGAAATAAACTAATGCCAAGAAGCCGGCAAAAATGTTAGAAGTGGCAACTGCAGAGAAGCCAAATTTTGCTTGCAAAAAGAGAGTAAAGATAGCAAGCATGGTGTAGTAACCAAAGCGTTCGCCTGTGTTAGCCAACGCCAAAGCATAAAGTCCTTTTGGTTGTCCTTTAAACATAATGTTTAGTGTTTAGTGATTAGTTATTAGTGATTAATTGTTTTTTTGCATTTTGTGCATTAATGAATGGGTTGGCATACATCTCGAGAAGTTTGTGCCAGAGGAAATCTTCATCGCGATTTGGAATGTCGATTTTGGCAAGTTGAGCGCGAAGATATTTTTCAGCCATAGCACGTTCTTCAGCAGTATCGACATTAGCAAATTGAGCATCACCTGTAAGTTGCTCATAAGCCCAACGATTGATAGGATAGAGTTGGTATGCTGAATGAATTTGACGGTCGCACAAAGCACATACAGCAGCGGCTTGATCCTTTTTATTCATTCCACTTTGCGCGATTTCATCGAGTTTTGGATTGATTGATTCAGTGAAAGCATAATGCACACGACCCTTCCAACCCATGATACCAACTTGCATATTTAACACATCATCAGCTTTAGATTTTTTGTAATCGGCATTATCACGCTTAAGTTGGAACTCAGCAGCCTTGAGATAATCACAAGGGTCGAACTCGTAAGAAATAGCCAAAGGGCATACATTAAGAGCCTTCAAATTATCGATGAAATCGGCTTTTCCTGATAAAGCCAACATCTTAATAAGACTCTCTTGAGTGCGATCGTTAGAATCTTTAGCACGACCCTCGCGTTGAGCAATCCAAGCAGATACATTCTTCTCAGTGATAGCATAACGAATATAACCACTAAGTTGCATAAACGACTTAGCCATATCACGAGGAGTAAGCCCACGTTTGACGATAAAACAGCGATTTAATCGAACTAAAGTGCTAATCCAATCGGCAGCGAGAAGATTGTCGCCAATAGCAATTTCGCAAGTAGAACCCGTAGTGCGCATCAAAGCAAGCGACAAAAGAGCTGGGTCCATAACTATATCGCGATGATTACTCAAAAAGAGCGAAGGAACCTTGGCTACATGTTCCTCTCCGGAAACCGTCAATGAAGTTGCAGCCTTAGAAATGATAGCCTCCAAAACAGGACGTATCACTACAGCTTGGAATTCAACAAGATTTGAAAAACCCTTTCCCGACTGAGCGATTTGCGCTAAATCGACCATAGGGAAATAAGTTTTCATAAGGTGCATGAAAGAGGCATCTTGCATCAAAGAGAGCAATTTTTCGCCGATTTCATCGTTGTTCCAAGGACGAATGTCATCAAAATAATTCATAATGCATAATTCATAATTCATAATTAACAACCACGTTGTTAAATTATAATTAAACAATAATTTATTCACAAACTAAACCATCGGTCATGCGGATGACGCGGTCGGAGATAGAGGCAAGCTCTTCGTCGTGAGTGACGATGAGGATGGTTTGTCCGAAAGTGTCGCGAAGGTCGAAAAAGAGTCGGTGAAGCTCAGTGCGATTTTGAGAATCAAGACTGCCAGACGGTTCATCGGCAAGAATGATTTCAGGTTTATTGATAAGCGCACGAGCAACCGCCACACGTTGTTTTTCGCCACCAGATAGTTCAGACGGCTTATGATTGTAACGCTCGGCAAGCCCAAGATACTCCAATAGACGACGCGCCTCTTTGCGTGCCTCAGACATAGATACTCCAGCAATCAAAGCAGGCATCATAACATTCTCTTCAGCGGTGAATTCGGGCAAAAGTTGATGAAACTGAAATACAAAACCAATATGCTTATTTCGAAAAGCCGACAATTCACGTTCTTTAAGTTTAAGTACATCAGTGCCATTGAGTATTACCTCACCAGAGTTAGGTCGATCGAGAGTTCCTACAATCTGCAATAGTGTAGTTTTGCCCGCTCCACTTGGCCCCATAATACTCACTATCTCGCGAGGTGCAATATGTAGGTCGACGCCTTTTAGCACTTCGAGAGAATCATAAGATTTGTGTATGTTGGTGATTTTTATCATAATTGTAATTAGTCAAATTAGGCAAATTAGTCCAATAAGATTAATTAGACGTGTTATTTTTTGTTGTTAGTTGACGGATGACGTGTGAGGCGAGGCAACAGCCGAAAATGGCTGGCATATAGCTGACTGTGCCTACGTTGGATTTTTTGTTTTGTTCGCCTTCAGTGATTTCAACTCGTTCACGAGCAACTACTTCGGCAGAATATACTACTGTTATGCCCTTTCGTACGCCTAATTTGTGCAGACGCTTACGGACCATGCGGGCAAGTTTGCAATAATCAGATTTAGAGATATCATCAATTTTCACTTGAGTTGGGTCGAGCTTACCACCAGAACCCATACTGCTTGCAATAGAGATATTACGTTCAACCGCTTGATGAAGAAGATAGACCTTCGGAGCAAGTGTGTCGATAGCATCAATTACATAATCGTAGGGCTCACTTTCGAGGACTTCGATAGTGCGTTCATCACGCAAATATTCGTGAATTAATCGGAGTTTTACGTCAGGATTTATATCAAGTAAACGCTCGGCAAGTACCTCGACCTTTGAACGTCCAACAGTAGATTTTAGAGCTATGAGTTGGCGATTGCGATTGGTGTCACTAACTACATCGCCATCGACAAGAGTGAGGTGGCCAACACCAGAGCGCACAAGCATCTCGGCGGCGTATGCGCCAACGCCTCCAACTCCGACTACAAGGACGTTGGATTTGGCGAGTTTTTGAACGGATTCATCGCCAAACATGAGTATTGTACGCTCTTTCCAATTTTGCATTTTTTTATAGATATTCTAGAAAATCTAGATAAACTAGATATCCTAGATTAATTTAATACTAGATCAATCTAATAAATAATCAGCCCTACTACAGCGGCAGAGAGGATCATTAGGATTGGACTTAGTTTGAGCCATTTGGTGACGATGAAGGCTGCAATGAAGATGAGCCATGCTGTCCAATCGCGATAGCCTGCGCCAAAGGTTTCTTCGGTGATGAGAAGAAGTGCAGCTGCGGCAATGAGTCCGATAACTACGGGACGCAAAATGCGCATAACGCTATCGATATATTTATTGTCCTTTTTCTTTGCCATGAAGGCAATCAAAAGCATCATTATGATGAACGAAGGCAAAACAAGTGCAAATGTAGCAATAGCAGAGCCAAAGGCATTGCCTGTGGCAAGATAGCCTGCATAGGTGGCGCAGTTGATGCCAATAGGCCCCGGAGTGATTTGACTGATAGCCACCATATTGGTAAACTCGGAAGCAGTAATCCACCCGTAATGCTCTACCACTTCAAATTGTATGAGAGAGAGCATTGCGGCTCCGCCTCCGAAACCGAAAAGTCCTATCTTGAAGAATGTTATGAATAATTGTAAATAAATCATTGCAATGAGGAGTTAGGAATTAGGAATGTGGTCTTTGTTTCTTGTCTTTTAATATTCGAATTAGCAATCCACTAACAATAGCAACGAGAATAATCCAGATTGGGGATACGCCAAGGAGCCAAATTAGTAGGGCTGTAAGGATTGGTATCCAGACGGTTTTTAGGGTAATTTTAGCAGTTTTGGCAAGTTTGAATACAGGGACTGCAATGAGAGCAATGACAGCAGGACGAATAGCACGAAAAGCACGAGCCACATATTCATTGTCCTGAAACTGATTGAGAAACATCGCAAAGACGAGAATCGCAATGAAAGATGGAAGTCCCGCACCTAAAGCACTGACAACAGCACCACGCTTGCCCGCTATTTTTTCGCCAACAAGGATGGAAATATTCATGGCAAGAATGCCTGGAGCAGTTTGTGCAAGAACGACCATATCGAGAAAATCCTCTGACGTAATCCACTGACGCTTAGTGACAACTTCGGCTTCGATAATAGGCAACATCGCATAGCCTCCACCAATGGTGAAAGCTCCAATTTTCATAAACGAAGTGAAGAGTTGCCAAAACATAATACACCCAATATAAAAACAGCACAAAAGTACAAAAAATATTTTAGTTGTGCAATAGGTAAATCAATGAGAAATGCGGAATGAGAAATGAAACTAAAAGAGCAGATAAGGTTATAGTATATTTATAGTATGTTTATAGTATATTTATCATATATTTATAGTATATTTATACTATGTTAAAGATAAGGAGAAATTAAGTAATAGATTTTTTGATTTTTTTAGGCGAAAATACTTGCATAATTCAAAAAAAATTGCTACATTTGTAAGTTAAAATAGACATTTCATGTTTTTCAGTTTAAAAAACTAATTTACAATAGATTATATGACAGAAGAAGCAAAAAACAGTGCCGCAAAAGAGTACGGCGCGAGTAGTATTCAAGTGTTAGAGGGTCTTGAAGCCGTGCGTAAACGTCCGTCGATGTATATTGGCGATACGAGTTCAAAGGGGTTGCACCACTTGGTTTATGAGGTAGTTGACAACTCGATTGACGAGGCTTTGGCTGGTTATTGTACTGATATTCAAGTAAGCATCAATACTGACAATTCGATAACAGTGGCAGATAATGGTCGTGGTATTCCAGTGGATATGCACGAAAAAGAGGGTCGTTCGGCTCTTGAGGTGGTTATGACTGTATTGCACGCTGGTGGTAAATTTGATAAGGGATCGTATAAAGTGTCAGGTGGTTTGCACGGTGTGGGTGTGAGTTGTGTGAATGCATTGTCGACAGACCTTCATGTAGAAGTGCGCCGTGGTGGTAAATTGTATGTTCAAGATTATAAACGTGGTGTGCCTCAATACAGTGTGAAAGAGGCAGGTGAGGCTACGACTACGGGTACGACCGTTACGTTCCACCCAGACCCTGAGATTTTCTCGGAAACTGTGTATCAATATCATATTTTGGCAGCTCGTTTGCGCGAGTTGGCATTCTTGAATGCTGGTATTCATTTGACTATCACAGACTATCGCGTTGAAAACGAAGGAGATGAGCCTAAATCGGAACATTTCCACTCGGAAGATGGTTTGCGTGAGTTTGTGAAACATATTGACTCGAGCCGTGAGGCTTTGATTCCACACGTAATCCACATTAACACAGAGAAATATGGCACGCCAGTGGAGATTGCGATGATGTATAACACTTCGTATTCGGAAAACTTGCACTCATACGTG
Organism: Paludibacteraceae bacterium; assembly: GCA_017559505.1. GTDB lineage: Bacteria > Bacteroidota > Bacteroidia > Bacteroidales > Paludibacteraceae > Aphodosoma. Next base: position 35,316 of record JAFYSF010000009.1, on the reverse strand, counting down.
AATAATATTAACACGATAGAGGGTGGTACTCACGTGTCGGGTTTCCGCCGTGCGTTGACTCGTACGTTGAAAAAATATGCGGAAGATAGCAAAATGCTTGATAAAGTGAAGGTTGAGATTTCGGGTGATGACTTCCGCGAAGGTTTGACTGCTGTGATTTCGGTAAAAGTGGCAGAACCACAATTTGAGGGTCAGACTAAAACTAAGCTTGGAAATAGCGAGGTGATGGGTATGGTGGACCAAGCTGTAGGTGAGGCGTTGAGTAATTATCTCGAAGAACACCCAACAGAAGCTAAGTCGATAGTAAACAAAGTGATACTTGCGGCTACGGCGCGTAATGCGGCTCGTAAGGCGAGAGAGATGGTGCAAAGAAAATCGCCATTGTCGGGCGGAGGTTTGCCTGGTAAATTGGCAGACTGCTCAAGCCGTGATGCTGCACAATGCGAATTGTTCCTTGTCGAAGGGGATTCGGCTGGTGGTTCGGCTAAATCGGGTCGCGATCGTAACTATCAAGCTATTCTTCCTTTGCGTGGTAAGATTTTGAACGTGGAAAAAGCAATGCAACATCGTGCTTTTGAAAGCGAAGAAATACGTAATATCTACACTGCATTGGGCGTTACAATCGGTACAGAGGAAGACTCGAAAGCATTGAATATGAGTAAACTTCGCTACCACAAAGTGATTATCATGACCGATGCCGACGTGGATGGTGCGCACATTGCTACATTGATTTTGACATTCTTCTTCCGCTATATGAAGGAGATGATTGAGAATGGTTATATCTATATTGCAACTCCACCACTCTACCTCTGCAAAAAGGGTAAAGTGCAACAATACTGCTGGACAGAAGACCAACGTTTGCGCTTCATTGAAGAGTATGGCGGTGGCAATGAGGGTGCTATCACTCAGCAACGCTACAAAGGTCTTGGTGAGATGAATGCAGAACAATTGTGGGAAACAACAATGAACCCAGAAAACCGGACATTGCGCCAAATCACAATAGAAAATGCCGCAGAAGCAGACCAAATATTCTCGATGTTGATGGGTGATGAGGTTGGTCCTCGCCGCGAATTTATTGAACAAAATGCGGTTTATGCTAATATTGACGCGTAATTTAGAGTACAGATTACAGATAACAGAGTACAGATTTGATTATTAACATTTTAAACTATAGAATATATGAAATTTACGGTATCAAGTTCATTGCTTCTTAGTCGCCTACAAATGGTGGGCAAAGTGATAAGCTCAAAAAACACTATGGCCATTTTGGACAACTTCCTTCTCCAAGTAAATGGCAATAAGCTTACTATCACAGCTTCCGACCTCGAAACTACACTTACAACTTCTCTTGAAATTGATAATCAAGAGGGCGATATAACAATTGCATTGCCTGCAAAACTTTTGATGGATTCGCTCAAAGAATTCCCAGAACAACCACTTTGCTTCGATATTAACCCAGAAAACTTGGCTGTTGTATTCCGCACAGAAACAGGTAATTATAACTTTATCGGTCAAAATGGAAATGAATACCCTAAAGCACCAGCATTGAAAGAAGAAAACTTTAAATGCACAATTGATGCAGGTGTGCTCGGCGCAGGCGTAAGCAAAACAGCATTTGCAGCAGCAACAGAAGACCTTCGTCCTACAATGACAGGTATTTTCTTCCACTTTAGCAATAACGGTGTTACTTTTGTGGCAACTGACGCTCACAAACTTGTGCGCCTAAACAATAATACTGTTCAAACAGAGTCGGAAGCTTCGTTTATTCTGCCTCGTAAAGCTGCAAATATGGTTAAAAACCTTGTAGCAAGCGAAAAAGGCGAAGTGCGTGTAAGCTTTGATGACAAAAATATTATCTTCGAAATGCCTACATATCACATGATTTGTCGCCAAATCGAAGGTCGTTTTCCTAATTATAATGGCGTTATTCCACAAAATAACCCATACGAAATCATCCTTGACCGCCACCAATTTATTAGCTCAATTAAACGTATCATCGCATTTGCTAATCAAGGTACTTATCTCGTTAAATTGAGCATTTCAACAGGTAAAATGACTCTATCAGCTCAAGATATTGATTTCAGTATTTCTGCACAAGAAACCATTCCTTGTCAATTTGAAGGCGAACCTATCAATATTGGTTTCAAAGCTCCTCTTTTGATTGATATTCTTAATGGTATATCAAGCAATGAAGTACGTCTTCAACTCGCAGATCCATCACGTGCTGGCATTATCCTTCCTCTTGAAAATGAAGAAAATGAAGATATGCTCACATTGTTGATGCCTATGCTTATTAACGAATAATCACTTTAACGCATAATTTATAATGCATAATTCATAATTTATGGGTTATGCATTTTTTATAGACATGGGACAAGAGATTACTCCATATATAAAAAGGTTGTTGATGAGCCATATAACTGGCTTGTCAACCGTTCAATTGTTAGCAGAGCCTAATTTGCAACTTACAGAAGAACAGCAGACATGGTTTGATGAGGCTATTGTGAGATTGCAAAATAATGAGCCAATACAACATATATTGGGGTATAGCGAATTTTATGGGCGAAAATTTAAATGCGATAGGAGGGCTCTCGTGCCTCGACCAGAGACTGAGGAGTTGGTGGATTGGATTATATCAATGCACAATGCACAATGCACAATATTAGATATAGGGACGGGAACGGGATGTATAGCCTTGTCGCTGGCTAAAGAATTGCCATTGGCAAAAGTGACAGCATTGGATATATCAATAGATGCATTGAGCTTGGCACACGAAAATGCAGAGATGTTGGAGGTGGGAAATGTGGATTTTACCGAAGGGGATATATTAAATATGGATAATGAACATTGTGTGGCAAGAGAAAAATATGCAGTAATAGTGAGTAATCCACCATACGTACGTGAATGTGAAAAGGCAAAAATGGAGGCAAATGTACTTGAGTATGACCCTCATATAGCTTTATTTGTATCGAATGAAGACCCACTGATTTTTTATCGCGCAATTGGAGAATTTGGATTATCGCATCTTGAAAAAGATGGGGCTTTATATTTTGAAATAAATCAATATCTTAGTCAAGAAACTTGCGATTTGCTTATAGCAATGGGATATAAAAATGTGGAATTGAGAGAAGATATCAATGGAAATGCGAGAATGATAAAAGCGACATTATGAACGACAAATTACTAAATAAAGCAGCGACATACGCTTCGAAATGTGAGCATTGCGAGAGCGAAGTTAGGGAAAAACTCTTGACTTGGGGTGGCACAAGTGAAGAAGCAGATGAAATTATTACCTATTTAATAGAAGAACGCTACATTGATAATCAGCGTTATGCAAATAGTTACACGAAAGATAAATTCCGCTTCAATCATTGGGGAAAATACAAAATTGGAATGATGCTTAGGAGTAAAGATATTGGCAATGAGGAGATTGAAATGGCTCTCGGACTGATTGATGAAGAGGAGTATCTTGAAAAATTGCAGCAGATGCTAAAAGAGAAATTGCGTTCACTAAAATATTCATCAGAGTATGAAAAAAAGGGCAAACTATTTAAGTTTGCCCAATCACGCGGATTTGAATCGTCCGCTATATCGAAAGTTATAGACACTATATAATCTGAAAAGGGGATTTGAAAAAAGTTCCCTTTTTTATTTTTTCTTGGTGCGGGTGGCTTTCTTTTTGGTGCCACCTTTGGATTTGTTGGCTTCGTCGGCTATAATTGCTTGGCATTGCTCGAGGGTTAGGTCTTCGGCTACTGTGCCTTTTGGTAACTTATAGTTTTCGCCAGCATGGGTGATATATGCACCGAAACGTCCGTTCAAGACAAGGATGTCTTCTGCTTCGAATTTTTTGATTTCACGATTTTTGTCGGCTTGACGTTTCTCGGCAATAAGCTCGATTGCGCGCTCACGAGTAATAGTCAATGGATCTTCGTCTTTTGGCACTGAAACATAAGACTTTCCGTGACGAATGTATGGTCCAAACTTACCTACTCCGACACTCAAAGCTTCACCTTCGTATTCACCGAAATCGATAGGAAGTTTGAAAAGTTCGAGAGCTTCTTCGAGAGTTAAGGACTCCATAGATTGCCCTGTGCGAAGAGATGCAAATTTTGGTTTTTCTTCATCAGAAGCTGTACCTATTTGAGCAACAGGCCCAAAGCGTCCAATCTTAACAAACACAGGACGACCAGAAACTGGGTCAAGACCTAGCTCGCGTTCGCCTGCTTTCTTGCCTGTAGAGTGCATTGCCTCTTCGACATTTGGATGGAATTGGGTATAGAAACTATCTATATTTTTAGTCCACTCGAGTTGTCCCTCTGCAATTTTATCGAAATCTAACTCTACGCGTGCGGTAAAGTTATAATCCATGATGTTAGGGAAGTTTGCCAAAAGATAGTCATTAACAACAATACCTATATCAGTTGGTGAAAGTTTTCCTTTCTCGATAGATGCTTTTTCGACTTTATCTTCTTCCTTGATTTTTCCAGCCTTAAGTGTTAAAACTCGGTATGGACGAGCCTCGTTTTGAATTTCTTTTTTCTCAACATAATCGCGAGCCAAGATAGTAGAAATAGTTGGCGCATAGGTTGATGGGCGTCCGATACCTAACTCTTCGAGTTTGCGCACGAGAGAAGCCTCAGTGTAGCGAGCTGGTCGTTGAGTGAAGCGTTCTTGAGCTTGCATCATTGCAAGGTTGAGAGTGTTGCCTTCGGCTAATTTTGGGAGCATGCCTTCTGACTCTTGCGATGTTTCGTCGTCGGTAGATTCCATATAAACATTCAAGAAACCATCGAATTTTAGCACCTCGCCAACCGCTACGAATTTCTCGTCAGAGTTGTCGATATTGATGACTGCTGTTGTTTTTTCGAACTCAGCATCAGCCATTTGGCTGGCAATAGTACGTTTCCAAATGAGATCGTAGAGTTTGCGTTCTTGCACTGTGCCTTCGATTTCGCGAACATTGATATATGTTGGACGTATGGCTTCGTGAGCTTCTTGTGCGCCTTTAGATTTGGTGTTGTACTTGCGACGTTTGTAATATTTATCGCCCACCATTTCTAAGATTTCGGCTTTTGCTGTGTTCAAAGCTAAATCGGAAAGGTTGACAGAGTCGGTACGCATGTATGTAATCTTTCCGCTTTCGTATAGAGACTGAGCAACTCGCATGGTGGTGGCTACAGGGAAGCCGTATTTGCGAGATGCTTCTTGTTGGAGTGTTGATGTGGTGAATGGAGCTGCAGGAGTGCGATGAGTTGGGCGAGTTTCGATGCTTTCGACAGTGTAATTTGCTGATGCAGCTGTTTCTAAGAACTTCTTCGCTTCGGCTTCAGTTGCGAAACGATTGCGCAACTCGGCTTTGAATTCGGCATCTTGTCCGCTTTCGGTTTTAACCTTGAATGTTGCAACTACGCGGAATGATGCTTCGGCATTGAATTGTTGAATTTCGCGTTCACGTTCAACGACTAAGCGAACTGTGACAGACTGAACGCGACCTGCAGAGAGTGATGGTTTGATTTTACGCCAAAGAACTGGAGAGAGTTCGAAACCTACGATGCGGTCGAGAACACGACGTGCTTGTTGTGCATCAACGACATTTAGGTCAATATCGCGAGGATTTTCAATAGCATTAAGGATGGCGTTTTGAGTGATTTCGTGAAAAACAATACGATGAGTTTGTTTGTCTTTTAGCCCAAGAACCTCATAAAGATGCCAAGCAATGGCTTCTCCCTCGCGGTCTTCATCGGATGCTAACCAAACGATGTCGGCTTCTTCGGCAGATTTGCGTAGGTCGGCAACGAGTTTCTTTTTATCGGCAGGTATTACATAGTCGGGTTCGTAGTTTTTTGCTATGTCGATACCAAAATCTTTTTCTTTTAGATCGCGAATGTGCCCGAAACTTGACATTACGCAATAGTCTTTTCCTAAAAATTTCTCAATAGTCTTTGCTTTTGCAGGAGACTCAACAATTACCAAATTTTTTTGCATAAACAAAATATGTGTTGAAATGTGAATGTTGAAGTATGAATGCTAAAGGATATAAATTATTATTTTTCAAATAGATAATATTTTTTGAAATACTTCTTTTTTCTTAAATAATAATGCTCGATATTCAAAATTCACATTATATAATATAGGTTTCAAAATTTTTTGCAAAGTAACAAAAAGAATTGCATTCTGACAAAATTTTCAAGAATTTATTTTTATTTTTCGAGAAACAACCTTAAAGACAGACAGATAGATATGATTTTTATCTCTCACGGAATGCACGGAAAATTTTGTTTATTTCCCACAGATTACACAGATCTAAAAGATTTTTACTCATTTTTTTCATCTTCGATTCAAAGACCATTAGTTCGGATTTAACAATTCGCTCTTTGACTGCGTCAAAATCGCTCTACGGAGGACACGGATTACCTCCGGCGTTTTGTATCAAACTGACGTTATCTACATGGTAATACCTTAAACGAAATTAGATTAAGGGGACTTCTATAAATTTTTCACCTTCGGTTCAAGACTTATAGTTCCCCGTTTTATTAATTTTATTTTAAAGTTCAAAAACTCTTGTATAAAATTTATTTTTTAGTGGCAACTTATTAGCTTTTTATTCAGCCAAATAGCTCGCTATTAGTCTAAATAAAAAACTAATAAGCTACTCACTAAAAATTCAAATTTTATTTACAAGGCAATTTATAGAAGTCCCCTTGAAATTATTGCGCGGGTATTACTATAGTATATTTATCATATATTTATAGTATATTTATCCTATATTTATGGTATATTTATAGTATATTGAAGATAAGAAGAAATTAGGTATATAAAAAGATTTACGAAAAAGATACCTTACATCTCAAAAAAAAGTAGTATCTTTGCAAAAGATATTGTTTATTAGATAATATTGTAGTTTATACTATGAAAACGGTAACATTTAAAGATAAAAAATTCGGTATTTCGATATCAGAGGCTGAATTGTTGAAAGCAGTTGACAATGTGGCTGAAAAGATGAATGCTGACTTAGAAGGTAAAAATCCTTTGTTTCTTATCGTGCTTAATGGCGCATTTATGTTTGCGTCAGATTTGCTGAAACGAGTGGAAATTCCGGCTCAACTCTCGTTTGTTAAAGTTGCGTCGTATAGCGGAACAGAGAGTACGGGCAAGGTGACAGAGTTGATAGGATTGAATGAGGAGGTGAAGGGTCGCACGATTGTGATTATTGAAGATATTGTTGACTCGGGCCGCACGATGTATGGTATGGTTGAGCGATTGAAATCGCTTGGTGCTGATGATATACGTATTGCTACGTTGTTCTTTAAGCCTGAGGCTTTGAAATATGAGCTTAATATTGATTATGCTGCTATGAATATTCCTAATGATTTCATTGTGGGATATGGTCTTGATTATGATGGATATGGCAGAAATTTGAGAGATATTTATACCTTGATTAATGAGGAATGAGGAATGAGGAATGAGAAATTAAAAAAAATAAAATTATATATATTATGTTGAATATTGTTATATCAGGAGCTCCGGGCTCGGGTAAGGGTACGCAAAGTGCTATTATTGTTGAGAATTATGGTCTTACCCATATTTCTACGGGAGATATGCTCCGTGAGGAAATTAAAAATGGTACTGAAAATGGCAAAAAGGCTGAGGTGCTAATCAATGATGGTAAGCTTGTGCCAGATGAGATGATTATTGCTATGCTTCATGACCAAGTGCAAAAACATATTAATGCTGGGGATACTAAGGGTTTCATTTTTGATGGTTTCCCACGTACTGCGGCTCAGGCTGTGGCACTTGACAATATGCTCCATGAGCTTGAAACTGAGGTGAGTTGTATGCTCCACATGCAAGTGGATCATGAATTGTTGATCGAACGCTTGCTCAATCGCGGTAAGACTTCGGGTCGTGCGGATGATAATCTTGAAACTATCCAAAAACGTCTTGACGTTTATAATTCGCAAACTTTGCCTGTTATTGAACACTATAAAAATAGTGGTCGCTATAAAGCTGCTTGCAATAACTCGTCGGTTGAGGCTTGCTTTGCGCAAGTTAAAGAAATTATTGATAGCTTATAATTTGTTGCTCGTTACTAATTACTACAGGGGACTTCTATAAATTCCCCGCTTTAAGAACTTTAATAAAATAATTAAAATTTTCTATAGCTCTTGTATAAAATTTATTTTTTAACGGCATCTTATTAGTTTTTTATTCAGCCAAATAGCTCGCTATTAGTCTAAATAAAAAACTAATAACCTGCTCGCTAAAAATTCAAATTTTATTTACAAGATAATTTATAGAAGTCCCCTACAGAAATTATGTCAAACTCCAATTTTGTCGACTACGTAAAAATATTTTGCCGTTCGGGTAAAGGTGGTGGTGGGTCAACTCACTTCCATCGTGAAAAATATATACCAAAAGGAGGACCTGATGGTGGAGATGGAGGCCGTGGTGGTCATATCATTCTACGCGGCAATAAGGACTACTGGACTTTGCTCCACTTGAAATATGCACGCCATATATTTGCGGGCGATGGTGGTCATGGCAGTGGCAGTCGCAGTTTTGGAGCTGATGGCGAGGACAAATATATTGATGTGCCTTGTGGTACAGTGGCTTATGATGCAGACACGGGAGAATATCTTTGTGATATCACAGAAGATAAACAAGAGGTGATTTTGCTAAAAGGCGGACGTGGAGGTCTTGGTAACTGGCATTTCCGCACGGCGACAAATCAAACTCCACGCTATGCACAACCGGGTGAGCCACGTGTAGAACGTAGTGTTATTCTTGAACTTAAGGTGTTGGGCGATGTTGGTTTGGTGGGCTTCCCTAATGCTGGTAAATCGACGCTTTTGAGCGTGGTGTCAGCGGCAAAACCTGAGATTGCAAACTATCCGTTTACTACGCTTGTGCCTAACCTTGGTATAGTTTCGTATCGTGGAGGTAAGTCGTTCTGTATGGCTGATATCCCTGGAATTATAGAGGGTGCGAGTCAAGGTAAGGGTCTTGGACTACGTTTCCTCCGCCACATTGAGCGCAATGCTATATTGTTGTTTATGATTCCTGCTGATAGCGACGATATTATGAAAGAATATAATATTTTGTTACACGAATTAGAGGAATATAATCCTGAGTTGATTGATAAACAACGTATTCTTGCAATTACAAAAAGCGACATGCTTGACGAGGAATTGATGCAAGCTATGGAGGCTGAACTTCCAATTGATATTCCTCATATATTTATATCGGCTGTTGCAGGATTCAATATCACGGAATTGAAAGATTTGCTTTGGACTGAAATCAACAAAGAAGAAAATCGAGTGCAAACATTCACTCACCGCAATCTTGAAATTCAACGTCCTACGGCTAATGATCAAGAAGATGATTGGGATGAAGATTTGGAAGATTTTGAAGATGAGGATATTGAATGGGATGAGGATTGGGACGACGATGATGACAACGCAGGCGGACATATGGTGGATGATATAGAATATGTGTAACACCGTTGCTCGTTGATAATCACGCAATTGACAATTGCACAAACTTATTTAATAATTGTTTTTTATAAAAAAATACTAACGAAGCCGAAACCGAGAGCAGAAAATTATGCTACTCGCGACTCGCTAATAAAATACTAATAAATGGCATTACAATGTGGTATCGTAGGGTTGCCAAATATCGGAAAATCAACCCTTTTCAACTGTCTTTCTAACGCAAAAGCCCAATCGGCAAACTTCCCATTCTGTACAATCGAACCTAACGTAGGCGTAATCACCGTACCTGACGAACGCCTAAATAAACTTGCTGAACTCGTTAATCCACAACGCATAGTACCTACTACAGTAGAAATCGTTGACATCGCAGGCCTTGTGAAAGGTGCATCAAAAGGCGAAGGTCTTGGCAATAAATTTCTCGCAAATATCCGCGAAACTGACGCTATTCTTCACGTACTCCGTTGCTTCGATGACCCTAATGTAGTACACGTTGATGGCTCGGTTGACCCTATCCGCGACAAAGAAATCATTGACGCAGAACTTCAACTCAAAGACCTCGAAACCGTTGATGCTCGCATACAAAAAGTACAAAAACAAGCACAAACAGGCGGCGATAAACAAGCAAAACAAATCTACGAAGTGCTCGTAAAATACAAAGCTGCCCTTGAACAAGGTCTTTCGGCTCGCACAGTGACATTCGACAACAAAGACGACGAAAAAATCGCTCGTGAACTCTTCCTTCTCACAGCAAAACCAGTGCTTTATGTATGTAACGTAGACGAAGGGAGCGCCGCAACAGGCAATGAATATGTGGAACGTGTACGCGAAATTGCACAAAAAGAAAACGCAGAAGTACTCGTTATAGCAGCTAAAATCGAAAGCGAAATTGCCGAATTCGAAACATACGAAGAACGTCAAATGTTCCTCGCTGAAATCGGTCTTGAAGAATCAGGTGTTGCTCGTCTCATCAAATCGGCATACGCACTTCTCAAACTCAAAACATACTTCACTGCTGGCGTACAAGAGGTTCGTGCTTGGACATTCCAAGACGGCTGGAAAGCACCACAATGCGCAGGCGTAATCCACACAGACTTTGAAAAAGGCTTTATCCGTGCCGAAGTAATCAAATATGAAGACTTCCTTACATACGGATCGGAAGCAGCAGTGAAAGAAGCTGGCAAAATGGGCGTTGAAGGCAAAGAATATGTAGCCCAAGACGGCGATATAATGCACTTCCGTTTTAATGTATAAAACATTCATACAATCACATACAAAAAAATCCCCGATACTCACACTGAATATCGGGGATTGATTTTATTAAAAATAACTTATTTTTTAGGGCATGACTTTGGGCAACCAGCAGGTTTTTCGCCTTCAACAAATGGTCTTGCGCCAGGATGACCATGAGGGGCAGGACGCATTGCGCAACCACTTCTCTCTACTCTCATCGCTTCAAGATATTGAATATAGCGGTCATCGCCTAAAACCTTACGCAATTCTGCATCACATTCTTTTCTGCATTCTTCTTTTGTCATCGGATTTGCGGTTTCTTTTCTTTTTTCACATTTGATATAATGCGATTTATAGAATGCTAATAATTGTTCGCGCTCTGCTCCAGTTAAATCTTTAATCACGCGAGACAATCTATCTACTTGCATCATTGCACGAGTCTCTGGAGAATATACACATTCGTGTTTTGTGCACTCTTTTTTGACTTGACATTGTCCTGCGTGTTGTGCAGAACAACTTGCTTTTTGTTGTGGGCATTGAGCCATCACGCCCATCGTCATAATAACTGCCACTACGGCAAATAAAATCTTTTTCATAATAATTGACTTAATTTAATTAATATTCTAACCTTAAAAATAGCAAAATCCGCGGTTTCTTTGCTACCTTCTGAGTTTTTGACCGACAGATTTTGAAAAGGTTTAATTAAAAGTCCATCTTTTATAGCAATATTAAAAGATGGACTTTAATTTCTTATTGAATTACTACAACTCTTCCGATATGAACTCCACCTGTGCCATCAATTACCCTAACGAGATAAACACCTCTCGTAGGCAATCCTTCTACTGCAATAGGATATATCATTGGTTCGTTGCGGAGAATGACTTTACCAGTTGCGTCGATAACCTCTAACATCAATCCTTGCATCTCTTCTGTAGTCCAATCGCGATTGATATATGTAACTTCGCTGCCTGATATTGGATTAGGAGCAATAACCAATGATAACGCATACACTCCGTCTAATCCAGTGCCTACCTCAAGAGTTAAATTCACAATAGAGTCGCAACCAACTGAAGATGTAAATACCTCGCGATAATTACCCGGTTTAGAAAGCGTATTCTCTCCAAACTCATATATATCTCCTTCCGAAATTACAACTGTCGTGTCAATTTCTATACGCTCAACAAAATCCACATATATATGTACAAGCGAATCGCATCTATCTGGATAAGAAAAACGTTGAATAAGCATTGTGTCTTTCGTAATAGTTATACGAGAATATCCATATCCACTATAAAGCTCTCCTTCACAAACATAATCATTTTCAATCGTAGGTTCTGGTGTCGAAACATACAAGTTAAGATGTACTGTCGAATCACAACGCAATACATTTTGGAATGTACGCACATATAACCCTGATTCCATTAAAATAGTATCTAAGAAGAGATACTCTTGACCAAGACAAATAGTATCAAACACCTCAACTACCGATGGCAATACATTAAGATTCATAACCACTATCGAATCACAACCCGAATTGTTCTTATAAACTCGTTCATAACGCCCTGTCGTAGTAAGAATTGTATCAAGCCATTGTACTTTTTCTCCCTCACAAACCAATCTATTTTGTTGGAAATATCTTGGCACAATACTTAATGTAAGCGTAACTATTGAATCGCATCCTCGCGAATTAACCAAAGTATCAACATAAATACCTGATTCCGAAAGAATCTTATTTCCTAATTTATAAACATCACCTTCACAAATAGAAGCTGACAATACATTATGATTATTCAATACTGTAAGATTTACTCGCACAACAGAGTCACATCCACATGACGACTGCAACAAAGCATCATAATAACCAGAAAGAACAAGATTTTTGCCTGCAAAAGCTCCCTTATTATAAGCTTCTCCCTCGCAAATAGTATCATTGTATTGATATACACCCGATGGATTCAATGTTAAACGAAGTGTTTTTAGTGTATCACACTCATTTATTGATTGTGCCTCAAACAAACGCTCTATAACATTCTCACCAACTTTAAGCGATGATGAATTAACAGAGAATCCATTTTTAGTATACATCACTGTTCCTTGCGAAGGTTGACAAATAGCATCTTCAAATACCACATCATCAACATAGCAAATCACACGGATATTATCTACTACAATATATGCTGCCGAAGCCTTAGCCGATGTTGCATAAAAACCAATGCGAACTATCTTATTTCGATATGCTGACAAATCGAAACGGACATACTCCCATATATTGTCGGTATTAGAATATATGCCCAATGTATCTGCCTTATCATCACTAATAACAACAACCTTAAGTTTTTCTGTTGGCGAACTACTTAAATAATTAAACGAGAATACATAATCGCCATCAAGCTCAATTTGTGGAGTCATGAGCATAGAATAACCTGTTGTAGATGCACATTGAATTTGTGCGCAACGACCATATTCAGTGCCAATATAACTATATTCTGCAGGCTGAATAACATTCCAGTTATACATAGGCTCAAGCAATTGGCTGTGAGTTGTATTGTCCCAACACATCGGGATAGTTGTTAATACTGATGTCTCAAAATTTTCTACAAATGGAGGATAGATCACTCCGCATTCCGTACTAAATACTATCGATGCCCAATCTGATACTTCCGTTCCATACACAGCTCGCACTCGTGCTGTATATGTCATTGATGGCTGCAATGTTGCAATAGTTGCTTGCGCAGCTCCAACTTTCACATCTGCTACAACAACATCCGACTTAAGAATTTGCACCTGATATTCAGCACTATTTCCCATCCACGACAAATCAACACTATTTTGAGTAACTGCATCAACTACAAGACCAACAGGAGTACCAACCGACAATGCTTCAACTGAGAAATCATCAACAATCATATTCCATGACGAACCTGAAATTTCACCCATAAAGCCTAATTCATAAATACCATCAGTTGGAGCAAAGAATTCTGCTGAAATTTTTTGATAATCAATATTCAACACTTCGCTACGTACAAGCGTCTCTAATTCCGAACCATTGCGTGTTACAATATGCATATATGCTGCTGTCAAATCACTCTGACGAGCATAAATTGACACTTTATAATATGTCTGTGCTTTAAGTGAAAATTGACGTATTGCTGCATTTTCATTCGCTCCTCCACGTCCACTAAGCGACATATAATTTGCTCCTGAATGAGCAGACGCAACAGCTGAAAAACTAATATCAACAACATTTGTTAACCACGAATTGCTACCTTTAAGATGCTCTTCTGTCCAACAATTATCAAGAATATCAGTAGAGTTATATGTATCAAAGTTTTCTATAAACGGATTTCCTAATATCACCTCAATTGGCAAACACTCTGTCGCAAAGCCTAAAATAGTCCATGGTGAAACTTCATCACCTGCACACTTAGGTCGTGCAAAAAGATAATATTGTGTATTGGCTGTCAATGCTGTCAAACGAATTGTATCGCTCGAAACTTCACCAAACGACAACATATCACCTCCATCAGCCAACGATGATACATAATATTCAACTTCTCCATCTTCATTAGGATTATCAAACACTACGACTGCCAATGATGTAGTAACTTCAGCAAGTGTAAGCGACTCAATAACACCACATTCAACCGGCTTAATTTGAATATTATCAATTGACAATGGAGGCAATACTGCGGTTGACACATCATTACTCCATTGCACAAGCAAATGATAATTAACAGGTTTTGTAATGGTAAACATTGTTGTTTCTTTTTTCCACGACGTAGAACCCGAAAGTTTATCTGCCTCATGCAAACGAATATATTTCTCAGTATCTAATCCATTAGCACCTATCTTCTCTCCTGGAGTAATATAAATATTAGTTGGAGCAAAGAAAACGCGTCCAAAATCTCGCTCTGCCTCTCCATTACATTTCCAATCAAATGACACTTGATAATCACCTGGCTCTAAAAGGAATGTACGATAAGCATAAATATTACTAGAACCATAATCATAATAACCATATTCGCCCGAAGCATCTGCTACATACAAAGCTTTATCTCCTGTCAATACTGAATTATTAGAATTTCCGCCAATTATAAACTTAACATTTTCACTTCCATTTGCAAAAATCCACCCTTGATTTTCTTCTTCATTCTCAAATCCACAAACATAAGGCATTGCTGGCACCGAATTAAGCGTGCGGAATTTCGTTTCGATCCACTCTGTAGAGTCGGAACAAACAGTGCGCATGCGCAAAACATATTGTGTGTTTGGATCCAAATCAGTCAATGTTAATTTTTCAAGAGTTGAGGCTATTTGCTGACGAATAATTCCACTACTAGAAGATAACGTATAAACATAGCCCACTGCTGCTGGAGCATGATTCCATGTTGCCACAGCAAATGTATCACCAAACACTTCAATCGCTAAATCTGAAGGTGGAAAACACTCAGGTGCTGTTGTTACCACAATATTATCGATATAAACTTGTTTTGTCGTTACTTTACCACGAAAGACAATATATTTCCCTGCTACATTATATTTTGAAAAATCAAAAACTTCATGTCGAGTATTTGATGTAGCATAAATATCGTCTTTCACAATTTGGAAAGTTGACTCATCCGACAAATCATCTTGTAAACCTATTTGATAATATGTCCCTCCTTGAGGATTATAACTAATATACGAAATAGAAAGTTTTTCTCCTGGCACACTAAATGCAGGCAACGCAACTGATGCATTCTTATAAAGATTTAAGACATACTTATCTCCTTCACTTGCATTTACTTTAGTAAGCTTTGGATATTCAACACCTAATTCATACACTTTATTCAATCGTGTATAACAAGAAGGAAATGCGTATGGGTGTGAACCATACGAATTAAATGATTCTGCATATGATTGCTCGCTCGTAATAACATAATCATCACAATTAGTACCAAAAAGCAATGGTTGCACCCAATCGCCAGTATCTACCCCACATACACTGCGTGCATATACAACATAGTTAGTGGCTTTTGTCAAATCAAACAATTCAACTGTATCAAGCGTTGACACAAAACGTGACATTGAATCAATATCTTGTGTTGCATATCCATAAGCCAATTGTACTGCTGCAGATTTATAATCAATTGCTACACGCGCTGATGTTGCCCCTACTTCAACAAGATCAATTGAACGAATATTAGGACAACCCGATGCTTTTGTTATTTTAATGTTATCTATACAAGCATCACCATTGTCATACAATGTTGGACCTACTTTAAATGCAATTCGTGCGTTAGCATATTCAACATCAAGTACATTAAATGGAACTTTAGCAGTTAAAAATAAATATTTTCCATCAGCATCTTTTTCTGGTTCAAACGGAACAAATGTTTCTACTTCAACAAAAGAAGAAGCATCTGAAGGATCTGTCATCACCCCAACAACTATATCTGGCGCATAATACGACCCCTTATTTGACAAATAATCAAATTCTACTTGCAATGAGGTAGTTGGAGCATCAAGTTGTGGCATAATAACAAATAATGGATATGTATCAGATGAGAATAATTGCATAGATTGTAATCCATCTGAATATGTTGACCAACTAAGACCTGTTGATGGACGCCACGGAGTTGTTCCTGTTTTAGTTGTAAAAATAGTATAACAACCTTCATTAATATCTTCAATATCCTCAAAACTTTCAATATATGGCACTGAATTTACCTCTGCACATTCAGTCATAAACTCAATTGTACGCCATGAACTTTGTTTTACACCACAATTAGTACGAACATAAAGTGTATATTTAGTGAAACCTGCAAGATTGTTAATTGTAAACGGATTGGTTGTAATATCAACAAATGTTGTAACATCCTCGACATACTCCCCTTGTCGCAAACATACATATTGCCATGCTGTTGCATTAGTTGTATCATTAATTTGTATAGTAGCTGATGTTCCTCCTATAGATTGCATTATCAAACTTACTGGACGCATACAACTTTCTATTTTTTCAATCTCAAAATAATTAAAAGCAATAAACGACCCCTCTACACCTGAAGATTTACCCATAATAGAAACACGAATAACATTGCCTACATAAGGTGTCAAATCAAACTCCAATTGAGTATATTCCATTAAATTAGTATAACCTTCTCCTAAAAGTATTGGATATGTTTGACCTCCATCTATTGACAATTTAATTGTAACTGTATCGGCATACTTATTCAGCAAACTAATATTAAGTCTTGCACCTTCCTCTTTTGTCAAATCAAACAATGGAGAAAGAATAGCCGCTTGATTTCCAGTTGCATTATAATAATCAACTGATTCAAAATAAAGACGAGAATATTCAACACGCCAATTATTTTTAGAATCAACAGATGCCCCTTCTCCATCTTCCCAACACAACGGAAGAGAACCATATGAGTAAGATTTAAAATCTTCAACATATGGCAACTCCCACAAACCACATTCTGTAGTAATGCGACCAACATTAGTAAAATCACTCGAATCAGTTTCAGAGCAAATAGCTTTCACCTCAAATTCATACGTTGTCGAATGTTTCAAATTTGTAATAGTTGCTGGATTAGTAGCTACTACCGTATCAACCATAACTCGTTCGCCAATATATCCAACGACATTCCAACTATTTTCATTTCCTTTAGATGTCCAACTCATAGTTACAGAATTTGATGTTACTCCATCAAATTTAGACTCTACAGGCTGCTTACATGTCGGAGCAAGCTTAATTTCTATGTCATCCATAAAGAACGAAACATCCTCTTGTGGAAGATAAATTGCGACATAACGAGCAGAACGGAAATCAACATAATCATCCATCAACAGATCATTAAAATACATCTTAAATTGATACCACTTCCAGCCTTCTTGAACATGGAATGAACCTATAGGTTCAAATGTAGATACATCTGCTGGATCTAACATAACACCTATAGACAAATCAACATCTGCCAAATTCGAACGAACCCAACCTGTAATCATATAATCTGCTAATGACTCAACATCTAATTCAGGCGTAATAACTGTTGCTTTACTCACACCAAGTCCTAGATTTCCCGATACCTTTTGTGCAGAATTTGAATTTACATACTGATTTTCTCCCACAAAAGTCCAACAATCAAATCCATACTCAAAACTTTCGGTAAAAGGAACTGCCGTAGAAGAACATCTTGTACGGAATGTTCGAAGAGAGCTCCAAGAACTTTCGTCATCTACTCCACATAATGACTTCACTGCATAAAAATACTCTTTATCAGCCATCAAATGACTCAAATCTGTATACTGAGATGTAATTGTATCATAAAATACATTACCACGTGAATTTTCAGGTACAAACTCAAAATCATTAACACTCAACAACCATTTACCCGCAGACATATCCGTAATTTTTACAGAGGCCGACGAACTTGTTAAATTAGCAATACCTGTCATTGCAGGCGCACAACTGATCTCCTGTATAATTATGTCATCTATACCAGCACTTGTTGACGCATAAACATCAATACCAAAGAAATACACTCCATCTTCTTCCACAGTAAAATAAGCTAAATGCTTATTCCAAGATTCAGAAATATACTCTTGAAATAGCACTGTTGTCATACTATCTTTTTCAGCAGACTTACTATAGCCAAATGATATATAACCACTTGCACCTGCTTGAATTGCATAAGCTGAAATCTCATAATACACACCTGCTTTCAACAATACAGGTCTGAAAATTGAAGCAGATGCACCATTAATCCATGCATACAACATTCCTGTATTAGCATGATTCATTGATTGATATTTATTTGTTGACAAATCTTCTTTTGTCACTCTAAAATATCCACCTTCAGACAAATAACAACCTTCTAATTGCGTTGCATCAACAAACTCTTCAAATCCTTCTGTAAATGGAGTATTTTTAGTAATAGCAAATGGCTCACATAATGTTGTGAAAACATAATTCATAGTTGTCCACTCGCCGTAAACTCCATTAGAACAAACAGAACGCACATAAACATTATATGTAGTTGAAACCTCTAAGTTTGTTAAATCAACTATAGTCGTATCTGAAGTAAACTTCAATCCGTCTGCGACTGATACACCTTCTTTACACAAACTTACCTCATATGCATCCA
Source organism: Paludibacteraceae bacterium (assembly GCA_017559505.1). Taxonomy (GTDB): domain Bacteria; phylum Bacteroidota; class Bacteroidia; order Bacteroidales; family Paludibacteraceae; genus Aphodosoma. The sequence goes on along the minus strand of JAFYSF010000009.1, from coordinate 16,463 downwards.
CTCCATCTTCTGACACAAAAAGCTGAGCCGAATAAGAAGACACATTTCTTACTTCGAATGAAGTAATAACTTCACAAGCAGGCTTTTCTGCAACAATGACATTATCAATATAATCATTTGCTGAAGCATAAGAAGTTGATGTCTGAACAAACATAAGATATTTATCCCCTACAGCATCAAAATCTACCCTATATTGATAATAGCCTTTTTTAGTAACTTTTGGTTCTTGCAAATAATCTGTAGGAATATACAATAATTGCTCAGCACCAAGTGTGTCAGGTCTATCATTAAGCATAACCTTAACACCTCCATCACCCGAATTACGCATCATCACAAATGAAATACGATATTTTTTGCCCGATTCAAATCTAAACTGAGGTGTAACCAAAGCTTGACCATTTCCTGGTGCTTCCATCATAACCCCTGCGCCTTCATATATATAATCAGAACGCTCATGTCGTTCTATTGAACCTACAGGTACAGTCATACTCCAACACACAGGAGGGAATGTTTGTCCCTCAAAATATTGCTCATAAGGATATACTACAATTGGAGAACATTCTGTCATAAATTTATAATCAAAATCAACCCAAATAGATGTATCTCCCTCACCACAATAAGCGGCTACTTTACCAGCAATACGATATTCAGTCGAATGAACCAAACCTTCCAGCCAAAACTCTGGAGTACTACCATTAACTTGTTTTTCAGCATGTTCAATGATTGCTCCTGTATTTGGATCTGTCAATCTATATTTAACAATCCAAGATGTTTCATTTGCACCTTTAACCCATTTCATACCAAATGCGGTTTGAGTTGGAGGCAACATCTCAATATCTTTAATTTTACGACATGTTGGCGCAGGATATACACGAATATCATCCACATACATATCATTACCATAACTTGCCGCAAGAGCTTCAATCATTAAATAGACAGTCCCCGACAACGGAATATTATAGTCATATTGATAATATCCCACACCATCCACTTGAGGCAAATGTAAATAATAAGCGTTTATAACACCTAATTCTATCGCCCCAATAGTATCTGGAGTATTATTAACTAATACTCGCAATTGTTCAGATTGTTTCTCACCATTAACAACAACTTCTCTTGCATGACGATACATCCAAAATGATACATCATACGCTCCTGCAACATCTATTTGCATTGGTCTAACCACAAGGGCTGTACGCGTTCCTCCCTTAGTTTTTCTAAAACGCAATACTTTATTTCCATCTTTTGCCTCTGTTACTGTAATACCATCAGGATACATCGAATATACAGGCGTATAAATATCTATTCCCTGATTTCCATAATTTTCGCCTTCTCCATATCCTGCAACAAATTGTTTCACTAACCAACATTCTGGAATTACCCCTGAACTTGCCTCAAAACTTTGTTGAAATACATTTGACTCCATAACACCACAAGCAGTAACAAATGTTACAGCTTCACTCCATTCTCCACTTTCAGTTGCAGAACAAACCGAACGCACTCTAACGCTATATTCTGAGTTTCCTTCTAAACCCTCTATTTTACATGGATTAGTCGTAAATTTTTGAATTTGCGTTGCACCTCCACCTACAATTTCAACTTCATAATTTCCTACTTTACCAAATTCAGTCCAAGCCAAATCTGCACTTTGTGCCAATATATTATCTATTCGTACTTTTTCCAATCGTGGACATGTCGGACGCACTTTAACTGAAAAATCGTCAATATATAATTTACTACTTCCACTAATTCCAGCAGGCAATCCAATAAATACAGAAATATTTTCTTGTGTTGCATAATAAGAAGCATCCGTACAAAAACGAACCTCATGCCATCCTGAATGAAAATTTATTGTATCATCCCAAATAATTTCAAATACGTCTGCCGATAGCGGATCAGTTGTCAAACCAACATTATAGCGCAAACCATAATCACCATATATCATAAATGAAATTTCCAAATCATTTGCTTTATGTGCTATTTGTTGCGATACGACATAACTTGATTTAGTCGAACTTCCTTTTAAAATCAAAGAATAACCTGAATCTCCATACTTAAAGTTAGAATCCGAAATTTCTACACCTGAGATATTATTAGGATTAACAATCCAACACGGTGATAAAACTTTACTTTGGTCATCAAATTTTTCAACAAAAGGCAATACTTTTGCTTCACATAATGTTCTAAAAGTAAATTCATCTGACCATTTAGATATCCCCTTACTATCTTCACTACAATCTGAACGCAATTTCACTTTATATGTACTATTACTATTCAAACCTTCAATTGTATAAATATTCGAACCATCGCTCTCAAATCTCAGATCATTGTATTCACCAACAATAGTTCCATTCAAATCCGTAACCATTATTCTAAAATGCGTTGGTATTGAACCTGCATTTGCATCAATAAACCACACTATCGAAGCACTATTTTGTTGCACCGAATACAAATCTAACAGCATCGGATAAGCACATATTGAAATATCTTCAACAGACACATTATCAAGATAATGATTACTAGAAGTTGCTCCTTTATCTGCTTTATTACTTACACTTTTAAACGCTATTTTTACCTTTTTACCAGTATATTGATTAAGTTGATATGTGCGTAAAGTCCAATCAGCAGCAACCAATCCACTATCCAACATGTGACGCTCAAAACTATTATTATCATCTGCCAACACATCAACATACACATTAAACTCTCCTCCATATTGATTTTTAAAATAGAAACTAAGAATCTTATCTGAATTCAATTCCAAAAGTGGCGTTTTTAGCACACTTGTTGTTCCTACAGATGCTTTATTCGAATTAAAAGACATACCAATCCCTTCATAACCGCCAGTAGCTGAACGCCATTGATTACTTGCATTAGTTGTCCCTTCCGAAACATCCCAACCCTGAGGTATACGCATATTGCCTGAAGTTGGCACAGAATTAAAATCCTCATACAACAATGACTGTTGCGCATACAAAGGATATGCACCAAACATCAGTAACAATGTAATAATAAGAGAATAAAAAGATTTCGTTTTCATATAAAATAGATATTTGATTTAAGTAACATGAGATTTATAACTTTAAAAAGGTTTGAGGGCATTCTACGATGTCCTCAAACCTTTATTATATCTTATTCGTTACTAAGAATTGTAAATTCTACCCTTCGGTTTTCTGCACGCCCTTCTTCAGTTTTATTAGATTCGATTGGTTCTTTCGAGCCTCGACCATTCCATTCCATACGAGATGGGTCTATGCCTCGTTTAACCATTTCATCAAATACAGATTTAGCACGTCCTTCTGACAATTTTTTGTTATAACGTTCAGAACCTACGTTATCGGTGTGACCTGTAATTCTAATTCGCATATTTGGATTTTTTGCCAACAATTGATACATATCTTCAAGCGATTGCGTTGATACATTACGGATAACAGTCTTATCTGTATCGAACAACAAGTTACGTAAAATCACAACTGTATTTTTCTTAATTGGTTGCAAGTCTACATACAATGTATCACTTACTACATTGAACAATGTATCATTGAAGTCGATGTAACCAGGACGTGAAACAAATAATCCATACTTACCATTATCAATTTGTTCTTCTACAAAACCAGTTTCTTTATCTGTCATACCTGCAAATATAGTATCTGTTTTTTCTCCCAAGTTATACACTTTAACAACCGCATCCAATGGTTCTTGTGTTTCAAAATCATGAACATACAAATAGAAGTATGTTGGGTCTGGAATATAAGTCAAATCTCTAAGAACTGGGCGACGTACTTTTCGTTTTGGTTTTGGTTTTGGAGCTTTGTCAATACCTAACAATACTGTAAATTTAGCACCCACAACCAATGAATTCAAATTAGCCAATTTACCTTCACTATTTTTTACAGATAAAATACTATTATTTTGGAATTGACCATTATCGATATTTGACAACGGTACTTCAAAAGTTCCATCACCATTATCTTTCATTTCTGGGAAATTGAACAATAAACCATTAGGTGTATTTTTATTAATGTTCATAAGTCCATAATCAAAAAACGCACCTACTCTATAAGACAATTTACGCTTTTCGCTACCCGCACCATATTCTAATGCTGATGCAGGAAAATATTCATCTAAACATATACCTGCTTCTGCCGAAATTGCTACATCAAGACCGAATTTCAAATTGTTACCATATTTTGCTTTTTGAGTATACAATCCATGAGTAGGCATATTTTCTAATTTATCAATCAAAGTAGGATCATCAAGAGATCTTGTAACATCACTTTTCATTGAGTAATTACCCAACAATCCTAAACCAGCTTTTGCACCTGCCAAGAAATAGAATTGATTAATTTCAGCACCAAACATAATAGGAATATTCAATGACATACGATTTTGAGCTTCACGATATTTGCTTGAACTCAAAACGCACGACATATTTTGCTGAACTTGTTGATCTTTATATACGTATAAACCTGAATAATCAAAATCATCCAGACGAGTAGTAGAATTTAAATACATAAATTCCAATCCTGCACGGAAATTAAAATTAGAGTTATGTTTCATGAAATAGCCTACTCCAAGCATACCAGCACCACCTCCAGGCACAGATGTACCATCTATACCATGCAATAAAGCCGAGTATCCACCTCCGCCATAAACATCAATATAAGAACTGATTGTTTTTGGCGCACTCTCTTTTTCTTTTTTGCGTTTACGTTTTTGTGCATCTACCTCCGAAAATGGTAAAATCAAAAACACCGCTAACAATAACAATGTAATTTTTGTTAAATGTTTCATAATGATAAATTTTATTGGTTATTTTATTATATTTTTCCTACAACTATTTTTCTAACTTCCACATCACCATCTAAATAATTAAACTGCATTATATAAACTCCTGCTTCTTTAGGCATATCTATTATATTCACACCCTCTTTCAAATCAGACACTGAATATAACAATCCCGACATGCTATACACACAACATCTTGCAGCTTTTGGCGTTTCTACATTAATCACATCATTCGCAAATACCACAACTCCTGTATTTTCTAATTCTCCTTGCGAGAATTCCGTTGGAACAATCGAACATGTAAATATAGCCACTCCATCATCTTTACGAGTCAATAGCACTTGATAATCTCCACTAAAATCTAAATTAGATCCAGTATAATATTGAGATGTTGTAAATCCTTCCAAAGGAGTTCCATTCAAAAACCATTGATATGAAACAAATTCATATCCACCATTATAATCTTTATTCTTCAAAGCAAGAACATCATTCCATCTCTGAACAATAATATCACTCGAATATAACACATCAAACTCTATCGTATGCTCCACATCACCACAATCTTGATTATAAAAATTCAAAACGGCTCCATATCTATTTGGTTTAATTCCACTTGGCAAATTTATCTCTATTTTACCCACTGAACCACGCCCAACTCCTGTTTCATATTCTTCTTCAAAATCCGCAAATCCTGCATTCTTTGCATTATCCGAAAAATGCACACTATAGCCCGAAACATAACCCTCCAATACACTATAATCTATTTCAAAAGATTCATAATCTTCACATATTTCAGACAATTCATCTATCTTCAACTCCAACGATTCAAATACTGTCAAATTCAAAATATAATAAACAGAATCACAACCCAACACACTTGAAATTCCTTTCTCATATACACCTGTACTATCCAACCATTCTCCTTTCCAGAAATATGGTGTCGATGCAGAGCATATCATAGTGTCCAAATACACTGTATCTGCCAATAAAGTACGTAAATTTAACTGCAAAATAGAATCACAGCCATATACTGATTGCAACGTATCTCTATAAGTTCCTGGTTCTGTATATATTTTTCCATTAAATTCAACTGTTTTTCCATCACATATATATATATCAGTTACACCAAACGAAGGTTGAACTGCAATCGCTTTAATTTCAAATTCTCTAATATCCTCACATGTATTATACAAACCTCTCAACACTACAGTGAACGTATCTCCTTCACTTGCTGCAATAATACGAGGATTAACCTCTGTCGATATAGTTTGTCCATTTCTAAATACTGTACCCTCTTTATTACTCTTTATCTCCCAATAATAATCTTTCAATTGAGCATCACCACTGCTCACCTCAATTGTATCCACCACATTCCCTTGCTCATCCATTTTCAAATCAACCATTCTACTCTTATTGATTATATCCACATAATTAATACAATTTTGCGGATTAACCTCATACACCATATCCACTTGTGGCACGCGAGGCCATACATTCGCTTCCAAAGTAAAATAACATCCATTATCCTCTGGATATATCAATTCCACAACATAAGAATTTATATCACTCTCTTCTGGAACAAAATAACGTTCTGTACTAACCGGCGTTTTATTCTTATCTCCTTTCACATACCACAAATAATTAAACCCATCAGGCACAAACAAAGTATCTGCTTTTTCCGTACAACTCAAACCTCCTACTTCGCCTTCAGTACAATCCAAAGCAAAATATCCATATGCAAAATGATAGTCAGCCTCACAAGCATTCAACGTTAACACAATCTTAACTGTTTGACCTGCATAATCACTCAAATTCATTCCTAAAACACTCCAATCCAACCATTTTATAGGACATGTTGGCTCTAATGTTTCTCCCTCCAAAGGTTGATATGTTTGCCATCCACGCGTATTTCCTTCTGATACATCTCGAGCATTAAAATCTGCTGAAGCACATTCCAATGTCAAACCTTTCATATCTTTTATTTGCACTTGAATACGTGTTTGCATATTCGCAGGGTGATGTGCCGCATATTGCAACACCGCAGCATAATGCAACAATAGCACAGATTTGTCATATGGGATTGTATACGTATAAGCTATCTGTCCCGAAACAGAACCTCCAATAGGCGAATCACCATGTCCTCCTTCTGTCCAGTTTCCAAGACGCACCGAAGCAATCTGCCCTTCTGGCACAGTTTTCAACTTATAACCAGTCAATCTATCATATTCATCGTTCATATAGTGTACTGTATGAATACTATGACGACTCTCATAACCATAATCTACAACTCGTGCATGAGATGCTGGATCCGCAAAATCTCCATACATGCAAGTCGTTCCACTATCCGAAAAATCCATATAATTCAAACAGTGTTTGCTGTCATTATAAACAATATAGTTCGATTTTTCAACCCAAAAACTTGTATCATTTGAGCATAACGCACGTATTCTAAAATTATAAACACCCTCTGGAATTACTGCATACGGAATAGAATACTCTTTACTTTGAATTCCACTTACCAACGTATATGTTGTATCTGTCATCGACGACATTCTATAATAGATTATTTCATACGAATCGGCATGTCCCTCCCAACTCAACTTAATTCCCGATGCATCTTTATCAATCTTAATATTTTTAGGCTTTTCTGCACAATCTTCAGAACTTTTAGCCTTATCCAATTGAATATTATCAATACAAGCACCTGGATTATAAATATTTTTATCCCCATCTTCTTTAAACAAAAACACTAAATAGTAAATCCCATCTGATTGTGCTACCAATTGTCCCTCTACTTGAGTCCACAACGTAGTTTTAAATATTTCTGTTCCATCCTTGCTCTTAAATGGATTATCTAATGCATATTGAGGGAAACTACCAAGTGCTGTAGCCGAAGGCTTTGTTCCTGAATAAAAAGCTACTCGCATCACATCCGAATTTTCATGATCTTCCCCTTGCAAGCGATAGTCAAATACCAAATCATAAGTACCTGCTTCTAATTTAAATGCTTTATATGCCACAACCGTACTACCCGACGTTGAATAGGAATAACCAGCTGTTGCGCCATCATCTGCAGATACATACATTGCATTCGCACCCATACGATGAACTGCATTACCTACTGTAAATGTATGCTTAATCTTCGCACGTTTTTCAAATTTCCATCCATACGTACCTGCAGTATCTTCTGAATTTTCAAATCCACAAAAATAAGGCAAAGCCTGAAAAGGAGCATCATCTTGCCCATAGAGAACAAAACCTACAGACAAAAACATCAATAAAAATAAGTGTCGGATAATTTTCATAGAATAGATATATAGATTTTTTTTTTGTTTGTTTAATACTACTTAACTATTATTTTTCGCCACAATCGTCTTTTATTAAGTTCTATTTCTAATACATAAACACCTTGTTGTCTTGGCGTTACCGATATAACTCCATTCGTTCCCACCATATCTTCTCCTATCAAAACACCTGTCGTTGTCCAACAACGCACCACGCAATCAACATACTCATCCAACAACAAAACTATAGCATTTTCGCCCGATTCTATTACATTCGAAAGCAATTCTACATCAATATAATCAACATTATCAACAGGTACACCCGATTTCAATCGTAATCCACAAGTCATAATCTCTACGGATTCTCCTTCTCGAGTTAATCCCACAGTATATATGTCATTCGTATTCAAATCATAACCATCTAAATACAAATATGTACCATTCTCGCCTTCCAATGGAATTCCATTTCTATACCATTGATAATATTCAAATCCATATCCCCCATTATGCTCCTTATCCATCAATGCAAGCAAATTATCAAACTTTTGCACCATTGTTGAAGATGCATAAAGTACATTTAATTCCACCTCATGTGTACATGTAGTCTCTTCCCCCTTATCTGTCGTATAATAGAAAACAACTTTCATCGAATATTTATCTGGACGAATAGGATTTATCTCACTTCTATTATCCGTCAAATCACTAGTCAACAACATGATACGACCATCTGCTGGCAATTCACGCACACCAATATCTTTCAGTCCTATCGCTTTTGCCGCATCGCTAAACAATATCTCATAAGATGTAAAAATAGCATCTGACATCTCATATTCTATCACCAAATTATCCCCACTACACAAATCTATACTCTTCGGTACATTCATATTTGCCACCGACAATACTATTGTAACAATACTATCACATCCACACGCAGATGTATATTTTGTTCTATATTTACCTGTTTTGGTATATACCTGACCATTGATTTCATAAGATTCTCCACTACACATATAAGCCTCTATCGTATCACGTTCTTTTGGTATAACCTTCAAATCAAGATAAACTGTAGAGTCGCATCCACCAAACGAATTTCCTCTAAATACTCTAAATATTCCCTCTTGAGTATACTTACGACCCTCTATTTTCACCGATTTACCTTCACAGATTGTATCTGAAATAGTATCTACTACTGCTCCCAATCGAGGTACAATCACCTTAATTACAGTATCATGCGTACATTCATCTGCCGAGATACCCGCCCTCAACATCACTTCATATTCACCACCTCCATTAGGAAAACGGTATTCAAGGCTGTCGCCTTCATGTATCAACTCAACGTCAGTTCCATTTTTCAAATACCAACGATAAGTTTCACATTTTTCCCCCGTTGCTCCACGAGCTGTTGTCACATGACTCGTATTTTGAAATTTCATATAATTTTCATTGCAATTACGAGGCACCCACTTTGGCGAAAATTGTGCTTTAGGGAATCGTGGCAATAATTCTGCATCCAACGTAAAATAACAAGCTGAATCTTGCGCAAACATCACCTTACATTTATACAATGCAGTATCATTTGGCTCTAATGTCTGCAAATTTTGTGTCGTACAAGCTGTTTTACTATCTCTCGCACGATACCATCTATAGTTAAATCCGAATGGTGCTTTAATCTCTTTTCCTGCATTTTCTCCACATGACAAGCCCTCAATTTTCCCTTCAGAACAACTCAATGTAAAATATGCATAACCATAGTGACCTTTCTGAGCACAATCGTATGTTGTCAAACGTATTTTAAATTTTAACGGCCCATTTTGAGCATACTGCCCAACATTAATCCCAATCGTAGTCCACTCTTTCCACAATACCGTTTCTTGACCACTTCCAATAACATGCCACGTACCATCTGCATCAGGACTATTAATCAATGCCTTCGTATCTGCTACAAAGTTCGCATCACCACAACCCGACACATCCAACGGATTGTTATATTCATCCAACAACTCAAGCATAAACACAGGTTGCTGTTCCCTATCATGTCCCGGGTCTTGAATCACGACCGCATATTTCAATGTCAGAATCATATTCGACCCCGAATCAATCTGATGCGTATAAGTAACACTCTCAAATTCACCTTGTGTATGCCAATTACCCAAACGCACCGACACTACTTCACCCTCTGGTACTGTAGGCAATTCATTACCCGTACGAGGATCCTTTTCTCCTGGAATATAATGTTTTGTATGACGCGACGAAATAGAGTTATAACCAAAATCTATTGCCCCACTTCTATTTGATGAAGACTCCACATTTGGCACAAACTTACCATCCACAAATTTACCTCCCAACGTATGAGTCCCTATACCAAATACAGTTCCCGGATTTTCCCAATTAATAAAATCAATACAATGCGCCGTAGGGTCATAAGCCAACACATTATTCACTACTACCCACACCGATGTATCATTCGGACAACAACCACGCACAAACACATCATACACACCCTCTTCCATATTTTTCAACGTATGGCTTGTTCTATTAATTCCTTTCACTACATGCGCCTCTTTTTCTCCACTCTTTCTGTACATCAACTCATAACCCGTTGCTCCACCATTCCATGTCACAGTTATATCGCTAGACAAAGCTCCAACAGTCACATTCGTCGGTTTTCCACAACTTTGCGAAGCTATCTGTATATCATCAATCACAATAGCAGGCGGATTACTCTTACTTGCATCATTTACCCACACAAATACCAATTTATATGCAGTTGTACTTTGTTGTGTAATAGTTGTTGACGATGTAGTCCACTCCTTCGAACCACACAAAAAATCCGAACCATTAAATGTCAATTTACTATTACTAACCCAATTCTGCAGTGCCGTCGCACTACTATTTGTTGTCGTAGCTTTTGCCACCCAACAAACATACAATCCATCTGCACCCACATCACCCTCACATCGCCATGTAAAACTCAAATCATATGTCCCTCGCGGCAAATATATCTCTCTATATGCCACATTAAAAACTTGATTATCCTTATACGACACTGTCTGCCCCCCATCCGCACTTATATACAAAGCTTTCTCTCCTACAAACGATTCGGCATTAGATATATACCATTTATTTACTGCAGAAGCTCCATTAGGACCTGCATTCAATGTCCAACTACTGTATGTAGTTGCATCCTCAAATCCCTCAAAATAAGGCAATTTCTCATAGGCTTGCCCAAGCAAACCATTTATTGCGAAAAACAACAAAACGACAATACAAAGTAGACTTTTATTACGCATTGTCAATAAAGAATTTAACGATATGAACATACTCAAATAAGATTGTTTTTGATGATAATAGAATTTAGCGAGCAAATTTAAGCAAAAATATTGGAATACACAACAAAATCACTTATATTTTCCCATATTTTGTACATATTTTCTTTTTCAACTACAAATTAAGCCATTTTAGAAATTCAAAAAAAATCACAAAAACAAAAAAATATTATTTTGCTTTGTGCTTTGTGCTTTTTTTAGTACCTTTGCAGTTTGACTATTTTACGATAAAATGACCACTAATTCAGTGGCGAAAAAACACAACTATGAAAATAAAACTATCATTACTTTTTCTAACACTTACACTATCGGTTTTCATCAAAGCCAACCCTAATTTGCCATCTACTTCTAACCCTGAAGAATGTTACAAAATCCCCGATTTAATCGAGTTTTTTAACTCATACAGCACCCTTTCGGAAGAAGGAATAGAACCCTTAATTCCTAACAGCGATTTCCCAACTTCTCTCTCTGAAAGATTGTCGCTCGATTCGATGCCCGACTCGCTATATATATCATGTGCCGACTATTGTTACCCAACCGAAAGTCAGCGCATCACCTCGCGTTTTGGGATTCGTGGCTCACGTTTTCACTATGGTATCGACGTAGGCGTGCAATATGGCGACACTATCCGCACACCATTCTCTGGCACTGTGCGCGTGGCTACCTACCAACGTGGTGGCTATGGTCGTTACATCGTCATCACACACGACAACGGACTTGAGTCTATTATGGCACACTTTTCACGCACATTGGTCAACGAGGGCGACCAAGTCGTAGCGGGTCAACCCGTAGGTCTTGGGGGTAGCACAGGCCGTTCAACAGGTCCGCATCTCCATCTCGAATTCCGACTTTTCGGCAATGCATTCAATCCCGAAAAACTAATAGATTTCAACTCTCGCAACGTATATCTCTCTGATATTGAGAATCATTATTTAATGACCAAAGCCGACACCTACTCTCATCGACCACAACTCGAAGAGATGAAACGTGCAGCTTATCACCGTGTTCGCTCAGGCGAAACACTTTCTCACATTGCAAAACGATACGGCACAACCGTCAATCGCCTCTGCTCACTCAATAGAATTAAGCCAACTTCAATACTCCAAATCGGACAAAAAATCAGATACAGATAATGAGGAGTGAGGAATGAGGAATTTTTGCGATAAGCAAGAGCAGAAGAAGTTTTACTCATTATCCGAGCGTAGCAAAAATCAACGACGAAGTTGTTAATGAGGAGTGAAAAGAATAATAATCCAATGACATAAAAATTATGAATAATATAGTTTTCGACAAAAGTAAATTATTTGCTATTAGAATTATACGCTTATGCAAATTACTTCAAGAAAGAAAAGAATATATTATTTCTAAACAAATTACTCGTTCAGGAACGAGCATTGGTGCTAATATTTCAGAAGCACAATTTGCAATAAGCAAAAAAGATTTTCAAGCCAAAATGTATATTGCTCTAAAAGAGACCCACGAAACTCTATATTGGTTAGAACTCCTATTTAGAACAGAATATCTCACTGAAACAGAATACGAATCAATTAATAATGATTGCCTTGAACTCAAAAAAATACTAAGCAGTATAACCAAAACAACAAAAGAAAAATTGATAACTGAAAAACAAAATACTAACCTTAAAAACGAAGGAAAATAGGGAAAGAGAACATTCCTCACTCCTCATTCCCCATTCCTCATTCAAAACTATGTTTAATTTAGCCGTATTAGGTGGTGGCCCTGCAGGCTACACCGCAGCCGAACGCGCTGCTCAAGCAGGACTTAACGTAGTCCTTTTCGAAAAAAATGCTCTTGGTGGCACTTGTCTCAACGTAGGTTGTATCCCAACCAAAACACTTCTCTACTCGTCGAAACTCTACTACAACGCTGTCAATGGCAGCAAGTATGGCATTAAGGCTGAGGGTGTTCAATTCGAATACGACAAAATCGTAGCTCGTAAAAACAAAGTAGTGCGTAAACTCATCGCTGGTATCAAAGCCAAAATGACTAACAACAATGTTACCGTTGTGAATGGCGCAGCTACAGTGGTAGAAAACGCTAATGGTGTAGTTACAATCGCTTGTGGCGAAGAACAATATCAAGCCGAAAAATTGCTTATCTGCACAGGTTCGCAAGTGGCAATTCCACCAATCCCAGGTGTTGACACTGCAGAATATTGGACCTCTACCGAAGCCCTCGAAACTAAAGAAGTGCCTGAATCTCTCGTAGTTATCGGTGGTGGCGTTATCGGTATCGAGTTTGCAGGTCTTTTCGCTACATTTGGCACTAAAGTCACAGTCATCGAAATGGCACCAGAAATTCTTCCTGGCATCGACACTGAAATTTCGGCTATGTTGCGTGCCGAATTGGCTAAAAAAGGTGTGGAATTCCACCTCTCTTCTAAAGTATTGCATGTTGCAACTGGTTGTGTAACATATTCTGACGCTGAGGGCGAACACAAAGCCGAAGCTACTAACGTGCTTCTCTGCGTAGGTCGCAAACCAAACCTCGAAGGCACTCAGGCTCTTGGTCTTGAACCATTCCGCAATGGTATCAAAGTGGACGAACACATGCGTACATCTGCTTCAAATGTATGGGCAGCAGGCGACGTTACAGCATTCTCGCTCCTTGCACACACAGCAGTTCGCGAAGCAGAAGTAGCTGTAAACGACATCGCTGGCATCGACGACACTATGCACTATCGCGCTATCCCTGGCGTAATCTACACATCGCCTGAAGTAGCTGGTTGCGGTGCTACCGAAGATGCATTGAAAGCCGAAGGACGTGAATATCACGTGCATAAATTAGCTATGACCTATTCAGGTCGTTTCGTAGCAGAAAACGAAGGTGGCAATGGTATTTGCAAAATCATCACTGACGCTGAAAATCACGTGATTGGCGCACACCTCATCGGCAACCCAGCCTCTGAACTTATCTCTACAGCATGCGTTGCTATCGAAGCAGGCATGACAGTTGACCAACTCAAAAAAGTGGTATTCCCTCACCCAACTGTCGCAGAGATATTTAAGGAAACAATATGTGAATAATATTTTCTAATTGAAATAATAAAAATAGGCACTTGTAAAATTTCACAAGTGCCTGTTTTTATTTGACATATTACCATTCAATGATTTAATCCAATAGTACAAATTACTCAAAACAAACACAACAAAACAAACTACTAACAGCAACCTTCTTCATAGGATAAGCATATGTGCAAATAACCTTTGGCGACGCAAACTAACACACTCAACAAATCTTTCCAAAATAAAAATCAACCATTCGGTTAGAGAATAACATCATTCGGTCAATATACACAATAAATAAGGTATAATAAAATTATTTTTTCATAACTTTGCATCGTTTTTTATTCATCGTTCGACAAACATACAAATCGACACACTCAAACACTAATTATCAGAATATTAACCAATATTATATAATTATGAAAAGAAACAATCTACACAAATTTTTTAGTTTAATTGCCATTTTATTATGCTCTATGTATGGTTTTTCGCAAACCATCATAGAACGTACAGCCGATGTGGTATCCGGAAGTTCGGCACCTTATTACGTTTCGTATAGCGATGCAAGCTCAAAACTTGACATCACTTTTACAGCAAGTAGCAGTTACAAAATATTAAGGATCAATTTACTCTATCCTTGCAACAAAGTTGACTTTAAAGCAACAACTCAAAAGTTCATTGTTTGGGGAGAATCTTCTTTTATCGTAAAAGCAACAACTACTGGCAATTGGGACGACACCCAAACCATCCACAATCAAAACTACAAAGGCGAAAATCAAGCCGGCAGTCAAGAATTGGACCCTGCCTACACAAAAGTGTCTTTCGAAAGTGATCTTAGCGCGAATAATAAAGAATATGTAAAAGATATAAAATTCACCATTGCCCCACACATTATCATCAACACCGAATCGCTCAACTATGGCGATGTTGACTTGGGCAGTAGCAAAAAAATGAATATTGAATTCAAATCGTTCTACAACGCTAATGGCGAATTGAAAATTATCGGCAACACCAACTCAGAAGTATTCCGCATTAAAAACTCAAAAATTGCAGATGCTGGCAAACTTAAACAAATCGGCACAAACGATTATGCTACTGAGGTTGAATTTTGGCCTAACTCTGCTGGTCAACACACTGCTACCATCACAATCTCTGATGGTCAAATCACTAAAACTGTAACCTTATCTGGTAATGGTATAAACAAAACAATAGACCAAACAATCGTTTGGGAACAAGAGTTCGCCGCCAACTTAACTATTGGCGATTCTGTTGCTCTCAACGCTACTGCTACTTCTGGTTTGGATATTACTTATGCTTCTTCTAATGAAGCTGTGGCTAATATCAAAGGTAACTACCTCCACATCGTGGGCGTGGGTTCTGCTAACATCACTGCTTCGCAAGCGGGTAATGATACTTTCAACCATGCTACTGAAGTGGTAAAAGCTATATCTATCGCAAAAATCAACCAAACTATCGCTTGGGAACAAGAGTTTGCACCTGAACTCACTATTGGCGATTCTATTGCTCTCAACGCTACTGCTACTTCTGGTTTGGATATTACTTATGCTTCTTCTAACGAAGCTGTGGCTAATATCAAAGGTAACTACCTCCACATCGTGGGCGTGGGTTCTGCTAACATCACTGCTTCGCAAGCGGGTAATGATACTTTCAACCATGCTACTGACGTGATAAAAGCAATCTCGATTGCAAAACTTAACCAAACAATCGCTTGGGAACAAGAGTTCGCTGCCAACTTAACTATTGGCGATTCTATTGCTCTCAACGCTACTGCTACTTCTGGTTTGGCTATTACTTATGCTTCTTCTAATGAAACTGTGGCTAATATCAAAGGTAACTACCTCCACATCGTGGGCGTGGGTTCTGCTAACATCACTGCTTCGCAAGCTGGTAATGATACTTTCAACCATGCTACTGAAGTGGTAAAAGCTATATCTATCGCAAAAATCAACCAAACTATCGCTTGGGAACAAGAGTTTGCACCTGAACTCACTATTGGCGATTCTATTGCTCTCAACGCT
>JAFYSF010000002.1 GCA_017559505.1 Paludibacteraceae bacterium | reverse complement strand
TAAAGACTCTTTCCCTGTTGTAGGCTACGAATATCTTGCAATGAATTATGTGCTTGTTGCTGCAGAAAAAACTGTAGTAGATGTTGAATTTGCACATACAGCAGTAGATGCTTCTACAGCAAAAACTCGCACAGTTGGTTCGGTACCAGTTCAACGCAACTATCGTACAAATATCTATGGTAAATTGCTTACAAGTGATGTGGAAATTAATGTCGTAATTGTGCCTGAATATGAAGAAGAGGAATATGGGATTGAAGATGGCGCTGAAGCTCCTGTGGCAGTTTCAACAAAAGAAGAACTTGTGGAATTATTTATGACTGGTGGTAGTGCTATTCTTACTGATGATATTGAATTCGAAAAAATAGTAGCAATTGAGCCAGGTGCAGAAGTTTATTTAAATCTTAATGGAAAAACTATTACTGTTGACCAAAATACAACAAGTAATACACTTTTGTATGTTAAGGAAGGCTCAAAACTTATCATTGATGGTAATGGTACTATTAATTTGGAAGGAGTTTCAACAATGGCTATCTTCGCTCCTTATGGAGAACTTGTGATTGAAAATGGTACTTTCATTAGAAATGAGGTTGAAACTGTTACAAATAAAACAACTGGACTTTTTATGGGTGCTAAAACAACAGGTTCGAATGTAACTATCAATGGAGGTTATTTTGATGCTGGTTATTATAATATCGATGCAGCTGATATTGAAGAAATTCTTGCTGGCACTAAAGAACTAGAAGAAACAGCTGATGATATTGCTAAACGTGGTAATTCAAAAGATGCAAATAAGGTCAGAGTTGCATTGAAAGAAAATGTTTCTATATTGTTGAATCACTCAGGCTACGGTTCATTCAAAATTTATGGCGGTACATTCGTAGGTGCTAACCCAGCTTGGGGAGATGAAGGATGTATGCTTCCTACAACGCCTAATTATCTTCGTCCTTGGTCTTATTATCAAGGTGCATTATTGGATGGTCAAGAATTCAATGAAAATGGTATTGTGCTTCCTATTGGTTATGCAATTACAAAAGATACTCTCGATGATGGCAGACCAACTTACACCGTAACTTATAACAAATGATTAAATCCGAAAAAGTTAGAAGAAATATCAAATTACTTCGCTCCGTTATTGGAGCGAAGTTTTTTTATGTTCTTTAAGTTTCTTCTTAGTAATATTAATTATTACTGTCCGCTAAAAATTGAAACAGACAAAAAAGGTATTGCTCGACCGCTGAAAATCAGTGGTCGAGTTCTTTTTTTTTAATACAAGCCCCCTAATCAAATAAAGTAGCCATTTGAGGCGGTGATTCAGTTGCTTCAGCAAGCAGGATTTGAAGATTAGCGTCTGGTTGATTTAGAAATTTTGCAAGATTTATATAATACATCAATATTATCCTAATAATTGTAGCTAATCCAGAAAAACTCCATTTCCTTTGTAGTGATTTCTGCAAAATAGAAATTAGTAAATTGGCAATCAAAGTTACCCATATTTGTATTTTTATGGCATTTCCTGATTCTCCATAAAAGTATCTCAAAGGAAAATTTTGTTTTATCTGTTTAAATAGAGATTCTATTTGCCATCGTTTACGATAAATATCTACAATAGTCTCTGCTGTCATATCAAAATCATTGGTTAACAGAGATATTAATTTAGGTTGTTTGCCCTTTTTTATATCAACATAAGTAACAATTCGAGCAATATGATTTATTTCTCCTTTACGAAATACAACTATTTGTTCTCGATATTGCATTTTGCCATCCATATTTTGCTCCATACAATCAAGTAAAACCTCATAATTGAGATTTTTCTTCATTTTAGTAACACATATTACCCCTCTATCTGTTAATTCTTCAAACTTTGCATAGTTAATATAAGCTCGATCTAAAGTAACAATATCATTGTGACCATAATGACTAGGAGCAAGCATAAAAGAATCATTGGTCGCTGCAGATGTAAATTGTACATCACAAGGAACACCTTCATTAGCATGGATAACAGAATGAACTTTTATTCCTCCTTTTTTCTTTCCAGTCTTAGGATGTCTCCCTACTCCCTTGAAAATCATATTAGAAAATAGTGTTATTGTTGTTGAATCAATTATATATAATCGATCCATCCATGATTCTGTATTGCTTTTTCGGCTGTCCGAGATAAGTTTTTCTTTATTTCTTTGATATAAATCTTGATATATCTCTTCAAAAATCTTTTCTGAGCGTCTAGCATTCGCATCAGACAATGTACTACGACGTGGAATAGTTTCTATTCCAATATGATGCAACTTTCTTACTTCTGCTATCATTGGCTGTTTCTATTTCCCTCAATGAATCAAAACGCATAATAACAGCATATAACATAGTTAATAAATGATTGACAGCATTAAAACTCTTGATATACCTTTCGCCACCTTGGTTTTTGCTGATTTCAAGGATTTTGTCAAAATTTAATAATTTTATTAGCTGACCATATACCGGCTGTCCGAAAAAATTTGTATCTTTGCCCATGATTTTAATTTTATGTTTTGGTCGACACAAATTAAATCAAAAGGGCTGATTCTCGCAAGAAAATCAGCCCTAAATTTTTATTCTTTTACTTTTTTTATCGGACACCAATGATAGTTTTTATTCCTCTCATTTATGTATAGGAGATTTATTATTTTTGTGGGATTTCGCCTGTTAGTGTATTGAGGAAATCCACGATTTTTTCGGCTTCTTCAGGTTTTATTCTTTCGTTAGTTTGGTATTCGACCATTGCATTCACAGCATCGAGTAGGGTAGCTTGGGTTGCATCGTGGAAGTATGGTGCTGTTAGAGCTACATTGCGAAGTCCTGGTGTTTTGAAACGGTGGTCGAAGAAGATGTCTTCTTCTTGTTTACCACGACCATAGTCCTCTTCAGTGAGTTCTGTGCCTCGAGCTTCGAAGTAGTTGTTGCGCAATCCCATATATTCGTAAGTAAGTCCACCAAAGTTTACGCCAGCATGGCAAGTAGCACAACTATATTGTTTAAATAATTCGTAGCCAAGGATTTGTTCTTCGGTCATTGCCTCGTTGTTACCTTTTAGATAGAGGTCGAATGGCGAATTAGGTGTAATCAATGTTTTTTCGTATTCGGCAATTGCATCGCAGATGTTGGCTTCTGTGATTCCGTCGGGATATGTGGCAACGAATGCTTTTGCAAATTCTTTGTCGGCAGCGAGAATATTTTCGATATCACGCCAACTTTTGTGTGCCATTTCTATAGGATTGGTTGGAGGTCCTGCTGCTTGTGCTGCAAGATTGGCTGCGCGACCATCCCAGAATTGAACGAAATTGAATGCTGCATTGAATACGGTAGGAGCATTGATGCCTCCAAATTGTCCGCCTACGCCTTCTGAGAATGGCTTGTTGTCGGTGCCACCTTTGCTGAGGTCGTGGCATGAAGTACAAGATATTGAGTTATCAATAGATAGACGTACATCATGGTAAAGCGTACGACCTAATGCTACCTTTGCAGGATCAACTGGTATAGAATCAGGAATTACTTGCACTGGTTCGTTTGTAAATTCGGCAGAAGCAAGTCCGTTATAGTGATTGGCTGCTCGATATTGTTCAATCCAATTGAGCATCATCTCTTTTTCGTTTGAATTGATAACTGTACCCCAGTGCACTGCATAATATTTCAATGGAGGCATAGTTTCGTTTTGGAACGAGTATTCCAATTTGTTGAGTGTAACCTCGTCGATAGGTTTATTCTTTTTGATGCCGTTGAGCACTACGTTGACATCAAACTCGCGTATAGCTAAAGCTGCATCTTCTTTCACTACATCTCCAATAACGGGCCAATTGGCATAGACTGGAAGTTTAGGTGAATGTGTGTGACAAGTAACGCATTGTCCGTACTTAATCACTTTTTTTGCCTGTTTTTCTAGTGGAAGATTCTTGTCTGGCGTAATGTCAGTAAATTTGTATGACAGTACGAGGGAAACCGCTAGAATGATTGTAAAACCTAAGGTTTTCTTGATTTTCATAAATGATTTTTTAGGGTGTTTTGGATTAACATTTTGCAAAAAAATAAGCGGAAAAATAGAAAAACTTTTCCGCCTACAAATTTATAAATATTATTTTGAATGACCAAATATTTTTTTCATTTTTTTATTAACGTTAGTTCAATATCAGATGCCGAATGGCTATCTGTGTCATCTGTAGAGCGATTCTTGCATAGCAAGAAAGCGAATCGTTTAATAGAGTATCTGTGAAATAATTGAACTTCTGTTATTTTATTACTGCGCCTGGTTCACTATCAATGTTAATATTTTCTGTTTTTGGCAGTTCTACGATTGCGCCCGATTCTGCCTCGATATTTGCTGTTTTAGCTGCTAAATCTTTGAAATTTGCAATTGCTGTTGGAGAGAGTTCTGCTATGAAGTGGTCGGTTTCGCCCCAAATGTTTATCACTGCTGCCGACGATGCTTCGATATTCAAATTATTGCATGCCACTCCAAGATTTATGACTGAAGCCGATGATGCATCTATCTCTAAATGACTGCTTTTTATGCGATTCGATTCGTTGGAAACAACACTTGCACTACCTATCTCTATTTTTTTGATTTCCGAGCAATAGTGTACTTTTATGCTGTGTTTATTGCTCAAAGTGTTTATTCTATTTTGCAATTCCAAATTTAGTGTATTGCCTTCAACGTATGTTTTTATATTGCGTAAAGCTGCTGTTGAGCCTTTCACTTCAATAAATGAGCATGTGTCTTCGATGAGTTGAACAACCAACGCATCATCTATTTCTATTTCAGTGAATTGTGTGTTGCGCAAGCGTTCTTCGGTGGTTGTGTTTTCGTCAAAAACAGTGAGAAAACCATTTTTTTCAAAATTCTCTAATGCACCTGCTACGTTGGATGCCGACATTAGTAATGTGCTGATTGATACTACGGTAGCAATAATCCAGATTATGAACCACATCCAGCCCCAGCCTGACTTACGAGGGGTGTTGTCGCGACGTATTAGTCTGATTGTTGCAAGAATTATCGAAATTATCGGTATGAGTATGGCGATGAGCGTAGAAATAATAAACATTATTATAGTGGCGTTTGAGTTTCCTATTGGCAAAATATCTCCAAATATCATTGCACTCGTGCCTGCCGTGATTATTCCGATAAGGGCTATTGTCAATGCGCCAATAATGATGACGCCAATGAATGCGAAGAATATGCCTACGATGATAGCTGCAATGCGGAATAGCCATTTCACTATTTCGCCAAGGCGCGAGCCTATGCGACTTGCCGATTCGCGTAGTTGTTCGCTATTTAAGTAGCTTTTTATATTTTCAATCGAAGGCTCGATACCTTGCATTTCTAATTTTTGAGCTGTAGTGGTTGCTTCTGGTGCAATAAGCCACACTAATAGATAAATCGGTATTAACCAGCCTAATACAGTGATGGCTAAGAGCAGAAGTATAAGGCGTGTGATGGTGATTTCTAATCCTAAATAGGCAGCCAATCCAGCGGCTACACCTCCAAGAATTTTATTATCGCCGTCGCGATAGAATTTGCGATAGCGTCTGCGACTCTCTTTTTCTGCATCTTTATCGCTTGATGCAAAGCTTTTCTCTCCACCTCCAATCTCTTCTGCTGTGCCAAGTTGTTCGATGGCAGAATTTACGTCGTTGATTGTTACTACGTTTTGGCTGACTGATTTTAGTGCGTTGCCAAATAATTCAGCCAAACGAGCCTCTATGTCGTGCATCACCTCTTTGCCGTCTTCGTCTGAGAATTGGACTTCGAGTTTGCGAAGATATTCGTTTAATATCTCGTAAGCATCTTCGTCAATGTTGAATACGATGCCTGATAGATTGATAGTTAGTGTCTTTTTCATTGTGCTATAATTTTTTCGTTATCAATAGAACATTCTTTCATAGGTGTATTTTTTACATAATTCACCGCACGTTCAATTTCTTCGTATGCAGCTTCGAGTTCTTGTAGAAACTCACGACCCTCTTCTGTTAAGCTATAATATTTGCGAGGTGGACCGAGAGTCGATTCTACCCAGATGTAATTCAATAACCCATTTTGTTTCAGTCGCATAAGTAGAGGGTAGAGTGCACCTTCTACCACAACAAATTCCCCCTCTTTAAGCATATTTATCAAGTCCGACGAATATGCAGGGTGCTCCTTCAAGCATAGCATAACCAGATATTCCAGTATGCCTTTGCGCATTTGCGCTTTGATATTATCACTTCCCGCCATGTTATAATAATGTTTGGTTATTTGTATCTATCGTTATTAATTTTTTGCAAAGGTACTACAAATTTTTGTACTATGCAATACATAATACTTAAAATTATCATAGCTTTAACATTTTTTAGTGTTTCAAACAAAAATCCTTACTCCCTGCTCCCTGCTCCCTATTCCTTACCCTCTACTTACCTTCAATATACTATAAATATATGATAAATATACTATAAACATACTATAAATATACTATAAATATACCATAAATATACTATAAAGCAATCTGCACAATCCATTTAATCAAATTTACGTTTTTTTATAGATAAAATACACGTTGTTTGGATTAAAATTAGTAACTTTGTAGTTTATAATTTTATAATTAAAAAGAACTGCATGAAGAGAATTTTTTTGTTAATTATTGCGATTTTATTTTTTGAATTAAATATATTTGCTACTGATACAGAAATAGATACCGAGAAAAAACGTCATTCTATGGCGTACAATGGCTATCAAGGTGGCATGATGTATAATGTGGGGTATGTTCAGAGTCGTGATTTCCAATTTCAAGATAGTGAGGGTTTGCCATTGGGGCAATATGATAAGTTGAGCGGTGCAAGTATGGGACTTGGGGGTGCTTTGCGTGTAGGTTTTGGACAATATTTGCGAGTTGGCATCGAGGGCTATGTTTCTACTTTGAAATATCAACCGAAGGGCAGTTCTGCTAAAATAGGATGGGGTGGACTTTTATTGGATTCGCATTGGCATATCAATAAGTTTACAATCTTTACAGGAGGTGTAGTGGGTGGAGGTTCTTATACCCATATTGCTATGATTGACAAAGGCGCGAATACTGCGGCGAATGACTATATCGTAGAAAATCAGTATGTTTCATATCGTCATTATCCATTTCTTGCCATTGTGCCATTTGTAGGAATGGAGTATTCTCTCACCAAACGTATCAGCCTCGTTGCCAAGATTGATTATATGCTTAATGCAACAAATTGGGCAGATGATTACGTTGCAGGACCGAGATTTTTTGTTGGCATTATGTTTGGAAGATAAAGCTTTAAGTCTATGAAACGAGTAATATTTTTTATATCGGTTGTCGTTGCAATTTGTTTGTCAAGTTGCGTAGAGGAGAATGTGAGCTATGACGAGGGACTTGAATTGACGTTTTCATGCGACACTCTCATTATGGATACGCTGTTTGCTGAGCAACAGTCGGCTACGGGCAGATTTATGATTTATAATGAAAATAAGAATGCGCTGAATATAGCCTCTATCAGAATGGGAGGAGGTTCGGCTTCTTATTTCAGATTTAATGTAGATGGGCGTATTGCCGGCAAGGGTGAGGTTTTGAAAGATATTATGATTAAAGGTCATGATTCGCTTTTTGTGTTTGTGGAAATGACGCCCCCAACTACCAGTGGCGAGCCTTATATTGTTCTGTTTGATTCGCTTTTGTTTGAGTGTAATAATAAGGTGAAAGATGTGAAATTGATGGCTGTGGGTAGTGATGCTAATGTATTTAACAGTAAGGTCTACACTTCTGATGCTGTGATAGATTCGCTTCGTCCTGCGTTGGTGTTCAATTATATCTATGTTGCAGAGGGTGCAAAACTGACAATAACAGAGGGTGCGCAAATTTATATGCATGGCGGGGCTAATATTATTGTGGATGGCGAATTAGAGTGTAGAGGTACGTTTGAACATCCGATTGTGATTCGAGGCGATAGATTTGATTGTATAAATGATGTTGACGAAACGCCTTACGACCAAATGCCTAATCAGTGGGGTGGTATCTATTTGCAAAATGCTCAGTCCCACAATATTATAGAAAATACGCATGTGCGTGGCGCAGGTGTGGGCATATTGCTCATTGGAGCAAATAGAAGTGAGCCTGTGTTAGAGTTGCGCAATTCGATTGTGCATAATTCAGGGGCGTATGGAGTTTATTCTCAACAGGGTAGTTTGGTGGTTGAAAATTCGGAGATAAGCAATTGTGGCGAGTCGTGTATTGCTCAGTTGGGGGGTACTTTGAAGATGGCTCACACTACCATAGCTAATTATTATCGTTACGCTTCGCGCAAGAATGCCTCGGTGCGTATCTTGAATTATGTGATGCAAAATGGAGTGCGTTTGACGTTCCCTGTGACGAGTGCTGTTATTGAAAATAGTATTATTTTTGGTGGTAACAGAGAGGAATTAGAACTTGGCGAGGATACTACTTCGTTGGCTGACTATAATGTGTTGTTATCGCATACGTTGATTAAGGGAAAGCAAGTGGAAAGCGATAGATTTGTGGAATGTCGTTGGGCAAGGTCGCAAAATGAGCGAAATGGTATTGATACTGTGTTTGTAAACACATCGATTAATAATATTGCTGAGACGGGTTATTTTAATTTCAGATTAGATTCTCTTTCCTATGCTCGTGATTGTGGAGCTGAAAGTGTGTCTGCGCTTTATCCTTTCGACCTTGATGGCAAAGAGCGTAATGTGGATGGTAAGCCCGACTTAGGTGCGTATGAGAGATGAGAATTTTATGGGATATAACAAAAACGCATTCTGCACGATTTGCAGAATGCGTTTTTGTTCTTGTTGAGATATTTAAGTCCCCTTAATAGAAGTTTCCTATAGTTGTTTTATGTAGGCACGACGGCGTTTGTGTTGCTTAGTTTCGAAGTATGAGAAGTTTGCTTGATTTTTAGAGTTCTCTTCGAGTATAGCTGTCGTTTCGGTGTATTTTATACCATATTTTTGGAAATAAGGTATTTGGTCGTAGAAGAAGAGAGCATTGACGCCTTTGTTCTGATAGTCTGGGCGCACTGCAATTAGCAAGAGATTGAATGTCTCCATTTGTTTTGCTTTCAATGCTTTGAGGAGTTTAATCCATCCAAATGGGAATAGTTTGCCACGAGTTTCTTGTAGTGCTTCAGATATATCAGGCATACCTATACCAACGCCTACGATTTCGTTTTGTTCGTTGATTGCGATTGTTATGAAATCGAAGTTGATTAGTGGGAAATACATCTCTGCATAATACTCTTTTTGGCGTTGTGTGAGTGGTTGGAAGTTGTAGAGTGGTTGGTATGCAGCATCGATTACATCGAAATAGCTGAATCCATATTTTTCTTTCAACTCTTTGACACTGCGCACTTTGTCAATACGTATTTTGTATTTCTCCATTACGATTTTGGCTACACGCTCCATTTTTTCTGGTATTTCGTGAGGTGTAGATACCAAAAATTCTATCCAGTCAGCCTCTTTAACTAAACCGTATTTGTCGAAGTGCTCGACATAGTAAGGATAGTTGTATAGGCTTATCATTGGAGATCTGTAGTCGTAGCCTTCGAGCAAGAGACCTTGGTGGTCAAAGTCAGTGAAACCGACAGGACCATTCATTGCTGTCATTCCGTTTTTGCGTCCCCAATCGGCAACTGCATCGAGCAATGCTTTTGATACTTCGTAGTCGTCGATAAAGTCGAACCAACCAAAGCGCACCTTTTTACAATTCCAATGTTCGTTAGCTAAGTCGTTTATAATAGCAGAAATACGACCTACTATTTTTCCATCTTTATAGGCTAAGAAATTGACAAACTTCGAGTGGTCGAGAGCTGGATTTTTCTTAGTATTGAATGTGTTAAGCTCGTCAAACTCAAGACATGGTGTATAGTATGCATTGTCCTTGTAAAGCTCGTTAGCAAAGCGAATGAATTGGCGTAGTTCTTTGCGAGTTTTTACTTCTTGTATTGTTACCATTATATTTTTGGGGGTATATTGACGGTTGTGTTTTTTATGTTATTTTTTTAGTTCTGCTATAGTGGCTACCATATCGTCGGCAGAGAATACTGCATTACCTGCAACAAGACAGTCGGCACCAGCTTCGTAGAGCGCAGCTGCATTTTTGAGATTTACGCCACCATCAACTTGGATGAGTGTTTTGCATCCTTTGCGGTCAATCATTGCACGGAGACGGCGGATTTTGTCGTAAGTATTTTCAATGAATTTTTGTCCACCAAAACCAGGGTTTACGCTCATGAGCAACACCATTTCTACATCAGCCACGATATCTTCGAGTACTTCGACTGGTGTGTGTGGATTAAGTGTAACACCTGCTTGCATGCCTGCATCGTGAATGCGTTGGATTGTGCGGTGGAGGTGAGTGCATGCTTCGTAGTGTACGTTCATCATTATTGCACCTGTCTCTTTCACTTCGTTGATGAATTTGTCTGGTTCAACAATCATTAAATGCACATCTAATGGTTTAGTGCAGAGTTGTTTTACATATTTCAATACAGGAAAACCGAACGAAATATTAGGTACGAATACGCCATCCATAATATCAATGTGCAACCAATCTGCGTTACTTTTGTTGATGAGTTCAATGTCGCGTTCGAGATTGCCAAAATTGGCAGATAGTAGTGATGGAGAGAGAAGTTTCATATTAGTTAATAGTTAATAGTGATTAGTCTATAATGTATAATGTATTGATTTGCAAAGATACAAAAATATTTAATATAATGGGTTACATTTTAAGATAAAAATCACGAGTAAGAGCGGTGTACTCTGGTGTATATTGATGTCGTGCAAGTTCGATAGTAAGTTGTGATTCTTCAATAGGGGATTGTATGCTGTTGGCGGGTTGCTTTGTGAAGTGCATAAGTAGTCGTTTGGGGTCGGAGGTTGGAGTAGGGTGTATATGCACCAGTTTGGCTAATGAAAATCCATATTGCGATGCTAATTGAATTAGTTGATTTCCTTCGTTGACGGGTAGTATTACAGATAGAGTTCCTTCGTCGTTGAGTAGGCGGGAGGAGTGTTGTAGTAGGTCGTCAAACGATAGGGAGTCGGTGTGGCGTGCTTGTGTGCGATTTGCATCTGGGCATTTGAGTGATGCAACGAAATATGGTGGATTGCACACTATTGTATCATATTTTTCCGTAGGCGAATAATTTTGAATGGCTGTGAAATGGGTGGTAATAAACTCAGCGAATGGACTATTATTGATATTCTCTGCAGCTTGTTCGATTGATAATTGGTCTATATCAATAGCATCTATTTTGAAAGTAGAATTATTGTTTTGATCGAGTATTCTTTGTGCTAACATTAAGGCTATTAAGCCTGTACCTGTGCCAATGTCGAGTAATCGGTGGGTAGAGGATAGGATTGGAGCCCATGCGCCGAGAAGAACACCATCGGTGCCTACTTTCATGGCTGTGCGGTCTTGATGTATAGTGAATTGTTTGAATTTGAACATTGATGTCTCTTTTGAAAATTATTTTCGGCGTTCAGCAAAGAATGACTGCATAAGGTTGAGTGCTTCGTCAGCAAGAACACCTGATACTACTTCTGTTTTGGGATGTAATGCATTGGGCGAGAAGGTAGAGTAGCCTCGTTTTGGGTCGGCGGCACCATACACGATGCGTGATATCTGACTCCAACCTAATGCTCCAGCACACATGATGCAAGGTTCGAGCGTAACGTATAGAGTGCAATCTTTTAGATATTTGCCTCCCATAATATTAGCTGCTGCTGTGATGGCTTGCATTTCGGCATGTGCTGTTACATCGTGGAGAGTTTCAGTAAGATTGTGTGCGCGGGCAATTATGCGGTTGTTCCATACAATCACTGCTCCTACGGGTATTTCGCCTTGATTATATGCTTCTTGAGCCTCATTCAAGGCTTGGCGCATGTATAATTCGTCAGTCATAGTTAAAGTTGTTTTTTGAAACGGTCGAGTTCTCGTGTTGAGCCATAAATGACTATTTGGTCGTTGGCTGAAAAGCGATAATCTGGTTCTTCATTGGTATTTACTACTTCATATTCTAATTCGCGAGAGCCGAGAAAATTGAATTTAGAGCGACGGCGTTTTACGGCAATGAGTTTCACGCCGAATGTTTCTTCTATATTTGCTTCTGAAAGGCTTTGTCCTTTAAGAATTTCAGGTATTTGGCTCTCTACAATTTGGTAGTTGTTATCAACTATGTATATTCCTTTGATTTTCTCTGCTTCTGAAGAATATGACCAAATGTCAGCTATGATTTTTTCGGGTTCGATAATTTCATTAACACCAATTGTTTCTAATATAGTGCGGTGCATTGGATTTATAGCTCGAGCTATAATATGTTTAATTCCAGCTTGTTTGAGCAACGTAACGATTACGATTGATTCGCCTATATGGTTGCCTAACGATACGACAACTACGTCAGTATCGTCGAGAGGTAGTGCTTTTATTGACACTTGGTCGATGATATTGACACATATAGTGGTGGTAATTTGTGACTTATATTCTTCTACGATGCGCATATCGGCATCTACACCACAAACATCATGTCCCATTGTGGTGAGTCGAGTAGCTAATGCTACACCAAAATTGCCAAGTCCGATAATTAAGTAATTCATAGTTAAATTTTTATAGTCAACAGACAACAGTCAACGGTCTTCAGATAGACCTCCGGATTTAACCATTATCTATTATCTGTACTCTGTTATCTATTAACTAATTGGAATGTGTTCTGTTGGGTATTGATAAAATTGAGAGCCTTTATTTGTTATAAAACATGAAAGTACAGTAATTGTGCCTAAACGGCCGATAAACATTATGAGTAGTATAGTTATTTTGCTCGCAACGGATAATGATGCTGTGATGTTGAGCGATAGTCCAACAGTAGTAAATGCTGCAACTACTTCGAAGATAGCATATTGAGTAGGTAATGTTGGTTCGAAAATAGAGAGTATTATTGTGCCAAATGCGACTACTATGAGCGATGAAAAGATGATGATAAATGCTCGATTGATAGACTGTTTGGCAATAGTGCGTTGGCGTATTTCAATATGGTCGCGACCTCGTAATGTGTTGATTACGTTGAGCAAAGCTATAGCAAATGTGGTGGTTTTAATACCTCCTGCTGTTGACATTGGCGAGCCTCCTATCCACATATATATAAGCATTATTATCAGCGAGATGTTGGTCAATGAGCTCATACTGAAAGAAGAGAATCCTGCAGTGCGAGGCACAGTGGCAAGGAATAATGATGTTGAGAGTTTGCCGAAAAAAGTAGTGTCGTCGTGCAAAATATTGTTGTATTCAGTGAGGAAAAAGAGCATGGTGCCACCCACAACAAGTACTATAGTCATTATAACAGCAATTACGGTGTTTGATGTCAGAGTGCGAGCCTTGTGGTCGAACATACGTTTACTGCGATGAAATATAGCATCATAGAGTTGCAAGCAACGTTGTTTAATCCATTGCCAAATATTAAAGAGGATAGGGAAACCAATACCACCGAAAATGATTAGCCACGATAATGAGTTTAATAGCAGATAGTTGTTGCGGAAATCGGGGTGGAATAGTCCTGTGTCGAGAGTAGAAAAACCAGCATTACAGAATGCTGATATTGAGTGGAATATGGCTACAAATGCGCCATATAAGCTATAGTTGCCCATTGCTTCGTAGATGAATAGAGCACCTAATAGTTCTACGGATAGGGTGATTAGTATGATGTTGCGCAGTGTAGTGAATATTTGTGAAACACTATTCTCTGGGTCAATGAGGTCTTTGATGAGCATCTTGTTTTGTGATGGATGCTTGCCAGCGAACATTAGTCCGAAGAATGATGTAAATGTCATTATTCCAATACCTCCTAATTGGATTAGCATGAGGATTATAATATGTCCTACGGTTGTGAATGTAGTGGCTACGTTGATAGTTGTTAGTCCCGTCACGCATACGGCACTTGTGGCTGTGAATAGTGCATCGAAAAATGATATTCCATCTACTGTGGCGCGAGGGAGGAGAAGCAGACCGGTGCCTATGATAATCATAGCCATGAAGCTACCCACCATAATCCAGCTTGGTGATATTTTGCTTGATAAAGAGTGGGTTATTACAGCTGATAGTTTCAGTAGGGCTTCTATTGCCACGATGACAATCATTAGGTAGTTGTGGCGTAGGATGTTAAATAGCGACCAATATTTTTCGAGCCATTCGGTAGGGAGCAGCCATACAACTGACAATGTGATTATTATGCTATAGAGAATTAGGAATATTGGGGTGATTTTTTTCTTTGCTTTATATTTTGTGTTGGTGGATTTATAATGCGACCTAATATGTTTGAATAAATTAAATGTGTATTCGCAAAAGAAAGAGTAGAAAGAGAATAGAAATAGAGTTTGCGGAATGGCTTTGTCGAAAGCAACGAGAAAGCCGAGTGCATAGATTAGAAAGGCAATGACAACTACCGAAGTTAGTGCATTGATTAGCGAAACCGCATTGAAAATCCAAGACATCACCGGCGATAGCATCAGTTGCAATCGCATAACGATAGATTTGTAAAGACCTATAATTCGTTCTTTCATGGTGATATAGGGTAGATTTTCAGTGGTTAGATTATTTTGCAAAGATAGGAAATTATTTTAAGATTTAGCTGTTTTTGCTATAATATTTGCAAAATTGTTTGATGCCACATTCAGAGCATTTTGGAGTACGTGCTGTGCATACGTAGCGACCATGCAAGATGAGCCAATGGTGAGCTCGAGGGACTAATTCTTCGGGTATGTGACGGATTAGAGTGCGTTCGGTTTCGAGCGGGGTGCGACTATTGTTGGTTAGTCCGATGCGGTTGGCTACACGGAATACGTGGGTGTCGACTGCCATAGTGGGTTGACCGAAACAGACGGCAGTGATGACGTTGGCAGTCTTGCGACCTACGCCTGGCAGAGTGGTGAGTTCCTCGGTGGTTGAGGGCACTATGCCATTGAAATGTTCGACAAGTGCTTGTGCCATACCTTGTAGGTGGCGGGCTTTGGCATTGGGGTACGACACTGATTTTATGTAATTCAGTATGTCATCGACCGAGGCTTTAGCCATTGCCTCGGCAGTAGGATAGGCGTCGATGAGGGCAGGCGTAACCATATTGACGCGCTTGTCGGTGCATTGGGCACTGAGAATTACGGCAACGAGTAGCGAAAATTCGTCGCGGTATATTAGTTCGGGTTTGTCGTTGGCGTTGATGTCAACGAAGTATTGGAGTACGTTGTTGTATCGTTCTTTTAGGGTCATAATTGTGCGAGTTTTGGGTTGGTTGATACACACTGTGAGTGTGTATCGGTTGGTGACTGTTTTCTTGCTTGCAGGTTGCTTGCACCTTGCTGTTGGGTTGGGTCGGGGAATACACAATGAGAGTGTGTATTTGTTGGTTTTTACGCAGTGCAAATTTATGAAAAATTATTGATATAGTTGTTGTGTATTTGAAAAATAATTTGCTTATGGTGAAATGCGAAAAATATACCAAACAAAATAGCTACCTTTTAGCATACTTCTTCATAGGATAACCATACGTGCAGGCTAAATGTAGGGGGATTTGTTTTTTGTGAATAAGTTGTGTAAATTGAAAGTGAATTATTTTATGGTGGTATGGAAATAAATTAGTAACTTTGCACGTTATATGTTAGAGTACAGATTACAGATTACAGATAACAGATAGTTATAGATAACAAGTTGTAGATTACATATTATAAATAACAGATTTATAGATTATGAAAGGAGACAAAAAGAAAGAGAGTAAAGAAAAGAAGGTAAAGAAACCGAGTAAGGTTATGATGTTTTTGCGAGATGAGCGTTTTCATTTTGCATTAGGTATTGTGTTGTTCTTCAGTTCGTTGTATTTGTTGTTGGCGATGATGTCGTTTTTCTTCACAGGAGGGGCGGATCAGAATATTGTGTTAGCCGATGGTGTTTCGCGTGCAGATATGAAGCGTCAGGTGGTGAATTGGACTGGGGTGAATGGGGCGTTATTGGCTAATTATCTTATAAACGAATGTTTCGGCGTTTCGGTATTTGCGCTTTTGTCGAGTGTATTTGCTGTGTCGGTGCGTTTGTTGGGCGTTGAGGTTAAATCGTTGTGGAAATGGATTGTATTTCCGTTGTTGTTCATTGTGTGGGCACCGTTGATGATGGACTTCTTTTTTGGAGGATTATTGGCTACATCGTTTGTGAGCATTGGTGGTGCATACGGTGCGTATTTGTCTGACTATTTGATTGCTAATGTAGGTTGGCCAGGCACTTTGTTTATCATTTTAGGTTCGTTTATCGTGTTTGCAGGTTTTGCATTTTCGGCTACTATTCCAGCGGTGCAAAATTTGTTTATCAGCAAGAAACGATATAATGCACCTGTAGAGGAGTCGGATGCGTCGTCTGCTGCAGAGGAAGAGCAACAAGACGGTGAAATAAATGAAAATGTTGATGCTGAAGAGGTGTTGGAGGATATTGAGATAGAGCAGGTTATACTTGAAGAAGAGGAGGTGAAGGAAGAGGTTGTTGACGAAGAGGAGAGTGTGACAGAGGAGGTGGAGATTGAAAATATTGTAGATGACAGAAAAGAGGAAACAGAAGATGTTGAGATTGTAGAAGATATAGTTGAAGTGGCAAAAACAGATGTAGAGATAGATTCGGTAGTGGCAGAAGAGGAAGAAATGGTAGAAGAGAATATGAAGCCATACGACCCTACGCTCGACCTTTCGTATTACAAATATCCGTCGCTTGATTTATTGAAAGAGTATCCTAATCAAGCCTTTACGCTATCGGAAGAAGAGAAAATGGCTAATCGTGTGAAGATTACTACTACGTTGAAAAACTTCGGTATCGGTGTGAAGAAGATATTTGAGACCATTGGTCCTACTATCACACTTTATGAGATTGTGCCAGAGGATGGTGTGCGTATATCGAAGATTAAAAATCTTGAATCGGATATTATGTTGTCGCTTGCGGCTACGGGTATTCGTATAATTGCACCAATGCCGGGTAAAGGCACTATTGGTATTGAGGTACCAAATTTGAATCCGAAAATAGTGTCGATGCACGCAACTATCGCCTCTAAGAAATTCCAAGAAGCGAAGATGGAATTGCCTGTGGCATTGGGTCGTACGATTACGAATGAGGTGTTTATGTTCGACTTGGCTAAGGCACCACACTTGCTTGTGGCAGGTGCTACGGGGCAAGGTAAGTCGGTAGGGTTGAATGCTATTATCACCTCATTGCTTTACAAAAAACACCCTTCGCAATTGAAATTTGTGTTGGTTGACCCTAAAATGGTAGAGTTCAGTATGTATCGCAAGATAGATAAACACTTCTTGGCTCAGATACCAGATGCTGAAACACCAGTTATTACGGATACATCGTTGGTGCTTGCCACACTCAATTCGCTTGTGCAAGAGATGGAAGACCGTTATAAATTGCTTATGGATGCCAATGTGCGTAACATTAAGGAATACAATGAGAAATTTATAAATCGTCGTCTTAATCCATACAAAGGACATAAATATTTGCCTTATTTGGTGATTATTATTGATGAGTTTGGTGACTTTATTATGACTGCAGGTAAAGAGGTTGAGACCCCAATTGCACGTATCGCACAAAAGGCTCGTGCTGTAGGTATGCACTTGATATTGGCAACTCAACGTCCGTCGGTAAATATTATTACAGGTGTGATTAAGGCAAACTTCCCTGCACGTATGGCATTTAAGGTATCAAGTGGTATCGACTCGAAAACTATTCTTGACCAATCGGGAGCTCAACAATTGATAGGTCGTGGCGACTTGCTCTATTTGCAAGGCGATTCGCCAGTGCGTGTGCAATGTGCGTTTGTGGATACTCCTGAGGTAGAAAATGTAGTAGAATATATCAGTGAACAACAAGGTTATCCTGCTCCATTTGAATTGCCAGAACCTCCAATGGCAGAGGGAGAAAATAAAGATTTGTCGGGAGTTGATTTGAGCAAAAAAGACCCATATTTTGAAGAAGTGGCACGTTTTGTAGTTACAAGTCAAATGGGCTCAACAAGTTATATTCAACGCAAATACAACATAGGTTTCAACCGTGCAGGACGCATAATGGACCAACTTGAAGTGGCTGGTATTGTAGGTCCAGCTCGTGGTAGCAAACCACGTGAAGTGCTTGTGTCTTCGGAAGTTGAATTGGAAAGTATGTTGGCAACAATGTGATGAATAAACTTTTTTGGAAATATTCAGTCAAATAAGCATGAAAAAGACATTATTTATATTATTAGTAGCGTTTTTACCTTTGTATATATTTGCGCAAAACAATGCAGAGCGAAGAGTAAAAGCCGCTCTGTCAGAGTTGAAGCATTCGGCTTATGAAGGTAAGTTTTCGCTTATGTATTATAATGAAATGAGTGATATTACAGATAAGCAGTCGGGTGAAATAACTCTGATGGGTAATAAATTTCGTATTGTGTTAGGAGGGAATGAAACAAAGTTTGATGGTAAAACGCAATGGGTGTTTGTTTCGGAATATAATGAAGTTTCGATTACAGAGCCTACAGTTGATGAATTGAAGGAGATAAGTCCGCTCGCAATGATAGAGCATTATGTGGCGAAGGATAAGATTAGCGAGGGGAAAGATGGCGAAATAAATTTTTACCCTACTCAACCAAAAGAGAGTGAATATTTTCGTATTGAATTGCGATTGAATAAAAGTAATTTGCCAACACGATTGGTCATACATCAAAAAAATGGAGATAAAATAACACTTGTTTGGGATAGTTTGAATAAAACCAAAGTAAGCAGTGATTATTTTGTTTTTGATGTGAGAAAATATCCGAATGTAGAGGTGAATGATTTGAGGTAAATATAAAAAAAGCGATTAGCCAGAAGGTTAATCGCTTATTTTTTGGTAATAATATAGTAGCATATTTTGTGTCAAGTACTATAATTATTACCTTTTTTATACATTGACAAAAATTGTCAATTTTAGGTTGTAACTTTGCACTTCAAAATGAAAAATATATATTTTTTTCAGAAATTTCCCGTATACTAACGACTTTTGGGATTAAAAAAAATCATTGGTGTCCGATAAAAAATAAAACTGTATTATTATGTGGATTTTGGTGTGATGCGTTCGTTCATAGGTTTATGTGATTGAAGGTTTCCACTTTTTAGCCTTGTTAAATAGTAGTATTGCAAGTAAGTCATTGTAATTGTAAGTATATAGTAGATTGTTTTTTTGATTAATTCTTTGACTGTAAGAATTAATTGATAGTCTATAAATTTTATATTAAAATATATGGTTATGTCATACTTTTTTTGTATCTTTGCACGTTAACTATGCATGATGTATAGAAATCGTTAATAATTAATCATTAATAACTAATCATTATTATGAAAGCATACGTTTTTCCGGGTCAAGGTGCTCAGTTTGTGGGTATGGGTAAAGACCTTTATGAATCGAACGAACAGGCTCGCGAATTATTTGAGCGTGCTAATGAAATACTTGGTTTCCGCATTACTGATATTATGTTTGAAGGAACTGCCGAAGATTTGAAGCAAACAAAGGTTACTCAACCTGCGGTGTTTCTTCATTCTGTGATTTCGGCACTTGTTCTTGGTGTTGAACCCGAAATGGTTGCAGGTCATTCGCTTGGCGAATTCTCGGCTTTAGTGGTAGCTAAAGTGCTTTCTTTCGAAGATGGTTTGCGCCTTGTTGCTGCTCGTGCTATGGCTATGCAAAAGGCTTGCGAGTTGAATCCTTCAGTTATGGCTGCTGTGCTCGGTTTGCCTGACGAAAAAGTTGAAGAGGTTTGTGCTGGAATTGATGGTGTAGTAGTGCCAGCGAACTACAATTGCCCAGGTCAGTTGGTTATCTCTGGTGCTAACGAAGCAATTGATGCTGCTTGCGAAAAGATGAAAGAGGCTGGTGCTAAGCGTGCAATGAAATTGCCTGTAGGTGGTGCTTTCCACTCTCCACTTATGGAGCCTGCACGTGTAGAGCTTGAAGCTGCTATTCGTGCAACTACTTATAATAAACCAATCTGTCCAGTGTATCAAAATGTTGATGCTAAACCATATACTGACCCAGAAGAGTTGAAACGTAACTCTATTGCACAGCTCACAGGTCCAGTGCGTTGGACTCAAACAGTGCAAAATATGGTTGCAGATGGCGCATCATCGTTCCGCGAATTAGGTCCTGGTACTGTGCTCCAAGGCTTGATTAAAAAAATCGCTCCAGAAGCAGTTATAGAAAATTAAATATTAGTTTAATGATATGAAGATAAAATTTATGTACTCATGTCTTCATGTCTAAAATTATAATAAACATGAAACGCGAATTATTAAACAGAATCTATTACGTTGGCGTGAATGACCGCCAAAAAACATTGTTCGAAAATATGCTTCCACTTCCTTATGGTGTGAGCTACAACGCATATTTCATTGATGATGAGAAGACTGTGTTGGTTGATACTGTCGAACAACCATTTGCAGAACAATTATTGGCACATGTGCAAGAGTTGTTGGCAGGTCGCGAGTTGGACTACCTCATCGTCAACCACATGGAGCCTGACCACTCGTCTGGTATCAAAACATTGCAAGCTATTTATCCAAATATGCAAATCGTGGCAAATGCCAAAACTATCGAAATGCTCGGTGGCTATTATGGTATTCGCGAAGGGTTCCATGTTGTGAAAGATGGCGATTCGCTAAATATTGGTAGTCGTACGCTTCAATTCCACTTTGCTCCGATGGTTCACTGGCCAGAGGTTATGGTGACTTATTCAATCGAAGACAAACTTTTGTTCTCTGCCGATGCATTTGGTTGCTTTGGTACATTGGATGGGGCAGTGCTTGATACAGAACTCAATCTTGATAAATATTACACCGAGATGGTGCGCTATTATGCTTGCATCGTGGGCAAATATGGTGCGCCAGTGCAAACTGCCTTGAAAAAATTAGGTGGTTTGGAAATCAATATGATTTGTTCTACTCATGGTCCTGTATGGACTGAACATATTGGCGAAGTAGTTGGTATTTACGACCGCTTGAGTAAATACGAAACTGAGCCTGGCGTAGTTATTGCGTATGGCAGTATGTATGGTCACACCGAAGAGATGGCTGAAATGGTTGCTCGTGGTGCAGCCTCAGTAACTAAAAATGTCGTATTACACGATGTTTCTCGTTCCGACCATTCATATATCCTCGCTGACATATTCCGTTACAAAGGATTCATTTGTGGCGCGCCAACTTATTGTGGCGAATTATATCCAAATGCAGCTACATTGCTCGCTAAAATCAAAACTCGTGGCGTGAAAAATCATGAGTTTGGTTGTTTCGGTTCATTCACATGGGCTAATGCAACAGCAAAACCATTCGAGGCATTTGCCGAAGTTATGAAGTGGGAAATCACTGGCTATGTTGAGGTTAAACAATCTATGACAGCCGAACAAGCCGAAGCTCTCTACGAACTCGGTCGCGCAGTAGCACTCAAAACTTTAGAAAAATAGTTTTTTCGTTAATAATTACTAACTAATCATTATATAAAATGAGACTTATAATCGAACCAGATTATGCCAAGATGTCTAAATGGGCAGCTAATTATGTGGCAAAAAAAATCCTTGCAGCACAACCAACTGCTGAGAAACCATTCGTTTTAGGTTTACCAACAGGCTCTTCGCCTCTCGGTATGTATCGCGAACTTATTGAACTCAACAAGAGTGGTGTTATTTCATTCGCGAATGTCATTACATTCAATATGGATGAATATATTGGCTTACCAAAATCACACCCAGAGAGTTATCACTCTTTCATGTGGAATAATTTCTTTTCTCACATCGACATTAACAAAGATAACGTAAATATTCTCAATGGTAATGCCGAAGATATCGACGCAGAATGCCAACGCTATGAAGACAAAATCAAAGAGGTAGGTGGCATCGATCTTTTCCTTGGTGGTATCGGCCCTGATGGTCATATTGCATTCAACGAGCCAGGTTCTTCATTGACATCTCGCACTCGCAAAAAAAATCTTACAACCGACACAATCATTGCCAATTCTCGTTTCTTCGACAATGATATCAATAAAGTGCCAAAAACAGCATTGACAGTAGGTGTTGGCACAGTTCTCGATGCTCGTGAAGTCTTAATCCTCGTGAATGGTCATGGCAAAGCACGTGCTTTGCGTCATGCTGTTGAAGAAGGCATTTGCCAAATGTGGACAATCTCTGCTCTTCAAATGCACCCAAAAGGCATCATCGTTTGCGACTACGACGCTTGCGACGAATTGCGTGTAGGCACTTACAAATACTTCCTCGATATCGAGAAAGACAATCTTGCGCCTGAATCACTTTTGAAATAAAGCAATAGAGACGCAAACTTTTTTGCGTCTCTTTCAATACACACTCACAGTGTGTATTTATCTCTTAAAATCCCTAAATATAAATATAGGATAGAGATACCTTCAAGCAAGGTGCACTTTACCTTCAAAATACACACTCTCATTGTGTGTTCGCATAAATATTATCTATAGAAAATGAACCAAATCAAAGCAAGATACGAAGTCGAACCAGGCATAAACAATTGTCTGATTATCCGCGATGGACATAATTCCGACCTTACCTCATTGACTAAGCACGCATTGGGCTTTCTCGAACAGCAGTCGGCAAATCAAAATCTCCATCGTACGCTCATAGTATCTGACATTGATGGCGACGATTTGGCAAATGAGATGTTCTATCTCAATATTTGTCAGGTTATTCGTAGCCAATCTGTTGATGCAATTGCGTTTATCGGTCCTGATTTGGCTGCTCATTCTTCACTATTTAAGATTGAACATAAGTTGTTCTTCAAAGACACATCCGAGTTTTTGAGTAGCGATTTTGTGCGTAATCTTCACAATGAGGCTTTGCTTTTGAAAATTGCACCACAATTCAATCCTGAGCGCATACAAAATCACTTGCAGCAACTTGCGCACGACACTGTTTTCGAAATCAACTTCGATGCTTTGTTTCACAATCTCGACTATTTCCGCAATAAAATCCGACCAACCACTAAATTGATGTGTATGGTCAAGGCTTCGGCTTATGGTAGTGGTTCCATCGAAGTTGCACAAGCATTGCAGCACTATGGTTGTGATTATCTTGCAGTTGCATTTGCCAATGAAGGGGTCGAAATTCGTCAAGCGGGCATCAAACTCCCAATTCTTGTGCTCGACCCAATGGTCTCGGCATTGCACCACATGTTCAACAATCAGTTAGAGCCAGAGGTTTGCTCGTTCGATTTCTTGGATATTCTCATTGATGAAGTGCGCCGCCATGGTTTGAAGCGTTATCCTATTCATCTTAAATTAGATACGGGCATGCACCGTGCTGGATTTGAGACTGCTGATTTAGACCGACTTGTTGCCCTCTTGCGCAATCAGGATTATGTCGAAGTGCGTTCAATATTTTCGCATCTTGCTGCTGCCGACGAATTAACGCCTGAAATGGATGAATTTACTCTTCAGCAAATTCAGTTATTTGACCGTAATTCTACTTATATCAAAAGTTCATTGCCTTATGGCGACACTATTTTGCGCCACACATTGAATACTGCAGGCATCGAGCGATTTTCGCAGTATCAATTTGATATGGTGCGACTTGGCATCGGTCTTTGGGGTGTTAGTTGTTGCAACGAAGACCAATTGCGCAATGTTTGTTCTTTTTCAACTCGCATTATGCAACTCAAAGCGGTCAAGGCTGGCGAAACAATAGGGTATAGTCGTCGTGGTGTAGCCGAAAAAGATTCTCTTATAGCACTTTTACCATTGGGTTATGCCGATGGTGTTGACCGCCGTCTTGGCAATGGTCGTGGGTCTTTCTTTGTGAACGGACAAAAGGTGCCAACTATAGGCAATATTTGTATGGACCTCACAATGATTGATGTTACAGACCTTGATGTGAAAGTAGGGGACGAGGTAGTGCTTTTTAACGACAAACAAGGCCTTTCCGAAATAGCCAACATACTCGGCACGATTCCATACGAAGTTCTCACCAGCTTCTCATCGCGCGTTCGCCGTGTGTATTACAGGGAGTAAGAAATAGGGAGCAAGGAATAAGGAGCAGGGAGTAGGGATAATTATGCATTATGAATTAGAAGAATGGATACTTATTTAACCATATCATCACCGTCAGAAGCATTGTATAAGGACAAAGGCAGTAAATTTTATGCTTTTGCTTATCCTGTGCAGACTATCGAGCAAATAAAAGAAATTCTTGCTGAAAAGCGGAAGGAGTATTATGATGCTCGACATGTTTGCTATGCCTATATGTTAGGGTATGAGCGTGAAGTATTTCGTGCCAATGACGATGGCGAGCCATCGGGAACTGCGGGGCGTCCAATATTGGGGCAAATAAATAGTAGCAATCTTACAGATATTCTTATCATTGTAGTGCGCTATTTTGGAGGTACTTTGTTAGGCACAAGCGGACTTATTCAAGCCTATAAAACCTCTGCTGCCGAAGCCATTGCAGCTGCCACGATAGAGGAGCGTATTGTAGAAAAAACATTTGTCTCTAAGTTTGGTTATCAGGACCTTAATGCCGTGATGCGTATAATGAAAGACTTTGATCTCACCATAGTCAACCAAATACAAGAAATGGATTGTACTCTCTATTTCCGCATACGCTTAGGTGATATCGAACGAGTTAAAGATCGGTTTGATAAGTTAGATTTTGTTTCATTCGACGAAGATATAATAGAAGAAGAATAAAAACTTCAATCAATAGTAGATTGAAGTTTTTTTTATTTTTGATGTCAATTCAATTGTGAGAATACAGACTTATTTGAAAAACGTATCGAAAAACGATAAAAAGTTTGGCTGTTTTGTTTTTTTGTTGTAATTTTGTATTTTGAATGTATAGTGTTGAATGTGTAGTATGTAGAGAGTAGATACATTTGTCTAAAGAATTCACTTTTAATAAATTATACTAACATGAAAAAATTCTTTTTCCCTATGCTTGCTGCTGCATTTTTAGCTGCAGGATGCGCT
Source organism: Paludibacteraceae bacterium (assembly GCA_017559505.1). GTDB lineage: Bacteria > Bacteroidota > Bacteroidia > Bacteroidales > Paludibacteraceae > Aphodosoma. The sequence goes on along the minus strand of JAFYSF010000002.1, from coordinate 26,254 downwards.
AATTCGCCAAAAGAATTGTCGGCTGGTATTCGTCCTGAAAACCTCGATACTACAGCTGATAAAGGCGCAGACTTCTACCAATACGCTTGTGGCGGTTGGATGGCTCTTAACCCATTGACAGGCGAGTATTCTCGTTTTGGTTCGTTTGACAAACTTGGTCAAGACAACATCGCTCGTCTTAACGACCTTATTGCTGAAATCGCTTCTACTCAACACGAAGCTGGCACTGAAGCTCAAAAAATTGGTGACTTCTACAATGTAGCTATGGACGCTGAACGTCTTAATGCTGAAGGCTTTGCTCCTGTTGCTGCTGAACTTCAACGCGTAGCAGAAATTGCTGATGCTAAAGAGATTGCTGCACTTATGGGTGAAGACCTTTACGATATCTTCTTCCAAGTGTATGTAGATGCTGACATCATGGATGCTAAACGCAACCTTTTGCAAACTTACCAAGCTGGTATTGGTATGGGCAACCGTGATTACTATTTTGAGACTGACGACAAAATGGTGAAAATTCAAGAAGAGTATCTCAATCACATTCAAAAAATGTTTGCTCTTGCTGGTTTCACTACAATTCAATCAAGCGAAGCTGCTCAAGCAGTCATGATGATTGAACGTCAATTGGCACTTGCTCATTTCTCTCAAACTCAACTTCGTGATTCATACGCTAACTACCACCTTTATACAATTGATTCGCTCAAAGCATCGTTCCCTGGTTTTTGCTGGGACACTTACTTTGCTACACTCGGTTGCTCTGACGTGAAAGAGGTTAGTGTGTCGCAAGAAGAACCAATCCGCAAATCAATCGAAATTATGAATACTGCTCGCATTGAAGACCTCCGTTACTATATGCAATGGCGTGTGCTTAGTGCAGCTGCTTCTTATATGAGCGACGAATTTGTTACTGAAAAATTCAATTTCTTCGGTCGCGTAATTTCTGGTCGTCAAGAAGAAACTCCACGTTGGAAACGCGCCGTATCTATGGTTGATGGTTCGCTCGGTATGGCTGTAGGTAAACTCTATTGCGAAAAATACTTCCCTGCAGAAGCAAAAACTCGTATGGAAACTCTTTGCGCTAACCTTCTTAAAGCATACGGCGAACGTATTGATAACCTCGAATGGATGAGCGATGAAACTAAAGCTAAAGCTCACGAAAAACTTTCAACATTCTATGTTAAAGTAGGTTACCCTAACAAATGGGAAGACTATACAGCTCTTGAAATCAATCCTGCTGAATCTTATTGGACATTGGTTAAACGTGTCTCTAAATTCAATACAGCACGTTCAATGGAGAAAATCACTAAACCAGTTGACAAAGAAGATTGGTATATGAACCCACAAACAGTGAACGCATATTACAACCCAACAACTAACGAAATCTGTTTCCCTGCAGGTATTCTTCAATATCCATTCTTCGATATGGAGGCTGACGATGCGTTCAACTATGGTGCAATCGGTGTAGTTATTGCTCACGAAGTAACTCACGGTTTCGACGATATGGGTTCTAATTTCGACAAAGATGGTAACTATGCTAACTGGTGGACAGATGAAGACAAAGCTCGCTTTGAAGAACGTACAAAAGTGATGGAAGAATACTTCAATGGTATTAAGGTAAACGAAACAATGTATGCTAACGGTAAAATGTCACTTGGTGAAAATATTGCTGACCACGGTGGTATTCAAGTTGCGTTCCACGCATTCAAAAATGCAACTGCAGAAAATCCACTTCCAGTGAAAGAAGGCTTTACACCAGAACAACGTTTCTTCCTCGCTTATTCAAATGTATGGGCAGGTAATATTCGTCCAGAAGAGATTGTTCGTCGCACACTTACTGACGTTCACTCACTTGGCAAATGGCGTGTAAATGGCGCACTTCCTCATATTGCAGCTTGGTACGAAGCATTCAATATCACAGAAGAAGACGCTCTTTATCTTGCTCCTGAAAAACGTGTTTCTATTTGGTAAGATATTGTATATCACATATTAAAATAAGGCTGACCATGCGGTTAGCCTTATTTTTTGCATTGCTGTCCGATAAAAAATAAACCTAATAGCATCGTAATACAAAAGGAGAACTAATTTATATTAGTTCTCCTTGTCTTTTTACAAGTTTATTGCGTTTATTTCAATTTGGAAACTATATTATTTTTAAAATTAATTCTGCCAACGGGTTTATTACTTATTTTTTTATGGATAATTCGTTGAATATAGAGTATGCGTCATCTACAGAATTGATATTGCTAACTTGCACTATGCGCTTGTTGTCTTTTTCGGATAAAGCACAACGCTTGTAGTTTGTCATACAGAATTGTATAAGTGTTTCGAACTCTTTAGATTCGTAGAATGCAGATTTAGTATTAGATACCAGATAGGCGTGCATTTTACCACGTTTAAGAATTAGTCGTTCGACACCATAGCGTTGAGCTAACCAGCGTAAGCGCACCATAGTCATAAGGTCGCCAGCTTCATCAGGAATGCGTCCAAATCGGTCGGTTAGGCGTTTTCTGTATTCTTCGAGAGCACGTTCGTCTTGTATGTTGTCAAGTTCTCGATAGAGAGCCATACGCTCAGTTTGAGATTCGACATACCAATTAGGCAACATAAGCTCCATATCCGACTCAATAAAGCAATCGTGAACATAGTTGTTATTAGCATCTTTGCGATCGGCAAATAGTTGGCTAAATTCTTGGTCGCGTAGTTCAGAGAGGGCTTCGTTTAATATTTTTTGGTAAGTTTCGTAGCCAAGGTCGGTGATAAATCCACTTTGTTCAGCACCAAGTATATTGCCTGCACCACGAATGTCGAGGTCTTGCATTGCGATATTGAAACCAGAGCCTAGTTCAGCAAAAGTTTCGATGGCTTGTAGGCGACGACGTGCATCTGATGTGAGCGCATTGAGTGGAGGAGCCATTAAGTAGCAGTATGCTTTGCGATTGCTACGACCAACGCGACCACGTAATTGGTGTAAGTCGCTAAGTCCGAACATGTGAGCATTATGCACGATTATAGTATTGACATTTGGTATATCGACACCTGATTCAATTACCGAAGTGGCAATTAGCACATCGTATTCGTAGTCGATAAAGTCGATAATGGTTTGTTCGAGCTGTTCGGTAGGCATTTGACCATGAGCTACTGCTACACGAGCATCTGGCACGAGTGCACGCACTTTTTGTTCGATGAGATATATATTTTGTACGCGATTGTTAATAAGGAATACCTGTCCGTTGCGATTCATTTCTGTAACAATAGCATCGCGGATTATTTCATCGTCATAGGTACATACTTCGGTTGTAACAGGGTAGCGATTAGATGGGGGTGTAGTAAGAATACTTAAATCGCGCGCCCCCATAAGAGAAAATTGCAATGTGCGAGGAATAGGTGTAGCCGTGAGGGTGAGAGTGTCAACATTCACTTTCATGGCTTTTAGTTTTTCTTTGACAGACACCCCAAACTTTTGTTCCTCGTCGATAATAAGTAATCCTAAATCTTTGAATAGTATGTCTTTGCCAACTATTTTGTGAGTACCAATGAGTATATCTATTTTGCCTTCAGCAAGTTGTTGTTTAATAAGTTTTACCTCAGATGGTTTCTTAGCACGGCTGAGGTATTCAACTTTGCAAGGAAAATCTTTTAGTCGTTCGCTGAAGGTTTTGTAGTGTTGTAGAGCCAATACGGTAGTAGGCACTAATACAGCTACTTGTTTTCCATCGGTAGCAGCTTTGAATGCAGCGCGTATAGCCAATTCTGTTTTACCAAAACCAACATCGCCACATACAAGACGGTCCATTGGCAATGAAGATTCCATGTCTTGTTTTATGTCGGCTGTTGATTTGGCTTGGTCGGGTGTATCTTCGTAGATAAAAGATGCTTCGAGTTCGTGTTGGAGATAGCTATCTGGTGTGAATTGGAAACCTTTTTCGGCTTTGCGTGCAGCATAGAGAAGTATTAGGTCGCGTGCAATATCTTTGACTTTTGCTTTGGTGCGTTCTTTGAGTCGTTCCCATGCGCCAGAGCCGAGTTTATTCATGCGAGGTGGTTCGCCATCTTTTCCTTTATATTTTGATATACGGTGTAGTCCATGTATGGATACGAATATGGCATCATCGTTTTGGTAGAGTAGTTTTATCACCTCTTGACGTTTGCCATTATTTTCAGCCACCATTAGACCTGCAAATTTGCCAATACCATGGTCGATATGCACTACATAATCACCTATTTGCAATTGATTTATCTCTTTTAGTGTCATCGACACTTTGCCTGCTTTAGCAATATCTGATTTAAGAGAGAACTTATGGTAGCGGTCGAATATTTGGTGGTCAGTAAAGAAACAAACAGATAGGTCGTGGTCTATAAAACCTTCGTGGATAGTGCCTTCTATGGCAGAGAAATGGATATTATCGCCACGTTCGTCGAAAATGGCAGCAATGCGGTCGGTCTGCTTTTTAGAGTCAGAACAGATGTGAATTGCATATCCTTCGTTGATGAATGAGCGCAAAGAATCGGCTACGATATCAAAGTTTTTGTGATATGGAGGTTGAGCCGATTGGTTAAAATTTAGAGTAGAGGGTTGAGCGCTGTTGAGAAGATTGGTATTTTTTAGTGTAATATGGCGGAAATCAACGATTTGTTCTTTGGCTATATTGCCATTGATGAGTAAGTTGAGAACATCGGCTACATTTTTTTCGGAGTGTTGTTTGATGAGTGTATCATCGTATATATCGTTGATTCGTTCGATGGCAAACGTCATATTAGCCCAGCAGATGATAGTGTCTTGAGGCAGAAAATTGAATATTGACACAGTTTCTTTATTGCTTTTGGCTGTTACGTTTGGTAGTATGTTTATTTTGTCTATTTCGTTGATAGATAGCTGTTTTTCGATATCAAATATACGGATTGACTCTACCTCATCTCCCCATAAGTCTATACGATATGGACGTTCGTTAGAAAAAGAAAATATGTCGATAATACTACCACGTTGAGCATATTGTCCTGGCTCATATACAAATTCCACTAATTCAAATCCCCATTCGGTGAGAGAACGAATGATTGCTTCTGTGTCTATTTCTTCGCCTTTGCGTATGGTCAATCTTTTTTTCTCGAATGTTTGTTTAGTTGCAACGCGTTCAATCAATCCTTCGGGAGAAGTTATTATTAACCAACCATTATCGTGTGGATTATGAATTATATTAAGTGCATCGGTGCGCATAATCTCCGAAGCCAAGTCCAATCCTCCATGTTTAGGTGATTTTTTATACGAAGAGGGGAGTAAGCCACACTGACCAGTCGGTATCGCACGATTTATGTCGTTATAGAGATATGCAGCAGTTTCGGCATCTTCCATCACGACCAACATTTTAGCTTTCGACTTTTGTTGTATCGCACCAAGCATCATACCTTTGCCAGAAGCTTGCAAACCGTTGATTTGCAAATTCTGTGACTTCGATTTTATCCATTTAGTTGCGTCTTTCACTAATGGATGTCCAGCTAGTATTTGTATGATGTTGTTGTAATTCATTGTTTATATAGTCGTAGTAAATGCTCGTTATCTTATTTTGGAGCTTTGATGTATAGTCCGATGCCGATGAAAAGGAATATTATGTTTGGTAGCCAAACAGCTGCGAGAACAGGCATATTGCCTTTTACAGCAAACATACTTGACACGGTGGTGAATAGAATATATAATGCGCTGAGGGCTATACCGATACCGATTTGCAACCCCATTCCGCCTTTTATTTTTTTTGAGGACAAAGATACACCTATCAGCATTAGGATAAGAGCCGCAAAAGGATTGGCATAGCGTTTATAATATTCGTCTTTGAACATTTGGGTGTTGCCCATACCACGAGCTTCTTGACGCTTAATGTGATTATACAATTCCGTATTAGTCATTTGAGGTGCAAGTGCGCCTGTAATGAAAAATTCAGATGGATGAATATTCAACACTGTATCTATTTGGTCGCCTTTTTCTATGGTTTCATATATGCCATTGAAGTCGCGTTTAAGATATTTTTTTATGTGCCACACAGTGTCTGATTCGTCCCATTCTATTGAATTGCCAGTAGTGCGACTAACGAGTGTTTTTCCATCGAATCGTTCGAGCGATACTTTGTTTCCTCTATTACGATTTTCTTCGTAGCGTTCGATGTATAATATCACACCTGGTTCGATTTCCATTTGTATGTGTCGTGCCACCTCCGACTTGTTGGCTTTGATGTATTTGTCTTCGAATGCTAGGCGCACCTCGTTGGCAGGAGGAATAATATAACCACTCAATACGAATGACATAACACCAATAATTACAGCCGAAATAGCGTATGGTCGCAACATGCGATTGAAGCTCACCCCACCAGCTAATATTGCTGTGATTTCGGTGTTATATGCCATTTTTGATGTGAAGAATATGACCGAAATAAAAGAGAATAGAGGAGTGAACAGATTGGCAAAATAGGGTATAAAATTCATGTAGTAGTCGAATACAATCTCGTTGAGAGGTGCTTTGTTATCCATGAATTCATCTAATTTTTCGGATATGTCAACCACCACCGATATTGTGATAATCAGCAATATCGATAAAAAGAAAGTACCCAAATACTTTTTGATGATATATGTGTCGATTCGTTTTAGCATGATTGTAATAGTCAACGGTCAACAGTCAACGGTCAACAGTTGATTTCTATTTTATAAACGTCTTGTTACGCGTTCGAGCATCATAGGTTTCCAAGTGTGGAAGTCGCCTGCAATAATGTGTTTACGAGCTTCTTTCACCAACCACAAGTAGAATGCAAGATTATGAATAGAAGCAATTTGCATAGCGAGAAGTTCTTGACTTACAAACAAGTGGCGTAAATATGCTTTAGAATATTGAAGGTCAACAAAGCAGTCGCTTTCAGGGTCGATAGGCGAGAAGTCATCAGCCCATTTTTTGTTTTTCATATTCATGATGCCATTGCGGGTGAAGAGCATACCATTGCGACCATTGCGTGTAGGCATTACGCAGTCGAACATATCCACGCCACGTTCGATGCCTTCGAGCAAATTGGCTGGAGTGCCTACTCCCATCAAATATCTTGGTTTGTCTTTTGGCAATATGTCGTTTACCACCTCAATCATTTCATACATTTTTTCGGTAGGTTCGCCTACGGCAAGACCGCCGATGGCATTACCTTCACGACCTTGGTCGGCAATGAATTTAGCCGATTCGCGACGCAATTCGGGATATACACAGCCTTGAACGATAGGGAAGAAAGTTTGACTATAACCATATTTGTCAGGCGTAGAGTCGAAGCGTTCCAATCCGCGTTTCAACCAGCGGTGTGTGCGTTCCATCGAGTTTTTAGCATATTTATAATCGGCAGTACCAGGTGTGCATTCATCGAATGCCATCATGATGTCGGCACCGATAGTGCGTTGGATATCAACCACATTTTCTGGCGTAAAGAAGTGTTTCGACCCGTCGATGTGAGAGCGGAATATAGCACCTTCTTCGGTGAGCTTGCGATTGTCTGCCAACGAAAACACTTGGAAACCACCACTATCTGTGAGGATTGGGCGGTCCCAACCATTGAATTTGTGCAAACCGCCTGCTTGTTCCAAAATATCAAGTCCCGGACGGAGATAGAGGTGATATGTATTGCCAAGTATGATTTGGGCTTGGATGTCTTCTTTCACCTCTTTGATGTGCACGCCTTTGACTGATGCTACTGTGCCCACGGGCATGAATATAGGAGTTTCTATTTCTCCGTGGTCAGTTTTGATAATTCCTGCACGAGCAGACGAATAGGGGTCGGTATGTAATAGTTTGAAATCCATGTGAAAGTGTATTACTAATTGTTATTTTTTGCTTCATCGAATTTTTGCTTCATCGTTGGATTGCCACGAGTTAGTCGTTTGATTGTGAGGTCCTCGGTGTCGTTATTGGCTAAGCGCAAATAATTTTCAGAACTCAATAAATCGGCTTTCATCTTTTCGAGCGATTTTATGGTTTTGTCAATTTCTTCAATAGCTTTATTGAATTTGTCGCAAGCTCGAGAGTAGTGATTACCGAATTTTTCGCGAAAATCATTTAATTTATTTTCGAAATTGGTTACGTCGATAGATTGTTGACGAGCTAAGATCAACTCTTTTTTATATTCAACGCTTTTTTTTGAGGCATGCGAAAGCAATGCGATAATAGGCATAAAGAACTGAGGGCGAACAACAAACATTTTAGGGTAGCGATATGAAACATCGACAATGCCTTCGTTGTAGAAATCATTATCAGGTTCTAATAGCGACACCAACACGGCATATTCACATTTTTTTTCGTTGCGGTCCTTGTCGAGTTTAGCAAAAAAATCCTCGTTTTTGTGCTTCGTAGCCGTAGTGTCCATCTCGTTTTTCATTTCAAACATGATTGAGATATATTCTACGCCATCTATCGAATCGCGGAAAATAAAATCGCCTTTGCTACCACCACTTGCGTCATTATCTTTTTCGAAATAGGCGTTTGGATACATCGTTGTACGCACTCGGTTAAACTCATTGCTACAATGTGCTTCGAGCGATTCGCCTATCATTTTTGTAGATAATTTTGTTTTTAGTTCTTTGTAGTAGTCAACGAGTTCCTGTTTTTCTTTCAGTTGACGTTCGTAGGTTTCTTTTATATTCGTTTCGCGAATAGTTGCCTCTTTTTGATTTACTTCAATCTGACTGCGTAGTTCAACGAGAGCATTCTCTTTCGACTGAATTTGGTCTTTAGCCTTGTTTTGTTCTTCGAGGATAGCAACTTGTATTTTTGTGTTGTTTTGTTCGATAACTGCCTTTAGTCGAGCTATTTCTTGTTCCGATTTCAATCGTTCGGTTTCTATTTCCAACATTTTGGCTTGATTGAACGCAGCGATTTGTGATTGCAATTTTGCAATTTCACTATCTTTTTGCGACAATTCAATTCTTTTGTCGTTCAGTTGATTTTCGAACTTTTGTGAAATTTTCAACGTGGCTGCCTCTTGTTGTGCATCATTTTGCTTTTGGATTTCCTCCAAACGCATTTTTATTTCAGATTCAAATTCTTGTGTTTTGACCTGATTGAGAATAGATGCATAATCGGCTTCGTCAACCGAAAAGAGATTACCGCATTTAGGACATTTTAGCTCTTTCATGGCGTTATGTTAAGGGATTATTCATACATTTTTTCGCGTAGGGCGTGGATTTCTTCAGAAGTGAGGTATTCGTCGAAGTCCATGTATTTGTCGATGATGCCGTTTGGTGTGAGTTCGATGATACGGTTGCAGACAGTAGATACGAATTCACGGTCGTGCGATGATAGTAAGATGTTGCCTTTGAATGTTTTTAGTGTGTTGTTGAATGCTTGGATTGACTCGAGGTCGAGGTGGTTGACTGGCGAGTCGAGCACCATCACATTGGCATTGCGTAGCATCATGCGGGCAATCATACAGCGCATTTTTTCGCCCCCTGATAGCACATTGGCACGTTTGTAGATTTCTTCGCCAGAGAAGAGCATTTTGCCGAGATAGCCACGGATGAAAACTTCGGTAGTGTCGGCAGAATATTGACCGAGCCAATCGACAAGTGTGTGTTCGTTGTTGAAGAAACGAGTGTTGTCGAGTGGGAGATAGGCGTTGGTTATAGTGATACCCCAGTTGTATTTACCAGCATAGTCGCGGTCGTTGCCCATAATGATTTCGAAGAAAGCAGTCATAGCACGAGCATCGCGCGAGTAGAATGCGATTTTGTCGTCTTTCTCTACGTTGAACGATACGTTGTTGAATAGCACCGAACCATCTTCGGCACGTTTGCCGAGACCTGAGATTTCGAGCACCATGTTGCCCGGTTCGCGTTCTGGTGTGAAGATGATAGCAGGGTATTTGCGAGTCGAAGGTTGAATCTCTTCGACGTTGAGTTTTTCGAGCATTTTGCGGCGCGAAGTTGCCTGTTTGCTTTTAGCCACATTGGCAGAGAAACGGCGGATGAATTCTTCCAACTCTTTGCGTTTTTCTTCAGCCTTTTTGTTTTGATTTTGTTGTTGACGAAGGGCGAGTTGGCTCGATTCGTACCAGAATGTATAGTTGCCGGCAAACATAGTGATTTTGCCGTAGTCGATGTCGATAGTGTGGGTAGATACAGCATCGAGGAAGTGGCGGTCGTGACTGACAACGAGCACAGTGTTTTCGTAGTTAGCAAGATAGTTTTCGAGCCACATCACAGCATCTACGTCAAGGTCGTTGGTAGGCTCGTCGAGCAATAGGTTGTCAGGTTTGCCATAGAGCGCACGTGCGAGGAGTACACGCACCTTTTCTTTATTCTCCAATTCGCTCATTAGTTGATAGTGAAGTTCCTCTTTGATGCCAAGACCACTAAGGAGTTGAGCGGCGTTGCTTTCGGCATTCCAACCGTCCATTTCGGCAAATTTTTCTTCCAATTCAGCGGCACGGATACCATCTTCTTCGGTGAAATCCTCTTTCAAGTAGATAGCATCTTTTTCTTCTTTCACTTGCCAGAAGTGTTCGTTACCCATCATCACGGTGTCGAGCACAGTGAATTGGTCGTAAGCAAAGTGGTCTTGTTTGAGCACCGAAAGGCGTTCGCCCGGACCGAAAGAGATTTGACCGCGAGTAGGGTCGAGTTCGCCACTGAGCATACGGATGAAGGTAGATTTACCAGCACCGTTTGCACCGATTACACCATAGCAGTTGCCTGCTGTGAATTTAAGGTTGACATCCGAGAAAAGCACTCGTTTGCCGAATTGCATTGCTAAATTGGAAACTGTAATCATATTTTCAAGTTGAAAGTTGAAAGTTTAAATTTGAAAGTTATTTTATTTTGAAATTTCTCATTAGAAAGTTAAGTTTATTGTATTTCAAATTTCAAATTTAAAATTTCAAATTAATTGATTCCATGTAGTTTTGTAGTATGATAGTGGCACTGATTTGGTCGATGAGGGCTTTGTTTTGGCGCGCCTTTTTGCTGATGCCACTGTCAATCATAGTTTGGAAAGCCATTTTGCTTGTGAAACGTTCGTCTATGAGTTCGATTTTTTTGTCGGGATATTGTTTGCGTAGTTTGCCCACGAACGTGTTGATGTATTTAGTTACTTCGGCAGGCTCATTTTGTAGTGTTTTAGGGTATCCCACAACGATTGTTTCTACCTCCTCTTTAGCGAAATAATCGGCTAAGAAAGAGTATATTTTAGGAGTTTCTACGGTGCCTAATCCATTGGCAATCATTTGTAATGGGTCTGTTACCGCAACGCCAATGCGTTTTTGTCCGTAATCAATTGCTAATATTCGAGCCATGTTGATGTTTTTAAGTGGGGGACTTCTATAAATTGCCTTGTAAATAAAATTTGAATTTTTAGTGAGCAGATTATTAGTTTTTTATTTAGACTAATAGCGAGCTATTTGGCTGAATAAAAAGCTAATAAGGTGCCGCTAAAAAACAAATTTTATACAAGAGCTATAGAAAAAACTATTTATTTTATTAAAGCGGGGAATTTATAGAAGTCCCCTAGGTATATTAATTTGCAAAGATACAAAAAAAAGTTGAAAGTAGAAAATGTTAATTTAAGAAGTCGGAGTAGGGACGCACGGCTCGTGCGTCCGTGAAAAAGTCCGTCGTTTCAAATCGACTGCAAAGTTACAACATTCTGCAAGTGCGCTGATTGTTTCTGGTGGTTTAAGTCAGAAATGTCGGTTTAAAGCCGTTTTTTATCCATAAATACACACTCTCATTGTGTACCACCCTCAAGCAAGGTGCAAGCAACCTGCAAGCAAGAAAACAGTCATTTTCAATACACAATGTGAGGTGGTATTCTCGTTTTTTTTGTGTGTAATCTGTATGGTAAAGTTCGGATATGAGCTTATATGCAGTGTAATTTATTGATTTATATCAACATGTGAATTATCTTTGTTCAGATGGGGTTAAAATTTGGATTTCGCACAAAAATGTTGTAACTTTGCATTCGTTAATAACTAATCATTAATAACTAATTGAAATGAACGGTAAATTGATTATATTTTCGGCTCCTTCGGGTAGTGGTAAAAGCACTATTATTGGTAAGTTGAAAGAGGCTGGTTTCGATTTTGGTTTTTCGATTTCGGCTACAAGTCGTGCGCCTCGTGGCTCGGAACAACATGGGGTGGAGTATTATTTCCTTACGCCTGAGGAGTTTCGCACGAAGATTGCGAATGATGAGTTTGTGGAGTATGAAGAGGTGTATGAAAACTGCTTCTATGGCACGTTGAAAAGCGAAATTGATGGTAAATTGGCTCAGGGTCAGAATATGTTGTTAGATGTTGACGTGGTGGGCGGATTGAATATTAAGAAATATTATGGCGATAGCGCGTTGGCGGTGTTTGTGCAACCACCGAGTGTGGAGGTGCTTCGCGAACGTTTGTTGGGTCGTGCGACTGACTCGATGGAGATGATTGAAAAACGTCTTGCTAAAGCGGAATGGGAAATGGAGTTTGCACCGAAGTTTGATGTACGCATCGTGAATGATAATCTCGACGAGGCTGTAGCCGAAACTATCCGCGTGGTGACTGAATTCCTTAGTTAGATTACAGATAACAGAGTACAGATTACAGATAATTCATAATCTAACTAATTATGAATTATGCATTATGCATTATGAATTATGAATTATAAAAAAGTTGCGTTATATTTTGGGTCGTTTAATCCGATACACAATGGGCATATTGGGTTGGGGGAGTATCTGCTTGAGCATACGGATGTAGATGAGTTGTGGTATGTGGTGTCGCCACAGAATCCGTTGAAAAAGAGGGCTGACCTATGGGATGATGAGTTGAGATATCGCTTGGCGTGTGAGGCTACGAAAGGCAATGAGCGCATGGGGGTGTGTGATGTGGAATTTGATTTGCCTAAACCAAGTTATACGGTGAACACCTTGCGAATACTATCAGAAAAATATCCAGATTGTCAATTCTCTTTATTGATAGGTGCGGATAATTATCAGATTTTTGATAAGTGGTATTGCTACGACGAGATATTGCGCGACTATACAATTTATGTCTATCCACGCGAAGGCGTAGAGGTAGATATGGCGAAATTCCCTCAAATGAAATGGTTGGATGCTCCGCTATATCCTATCTCATCTACTATGGTGCGAGAGCGATTGGCACGAGGCGAATCGGTGGATGATTTGGTACCGTTCAAGATTGCAGATAAATTATGAATATTAATTGGACTGAAATACCTCATCGTTTAAAGAAATACCCTTCAAAAACGACATTGTTAGTGGCTGGCAAAACTGCTAATTACTTTTATGTTGTGCAATCTGGTGCAGTGCGGATGTGGTTTAATAAGGAGGGTAAAGATATCACTCTTCAATTCTTTTTTGAGGGTTCTCCTGTATGTTCTTTTGAAAGTTTTATGCGGAATAGTCCGAGTTTGTTTTTTATTGAATCAATTGAGCCTATTGAGGTAATTGAAATTCATAAAAAAGATTTATTGGTATATGTTAATTCTAATCCATCTGCAAAGGATATTATAATGAAGTATCTTTTTGATAGAATGATTGATTATACCCATCAATTGCTTTTTATGCAAATTTATTCGCCAAAGGAGCGATATGCTGAAATTTTAACTAATAGACCAGAGATTCTTCTTCGCGTACAACAACAATATATAGCTTCTTATTTGGGTATTACTCCAGTTTCTCTTAGTCGCATAAGAAGTCGAAAATAATCTATTTTTCTTTCTTTTTCGGTTTAACAACTGATAGTATTAGCACAACGGCAAACAATACCAATTGTATTATTCCAGCAATGGCAACGTTTGTCACATTTGTGTAGAATGGTTCAGATGTAATTCCTTCTATCATAATTCTTTCGGCATACGCCATATTTTTTTCAATTATAATTCCCATATAGAGTTTACCTATAATGACAAGTATAATTGTTAATATCCATTTTATTGCAACCCAGCGATGTTTGACAAATCCCCATTTTGTAAATATAGAGTAAAGTAGAGCGGTAATCACTATACCAACTCCGCCAGGTATCAAGAACCAGATATCAATCACTAAATGATCTTTGGCTGCCATATAAATCATTTTTTGTGAAAAAGGTTTGCTACCTAGCATAATGCACACTAGAGCCATTACACCACCAATCCACATCGTGCTACACACGATATGTGTAATTTTTAGAATTTTCATTCCATTTGGACTTAATGTTTTCATAGATGTAAAAGTTTTTAATTTTAATGCAAAATTATAACATTTTACATTTGCAGTAAATAACAAATGTTAATAAATTTCATAAATAGAAATAAAAAAGAGCGACATGGGTCGCTCTCTTTTATTTTTGGATGTGAGTTTTATTTTCTATTTCTGCAAAGCATAAGTCCAAGGATGGTGAATGCTCCGTTGAGAAGTAGAATTTCGAAACCGAATTTGTAGCCGTAGAGAAGTTCGACAGAGTAGCGGTCGATGAGTACGGTGGCGATGATGGAGAGTGTGGCTACGATTGGCACGAGGCGGTCGCGGATGTTCCATTTAGTGAACATGCCCACAACGAATAGGCCGAGCAATGGACCATAGGTGTAGCCAGCGAACTTGAAGATGGCATTGACCACGCTGTCGTCGTTGAAGGTGTTGAAGAGGATGACGATGCCAATGAGCAACGTTGCCATCATGGTATGCACAAGAATGCGTGTGCGATTGAGTGAAGATTCGTTGCGTCCGTGTGTGCCATAGATATCTACCATAAACGAAGTGGTCATAGCAATGAGGGCTGAGTTGGCTGACGAGAATGCCGAGGCTATTATGCCAAGAATGAAGAATATAGCCACTGAATAAGAGAGATAGTTGGTGGCAAGCAGAGGGTAGATTTGGTCAGTTTTGGCAGGGATGGCAATTCCTTTGGCATTCATGTAGATGACAAACAGAACGCCAAGACAAAGGAATATGAAATTGACAGGAACGAAGGCGATGCTGAACGAGAGGAAATTCTTTTTCGCCTCGTGTACGTTCTTGAGACTGAGGTTTTTTTGCATCATGTCTTGGTCGAGACCACTCATTACGATAGTGATAAATGCACCAGAGATGAATTGTTTGACGAAGTGGTTGTTGTTGCCCCAGAAATTAGAAAAATCGAAGATTTGGAATTGTGAGTTAGAGCCTATAGCCGTAGTCATTTCAAGGAACGACATACCTAACTCTTTCTGAATTGCAAAGATGGTGAATAGCACTGCAAAAATGAGGAAGAAGGTTTGGATAAGGTCGGTCCATACGATAGATTTGATGCCACCTTTGACGGTGTATGCCCAAATGAGGAAAACTGAGATGATGGCATTGAGAGCAAAGGGTAGTCCGAGAGGTTGGAATACGGTGATTTGAAGCACTAATGCCACGATGAAGAGGCGAAAACCTGCACCTATTAGTTTGGAAATGAGGAACAACACGGCACTTGTTTTGTAGGACGTATGCCCTATGCGTTGTTGGATATAGCCATATATAGAGGTGAGATTTAGGCGATAGTAGAGGGGTAGGAGGAAGTGCATTATGAGTATGTAGCCAAGGAAATTGCCGAGAATGACTTCGAAATAGGTCATTTTGGCTGCACCAGCTACCATGCCTGGCACCGAGATGAATGTTACACCAGAGAGTGTTGTGCCAATCATACCAATAGCAACAACCCACCAAGGCGACGAGTTGCCACCACGGAAAAAGTCGGTAGTAGAACTTTTGCGCGAACTGAAATAGCTCACTGCAAATATTATAGCGAAATAGGCTGCTATTATGGCGATAACGATATATGGACTCATAAATCTAAGAATTTATAGACATGAAGACAAGAGAACATGTTTTTCTTGTACTCCTGTCTTCTTGTCAAATTATTGTATTATTACTTCGACGCGGCGATTTTGTGCGCGACCTTCCTCTGTGTCGTTTGTAGTGATTGGTTGTGTGCTACCTTTTCCTTCGGCAATAAGTCGGTCGGCTGAGATGCCTTTTTGAATGAGAGCATTCATAAGTGCTTCGGCACGACGACGAGAGAGGTCGAGGTTGTAGGCGTTAGAGCCTTGATTGTCGGTATGACCTACGATTTTGATTTTTATGTTCTTATTTTGCTTGAGAAATAGCATGAGACGTTGGATTTCGGCGTATGAGTTAGGCAAGATTTTGTCGGAATCGTAGTCGAAATAGAGATTGTTGAGAGTGATAGAATTGCCTGATGCTATGCGTGTTAATCCAACAAGGATGCTATCGCCTGGTGAGGTGATAGACATTGTATAAGGCAGATAGCCTTCGCGTTGGGCACTGAGAGCGAAAATGAGTTGGGAGTTGGGAGTTGGGAGTTGCGAGTTCTCAGGTAGGAAGGCAACGAAAGAACCATTGGCTGCATCCGAGATAGATTCGAAATGTCTAACATTAGTAGCACCTTCGAATATTTCTACACGAGCTTGGAGTGGTTTGCCTGTTTTGATATCATAGACACGACCAGGAGAATAAACCATGCGTGTGCGTGGTTGGAGGTTGATAGGTAGGTCAATTTCGTAGATATCAAGTTTTTTGCCATTATTTTCTAACTGGTCTGAAGCAAAATAGGCTCTATTGCCAAGACCATTGATGACAAAACCTGACTCATCGCCATGAGTGTTGATAGGGTAGCCAAGGTTTTCGGGAGTGGACCATGTGCTATTATCGCTACGAACAGAGCGGAAGATGTCTTGTCCGCCAAGACCCTTATGTCCATCAGATGAGAAATAGAGCGTGTGGTTGTCGGCATGAATGAATGGAGCAAACTCGTCTTTGTCGGTATTGATAGGTTTGCCGAGAGGTTGAGGATTGTAGGTTTTGAGATAGCCATAATCATCAATATAGACTTGAACACACCAAATGTCTTTACCTCCAAGTCCGTTAGGACGATTGGATGTGAAGTATATCATATCGCCAGTTGGCGACATAACAGGGTTGCTCTCCCAATAACGAGAATTGGCTGGTTCGCCAAGATTGATAGGATTAGACCATTTGTCGCCTTTGCGAATAGAATACCATATATCACAAGAGCCTACATTCTCTTGATTGGTACATTGCACAAAGAACATATAGCGACCATCGGCAGAGAAAGATTGAGAACCCTCGTTGCCATACCCATTCATAGGTGCAGGTAGGGGTTCGCTATACGACCATTTGCTGCCATTCCAATAGCTGACATACATATCTTCTTGATATTGCATAGGAGCATCGCCCATCCATTTAGGAGAAAGCACAGTGGTGGAAATCATTAGGCCATCGGCAGTGATGCTTGGAAAATAGTCGTCGTGAATAGTATTGACATAGGTAAGATTGCGAGGTTTGAAATCAATAGGGTTAGCCTTGAGCGAAGCGGCATACTCATAGTCGGGCTTGAGCAAGGCAACTTGTTGAAGATAGTATGGATTATTGATTTCGCTTAGTTTGTCGAGAGCCAATTGATATTCGCCTTTGCTATAATATAATTTAGAGAGGCGAATTTTTGTCTCTTCGAGCATAGCAGTAGGCTGTTGGTCGGCAGCTTGCAGTGTCAAGATTGCTGCATTGGTGCTATCGAGCAATTGATATATTTTGCTCAATTCCCAATAGGCTTCGACAAAAAGAGGTTCTTTGTCAATGGCAAGATTGAGCAGTGCTATTTTGTCAGATGGATATTGCGCCCCTTTTGCCTCTTGATAAAGTTTTATGGCTTTTTTCGATTTGATGGAGTATTGTTGACAATGCACAGAGCCTAATGCATAATGCAAAATCATTATAATCAGTAATATTTTTCTCATTATTTTCTTTTTGTTTTAATACCTTGTGCAACTATATCACGTACATTATCAACCATTTCACCTAAATTATCGTCAGTGAGGTTGGTTGTGTCGATAGGTTGGTGGATAGTCATAGTGATTTGTCCAGGCGTGATGTGCCAACCGCCTTTAGGCAATACGTCATAAGCACCTGAAATAGAAACGGGGATAATAGGGAAATGAAGGTCGCGAGCAATTGTGAATGCACCACGTTTGAAGCGGCCTAACTTGCCATTAGCCGAGCGAGTACCTTCGGGGAATAGGAATATGGAGTTATGACCTTGAAGTAGGCGTTCTTGTGCCTCTTTGAGACTTTTTTGAGCACGCATAGGGTTAGAGCGGTCAACAAAGATATGACCCATACTGTCGCAAGCTTTACCCAAAAGAGGAGTGCGACGAAGTTCCATCTTCATAATCCATTTGAATTTGGCATTGAGATAGCCATATACGAGGAAGATGTCGAACATACTTTGGTGGTTGGCAACAAAGATGTAAGACTTGTTAGGGTCGATGTTTTCGTTGCCTACGATTTTTACGCGAGTGAGGGCTAAGGCACACATTACGCGTCCCCATACACGACCAGGATAGTAGCCCCATTTGGCATCTCCTGCAATTGGAGTCATGATGATGATAGAGACACACGTGATAATCGTTGAAAGAATAGCCAACGGGATGTAGATAAAAGTAGAATAGATTATTGAAAAGATTTTTACTAAATACTTCATAATGTTTATGTTTATAAGAGGTTATTATTTCATACCATTTATGATGACAGTGCGAACTTGGTCGATGGTTTCGTTGAGGTTCTCGTCGGTAAGGTTAGTGGTGTCGATAGGTTCGTGGAAGACTAATTTGATTTTGCCTGGGATGATGCAATTCAAACCTTTAGGCAAGGCTTCGTAGGCACCAATGATAGATACTGGTACGATAGGGAGGTGTAGGTCGCGTGCGATAGTGAATGCTCCACGTTTGAAGCGACCCACTTCGCCGGTGCGAGTACGTGTGCCTTCAGGGAATAGGAAGACTGAGCTTTTGCCATCGATAATGCTCTGTTTGGCTTGTTCGAGACTCTGTTTTGCGCGCATAGGGTTAGAGCGGTCGATGAAAACATGCCCCATACGATAGCATAAATAACCCATAACGGGCATTTTGCGAAACTCTTTTTTGATAATCCATTTGAAATTGTTTTTGAGCCAACCATACACTAAAGGTATATCGTAGAGACTTTGGTGATTACCCACAAAAATGTATGAGGCTTTAGGGTCGATTTTCTCCTGTCCTTCAATCTTTACCCAAGCAAATGATATAAGGCAAACAGCTCTTGCCCAAAACATTGCAGGGTAGCTTCCCCATTTTGCATTGCCAGCAATAGGCAACATAAGAATGATAATTGATGAACAAATGACTGTTATCAAAATGCCTAATGGCAAGAATACCAAAGCATGGTAGATGACAAGTAGAGCTTGTAGGATAGGGTTGATTTTGCGTCTCATAAGGATTATGTTTATTATTAATCTGCAAAGATACGAAAAAAATGTTGAAAAATAGAATATTAGTCTTTATTTTTCTTACATATTATTTTATATGGACAGAATTTGCAAGCTTTTTCTTCTGTCGAATTTTCGTTTGGTGCAAAAGGAATATTTGGGTTGTAGATATCTTTAAGCATTTTTTGTAACAACCATTCGAAAGGTGTAGAAATAAGAGCGTAGTCGGTAACATCAATAGTGCTACAATTGTTTTTGTCTATTTCTATATCGTCGAGCGAGATGTCGAATGATGGTAAGTTGTTGGGGTTAAGTAGTTGGTTAGGTATTTGGAGTGTGATTGTGTGTAGGCTTGTATTAGATTTTGATAGTTCGTAAGTTTTATAAAGTAGAGGGCGTATTTGTGTTGTTCGACAAGAGTTTGTAGTAGTTTTTAGTATATGATTATAGATATAGCAGTACAGTATTATTTGGAATAGTTCGTTGTATGCGCTTTCGTGTGATGTGAATAAGTCGAGAATATTGATATCTTTTTTTGTTTTTGATGTAGTGGTTTTGTAGTCGATGATGTTTATTGTGTCATTTGTGTGGTCGATGCGGTCGATGTAACCTTTGAAATGAATTTGGTTGTAAAAGAAATTTATCTCGACTTCAGATTGAACTTTACTAAATTGGTCTTGTTCGTATCGTTTTATATCAAATTTGATAGTGTCGTCAACAAATTGATATACAAGATTGAAAATAAGAGAGTTGAAGCCAGTTATTTGCACTTGTTTATTTGATGTTGTTCCTTCTTCGATGAATGCTCGGTGGATGAGTTGATTGATTTCTTGTTTTTTTAGTTGTTGAGGAATGGTGTATTGGTTGTAATATAATTCCATTGCCTTATGATAGATTCGTCCAAGAAGGCTTGATTCGCCTGTTTCTTTGATTTCGTTAGGCGATTTGATGCTTGTGATAGTGCTGAAATAGAAGCGTAGCGGACAAGCAATATAATCTTTTAGGCAACTAGCAGATAGTGATGAGTTTGATGTCTTGTAAATATTGAGTTTTTCAATAATTTCAGATGTTTTGTTGATTGTTAGTTGTGAATTTTGGGATATTTCGTTATTCGAGTTTTGTATTTGCAATTGGTAGTTATATTGTTGTATAGGGGCATTTAGAAGGTATTGTAGTTGATAGAAATAGCGTGATATTTCGTTTTGCGCTCCTTCGTTGCGTGAATCATAAATGAGGTGTATATTTTGAGTGTGATAGAGTGTGCGATAGAAATTATAAGCTTGAATGGCATCGCTAATTTCGTGAGTAGGAAGATTATAGGCACGACGTAAATTATAGGGTATAATTGAATTGACTGATTTATTGCCAGGCACTTTTTGGTCGTTGAAGCCTATTAGTATTATATTTTCGAAATCGAGGAGGCGACTTTCGAGCAATCCCATTATTTGCATACCCTCTATTGGTTCGCCTTTGAATTGTACTTTAAGGGAAGATGTGAGGCGCATAATTAGCATGCGCAACAAGTTGGGTGTTACGAGGTTGGAGTTTGATGTTATAAGTGTTTTTAGTTGGTGGATAACTTGTTGGTATTGATAGAGAAATTCTGTTTCGGTTGAGATATTGAAATTAAATTGCGAAAGTTGGTGTATTATATCACTCAAATAATCTATTAGTTCATTGGTTGTTGTATGGGGTGTGAAAAGCGTGATAAAGAATTGTTTTTCTTTCTTGTCAGCACTGAGTTTGTTGATTATGTTGTGCAACTCTTGAGCTGTAATGCGTATATAGTTTGCACGAGTTATTTGGTCTATTATTTTGGCTGAAGATGTAGGGTAGATATTTTGTATGTTGTTGTGTGATAGTATGCTTATTAGTGGTTTGTAATAGAATTGCGCAATACCTTCTCTGTTGTTTGTAATTTCAGTTTGTAGTGTAAGTATGTGATTTATAAGCGTAGCTATAGGAGTTATCGAAAGTGGATAACCCATTGTAATATTGATTTTCTGTATACTATTAGGTAATTGTTGTATGAGCGAAGGCATCAATGATTCATCGGCTAGTAGAATAGCTGTTGAATTAGGTGTTTGGAGTGATGTGTTGGTTGCAAGAAGTGAGCATGCTACGTTTATTTGGTTTGTTGCTGATGGTGTGCTATGTAGACTGATGTTAGGTATATGTGGTTCTGTTGGTTGTGCGTATGTGTAGCAAGAAGGGAATTCTTTGAGATTGCGTTCGTAATATTTTGCAACGGTAGAGGCAAATGGTGAAGGTGTATTATAGCAAGTTGGATAGTCGAAATAGAAATCGGCTATACCTAATTGCTGAAAATGTTTAAATATGCGATATTCGCTTGTAGTAAGTGAGTTAAAACCTATAAAAATAATTGAGTCGGGAGCTGAAAATTTAGGGTTAGGCGTTAGAAGATTTTCTATTGCTGTGCGATAAATAAGTCCGTCATATCCAATCCCTTTTGCAATAAGTGTTTCAGTAAAATGAGTGTATATATTACATAGGTCATCCCATAGTGATATAAATTGGTGATTGAATGATAGGTTTTCGTTATGCTCATTTTGCACATTACCCCAAAATGAGTTTAATGCTTCAATTTGTTGTTTTGAAAGGAATTGCGATTGGTCGTTAAGTGTTTTTAAGTCTGCAATATTACTGAATAGTAGTTTAGTGTCAATTAGGTACTTATCTATTTCGTTGAAATCACCTAATAGGGTTGTACCAAAAGGAACGAATGTGTCAATTGATTCTATTTCGGTAGTATGTTGAGAGCGTACGTGTACATACGATTCGTAGAGGGCAAATAGCAATTCAATGTCGTTGGCTTTTTGTAGTGGAGAAAGGGTGGCAGCGAGCGAATTGATGTCGGTGATATTAGGTGAAAATATAGGCTTTTTTACTAATGAGAGTAATTCTTTGCGAAAAAACAATCCAGCTCTACGATTGGGAAAAACAAAGAGAAGTTGAGCCGTAGGAGTCAACTTCTCTGCATATATTTTTGCTATTTGTTGTAAAAATTTCATGATAAATTGCAAATTAACAATCAGTTCTATAAATTTCTCGTTTTTATTTTAAGGGGACTTCTATAAATTATCTTGTACAAGAGTTTTTAAGTTCCAAATAAAAAATAATAAAACGTGGAACTATAAGTCTTGAACCGGAGGTGAAAAATTTATAGAAGTTCCCTTAAAACTTGAAAATTAGTATTCTATTTGATATGGTTTACCAATACACGCATTCGGATAAGGAATTTGTAGTATTCGACAAAGCGTAGCGCATAAGTCTTCAATCATAATATCGCTTTTGGTATGTTTTATCTCTTTATTCCAAATAGCAATAGGTGTATATGGTTGTGTTATAGTAGGGTAGAGTGTTCGTTGCACTTTTTCGTCATATTCAACCCATCCTGGAAGTAGAGTAAATACCACATCGCCCGACCTATTTTTGTAGTGAGAATTGCGCATACGTGAAGGCATATCGTTTGGCAAACTTGCAGCTGTTTGTATCTGATAGGCTGGTATTGCTGTGTGTACACCTGAAAATTCTAACATAAATTGAGCAACATACTCCTGTATTTCAGTCATTTTTATATTTTCGTCCTCGATAAGCGATTTATTAAGGTTGATATTTTTGTCATAATATCCCGATATCCATCTCCCTTGTCCATATATTGCCATGAGATAAGAGTTTAATAGTGCCATCGCTCTACGCGAATTAAATGAACCTGAGGCTAAACGAGGGTCGTTTTGAGGTGTGTGATTTGGATTGTTATGAGGTGCGGTAAGCACAATAAGCGAATTTTCCAGACCTACTGATATTTCTATTACGTCTAATAGTGATTTTATATTGCGGTCAAGGCGAGTTATTAAATCTTCATTTTCAGCACACATAGTGTAGGCTTCGAATGGCGAATGCGCACTAAATTCAATACAGAGCAGGTCAGTAGCATTATCCGTACCTAATTGTTCATCTCTGATTGCTCGTGTTGCTAATTCTTTGATTATGTCATTGATAAATGGCGATTGACGAAATTTTTTCATAAAGTCGTAATTATCATCGCCATCTGTGAAATTGACAAAAGTAGGTTTTTCTCCATTTATATATGAGCCATTTGGTGCATATTGATACGATGGCAATGAAAACATTGGTTGCCAATCATTTTCACATGTAGAGCGAAGCAATCCATTGCGGTTTATCTTTTCTGCCCAACGAGGCAATCCTTTGTCATAAAAAGTTGAGGTACAGATACCTGCATTTGCATCATCAAACCATATAGCTCCATCTGCCAAATGGCCTCCTAACATAATTGCTGATTCTGCATTGAGACCAATAGCATATACTTTTGATTTTGAATTGTTTAATTTTATTTGATCGGCTAGGGTAGTTGCTTGCAACAATCGAGGCGACACCATCTCTTTCGTATTTATTCCTTCGTAACGAGCGTCATTGATGCATGATACAATGTTATCGTCTATCAAAGAATAAAATTTATTGGCAATAATGCCATGATAGTGAGGTGTCGAGCCTGTCATCATCGAGGCATAATCAGTTGTTGCTCCCGTAACTACATACGAACAACTAGCATTTGGATTGTAAAATCCACTTATTAGTCTTCGCATACCATTTGGCTCAAGCATCTTGCTGAACGTCTCTATTTCGTAATTATCTAATCCATTGATAGATATTATTACGGTCAAGCGTGGTGGCGTTTTTGTTATTTGAGCGGTAGCAAAGAGTGTAGATATACAAATCGCACAAAAGCAAATTATATTACGCAGTATATTCATGTTTTATTTGCGAGATGAATTTAATTGATTTTTGTATGTAAAGGCAATTGACGATAGGAGATAAGCAGTTATCACCCACAACATTGGCACTGATGCATTGATACCTTGTAAATCGAAGATAATAACGAACAAAAACAATATTGATATCACGTGCAATACGATAGCAATAATCATTTTTGCCTTTGGCATGAATGTTCTTTTTGTGAACAATAATATGCCAAATATCAAGTTCAACGGATTGCACCACAATATGTTATAGTTGTTGTCTACTAATGGGTGGTGCGAGCAAAACCAAAGATACGCTATTATAACGCCTACTAACCCTGATATTATTAGTATAACTTGTGTCAACACAGGCATATATCTTTTCTTGCGCATATAGAATATGATGCAAATAAGCGTCAAAATTACTGCTATTATATTGAACGCCTTATATGCCGTTGTATTGATATATTGCACCTTAAATTCTGCTTGATGCAATATTTCTGTCTCTACAACTACATTTTCGTTAGTACCTATTATTTTCGTATGGTCTAATACAAATTGTGTATATAGCGGAAAAGATACACATTCTTCTACTGAAATCACTCTATCTGCTTCGCTACCAACTATTAGGTTGATACCCAAGTTGTATAGTGTATTTGGAGCTACATACTTATTTATAATATCACGATATGTTATTTCTCCTAAATCTACCGACGACACAACATTTCCCTCGTAAGCATCTAAAATCATTTGATAAGGTCGAGTAGCGCAATTGTCATATATGAAGTTATAGCGATATTTTCTATTTTCAGGACGATAATTGTCCCACAATTTAGCCCATAACGCATGTTTTTGTTCTGAGGTTAAATTCAATTCTTGCGCATACACCGATGAGCCTCGTTCAACGTATTGTGGTAGAAAAAATTTGGTGCTATACACTCCCATTTGGTAGTCTGTATTGCCCGAAATAAAGCGTCCTACAAAATTAGGTGTATCAAACGAGAACAAGCCCCAGTGGAAAACTTCATCTATTTTAGTTATAGGGTCATACACTCTAATGCCTGAATGTCCAAAGCGTTCATATATCTCTTTTGCTGGCTCACAAGTTACAAGATAAAACTTTGCCGAGTCTGATATACTTCTCACTTTGTCCGTTCTCGATGGTATAATAACTTTATATTCAGGTAGATTTGTTGGTATGGTCGAAGCCTCGACCACACTGCCTACCAAAATTAATAAAACAAAAAATACAATTTTCTTCATTATAAAATTATAAAATAATTCTTTTTAATTCCTCATTCCTCATTCCTCATTATTTATGTAGTTTAAGTTTCATACCCACTTTGGCAGGTGTACCATATTCAAGGTCATTTAATTTGTATAAGGCTTTGAGCGTGATTCCATATTCTTGTGCGATAGAGTGCATACTTTCTCCTGCGCTCACTTTGTGCATAGGCTTACGTTTCTGAGTTTTAGCACGTTTTTTAGCCAAATACACATAATCATCGCGATAAAGGTCAACTTCCGAAGGTAAGTCGTTGTAATACAACAAGCGTTTAATACTTATACCCGTAGCTTTTGATATATTTTTGAATGAATCGTCTGTTATGAGTTTGTAGCAACGTACGCCATTATTTACTATTTCTACATAGCCAAACAATTGGTCTTCAGCAAGATTAGCGTCTTTTTTTATCTGTTCTTTGCGTTTAGTCTCGCCGCCCGTTTTTTTGCTACCTTGTGTGTCAAATTCATACAGATTGTATGTCTCAATTATATTTATCAGTTTTTGTGGATACTTAGGGTCTGTTGCATATCCAGCTTGTTTCAAACCATAAGCCCATGATTTATAGTCTGTTATTTTGTAGTCATACAAAAATGCATAACGCTGACGTTTCAAAAATGCAGCGTGGTCGTCATACGATTCTTTTACTGATTTATAGCAACGGAAACATTCGTTTGGCCTGTCATCATCTTTGCGAGTCGAACGACCATACCACTCACTACCACATTTAATACCAAAGTGATTATTACACTCTTGTGCAAGCGAACTCTCACCTGCGCCACTTTCTAAAAGACCTTGAGCCAATGTGATACTTGCTGGAATATGATGCTCATTTTGACATTGAATAGCAAATTCTGAATATTTTTCAATATACGCCTCATATTTCGGATTGCGCGATTGAGCATTTAATG
>JAFYSF010000072.1 GCA_017559505.1 Paludibacteraceae bacterium | reverse complement strand
ATATGCTTCTATAGATGAAAATGGAGATTGCTTTGTTGAAAACAAAATACCTATGACGAAAATAGGTGTAAAAGAAGTGTCAACAGTTACTTTATTAGACGGAAAAGAGTATAAAAAATGGGCATTTAATAATGGTTTTGAATATATTGAAGGCATTGGTTGTGTTTCTTCAGGAAATTATTTCGATTTAATAACACCATTAGCAGTGCCTACATGTCGCTTTGAAAACAACTTAGTTTGTATAAGTAAAAATGGAAAATTGCTTTATTCAGAAGAAAAAGAAAAACAAAAACGTTTTGGTGCTGCATGTAAATGCCTTTCTGCTGGCGCAGAAGACCCAGAAACTAACATCGAAGTAATCACTGCCCCAACACCAACTATTCACAAAATTATTCGTGATGGTCAACTTTATATTATCAAAGATGGAAAGACTTATAATGTAATGGGCATAGAGATGGAAAATATGGATTTTTGATAAATAGAGAAATTAAAGAATTAGCAGACATCCATTTGTTGGGTGTCTGCTTTTTTATAGTCAAAAACACAAAAATACAAAAAAAATCACTATCTTTGCACCCAAAACAAAACCTCAAAATTAATATCATCATGAAATCAAAAAAACTACTCCCTCTTATGATTGGATTAGCTCTAACTCTTCCAAGTTGCACCAACAAGCAACAAACAATCAACTATCCCGAAACACGCAAAGCCGAAACAACCGACACATACTTCGGCACTACAATCCACGACCCATACTCTTGGATGGAGAACGACACCACTGCCGAAGTTGCAGCATGGGTCGAAGCCGAAAACAAAATCACATTCAATCACCTTGCTAAAATTCCATTCCGCAAACAACTCAACAATCGCTTGACCGAACTCATCAATTACGAAAAAATTGGTGCTCCAAGCAAAAAATACAACAAATACTACTTCTTCAAAAACGACGGACTACAAAACCAAAGTGTGCTATACACAAAAGAAAACCTCGATGCTACACCCGAAGTACTTCTCGACCCTAACACACTCTCCGAAGATGGTACTGTCGCCCTCGACAAAATCAGTTATTCCAACGATGGACACTATCTTGCCTACACCATTTCACGCAAAGGTAGCGATTGGAAAGAAATCTTCGTCATCGACCTCAACACTCGCCAACACCTCAACGATCACATCCTTTGGGCTAAATTCTCTGGCGCACAATGGCATGGCGATGGATTCTACTATAGCGCATACGATGCTCCTGTTGCAGGTAAAGAATTCTCAAACGTCAACGAAAACCACAAAATCTACTACCACAAACTCGGCACTCCTCAAAGCGAAGACATCCTCATTTACCAAAATCCACAATACCCTCGCCGATTCTATTCTTGCACTATTAGCGACGACGAAAAGGCTATGTTCGTTTACGAGTCAGGAGCCAACAACGGTAACCGACTATTCTTCAAAAAACTAAAATCATCTGACGACAACTTCACTCTCATCGCCAACAACGACGAATACGAACAATATTTCATCGAAAAAATAGGCGACTACCTCTATTTCTACACCAACGACAATGCGCCTAAATACAAAATTATGCGCACCCACATCAACACACCAAGTCGCGAACATTGGGAAGATGTAATCAACGAAAACACCAACACCCTCAACGGATGCGAGGCAATTGCTGGTCATTTCATCGTAACCTACACCGAAGACGCATCTGACCACGCATACATCTACGACTTCGATGGCAACAAAATACAAGAAATCAAACTCCCATCTCTCGGTAGCGTAAGCTTCTCAGGCAGCAAAGACGATGATGAAATTTTCTATACCTTCTCATCATACATCCACCCCGCAAGCATCTACTGCTACGATATAAAAACCAACGAATCTACCCTCTACCTCGCTCCTAAACTAAAATTCAACCCCGAAGATTACGTTGTCGAACAACAATTCTTTGCCTCTAAAGATGGCACACAAATCCCTATCTTCCTCATTCACAAAAAAGATATCATAAAAGATGGCAAAAACCCTGTTCTCCTCTATGGATATGGCGGTTTCAATATCAGCCTCACTCCTTATTTCTCTACATCTCGCATTCCATTCATCGAAAATGGTGGTATATATGCCGTAGTAAACCTTCGCGGTGGTGGCGAATATGGCGAAGAATGGCACATCGCTGGCACTAAAATGCAAAAACAAAACGTATTCGACGACTTCATCGCTGCCGCAGAATATATGATTGCCAAACAATACACATCTGTCGGACACATAGCCATTATGGGAGGCTCTAACGGAGGTTTATTAGTAGGCGCAGTTGTCAACCAACGTCCTGACCTCTACACGGTCGCAATACCTCAAGTTGGTGTAATGGATATGCTCAAATACCACAAATTCACAATCGGTTGGAATTGGGCTCCCGACTATGGCACAAGCGAAGAGAGCGAAGAAATGTTCCGCTATCTACTCAACTACTCGCCTATCCACAACATCAAAAACAACGGAACTCCATACCCAGCCATCCTCGTTACAACTGCCGACCACGACGACCGCGTAGTGCCTGCCCACTCTTTCAAATACACAGCCACACTACAAGCCGCCAACACAGGCAATGCTCCTAAACTAATCCGCGTCGAAACCAACGCTGGACATGGCGCAGGCAAACCTATCAGCAAACAAATCGAAGAAACATCCGACATGTTCGCTTTCATCATGTACCACTTAGGCATGAAAACTAAATATAAATAAATAACAAACCAAACATAAAACACATACTACAAAATAGTTAAATAAAGTTAAACCTTAAAATTTCATCCAAAAACGCTTTGCTATTTCAAAAAAAAGTCGTAACTTTGCAACGTGTTTTTCATGGTATTAGATTTAAGGTTAAAAAAGGATTGTGGTAGCCGCGAGGGCTGCCCTTTCTTGTTTTTAGGTACATCCTTACCATTCATTATTTCACTGTACAACAGCATATTATGACCACCATACTACGCAACGCACTAAAAACAGCTCTTTGGATTATACGCATCATAGTCCCTGTATCATTTGTCGTTACTTTACTCGATTTTTACGGCATAATTGAGTGGATTTCCACCTATACCGCTCCTCTTTTTCACCTCATCGGCCTCCAAGGCAATGCCGCAGTGGTATATTTCTCATCACTTTTCCTCCCTCTCTACGCCCCTATTGCCATCATCGCCACGCTCCCCCTATCTCTTCGCGAAATCACAATACTCGCGTTGATGTGCCTCATCACTCACAATCTACCTATCGAATGTGCTGTCCAACGCCGTTCTGGCACTCCTTTTTGGCAAACTCTCGTCCTTCGCCTCACATTCAGCATACTCGGAGGGTTCTTACTCAATCTCGTCCTCCCCGAATCTCTATCCCTTACAACTCAAACCGAAACCCTAACAGCCACAACCTCTCAACCCTCAACTCTCAATTCTCAACTCCTTAATTGGCTTACAAACACCGCCTCTCTCTGCATCAAAATAATACTAATAATCACCGCCTTGATGTACGGACAATTCCTACTCAAACGCTATGGCATAATCAACAAAATAGCCCGTCCACTCGCCCCTCTTATGCGCCTTTGCGGTCTCCATCCCAATAGCGCATTCCTCTGGCTTGTAGCGCAAATCGTAGGTCTCACCTACGGTGCAGGCATCATGGCACAAGAAATCGAAGAATCTGGAGCCGACCGCGAAGAACTCCACCGCATCAATCTCCACATCTGCGTCAACCACTCCCTCATCGAAGACACAGCCATCTTCTGCATGCTCGGTGTCGCATGGTACTTCCTCATCATCCCTCGCCTCATCTTCGCCATTCTCATCGTCAACACATATAATATAATATCAGCTCGACATAAAAAATCCATGTCGCCCACCAACCATTAACCTCTAATTGTAGGGACGCACGGCTCGTGCGTCCGTCGATTGTTGACACAACAGAAAGGAGTAATTTATATCATTCCGTCTAAAACAAAAAAATGAAAATAATCCTAAACACAATAGCATTCCTATGCGTCGGACTTGCCACCTTAGGCATGTTCCTTCCCGTGCTACCCACCACACCATTCCTCCTACTCGCCTCTTGGCTATTCCTCAAAGCCAACTCCCATTGGCGCACATGGCTACTCCAACACCGCATTTTCGGACCATACATAGAAAACTACCTCGTCCATCACGCCATCCCCATCCGCGCAAAAATAATCTCTATATCTACTTTATGGGCTACAATCCTACTTTCTGCCTATATCGTCAACCCAATTTGGCTAAAAATCCTACTTGTTTTCATCGCAATTTGCGTAACAATTCACCTACTTTTGTTCAAAACACTCCAAAAATAACCAAATCGCACTCACAAAACATACTCACAATGCACTATTTTCGACAAAAACACAATAAAAAAACGTAAAATATCACTCTCGTAACAAATTTTTATCATTATATATCAATCACTTATAAAAAACTTTAAAAATAATTACAAAAATATTTGGACAATTCAACAAAAAGTCGTAACTTTGCATCGCTTTTGAAAAACAAAGCAACTGATTGTCTCATGGTGTAATGGTAGCACTACAGGTTTTGGTTCTGTCTGTCGAGGTTCGAATCCTCGTGAGACAACTCAAGAAAGGGATTAACTCACCGAGTTAATCTCTTTTTTTATATATACATTCACCACAAAGTGTAAAATTCCTCATTTCTCATTTCTCATTCCACATTTTTTTTGTAACTTTGCATCGTCTTAACTATAGGGGTGCCTTTTTTTAATGATTAAAGAATAATTAACCACTAATCATTAATAACTATTAACTAATCATTATAAATTGGCTGAGATTACACCCTTTGAACCTGGGCAGGTCATGCTGTCAAGGGAATAAGTTTGAATATACCCTTTTAGTTGAGCATTATGATTATTAACTCATTAAATGTTCAACAAAATGAAAAAATCAATTCTCACCACAATTGCAATCCTCGCAACAAATCTGCTTCTAGCTCATCCCACTCCTTGCTCCTTATCCACTGCTCCCTATCCCCTGCTCCTTACTCCCTATTATAACGATTCCTCCGAGACCCAACATGCCACCCTCGAAGAAATCACCGTCACATCGACTCGTGTAAGCAATCCGGGCACACTCTCTAAGCAAGAAATCAAATCCGATGCCCTCCAACTCTCCAATACAGGCGTCAATCTCCCTTTCCTATTGCAAATGACTCCCTCTCTCGTGGCTACCTCCGACGATGGTCTTGGCATTGGCTACACCTATTTCCGCATCCGTGGCACCGACCACACTCGCATCAATACCACCATCAATGGCGTACCGCTCAACGACTCTGAGTCGCAAACTGTCTTCTGGGTCAATATGACCGACATCGCATCTTCCACCAATAGCGTGGAGATTCAGCGTGGTGTAGGCACTTCAACCAATGGCTCTGCGGCCTTTGGTGCCTCTGTCAATATGCAAACTGCCAAGGCCTCGTCCGAACCATACGCCCAACTCTCATTCAATGGTGGCATGTACAACACCTTCCGCGAAGAAGCAAAAATCGGCACAGGCATCATGCCCAGTGGCTTTGCTTTCGATGCTCGCTTCTCAAAAGTCAACTCCGATGGCTATCTCGAACGTGCCTTTTCCGACCTATTATCCTACTACTCATCTGCCTCGTGGTATGGCGACCAAACTATGCTCAAACTCCTCTTCTTCGGTGGCAACGAATGCACCTATATGGCTTGGGATGGTGTCTCTGCCAAAGATTTAGCCAACAATCGCCGCTATAATCCCGCTGGTCAATACATCGACGACAATGGCAACATTGCCTACTACGACAACCAAACCGACAACTATGCCCAACAACACGCACAACTACACATTACCCACAAATTCAACACCAAGTGGGACATAAACACTGCTCTACACTATACCCATGGCGCAGGCTACTACGAGCAATACAAGTGCGATGTCAAACTCGCAGATTATGGCATACATGCAGATCTCAAATCAGACATTGTGCGCCAAAAACATCTCGGCAACCACTTTTACGGAGCTGTAGCAGCCGCCAACTACCACTCTACCCAACTACAAGCCTCTCTTGGCGGTGGCATCAACAACTACAACGGCAACCATTGGGGCAATGTCATTTGGCTACGTACCCCACCCACTCTCAACAATACCTCACTCCTCACTCCTCATTCCTCATTTCCTATAGAATACTATCGCAATCAAGGCAACAAACTCGACGCAAACATCTACGCTAAAGCCAATTATCTAATCACAACAGGTCTCAACCTATATGCCGACCTACAATATCGCCATATCAACTACCGAATCAATGGCATCAACGACGAGGATTTAACTCCAATCAACCTCCACAAGCAATACCACTTTTTCAACCCCAAAGCTGGCATTTCATACATACATCAATCCCATACTACCTATTTTAACTTTGCCGTTGCCAATCGCGAGCCAAGTCGCACCAACTTCACCGAATCAGGCTCAAACAACATCCCTCTTCCCGAACGCCTCTACGACTACGAACTCGGCTATCAATATCTCCACAAACGTTGGGGCATAGGTGCCAACTTCTATTTTATGGACTACTACAACCAACTCGTGCTCACAGGTCAATACTCCGACGTGGGCGCATATCTCACCCGCAATGTCGACCGCAGCTATCGCCTCGGCATCGAAATCACCGCTGGCATCGAAATCACTAAATGGTTACGCTGGGACATCAACACCACTCTCTCTACAAACAAAATCCTCAACTACTCCGATTGGGTCGATGATTGGTCTGCCAATTGGGATGACCCCGTAGTGGCAAAACACGGTGGTCAAGTGTTAGTCAACTATGGCACTACCAATATTTCATTCTCGCCTAACATCATAGCAGGTAGCAACATCCAATTCCACCTCGCAGGCTTCGAGGCAAATCTGCTCACAAACTATGTAGGCCGTCAATATCTTGACAACACCAGCAACCCTAACGCCATGCTCAACGACTACTGCGTCACCAATCTACGACTCGCCTACACATTAAATTGTCCCCATGTTTTAGGGGGACAAGCTCAAAGAGCGGAGGGGGTTAATTCCTCATTCCCCATAAAAAACATCTCATTCTTCATCCTAATCAACAACCTCTTCAACACCCAATACGAATCCAATGGCGGAGTGTACAGCTACTTCAATGGTCCCGACCTCAATAGCAACTACCTCCCCCACAACCAGCATCACACCCCATGGTACTACCCCCAAGCAGGCATAAACCTCCACGCAGGCTTCACCATCAACTTCTAAACACTTCCACCCCAAAGTAAGGACACAGCGTGCTGTGTCCTCTCAACCATCAGGTTGAAAAACAAATTCATCACACATCACCCCACCCCAACTCTACAATCCAACATTCTAGAGCAACGCAGCGTCCTAGTATATCTAGAACGTCTAGAATATCTACAAACGCATATATATTTCTTTTAAGGGCGTCGAAGACGTCCAATCATACATAACCGCTGCGTGACCGAGCGAAGCGAGGGAACCTGCGGACAAATAATCACCACACCTCTCGTCCCCATCGGGGGCGAATAAACATTTCTTTCAACTAACCCAACCAAGAAGCATACTAACAGCAACCTTCAACATACTATAAATATATGATAAATATACTATAAATATAACTCGTTGGCGGAATTAATTTTTTCCTTTATGTCATTAAAATTAGAAAAAAAAGATTAAAAATAAAAACAAAAAAAGTTGTATATATCGTTGATTTTTAGT
>JAFYSF010000071.1 GCA_017559505.1 Paludibacteraceae bacterium | reverse complement strand
TTTTTTATAAAACAAAGTACAAAGGTAGTTGTTTTTTTTTACATACACAAGAAAAAACAGAAAATACGAAATAAAAATAAAAACAAAACAAAATAGAGACGCAATCTATGCGTCTCTACTCTAATATATATAAGGTGTATTATTTCACCTCTTCGAAATCGACATCTGTTACGTTGTCGCCAGGTTGTTGGTTGCC
This sequence comes from Paludibacteraceae bacterium, assembly GCA_017559505.1. Classification (GTDB taxonomy): domain Bacteria; phylum Bacteroidota; class Bacteroidia; order Bacteroidales; family Paludibacteraceae; genus Aphodosoma. The sequence goes on along the minus strand of JAFYSF010000071.1, from coordinate 24,989 downwards.
ACCTTGAGCGCCTGCGTTGAAGTCAGGACCTGGTTGAGCGCCACCTTGAGCGTTAGCTGCGTTGTACATATCTTGACTTGCTGCGTGGAATGCTGTGTTGAGAGCTTCCATAGCCTTGTCGATTGCTTCGAGATTTTGCTCTTTGTGAGCAGTTTTGAGTTGTTCGAGAGCAGATTCGATAGGAGCTTTTTTGTCAGCTGGAAGTTTATCACCAAGTTCTTTGAGTTGTTTTTCGGTTTGGAAAATCATACCATCAGCTTGGTTGAGTTTGTCGATACGCTCTTTTTCTTTTTTGTCAGCTTCGGCATTAGCTTCAGCTTCTGCTTTCATACGTTTGATTTCTTCATCAGAAAGACCAGAAGAAGCTTCGATACGGATAGATTGTTCTTTGCCTGTAGCTTTATCTTTAGCAGAAACTTTGAGGATACCGTTGGCATCGATATCGAAAGTTACTTCGATTTGAGGTACACCACGTGGAGCAGCTGGGATGCCATCGAGATGGAACATACCGATTTGTTTGTTTTGAGCTGCCATTGGACGTTCGCCTTGGAGTACGTTGATTTGTACAGAAGGTTGGTTGTCGCTTGCAGTAGAGAATACCTCAGATTTTTTAGTAGGGATAGTAGTGTTAGCATCGATGAGGCGAGTCATCACACCACCCATAGTTTCGATACCGAGAGAAAGTGGAGTTACGTCAAGAAGAAGAACGTCTTTAACTTCACCTGTGAGGACAGCACCTTGAATAGCAGCACCAACAGCCACAACTTCGTCAGGGTTAACGCCTTTAGAAGGAGTTTTGCCGAAGAATTTAGCAACGAGTTCTTGAATAGCAGGGATACGAGTAGAACCACCTACAAGGATAACTTCGTCGATATCAGATTTGCTGAAACCAGCGTGTTTCAATGCATTTTCGCATGGAGGGAGACAAGCTTGAATTAGGCGGTCAGCAAGTTTTTCGAATTGAGCACGAGTAAGAGTTTTCACCAAGTGTTTTGGCACACCACCTACTGGCATGATATAAGGGAGGTTGATTTCAGTAGAAGTTGTACTTGAAAGCTCGATTTTAGCTTTTTCGGCAGCTTCTTTAAGACGTTGCATTGCCATAGGGTCTTTGCGGAGGTCAGCACCCTCTTCGCGAAGGAATTCATCAGCCAACCAGTCGATAATCACGTGGTCGAAGTCATCACCACCGAGGTGAGTGTCGCCATTAGTAGATTTCACTTCGAATACGCCGTCGCCAAGTTCGAGGATAGAGATATCGAATGTACCTCCACCGAGGTCGAATACAGCGATTTTCATATCTTTGTTAGCTTTGTCAAGACCATAAGCAAGAGCAGCTGCAGTAGGTTCGTTGACGATACGACGAACAGTAAGACCTGCGATTTCGCCAGCTTCTTTAGTTGCTTGACGTTGAGCATCAGAGAAGTAAGCAGGAACAGTGATTACAGCTTCTGTAACTTCTTGACCAAGATAGTCTTCAGCAGTTTTTTTCATTTTTTGAAGCACCATTGCTGAAATTTCTTGTGGAGTATAGAGGCGTCCGTCGATATCTACGCGAGGAGTGTTGTTGTCGCCTTTAGCCACGCGGTAAGGCATACGCTCGATTTCTTTAGAAACACGGTCGTAAGTTTCGCCCATGAAGCGTTTGATAGAATATACAGTCTTATTAGGATTAGTAACCGCTTGACGTTTAGCAGGATCACCAATTTTGCGTTCGCCACCATCGATAAATGCTACGATTGAAGGAGTTGTGCGTTTGCCTTCAGCGTTAGTTACTACTACAGGTTCGTTACCTTCCATTACTGCCACGCACGAGTTAGTTGTGCCGAGGTCAATACCAATAATTTTTCCCATGATTGTTTATTTGTTTTTATTTGTTATTAATTCACTTTTATTTTCTGGATTTTCCAGATTTACCAGACCACCTTGTTTGTCCGGTCGCTTATATAACTTCAAATGGTGTGCCAAAAGGGATTTTGGCGTTTTTGATATATAGAAAATTTATTTTTCTGCCAAGATGACACGAAAATATGACAAAGCAATAATATATATATGACAAAAAATCCTCGAAAGTAAAGAAAAAACTTTCGAGGATTTTATTACTATAAAAGTTTTATTTAACAATCACACCAATAATTGTACATTTTGTTCTATCATTCATTCTTCATCAGGGGTAAGACTTTCCATAAATTCGTCTGTTATGCTAAAAACATACGCTTCATGATTATATTGTGATTTTGATGGATACTCTTTGTAATCTAGATAGGCGTCTTTACGGTAGTTTCTACTCCAATTAGGTCCATTTAGATTCTCTTTTGTTATTGTGTAATATTTATCTTTATATTTTACAATAAAGTTAAGTTTGGTATTCTCTATCGACGATTCTTCGCCATTATCAACAAAATAAGAAAAAACTTCCTCATAATCATATTGTTTTAATTCAATAAATGGAGATGAGTGTTCATTGAATTCATATTTTTTCGATAAATAGATTTCACTCGTTGAAGCATTTTCTATAAAATAAGAATTTATAGTGTATGACTCATTTTCACATGATGTGAAGATAAGCATCAAACTACAAATGACTAATAATAAATTTATTTTTTTCATACATCATACAGATTTAAATTAAACAAAAACCATTATATCATATTCTCTATTTTAAGGATTGAAAGAAATCATCATCAAGCGTAAAACTAAAAGCACGATAAATAACAGGATCATTTTTAGATCTACGCTTATAATGCCCTAAATATCCATTTGAATAATAATTTTTAGCATATAAAGGACCATCAATATTCTCTTTAGTTACAACGTACTCTTCTTCTCCAAGTTTAAATACAATGTTTTCAAAACCAGCATTTAATTCCGATTCGTTCAAACATTTGTCATAGCACTCTTCATGTAATTTAGTAGAATATAAAACTTTTGTTTCAAACGGATCTAATCTAAAGTACGAAGAGCTATAATCAATACCTTCAGATTTGACAGAATAGAAAATTACTTTGTCTGTTCTGTTTTCTAAATAATACTCGTGAACATAATCATATTCAAATCTATTTTGACATGATGTAAATAACATCAAAATCAAACCAATAAAAATACTTATCTTTTTCATGATTCAAAACACTTTAATATTAAACTTTAATTATATAATCACAAATATTTCGACACATAATTGATGCATCGAACAACTATGTCCAAATCATTCTTACCTAATTGTGCCAAAATTCGATTCATATAATTTTTATCATAATATTAAAACGCTACAAAGTTATAAAAAAAAAAAAAAATGCAAGTATTTTATTTAAATTTTTATAAATATTTAATTAAATACTACAATATTATGCTTTCCAAGCACAAGAAACACAAAAAAACAAATCATAAATAAAAATAGTATGTTGTGATTCTTTAACATTAGTGCTAATATTTTCACTTTCTTTGACCAAACATTAAATGATTTTTGTTTAATGTACGTATGTTTTAGACTGATTTTTATGGATTTTAATGTAAAAATAATAATTTTACTCTCCATTACGCCATAAAAAACACATCAAAATATAGATAGCAAATTATATTGCCTTCATATTTTCGCCTCCTACTCCTTCAAACATATTAAATACACATACACAAAGATACAGAAAAAAATCTTAACATAAACAAGTATTTTACTAATAACCAAATATGTAACTTATATAAATATGTACAAAGATTAGGTTTTAGGAGGGAGGGGAGACAAACAAGCTAAGATGAAAAAACATATATTTAAAGGAGAAAATGGTAATTCCGAGAGTTGCTATAAAAGGCTTTGTTTTGTGCTTGAAGGTATTATTATAGTATATTTATCCTATATTTATAGTATATTTATCCTATATTTATAGTATATTTATAGTATGTTGAGGGTTGCTAGAGAATAAGGTTCTTCGTCAAGTTAGTTGGAAGAAGTTTTGTTTTTTTTACAATAGTTCGCCCCCTTTGGGGACGAGAGTGGATATGGTTATCTATCCGCAGGTTCCCTCGCTTTGCTCGGTCACGCAGCGGTTATGTATGATTGGACGTCTTCGACGCCCTTAAAAGAAGGATATATATGCGCTTTATAGATATTCTAGACGCTCTAGATAGACTAGGACGCTGCGCTACTCTAGATAATTAAGTGTAAGGAGCAGGGAGTAAGGAGTAAGGAGCAGGGAGTAGGGAGTAGGGAGTAGGGAGTAGGGAGTAGGGAGCAAGGAGTAGGGAGCAGGGAGTAGGGAGTAGGGAGTAGGGAGGAAGGAGGAATAAAAAAAGAGTACACTATTTAGTGGTCCACTAAATGGAGTACTCATATATACGAATATAATTTACTATTGGAGTTTAAGGATGTAGGTGGGTTGGTAGTCGGGCAAGAAATGGGGATGGAGTGCCCAGATGATGTCTTTAAGGACGAGGTCGGGATGGGCTACGGCACTCTCCCAAAAGTCGTTAGCACCGTCGGGCAAGGTGCGGAGATAGAAGCCATAGACCCTACCCTCGCGGGCTGAACGGAAGAGATTGTGGCGCGAGTCCATCTGCATGAGAGCATCGAGAGTTGTGGTTGGAGCATTGAGCCATACGTCGGCATCGTGGAAATTGTTGAGCACGGTTTCGAAATTGAGTGCCAATGACGTAGAGGTTGTGGTGTCGTTTTTATAAAAATAGTCGGCTCCGGCATCGGCAAACAGTTTGCCCATATAAGATGAGCCTGATGGCATATACCAAGTGCCTTTGAAATTGCCCCCTGCCATGACGGTTGGTTGTTGTTCGACGGATTGGGCTATGACTTTAACAGCATGATAATCACGCTCGATTTGAGAAAACATGGAATCGGCAACGGCTTCTTTATCATAAAAAGCAGCCACAAATTTTATCCATTCGGCACGAGCAAGGAGCGAAGATTCGGTCCACTCGTTGTTGTAAACAAGATTGACACCACTCTGCTGTAAACGCTTAGCCTGCTCGTCTTGCTGATTGTAAGAGGCTACGAAATAAGCATCGGATTTCAAATGCAAAAGTTGCTCGAGATTGACATTATGCGCATCGCCAAGAGATTGGATTGAGCCATCGGCATGACGAGAACGAATAGTGGCGTTATATATAAGGTGTGGCGTGCAAGCACCTTTGATGGTGGATAGTTCGCCTAAAAGATTGAGAAATTCGACATGAGTGGAACTTGAGATAGCAATATTCTTGACCGGGACGACAACTTTTAGTCCTTGATGGGGTGTGGAGATTGAGTCGCTGGACACGAGAAAGTAAGTTTGCTGTATTTCGCTCAAATTCCATGGGTTATAGACGACGAGTGTTTTATAATTTTCTTCGTAAAAGAGGTCAAAACCCTTGGCATAGTCGACCTTAAGTCTTTCGGCATTGGGCAAAAGAGAGGTTTCGTGCTTTGTTTTGTTGCCACATGCAGAAAGAAATATTATTGCAAAAAGATAAAATAAATTTTTCATAGCCGAAATTTTCTGCAAAGGTATAAAAAAATGCACAATGCTCAATGTACAATGCACAATTTTTTGTAACTTTGCATCATGAAACGATATATATATGTAATAGCGATTATAGGTTTTGCACTAATTAGTTGCAAACGAGAGAAACGTCATGCCGACTTGACGGGAATAGAATGCGATATAAAAATAGAGCGATTTGATAGCCTTTTTTGGGGGTTAGACACAACACGCTTGGCTGAAGAATTTGCAAAATTACAAGCTGAACATCCAAACATTACGCCAATTTATACTGAAAACGTGGTGCAATTTGGACACCCTGATTCTGCGATTACACACGACACATACAAATTGTTTCGCTCGAACAAAGAGGTAGGGAAATTATATGAAGATGCATTGAAGATATATGCAGATGTAAGTGATATTGAGAAGGATTTGACTGAGGCTTTTCGCCGAGCTAAATATTTTCTACCACAATTTCCTACACCACGAGTATATTGCCATGTGTCGGGATTAAACCAAAGCCTTATTGTTGACGAGGAGTTTATTTCGCTAAGCATAGATAATTATTTGGGCGCAGACTACCAACTATATAAAGAGATTGGTATATACAAATACCAACGTCCGAACATGCGTAGAGAAAAGGTTGCTCCAGACTATATAACAGCTTGGTTGTCATCGGAATTCTCGAATAGCCTTGCAGACAATTTATTGTCAGACATGATTCGTTATGGCAAAATATTGTACACAGTGTCAGTGCTATTGCCAAAAACGCCAGAACGTGTTATCATGGGATATTCGGAAGAACAATGGGATTGGGTGAAAAAGAATGAAGCGAATATGTGGAATGCTTTAATTGCATCGAAAGACTTGTACACAACAAGCATGATGATAAAAAATCAATACATTGGCGATGGTCCATTTACAAAACCTTTCACACAAGAATCGCCAGGTAGAGCTGGCACGTATATCGGCTGGAGAATTGTTGAAAATTACATGAAACATAACCCACAAATATCAATTCAACAATTATTGCAACAACCTGATGCTCAAATGATTTTAAACAATTCGAACTATAGACCGTAAAAGAAGTTGAAAGTTGAAAGTTGAAAGTTGAAAGTTAATAATAGAAATCAATAATTAGTTAAGTGCCAAATAGTAATCCATTAGACTTGTTAAATGCTTATATTAAAGAGCATAAATTGAGACACACTTATGAGAGAGAGCGTGTCTTGGAGTTTATTTTGACTATTGATGGGCATTTTACAGTGCAATCGGTACATCAGCAAATGAATGCCGAACAACCTATTGCGCGTGGGTCTATATACAACATTTTGGAATTATTTGAAAAAGTAGGAATCATAGTACGCCACCCATTTTCGGGGAATGAGGCACAATACGAAACTACGGCACGTGCCAATACACATCACCACAGAGTGTGTATATCATGCGGGGCAATAAAAGAATTTTCAGACCAAAAAATTGCACGAGCAATAAAAAATAGAACTTTTGCTTCGTTTGAAAAACGATTTCACTCGACATACATCTATGGATTGTGCAAAAAATGCCAACCAAAAATAAAGAAAGCGAAAAAATAAAGGTTGTAAACATTGACGTTTACAACCTTTGACTTTTATTCATTCTTGTTTTTTCGCTTAGTATAAGTGAAATAGCGAGCAGCTCGATGAGGCACTCCAACCTCAGTTTCGGCAAGAACCGAAATACCCTCAAGTTGCATCATACGCTTTTGGAAATTGCGCACATCACTTTTCTTTTGATATATAGTGTCGTGAAGATTACGCAACTGTGTCATAGTAAACTTCTTAGGCAAAAGCTCAAACATAAGATATGGCTCATACTTAAGTTTTAGACGAATACTTTCTAAAGCTGCTGCAATAATATCTTTATGGTCGAACGCCAAATGCTCATGACGATAATCCTCGATATTGAGCCAAACTATTTGTCCTTTTTGACTAGAAGACTGTTGTTTAACTCTATTATTGATTTTGATAAGAGCAACATAGCCTACCGTAACAAGACGACTAATATTCAATCGTTTAACCTTTTCCATCCATGGTTCATCGGCGTAACTACTACGATTAGGGCTACCAAATGCCTTAAATTGATGCAAATAGATATTAGACAAGCCTGTATATTCTTCTAAAATACGATATGCGGCACTATCAAGATCCTCATTTGGCATGATGATACTTCCAGGCAATTTACGATTGTTGAAACCATCTAACTCCTCCTCTGAAGTATGATCATTACGTTGAACTAATAAAACTTTAAGACGAGTGCCATCAAAACCAAACACAACACAATCGACTGAAATTTCAGGTTTATAACTATTCAGAATACCCATTAATAATAAGATTTGAAAATTGAAAGGATGTTTTCTACATTCAGCCACAAAGATAATACATATTTTAGAAATGACAAAATTATTGTCAATTTTTCAATCAAATAAAATATTTTTTCTTTAAACGTGCATTAAACAAAAAAAATATATTATCTTTGTAGGTGATTTATTATAGGGGGTTTCTATAAATTCCCCGTTTATTATTTTTCATTTGAGACTAAAAAACTCTTGTATAAAATTTATTTTTCAACGGTGCCTTATTAGTCTTTTATTCAGCCAAATAGCTCGCTATTAGTCTAAATAAAAAACTAATAATTCACTCGCTAAAAATCTAAATTTTATTTACAAGATAATTTATAGAAGTCCCCTATATACTGACAAATATAGTCATGAAACAAGAAATAGAACGCTATTTATCTAAAAATCAACATACGGCATTAAATATTAAAGCAGCCTTTTTCGATATGGATGGGGTGCTATTCAACTCGATGCCGTACCATGCAGAGGCTTGGAAGCGCACAATGAATGCTCATAACATACCATTTGAGCTACATGATGCGTATATTTGTGAAGGAAGAACTGGTGCGAGCGTGATAAATGAGATGTTTTTGAAACACAAAGGACGCATGGCAACAGAAGAAGAGATACAATTGATGTACAAAGAAAAAAGCGATTGTTTCAATAGTATATCTAAAGTAGAACGTATACCAGATATTTTGCCTCTGCTCGAGACATTGAAAGCTGACGGAGTAGATATTTATATAGTAACTGGCTCGGGACAAGAATCATTGTTGGACAGACTAAACAAATGGTTCCCTGATATTTTTAGTAAAGAGAAAATGGTTACTGCCTTCGATGTAAAAAAAGGCAAACCTGACCCTGAACCATATCTAATTGCTTTAGCAAAATCGGGAGTCAAACCGAACGAGGCATTTGTTGTTGAAAATGCACCTTTGGGAGTGCGCTCGAGTGTGGCAGCAGGTTTGTTTACTTTTGCTGTAAACACTGGAATTTTGACAACAGAAGAATTGGAGTGCGAAATCAACGATAGTGGTATTGTGCTAAAAGATATGAAAGCGGTGAGAGAATACTACTTAAAAGAGTTGAGAGTTGAGAATTGAGAATTGAGAATTGAAAGTTGAAAGTTGAGAGTTGAGAGTTGAGAGTTAATATTATCATAAATCATTATACATTAATCATTAATAACTAATTATCATGTACAACGAATTTCAAAAGCATCTCACAGCCGAGCTCGATGCTATTAAAGAAGCAGGCCTTTATAAAAGCGAACGTTTGATTTGTTCTCCACAAAGTGCAGAAATCACAGTTGCTGGTAAACAAGTATTAAACTTCTGTGCAAATAACTACCTTGGTTTGGCTAACCACCCTGCGCTTATCGAAGCAGCTAAAAAAGCTATGGACGAACGCGGCTATGGTATGTCGTCTGTACGTTTCATCTGCGGTACTCAAGATCGTCATAAAGACCTCGAACAAGCTATCGCTAATTTCTTTGGTACTGAAGATACAATTCTCTATGCTGCATGTTTCGATGCTAATGGTGGTGTATTCGAACCACTTTTGACTGCAGAAGATGCTATCATCTCTGACGCATTGAACCACGCATCAATCATCGATGGTGTGCGTCTTTGTAAAGCACAACGCTTCCGCTATGCAAATGCTGACATGGAAGACCTCGAAAAACAACTTCAAGCAGCTGCTAACTGCCGTTTCAAACTTATCGTTACTGACGGTGTATTCTCTATGGACGGTAACGTTTGTCCACTCGACAAAATCTATGAATTGGCAAACAAATATAACGCTATGATCATGGTTGACGAATCACACTCTGCTGGTGTAGTAGGCGAAACAGGTCGTGGTGTTACTGAATTGCATAACCTCCGTGGCGAAGTTGAAATTATCACTGGTACTCTTGGTAAAGCATTTGGTGGTGCTGTAGGTGGCTTCACAACTGGTAAAAAAGAGATTATCGACCTTCTCCGTCAACGTTCACGCCCTTACCTCTTCTCTAACTCATTGCCTCCAATGGTTGTAGCTGCAGGTATCAAAATGTTCCAAATGATGGAAGAAACTAACGAATTGCAAGACAAACTTCACGCTAACACTGACTACTTCCGTGAAAAAATGCTTGCTGCTGGTTTCGATATCAAACCTACACAATCAGCTATCTGCGCAGTAATGCTCTACGATGCTAAACTTTCACAACAAATGGCAGCTCGCCTCCAAGAAGAAGGTATCTATGTTACAGGCTTCTTCTACCCTGTTGTTCCTAAAAACGAAGCTCGTATCCGCGTTCAATTGTCGGCTGCTCACGAACAAGAACACCTCGATAAAGCAATTGCTGCATTTACTAAAATCGGTAAAGAACTCGGCGTAATTAAATAATATTTAGTAACCCAAAATGAATAACGAGTAACGAGATGACACCATCTCACTACTCGCTACTCACTACTATAATTCTAAAATATGAAAGCTTTAGTAAAAAAAGAAGCAACCAAAGGTATTTGGATGGAAGACGTGCCAATGCCAAAAGTAGGCGTTAACGACGTTCTCATCAAAATCAAAAAAACTGCTATTTGCGGTACAGACCTTCACATATACAAATGGGATGAATGGAGCCAAAAAACTATCAAAACACCTATGACTATCGGTCACGAATATGTAGGTGTAGTAGCAGAAGTTGGTTCTGGCGTTCGCAACATCAAAGTTGGCGACCGTGTTACAGGCGAAGGTCACATAGCTTGTGGTCACTGCCGTAACTGCCGTCGTGGCAAAGAACATATCTGCGAAAACAGCATCGGTGTAGGTGTTAACCGTAATGGTGCATTTGCTGAATATCTCTGTATCCCAGAATCTAACGTAGTGAAACTTGACGACCGTATCTCTGATGATATGGCTGCTATCATGGACCCATTCGGTAATGCAACTCACACAGCATTATCATTCCCATTGTTGGGCGAAGACGTACTTATCACAGGTGCAGGTCTTATTGGTACTATGGCTACTGCTATTGCAAAATTTGCTGGTGCTAAAAACGTTGTAGTTACTGACTTGAATGACTATCGTCTCGACATTGCTAAGAAAATGGGTGCTACTATGACAGTAAACGCTGCTAAAGGCGAAACTGTTGCAGGTGCAATGGAAAAACTTGGTATCCGTGGTTTCGACGTAGGTCTCGAAATGTCTGGTTCTCCTATCGCTTTCCGCGATATGGTTGCTAATATGTATAATGGTTCTAAAATAGCTCAACTTGGTATCCTCCCTCCAACAACTACAGTTGACTGGAGCGATATTATCTTCAAATCGCTCACAATCAAAGGTATCTACGGTCGTGAAATGTGGGAAACTTGGTACCAAATGCAACAAATGTTGATTTCAGGACTTGACCTTACTCCAGTAATCACTCACCACTTCTCGGTTGACGATTTCCAAAAAGGTTTCGACGTAATGGAATCTGGCATTTGCGGTAAAGTTATTCTCGATTGGGAAAAATAAACTATAAAATCCTAATTTTTTATAAATATTGCCATCTTTATATTTTTTTAATATAAAAATGGCAATTTTTTTGTAACTTTGCGTTACTATTATAAAAACACAAAAAAAATGACAAAAAAACTCATCATTATAACTACCATCTTAATTATCAACGTAATATCAATTTCCGCACAATGGTGTTCGCTTGGCGTAAAAGCAGGATATAGCTCCATTTTAGAGCAAAATCAATCGTATAAAGAGGCATTCAACATATCCAACAATCTTCAAAATGGCGGCCATTTAGGCTTTTATATGCGTTTAGGTCGCACGTGGTTTGTCCAACCTGAAGCCTTATATAATTATTACAACTACCAAGCTACTATCAATAGCATAAAAAATCAACACAACATACACTCTATCGAAGTACCTGTACTATTGGGCGTACATTTGGTTAATACACAAATGTTCAAAATAAGATTAATGGCTGGACCTAAATTCAATTTTAATATAGGAAACTTAGAAGACATCACATTTGATACATTTTTTCAAGAAGTACGAGATACGCGTTTAGCTCTTGACTGTGGACTTGGCTTAGATATTTGGCGCATCACACTTGATGTACGTTACAATATCATACAAGATATTTTCAAAATTAAAAATACTGAAGGCGAAATTTTAAACAAAAAACCTTCGCAAATCGTACAAGCTTCAATAGGATTTCGTTTGGCAGGAAACAACCAAAAGAAAAAACATAAAAGATAAGAGACGCAGAAATTTTGCGTCTCTTATCTTTTTATTTATATCTGCGATTTTTCCGTTCTGATTTATATTTCAAGACAATATCGTGTTCGACAATAGCCTTGCCTCTATTCCAATCTTCGATAGGATAATCAAGTTTTACAAGCGATGTATCAGACTGATATGCCCCATTACGATACCCATCTACATCGCGCGAAATAACATAAACTTCGCGATGCGGCCAACCTCGATAATCAACCTGAAAAGATCCATCTTTTGCTGTTTTAACAATACCTAATGACCGACTTTGAATATCTTGTACTTCAACTTCAATATTTTGTATTGGTTTTGATTTTAAATTTTTCACTCTACCTGACACTTGAAATTCACCCATTGGCACGCCATACTTTGTCATAACTTGATCAACCGACGAAACACCAAAACACGACAGAATAGCAAAAATCAAAAAATTTAATAGACGCAAAAAGATTGTTTTCATAAAAAATATAGCTTAATATAATTCAATCCATTCCCAACGATTACCTTGATAATCAAGAAAACGTTCAAGATCTGTTCGTTTAATAATCAAAGAAGCTGTATTTTCGCATGGGTGGTACGACACTCGTTCTGCTTGTTGAAGATTACGATCAACAAAAACTATAACATGATGATCTACATCATTAATTAAACCAAATGGTGTAACCGACCCCGGTTTAACTCCCAAATATCTCATAAGTCGCTCAGGCGATGCAAATGATAGTTTACCTTGACGTAACTGTTGCTCAATGGCATGAATATTCATTTCTGCATCACAATCAAGCAATACCAAATAATGTTGATTACCTTTGTGATTTCTAAAAAATAGATTTTTACAATGTCGCGCATCATGCCCTGCCCAATACTGTTTTGCTATCTCAATTGTAGGAGCTTCTGGATGCTCTATATACTGATATTCAATCCCTAATTGTTCAAGAAGGTCATAAAGTTTTGGATCCCCATTCATTACAATAAAAAATTAATAGTTAGAAAAAATAGTTCTTATCTCACGTTGTGCAAAGTTACAAATTTTATTCAAAACTATAACGTCCTTTACTCGTTTTTATTTCATACGAAAGTAAAATATGAACGTCTGTTTTATGTGGCTTATCTATTTGCTCATGCGACGACCCAATGACATCCCTATCAGAATAAATAGTCTGTGCTATACGCAATGCTGCTGTAAGTCCAATCTTAAACTTATAATCTGCCATCAAATACCACCTAAATGCCGACCCATACATTGCAGGAACATACCCAGCCATTGGCACATCCGACTCATACAAATAAAATCTATTTGCCCACGTAGGAGCTCCATACAAAGCCATCCGAGCCTTCAATCTCAATGGCACTTCTTCAACATCATACGCTGCATCTTGGTAAAATAACCATCCAAACGTAGGCTTGGTAAATTCACCTAAAATATTCTCTTGTGCCAAATTAGCTTGTCCTCCCGTCACAAAACGACAGTTCAACATTGTATATGAAAATTTCAAATACAACTGCCACACTCTATCTGTCGCCGACTGCGAAATATACCAATTTTCATCACGATACCACGCTGGTCGCACCTTATAACGCAACGAAGCATAAATAATCTTATCCGAAGAAAATGCCCCTTGATATTGCGAACGCAACTCATAGCCTATCTGCGTAGCCGACATAGTTGTTGATGCCCACAATGGTTTATATACATCTGCCAAAAACGACAAATTCTTCGACTTGCCCACAGGCACTTGCATTGCAAAACTTGCACCATGCTCGGCATTTACGCCCGACAACGACGATGAGGCATTTGCCCAAAAAGCATGATATTTAGGCGAAAAATAACGATGTGCAATGGAAAATTGCAATTCACTCAACGGGCGCACCAACAACGTATTAGTAGTTGCTACTGCTAAGTTCTGACCCAAAGCCGTTTCGCCCGAAAACCACACATTATTTTTATGAAACGCATAATCCAACGAAACGCCCCACTGCCTATCTCCCACAAAATCATTTGCATCCCAATCTCCACGTCCTAACTCTGCTGGCAACGTAAAAAATCCCCCATAAGCTGTCATTCCCACATTATAATATCGCTGATTATAAGACACATTCGTCCCTATTGTATGCAACCCCAATGTTGACCGCCGCTCAATTTCACTCTCCGTACGATGATACCCCGACTCCGAAAAAGAGTGCCACACCCCACCCGTAGTATCTGCATCAAGTGCAGTATAACCATAAAAAGGAGTAACTGAAATTCTATTAAATTCAAATTTAGCTACACTCCCAAAAAGTGTTGGCAATTCCGACACTCCACCATAACCACTCACTCCATACGACGATGAATTCCGATTCAGCACTTGCGACAATCTATCGCCATAAGCCTGCTGACCAAACAACAATCCTCGCCCAAAACCGACACGATAACTACCCACAACAACACGACTAACCTTCGCCAGATTAGATGCTTCTACAAAAAACCTATACAAATCAAAGCCTCTACCCCCATCTTTCAACCACGGTTCTCCCGCATCCGATTCAACCGCAACTCCTGCCCGAAAATTATTACCCGCCTCAAAGTCATAACGCCCCAACAATCTAAACCTCTCTCCCAGATAATAACCTGATTCATAGCCCTTACGTTGCTCCAACACCATATCCGAACGCAATGCCAATTTATGTCGTGAATAACGAAAAGCATCTGCCCAACTCACCGTATCGGCTTCTTCTGCAACATACATCACCGTCGGCAGCAACAAAAGCAAAGGCTTTTCAATATCATCAACCAATTGCAACTCAGCCACCGAACGCACAGGTCCATAATAATCAGCATAAAACAAAAGTTCCTCAATCGTTCTATCACTCACAAATCGCAAATCCTCAAACTGCTGCCTCGTAGCACTATTCCACTCAATCGGATTATCATAAACTCTACGCAAACGCAACTCCAAATCCTGCACATCCAATGCCTCACTCGAATCATCCTCTCCCAAATAATCAAGAACCAAACCATAAAATTGATCAAACGAAAATCTATCCGCACAAGCCAATGACATCGACATATACAACATCAATATCACAAAAAATAGCCTTCTACACAACCAAAAATTCACTCCAATTTTCATTCAATTAAATACAATAAGTCCCCCTAAATTTAAATATACCATACAGCAACCTTCAAGCAACCTTCACCGAAGAAGACTGACACCCTCTAAAATACAATAAGCCCCCCTAAAAAATCAAAATTTATACGACAAATTTGAGAGCAACGAAGTCCCTATCCGAAAGTCCGCCTCGGCAGTCAAATCAAACCTAAATCTAGCAAAACAAACACCAACGCCCAACGAAGGTATCACATAATCACACCCACGAGCTCCTGCCCTCACAAGCAACTCAGGCATAAGCCTATACTCCATTCCCACTGCCCAATCAACTCCTCTATCAAGCACATACCCCACCTCTACCAACAAATCCAAATCATCAACAAAACGATAATTACACCCAACATGCATCATAACAGGCAATTTCCGCGCAACATCATTATAATCAATCCTCGAAAACGAAGGATTAAACATCCTAAACCCCACAACACACCTATCCGTAACATCCAATTGCAAGCCCACCTGCGCCGTAAAAGCATGCCTATACCCCACCTCATCGGGCAAAAACATGTTGAAATAATCAAACTCAATCCCCACAGCCGCCACACCAAACCTACGAGCAACAGTCACCGCCGCCATCATCTCATGATAATCAGCATAACCAAAAAAATTAAACGCCACACCCACATTAAAAAACTTCGACGGAATAGCTAAACTCAAATATTCATCCGACAACTCTTCCAAAAAATAACGATTCTCATACCCCACCGAAGCCATCACCGACTCCTCTCTCGACAAAGTCGCAGGATTCGCAAAAGCCAACCATCGCTCCGTAAACACCACATCTGCACCAGCAGGGGCTATGCCCGAAGGCAAAATTTCCTGTACCTGAGCCAAAATTTGACTCAAATACAGGAAATTAAATATCAATATAAAAAATAATTTCTTCAATCCACTTTTATCCAATTAGAGATAACCGAAATAATATTCTGACGAGCCATATCTGGTTGCATAGCCTCCTCAAGCGAAATAGAACGAGACGAAACTTCAAGACATTCCGACACACCTGCTCTAATAACAGCCTCCTTATCAACTATATGACCAGCAAT
Source organism: Paludibacteraceae bacterium (assembly GCA_017559505.1). GTDB lineage: Bacteria > Bacteroidota > Bacteroidia > Bacteroidales > Paludibacteraceae > Aphodosoma. Next base: position 8,698 of record JAFYSF010000071.1, on the reverse strand, counting down.
AGCCAACACAGGAACACCAGCTTGATTTGAACGACGAAGCAAACCTGTCAACGCTTTACCCATCAACGACTGAGCATCAATCGTACCCTCACCTGTAATTACCAAATCAGCCTCATCTACCAAATTATCAAAATCAAGAATATCCAAAATACAATCAATTCCCGAACGAAGTTTAGCATTCAAAAGCGCTGCAAAAGCACCACCAAAACCACCAGCAGCACCCATACAAGGTTGATTTTCAACCGTAACGCCACAACAACGACGCCAAACATGACTTATATGACGAAGACCAGCATCAAGAACCTTAACATCCTCTTCACTTGCACCTTTTTGCGGAGCATAAATACATGCAGCACCTTGAGGACCAAACAACGGATTTTGAACATCACAAGCAACTGTCAATTCAATATCAGCCATTTTACGCTTGAGCGAAGTCAAATCAAGGTGAGTAACATCTTGAAGCATAGCACCCGTAATCGGAGTCTTTATAACACGACCTTGCGAATTATAACAACGCAATCCTAATGCTTGCATTGCACCCAAGCCAGCATCATTAGTTGCACTACCTCCAATGCCAATCAAGAATTTGCGATAACCCAAATCCAACGCAGCTTGCATCATCACACCTACACCATACGTAGTAGTATTCATCGGATTACGCTCCTCTTCCGACAACAAAGTAAGACCTGCAGCCGCAGCCATCTCAATGATAGCACAACGACCAACAGCACCAAATTGCACCTTAATAGGACGCATCAATGGATCAAAGGCGTCAATAGTATGATAACGACCTCCAAGATGATTAACCAAAACTTCAGTCAAACCCTCTCCACCATCGCTCAATGGCAAAGAAGCTACTTCACATTCTGGGAGTACCTCATTAAAAGCTTTAGTTACTGCCTCTGCCACCTCTGTAGCTGACAAAGAACCCTTAAACGAATCAACTGCGATAACAACTTTTTTCATATACTGTTTTTTATTAAAATACAAATCACTCTTTATTCCTCACCGCCAAACACCAACTCCCTAACAGTCTGCAAAGTTACAAAAAAATCTGCAAATTAAAACACCTTATAAATAGATAAAATCCACACTGTAAATACATATTTAGGAAATTTAAGAGATTTTTCCTTGCTTAAAAGAATAAAAAATAGTAACTTTGCAAAATTATGACAGATATTACTTTATTCAAAAATAAAAAAATAGCATTTCAAACTCTTGGATGCAAGCTCAACTTTGCCGAAACATCTGCATTAGGCAAACAACTCAAAGAAATTGGTTTTGTTCCAAGCAAAGCAAACGAAGAAGCTGACGTAGTGATTATCAACACTTGCTCGGTGACTGACACTGCCGACAAAAAAGGTCGTCAAGTAATTCATCGTATGATAAAAAAACACCCTAATGCTTACATCGTTGTAACGGGATGCTATGCACAACTTAAACCCGAAGAGATTGCAAACATACAAGGGGTTGATTTAGTACTCGGAGCAAACGAGAAAGTAGTGCTAACTGACTTTCTCAATGACATTGAGAAAAAACAACAAGCTCAATATCATGTTGTTCGCACAGCACAAATACGCAACTTCCGCCCTGAATGTAGTGCAGACGACCGTACTCGCCACTTCCTCAAAGTACAAGACGGATGTGATTATTATTGCACCTACTGCACAATACCTTTCGCTCGCGGACGTAGCCGTAATGCTTCAATTGCCGACACTATCAAAATCGCCGAAAAAGCTATCAGCGATGGAGCCAAAGAGATTGTGCTAACAGGCGTAAACACGGGCGATTTCGGACGTAGCACTGGCGAAACTTTCTTCGAACTCATACAAGCATTAGACAATTTAGAAGGCAACGTAAGATACCGTATTTCAAGTATTGAACCCAACCTACTAACCGATGAAATAATTGATTTTGTAGCATCATCACGCCATTTTGCTCCTCATTTTCATATCCCATTGCAAAGTGGAAGCGACGAGCTATTAAAACTCATGCATCGAAGATACGACACTGCACTTTTTGCATATAAAATCAACAAAATAAAACAGGTGATGCCCAATGCATTCATTGGTGTTGACGTAATGGTTGGTGTGCGAGGCGAAACTATTGAATTATTTGAAGAGTGCAAAGCATTTATTGAGAGTTTAGACATCAGCCAATTGCACGTATTTACATATTCAGAGCGAGCTGGCACAAAAGCCCTAAACATAGAACCAATAGTGCCAATCAACGAACGTCGCCGCCGCAATGAAATACTCCAACATATATCAGACGCAAAACTAAAAGCATTCTACGACAGCCAACAAGGCAAAGAAGCCTTCGTTCTGTGGGAAGACTCAAAAAAAGGCGACAACATGCACGGATTCACAGAAAACTACGTAAAAGTAGAGTGCAAATATGACAAAACAAAAGTAAACACATTCGAAAAAATAACAATCAAAACAGCATAAAACTATGGCAAAAGAAGTTAGCACTGGTATTGGTCACAATATCATAGCACAAGGAACAAAGATTGTAGGCTCAATCACCACTAATAGCGACATCCGCATTGATGGCGAATTGGAAGGCGATTTAATTTGCAAAGGCAAAATAGTAGTTGGTCAACAAGGCAACATCAAAGGCAATGTAGATTGTACAAATGCCGAAGTGATGGGTAATATCAACGGCAAAATAATAGTAAGTGGCACACTTTCTCTCAAAGCCACATCAAAAATATGGGGACAAATCAAAACCAAAATCCTCAGTATCGAACCAGAAGCTCAATTCAATGGTTCATGCGAAATGGGCAATACCCAACCTACAAAATAACATATTGTACAGGTATCATCTACATACTTAATATAAAAAACACAACCGAGTTAGTTAGCCAACTCGGTTGTGTTTTTTCATATATACAATTTGTTATTATATAAATATGTATTTAAGAATAAACAAAATTGAAAGGATAATCATTGTAGGTGTGAGTTTTTTGAAGTTACCACAAAGTAAATTAAATATAGAGTAACAAATCATACCAATCAAAATACCATCAGAAATAGAGTAAGCCAATGGCATTACTATTATACACACAAAAGCAGGTATTGCTTCTGAAAAATCGTTGAAATCAATATTTTTCACAGGCTCAAGCATCATCAAACCTACAATAATAAGCACTGGTGCTATAGCTGCAGCAGGAATAGAAAGGAACAATGGAGAGAAGAACAAAGCTACTGCGAAGCAACAAGCAATCACAAATGCTGTAAGACCCGAACGACCACCTTGAGCAACGCCAGATGCACTTTCTACGTATGTAGTTGTGGTAGAAGTACCCAAACATGCACCTACTGTAGTAGCAATAGCATCAGCCATAAATGCTTGATTCAAACGGTCAATATTACCTTTTTCATCCACTAATTTAGCTTTCGTACAAACACCAATAAGCGTTCCCACTGTGTCAAACATGTCAATGAATAAGAAAGTAAACACAATAACAACCATATCGAGTGTCAAAATATTCTTCCAATCAAACTGACAAAAGATAGGAGCAATAGAATGTGGTTGAGACAGAACACCTTTGAAATCAGTAATTCCCATTGGAATACCAATCAAAGTGGTAATAAGAATACCTAATAACAAAGCACCTCTCACATTTTTCAAATAGAGAACACCTGTGATTATCAAGCCTATCATAGCTAAAAGAGCTGAGCCTGATGTAATGTCGCCAAGTACAACAAGAGTAGCATCGCTATTTACAATTACTCCTGCATTTTGCAAACCAATGAAGGCGATAAAAAGACCGATACCTGCACCTACAGCATAACGCAAATTGACAGGAATAGCTTTCACTATAGCCTCACGCACATTAGTGACAGTCAACAAAATAAAAATCAAACCCTCAATAAATACTGCAGTAAGCGCAAACTGCCAAGCATACCCCATACCAATACAAACAGTATAGACAAAAAATGCGTTCAACCCCATACCCGGAGCAAGACCAAAAGGCAATTTACCCCAAAATGCCATAGCCAAACAACCGACGATTGCGGCTAAAGCAGTAGATGTGAACACAGAGCCTTCTGGCATTCCATCTAACAATTTGAACATAGCAGGATTGACTGCCAAGATGTAAGACATCGTAAGAAAAATAGTAATACCTGCCAAAATTTCTGTACGGATAGTGGTTTTTGCAGGATCAAAACCAAATAATTTTTTTAACATATCATTTAATTTTAAAATATCCAGAGTAAAGATTTATTGCCCTTTGCCACGGAGGATTACTCCGATGCTATAGTATAGGATTTTTATGTCGGTTTGAATAGTCATGTTATCCATATAAATAATGTCGTAACGCAGGCGTTCAACCATTTTTTCTATCGTATCACTATAGCCTATTTTGATTGGTCCCCAAGAAAGAAGTCCCGGACGAACCTTATAAACAAGACAATAATATGGAGCGATGCGTTCGATTTGCTCTATATAGTAGCGACGCTCAGGGCGAGGCCCTACAATCGACATATCGCCTTTGATGATATTCCAAAACTGAGGCAATTCGTCGAGTCGATATTTGCGCATTACATGTCCAAATGGAGTAATTCGTGGGTCGCCAACCTGACTAAGTTGCGGACCTTTACTCTCTGCATCGACATACATAGTGCGAAATTTGTAAATCATAAAAGGACGCCCTTCATAGCCGATGCGCTCTTGCTTGTAGAAAATAGGGCCTTTACTGCCTAATTTCACACGCACAGCAACATAAAGATATACGGGCAATAGGATAATCATTGCAATAGCACTTGAGGTGATATCAAAAAACCGCTTCACCGATTGTTGCCAAGCAGGCATACGAGAAGAGGTAATATCAACCAATGGCTCAGCTGTAACATTAGTGAAAGAGACATGCCCCGTAACCACTTCGAATAAGCGAGGCGCAAATTTAACATCCACTCCTGAAACTATCAAGCGATTGGCTATACTGAAAATCATATCATTATCCATATCATCAACGGCAATTATAACTTCGTTAACAATATGGCTTTGAACCACCTGCTCTAAATCATTCAATCGCCCTAAAAGCATATTCTCATCGACTACAACTCGGTCACGCACAGCTATATAACCTATGATTTTTTGCCCCGTACGCGAAGAGTCATTACCAATAATTTCAGTAACTTTATGCGCTGTATCGCCAGTTCCTATTATCAGTACATTGTTGGGAATAAGCCCCTTACGCAGTTGCGACAATAGTATAAGGGTTTGCGTTATGCGGAATAGGTAGGTTACAGTAAAAAACATTGCCCATAAAATAAGGAATGAGCGATAGTAGAATGTGTAACTCACCACAACGTCGTCAACCAACATTCCGAAATAAATTATCGTCGAGATAAAGAACGAGCCTACGAGAGTGGAAAAGAGTTCAACAAGACGTGAATATCGCACTTTTGCGTTATAAAAACCTGTCAGATAGTGGATAAAGAGCGCAACTATTGGAAAAGAAACAATAGATGGCAACAAAGAATAGTCTGGCACAAAATAATATTCGACATTACCGCCCAAGATGACCATATCGTTGGTTATTCGGCGATACAAATAAAATAGCAACCACACTAAAAGTGCAGCCACTATGTCGAATAAAATATAAAATATTGTGCGCTTACGATTCATCGTATAACTTTCACTTGACCTTTAGAGCCTAATTTAATGATACTTGATGGTTGAGGCAACACCTCTTCTTCGCGTCGATAATCAACAATAAAATCTACGGCATTGAGAATTTCGTCAGAAATTTCGAAGAAATTGCGTGGTGTAGGCTCGCCACTTACATTAGCTGAAGTAGAAACTACAGGCACACGCATCATGCGACACAATTGTTGAGAAAATTGCTCTTTTGTAATTCGTATTGCAATAGAGCCATCTTCGGCAACAAGATTGTCAGGAAGATTACGAGCATTGTCGTAAATGATAGTTAAAGGCTTATCTGCCACTTCAATCAAATCCCAAGCCACGTCGGGAATATCGCGGACATAGCCTTCCACTTTTGCTTCACTATCGACGAGCACAATCATTGATTTTGATTCTACTCGGCGTTTAATTTCATATATTCGAGCAATGGCATCAGCATTTGTGGCATCACACCCTATCCCCCACACCGTGTCGGTAGGATAAAGTATTACGCCCCCTTTGCGCATTACTTCAACAGCTTTTTTCAGTTCATTTTGCATAACTCTGCAAAGTTACTAATTTTTTTTCAATTTTTTGCTATTTTTGCCAAATAGAAATGCAATTTTCCACTTAGAAATAAAGATATAACACAAACATCTGTAAATCCAATGTAATTTTTTGCTATGATATAGTTAATAGCAAATAAAATAAGGCTTAGTTTTTTCAGAATATTTTTTTAATTAAAAACTCGCACTCATTTCATCTTATTTCTAACATTTATAGGATACTTGATATAAGAATACCCTATAACATCAACCAAAGTATGTGTCTTAAAAAACTCCTCACAATTTTCGATTTTCTTTATCGTACTAACCTAATTTTATCATCTATAGGATATTCTGCAACAGGATTTTTAACAAAAGAATATCCTATAACATCAACCAAGGTATGTGTCTTAAAAAAATCCTCACAATCTTCACAAGACGAATATTCACTATATCTATATTTATCCCCACGTTCTTGTGATAACCGAACTAATTCATCTAATTGCTGATATTTCCTATTAAAAAGTTTATTTATTTTATTAATCCGTTTTCTCAATTGTTTATTGCCCGTAATATTTATTCTTTCATAAAAATTAGAATCTGCAATAACTCTTCCTGCTCCACTCTTACCATAACATCTATAAATATCAATAACATTAACAACATCAAGAGAATCCTTCAAACGAGTAGAAAAATCTATACAATGATTTACAAAATAATACTCGTTTGTAGAATCATTTGTATATAACAATAAACAAGAAAAATCATAGCTTCCAAATTTAGTTTCTCTAACTAACCAACTTGGGATTCCAAAATTACACCCTTCTGTATCGTTTATATTTTGCCATTTTATTTTAGGATTTATCCAATATTCTTTTAGTTGATTATTTAGAGTTATATATTCAAACAATTGCCCCTTTTGTCCTCTTTTCCTTTTATGAGTTTTTCTCCAATAATTCAAAACAGTTTTTTTATCAACTTCTTTAAACGTAGAAGTTTTTGAGACTATTTGATCTGTTAAAAAACGTTTTCCATTTATTTTTGTAACATAAACCCAATAACCTTCTCCATTTCTAGCAACTTCTTTCCTTTTTCCATCTGTATAAAATGCCCTACTATGCTCATCTCCATTAAGATAAATATAAATACTATCCCCATTAGGCTGTATTTTTAGATATGGACCAGGAATAGCCGCTGATGCAAAAATGTAATTACAAACACTTACGCACAAAAACAAAATAATGCCAATCTTTTTCATAATATTCTTAATTTTAAGGTTGAATAACAAAATAAAATATAGTATCTACTAAAGTATGTGTTTTAAAAAAACTATTACAAGAAATACAATTATAAGGAGGATCTTCATACCAATCATCAGGGGTATTATTACCAAGCATTTTATTTGGATTTGACTCATCATAAAAAACACCCATATCAACAATAGTACCATCGCATTCATATATCATAAAATTACTATACTTCCACATGGTTGATTTTCTTACAATATAATTTATAGAAGTCAAATCATTCCTAAATAAAAAAAAATAACAATAATATACATATGACACAGATTCCGTTTGCTCATATAGTTTTAGCACTCTATCATAATCCTCTTTTAACCACTCTAAATTATTTAATGGGTCATTAACCCCACAACATTCCACCTTCTGATTTACCCAAATTGTACGATTATTATCAACATCTGTACAAGTAGAATTCCCTCCTTTTTTTACACTGCATCCAACTAAAATCAACAAGGATAGTGAAATAAATAAGATTATTTTTTTCATAAAGCCTCCTATTTTAATTAGTAAAAAATAAGGTTACTAAAAGAGTTTTAAGATACACGTCAATACCATAAAAACTCGATGCAAATATACAAAATAAAATTACGAAAAGCAAATATTTTTTTATATTGGTGTCCGGTAAAAATAAACTCCGTAGGAGTGGTATATCACAGGCAGGGGTGTAAACCCCTGATGAGATATTATATTTGTAAATTAGCGCCGTAGGTGCGACAGAGAGAATAATATTAAATTACTAATATACAATAATATAAGTTCTGCCACCCCTCCGGGGTTTATTAATAAATGGATACTACTATCAGGGGTTTACACCCCTGCCTGTGTTCTTTCGTCCCTTTGGGACTTGTAATGCTTCTCAAAATAAAAAGCAAGCCCCTATAAACGAAATATACTTATATTTCCTTTCTTTATTAAGGTGTTCTGCTATTATATTATTTTTTACCGGACACCAATAATTTTTTTATTTATTTAGGTACTTCCCCATTACTTGACACTAATTCCATTAAACAAACACACATGTAAAAAAAAGACTCAAAAAACACTTTAATGTATTGAATATCAGTTATTTATATTTGTGTATATCAATTATTTTTTGTATATTTGTATTGAAAATCAAGACAATACAATATATGAAAATCAAAAAATCTGATATGAATATCATTCATATAATAAATAATGCTGAAGCAATATGGCTTCGTTTTCGATGGAAAA
>JAFYSF010000070.1 GCA_017559505.1 Paludibacteraceae bacterium | reverse complement strand
ACAAATATCACGGACGGAATCGCATCCCGTAATCTGTCCGAATAGTAAATGAAGAAGTTGGTTATAACAGTTTAGATCTTTTGCATGCCAATCACCTTTGTACTTTTTAACCAGTTTATCAAACTGATATCGAGGTATGAAATCTATGACTTGTGTGAAAATATATTTACTGGAGTTTATAATTCTACAGTTTGACTGCAAAATTACTCAATTTATTTCAAATCAAAAAATCAAAGGATACCTGTAAATGTCTAAATATTAAGTTGATAAATGTGCTTAATGGAAACTTATCGCATCACTAGTGGTTTTTATTGGAAAAAATAATTTTGTTTTGAATTTGATATTGTGATAAATACAAAAATATAAAATACAGTTTAAATATTTAGCTTAAATCGAAAAACTATGAAAAGAAATTTACAAAAATTGATTGCTTTAGTGGTAATTGTATTATTTACCATTACCGCTTGCGAAAAAGTAGAAAATTTAGGTTCGAAACATGAGTATGTTGACCTTGGTTTGTCTGTAAAATGGGCAACTTGTAATGTCGGAGCTGAAACTCCAGAAGCTTATGGCGATTATTTTGCTTGGGGTGAAACTACAGCGAAAGAAAGTTACGACTGGGAAACTTATACTTTTGGTTTGGAATTGAAAAAATATAATAAAAAAGATAGTATTATTGTAATTGAATCAGTTGATGATGTTGCTACTGTTACTTGGGGTAGTGATTGGCGTATTCCAACTAAAGCAGAGCAAGAAGAACTTATTAATAACTGTAAATGGAGATGGACAGAACAAAATGGTGTTTATGGATATCTCGTGATGAGTAAGATTAATGGCAATTCAATCTTCTTGCCTGCAGGAGGCCACAAAAATAAAGCTCAACTTAATAAAGATGGTAATTCTGGTTTTTATTGGTCAAGCTCTATTCATGAAGCAAGTAGAGGTAGTGCTACTATTATGTATTTTTATTCGGGAAAATGCGAGCATACTGTTAACAATCGCTATATAGGTGCGAATATTCGTCCAGTACGCAGATAACGAATGGTTTATCAATTGAATTAAGTAATTAAAATTATACTGTTATGAAAAGAAATTTACAAAAATTGGTTGCTTTAATAGCGATACTTTTTGTGCCATTTCTTGCTTTAGCTCAAGATCGATGCAGTGTCTTAGATGAAAGTTTCGAAAATGGTATTCCTGCAACATGGACACAAGAAAGTGTTAAAGGTGCTATTAGTTGGACTGTAGAGTCAGGTAGTCTATCTGATCCTGCAGATGCGTTTTCAGGAAATAGTCGTATTGCATTCCGTAATACAACAGGTACTACTCTTAAAGAAAAAACAAAATTGATTTTACCTCCTGTTGATTTGACAAGTTTGTATCGTCCAATTTTGGTTTTTGCTCACGCACAAGCGGGCGATAATTTGGGGAATAAATGGATTTTTGATACTTTGAAAGTATATTTCCGTACTTCTGTTACAGAAGAGTGGACTTTGCTTAAAACTTATGATTCTATGTATGAATCATGGCATACTGATACTTTTGATTTGAATGGTAATATTACTTCATATCAAATTGCATTTGAAGCTGTTGATAATAATGCAAGAGGTATCGTTCTTGATGATATTCAAATCCGTGCTACTCCTACTTGTTATGCTCCTGAGTTGACTGGTATTGAAAATTTGACTAATGTATCTGCCGATATTACTTGGTATGGCGATGCATCTTCTTATGAATTGAAAATTTCAGACGAACCTTTTACTGCGGCTCAACTTAGAGATGATGCATATAAAGCAAATGTGATGGATACATCTTTATTAGGATATGCTTTCTCTTGTTCTGTTGAGGGTTTGACTCCGGGTAAAACATATTATTATTATTTGCGCTCTGTGTGTGATTGTGAACCAAGTTCTTGGGCTTCTTCTCATTTTACTACATCACATGTTCTTCTTACTCCTTATACAGAGAAATTTAATGATTTTTCATCTACACCTGGTGGTGTTACTGAAAATATAACTGGTTGGTTCGGTAATACAAGTGGCGCAAGCAAACCTTATATTAATACAGGTGCTTCTGAAGATAAAGATCTTCTTACTTTGTCTGTGGATACATCTTATGTGCTCTGTTTCAATGGTGCAGATGTAGCAAAAGTAAAAAATGTGGGCAAGGTTGGTATCCAACATGGTGCAAGTTCATATATCGCAATGCCTCCATTTGCTGCTCCTATTAATACATTATATATGACATTTACAACAATACGTCCTTATGGTTATTCTGTTTCTGAGACTAACTCTATTATTGTTGGTGTAATGTCAAATACTGCAGACAAATCAACATTCGTTCCTGTTGATACTGTTAGAGTCAACTCTTTGAATAGATTTGAAGAATGTGTTGTTTCTTTTGCGAACTATCAAGGTGATGGTAAACATATTACTTTTATGTCTGACTTCCCAGATGAAAGTAATGCATTCTATATTGATGACCTTTTTGTTGATGTTATTCCTGCATATAAACCAACTAAGCTTGGTATGTTTAAAATGGAAATCCCTACATCTGATTCTATTGGCTTCCATTTCAATGTAGAATATGATAGTTATGAGGTTTTGTTGGCTCCAGAGCCACAACTTAATCTTAATGAGGCTTCGGGTGAAGGAGTTATTCGTCAAGTGATTTCTAATCACGGTTATGTGAAAGTTACTCCAGCTACTGAATATTTTGTTTATGCTCGTGCTATTAAGGATACTTATAAAGGCGAATGGACTAATTACACTATCGTGCGTACTCCTGGTTATGTTAACTGGATGCCTTATGATATGCCTTTCACTGCTACAGAAAGCGATCCTTCTTCTTGGTATGTGCCTGCAATGTACAATAGAACAAGCTATATGAGATCAAATGTCTGGTTGTCGCCAGATATGATTTGTCATACTGACTGCTGGAATAAAGCAACATTCCCTAATATTGGTACTGTAGTACCTCCAAAAGGTGTAGGTACATTGATTTTGAATTATGATAACTTCCCTGGTTTGGAAAATAGAATTTATGCTGTTTTACCTGAGATGTTGAATCCTAATCAAACTCGCGTAAGTTTCTATGCTTCTGCTATTAATACAAGTGGTGAAAATACTCAAGGTCTTCACTCTGTCGTTATTGTGGGTGTAATGTCCGATGCAAATGATATTTCAACTTTCCAAATCATTGATACGATTTCTCCAGGTTGGGAAGGTGGTGTTTATATTTCATCTCAAAAATATTTCTACTATTATGATTTAGTAGATTATAATGTTAAAGGTAAATACCTTGCTTTCCTTGGTGACTCTAAATTCGTTGCTGAAGGTGCTCGTGGTGAAGTCCGTTTTGATGACGTTAAATTTGCAAAATTACCTTCTTGTACTGCTCCGTCTAATTTTGTTGTACAACCTAGCAGAATAGATCCTTCTACTGCAGCTTTGTCTTGGGATGCTAATGGAAGTACTTCTTGGGAAGTTAGAGTTTCTTCTCGCGAAATTCCTTTTGACTCTGTAGATCTTGTAGATCCACAAGTTTTTGTGTTCGATACAACAGTTAATACTAGTAGCGCTTTGATTACTGGTTTGAGACACCCTGACTTCGAATATTTCTATACAGTTCGTCCTACTTGTGCTAAAGGTCTTGGTGATTGGACTTATTTCGAAAGTTTCAGAACTGAATGTTATGAAGAAGAACCATTGCCTTATTTTGAAAATTTCGAATGTGAAACTTATGTTCTTCATAAAGATAATCAAGGCCGATTTGGTAAAGGAGAAGGTTTTGAGGCTGTTTGTATGACTTCACAACAAATGTATTATCCTGATGGACGTTCTTATTGGCCTCACCTTGCTATCATTGAAGATGATCCTCAAGCAACTGCGATGGCTTTCCAAAAACTCAGAGATTTTGCTGGTAAGACTCTTTATGCTGCATTGCCAAAAATGTCTGAAAGAATTGATACTTTGCAAGTTTCATTCAAAATGAAATGTTCTGCATCAGGACAACAAGTTGTTGTTGGGGTTATGTCGGATCCTATCGATACTGCAACGATTACAGAAATTGCTGTAGTAAAACCTAAATTCTTGAATGAATGGCGTGAATATATCGTTCCGCTTGAAGATTATAAAGGTACAGGTAAACACATTGTTATATATGTAAACGATGGTTGTACAAATACACAACAATTCTTTGTTGACGACATCGTTGTAGATTATCTAAATCCTTGTGCTCGTCCTGACGATGTTAGACTTTTGGATGTGGCAGATACAACTGCAACTATCAGATTTAAAGCATCAAAAGCATCTAAAAAATGGAGAATGGTATTTGCTACAAGATTAGTTTCTGATGAAGATCTTGTTAATCCTCAATTGAATGATTCTATAGTGAAAATTGATACAATTGAGGTGAAAGAGGTTCTTGCTAAGGGACTTACTCCTGGTTTGCAATATTATCTCTATATTCAACCTTTGTGTGGCGAAGACGCAACTGGTATATGGTCTGAGGTTTTGAGTTTTACAACTCGTTGTGCCGCTGTCACTCCAGAACAATTTGGTGTTCATAATTTTGATGGTATAGGCGTATCTAATTGGGGTGAAAAATATTTTGTTTATCCTAATTGTTGGGTTCTTGGTAATAAATCAAAACAACTTACATTTACTGATGATTATGTTCCTTATGTCGATGGAACTTGGCGTAAATCAGGTAATGCTTCTTTGTATATTAGAAGTAACTTGAATAATGATGGTGCGTATGCTATCACTCCTCGTATCAATACTGAGGATATATCTAAATTACTCGTGCGTTTCAATGGTATGTCAGGAAATAATATTTCTGACTCTTATGCTCACTCTATTGTTGTAGGTGTAGTTACTGATCCTCTTGATATTGCTACCTTTGTGGCTCTTGATACTTTATTGATGGATAAAACTTGGTTGCCTTTTGAAGTTTATTTGAATAAATATACAACCGACTTTAATGGTAATAAGGGTCAGTATGTAATGTTCCGTTCTGAGTTTGGTATGAACAACGACGTTTGGATTGATGATGTTCAACTTGATACAATTCCTAATTGTTATGTTAATTTTGAAGCTGTAAATATTACAGATAAATCGGTAGAACTTAATTTTACTTCTGGCGCTGATTCTTATCAAGTTAAATATGCAACTGCTATTTGTACTGACGCTGAATTGAATCAAGAAAATGTAGTGCCTTCTGTTGATGTTACAGGTAACAATGTAGTCATTGCAAATCTTACTCCACGTACAGATTATTATGTATATGCTCGTGCTAAGTGTGGCGAAACATATAGTGAGTGGTCAGTTGTTCGAGTTGTACGCACTTTGTGCCCTAATTTGTTGGATCTTCCTTTCTTTGAAAACTTCGACAATCAAAAACAAAACTCTGGCATGCCTGAATGTTGGTTCTCTAATGCGCTTAATACAAGCGAAATGTCTTTGAATACATCAGGTACTTATTCAGGTTCACACTGTATGATATTCAGAAAAGCAAATTGTTTTGTTACTCCAGAAATCAATGTTAGTAGCTTGTCTTTGTGTCAAGTATCAATGCAAATTAAACCTTATGCTTATAACAAAACTCCGCTTGAAGTTTGGATAGGTGTTGTGTCTGATCTCAGTGATATTGCTGGTACTTTTGTTGCGGTTGATTCTATTACTATTCCAACTCCAACTGGTAATACTTCTAAATGGCAATCTTTCTTGATTTCATTGGAAAAATATAAAGGTACAGGTAAACATATCGCATTTACAAACAGACTTGGCGCTACTTTCTATCTCGATGATATTTTGATTGAAACTATTCCAACTTGTGCTAAGGTTTCAGAATGTAATTTGATTGACTTGAATCAAACTACTTTAACTTTCGAATTGAAACACCCAGATGCATCTTCTTTCGAAATTAAATATGGTAAAAAAGGTTTTGATTCTGAAAATGGTGGTGAAATTGTTGAGTTTAATGGAAAAGAAGTAACTATTTCTGGCCTTGAAATGGATACTGAATATGATATATATGCTCGTGCTATATGTTCTAAAGATGATCGTTCTGCTTGGAAATATTGTGGAACTTACACAACTGTAGGCGATTTGATTCAAGTTCCATATACTGGTAATTTCGAAGATTCAAACGAAAATTCTAAGTGGAAATATGAGCAATATGGCGAAAGCAATAAATGGTATATTGGCACCGACCGTGAAAATATGGTTAATGATACTCTAGAAAGTGAAACTGGTAAAGCTTTGTTTATCTCTTGTACTGGTGGTAATAATACTCATTACAATGCGAAATCTCTTTCTAGAACTTGGGCTTATCGTTCAATTGAATTATTGCCAGGTAATTATGTGATTTCTTTCGATTGGACTTGCGTTGGTCTTGATAGTAGAGATTATATCCGTGCTGGATTGCTCCCTTATACATCTACATTCAAAGGAGGTAGCCATCTTGTTACTGCTTTGGATGGCTCTGAAGGTGCAATGACTTCGGGTGCTACTCCTCCAACTGGTTGGATTGAACTTTCAGAAAAAGTAGGTACATCTTACAGACTTAATGGAAGTGATACAACAAAAACACTTAGTGAGCAATGGACAACAACTACAACTTCTTTTGCGGTTACTCCAGATAAAGCTGGTGTATATAACTTGGTATTCTTCTGGTTCAATCGCGGTGAAGAAGGTAATGATTATGCTGAAATACGTTCTGCTGTTGTTGATAATATCTCTATCCAACGCGAAGGTTGCTCTTTTGTATATGGTGTCAGAAATGAAGAAGAAATTACTGCAACTTCAACTAAATTGACATGGACATATACTGATAATCCTGTAGCATTTAATGTCGTAGTAAATAATTCACCTGTTAATTTGGAAAATATTCCAACTGAAGGTTTGGCTCTTAGAACTCAAGTTGAAACTAACCATATAGATGTTACAGGTTTGAATCCAAGTACAACATATTTTGCTTATGTTCAAGGTATTTGTGGCGAAAACGATCTTAGCCCTTGGAGCGAACCATTCGTATTCACTACTGCATGTCTTCCTGTGCCTCTTGATTCTGTATTTGATTTTGATAACGCAAGCAAACATGATGTAACTTATAGTGTTCCAACTTGTTTCTCTGTAGGTCATGAATCTTTGGAATTTAATGAAGAAACAGCTCAATATTTCCCTCATGTTATAAAGAATGTAGCTGGTAATGCTTCTAAAAAATTCTCTCGTTCTGGTGACTATGCTTTGTGTCTCGAACACTATAATCATAATGCAGGTGGTTATGTTGTATTGCCTTTGGTTGAAGCTGACCTTAAAGGACTCCAACTTAACTTCTGGATGCGTTCGGTTTATGAAGGTAAGTCAGGTTACGTAGTTACTAATAATGTAGCATCTTCTTATTCTCGCGAAATTACAGTTGGTACAATGACTGACCCTAATGACCCTTCTACATTTACTCCGCTTGCAACAGCTGAATATTCTCGCGATAATAGCTATTTCTCTACTCACAACACTGTGACTACTGACCCTAGCCGTTGCTCATTCTGGGAATATGTATCTGTTCCTTTGAAAAATGCAGTAGGTTCTTACATTGCAATCAAAAATACATCTTCAGATGGTTTGCCAAATAATGTTATGTATATTGATGACATGGAGGTAACTGCATTCTCTTGCCCAGCACCTATGAATGTTAGTATTTCTGATGTGAGATCTACTTCTGCTGTGGTTAATTGTCAAGCAGAACCAGGTGTACAATATAAAGTGTTGGTAGATACTAAATATGATTTCAAGAATGCAGTAGAGTATGATGTACAATCATTCCCTTATAAGATGGAAAATTTACAAACTGCAACTGAGTACTACTATTTAGTACGTACAGTTTGTGAAGGCGACGCTTATGCTTCTTCTCCTGTTAATACTTTTGTGACATCTCAAGTTTTGCCTTATCATCAAAACTTTGTTGAGAACCTCTATCATTGTCCAGATGATTGGCAAAGAGCAACTGCTCCTGCAGCAAGCGTTCAATTTGCTAATAATGATCCATTCTCATATTCAACTTTGAATACATCTGGAGGTTGGTCTACTCGTGACGCTGATTTGTTGTCTCAATCAGGTTTGTTCTCTACTAGTCACATTTCACTTGAGGTGTATGGTTATCAATCTTCTACACAATCAGTGAAAGCTTGGCTCTTCTCTCCTGTATTTGAATTGACAAATGATACAAATCAATATTTGACATTTGATCTTGCATTGTCAGCTCTTGATGCAGATACAGCAATTGTGGATTCTTTGGATAACGACGACAGATTTATGGTTATTGTTTCTGAAGATGCAGGCAAAACATGGAAGGAAGAAAATGCTACAATTTGGGGTACTGCTGCTGACGATTATATCTATAAAAACATTCCTCTCAAAGGTACTCAATATTACATTAATCTAGGTAAATATGCAGGTAAACAAATTCAAGTAGCATTCTATGGTGAAGCAAATCAAGCGGGCTTGAGATCTGAAATCCACTTGGATAATGTTCGTTTCAATCTTTATACTGAAAAGACTTTAATTGCAAATCTTTGTGCTGGTGATTCTTATAAAGATGAAAGATTCGACATTAAAGCCTCTGAGTTAGGTGAAGGTAAAAATCAATTTACAAAATGGGAATATGGTACAGGCAATGCTATAGATACATTGCATCGTCTAGATCTTTTGGTTAATCCAGTTAGTAGATTGGATATTACTGCTACTATTTGTGAAGGTGATGTTTATAGCGAATATGGATTCTCTCAAACTGAAACTGGTGAGCATATCAGAAAACTCAAAACTATCAATGGTTGCGACTCGTTCATTGTTCTTAATCTTACAGTTATTCCTTTGGCTCGTTCTGTAGTTTATGACACAATTTGTGCTGGCAATTCTTTGATGTGGGGTGATCAAGAATGTACACAATCTGGTGAATACAACAAAGTAGTTCCTTCTACAACTACTATTTGTGATTCAGTTGTTACTCTTATGCTCACAGTTCTCGAAGCTAGAACTACTGATATTAAAGTTAATCTCTGTTATGGTGATACTTATGTATTAGGTAACCAAGAAATCACAGAAACTGGTAGATTTGTAGAAACTTTTGTTTCTGCTGATGGTTGCGACTCTATTGTTACTGTTCGTGTTACTGCATTGCCAGATTATCGTCAGACAATAAATGCCGTAATTAAAAAAGGTCAAGAGTATAATGATAATGGTTTCATTGGTCTTACAAAACAAGGTGAATATACATTGCCTCTCAAATCTGTAGATGGTTGCGACTCGACTATTACTTTGAATCTTACAGTTCTTGCTGCAGATACATCATATGTTGAAAAAGAAATTACAACTGCGGAGCTTCCTTACGAGTTTGAAACTTTGCTTTATGATGAAACAACAGAACCTGGTACTTATGTTGATACTCTTGTTGTTACAATGGAAGATGGTAGTGAATTTGTAATTATTCATACATTAACTATTGTTTTGGCAGATGCAATTGATAATGTCTCTACTATTGATTTGCAATTGGTTCCAAACCCAGTTAAAGCAAATAATACATTGTATATTAATGCAGAATTCTCTTCTATCGAAAAAGATGGTTTGGTTGTAGAAGTATTTAATAGCATTGGTCAAAAAGTATATTCTGCAATGCCAATTATCTATCCAATCGAAATATCAGATTTGAATCAACGTGGAGTATATATCGTGCGTATTGTGACTGGCAATGGTACTTCTTACCAAGGTAAGGTAATTGTTGAATAAACATAAAATAAATTCTTCCGAGAGATTAATTCTCTCGGAAGAAATTTTGGTTAAAAAAATAACATTATAATCTAAAAAATTACAACTATGAAAAAAACTTTATTTTATTTTTTAGCAGTGGTACTTTCTATTGCGTTCGTATCTTGTGAAAAACCAGATGATGCAGGTTCTGCTGCTTCAAAAGAAGGTGTTTTGCCTGGTTCTTTTGCTATTTCTGCAAATAAAACAATTCATTTCTCTCAAGGAAATCTTCAGTATAATGCAGTACAAAATGTATGGCGTTTTGCTGAAAATCAATATGATTATATTGGTAACTATAATAAAAAAATTGCTGCGAACTATGATGGTTGGATCGACCTTTTTGGATGGGCTACTTCTGGTTATAATGGTATAGCTCCAACAATGAATGATGATTATGATTTTAAATATATTGAAGAGTTTGTTAATATAGCAGGTACTAATGCCGATTGGGGTGTTTACAATGCTATTTCTAATGGTGGTAACAAGGCTGGCCAATGGAGAACTCTTACTATTGAAGAATGGCAATATATATTGGAAGGACGTCCAAATGCAAAAGCTAAAAATGGTGTAGCATCTATCGAAGGTAATAATGGTGTAATTATTCTTCCTGATAATTGGACTCAACCTGAAGGCACTAAATTTACTCCTGGTGGTGCTGCTTTGGAAGGTAAAGATCAGTTCAAGACTGTTAATAACTTGACAAAAGCTCAATGGAAACTTTATGAAGAAGCTGGTGCTATATTCTTGCCTGCTGCTGGTTATCGTTGGTGTCCAGATGAAATTATGTATGTTAACCAAAATGGTGCATATTGGTCTTCTACATATGCAAACTATGATGAAAAATGGGAAGATTATATCAACGCTTGGTATGTTTATTTCCACTCTAAAGAGGTTAACTGTCATAACTACAGAAACCTTGCAAATGGTTATTCAGTTCGTCTTATTAAAGATATGTAATTGTTTTTTTAAAAAGTAACTTGTCTTGTTTGTCAAGACAAGTTACTCTTTGTTACTCATTTATTTGTCTCATACTTTCGGTGTGATTTATTATGAATTTATTTAATAAAATATCTGCTTTTTTCTTATTTTTGTTGTTGGGAAATTATGTAGTCTCTCAAACAGTTGTGACTCCTACTGGTTATCAAACTGATTTTGAGGATTCGACTGAGTATGCAAATTGGGTGTTGAATAATGGACCACATGGAGATTTGTGTGCGAATAAATGGTTTATCGGCAAACCAGGCGCCAATCTTGGTGATGCAGGTTTGTATGTTTCTGGCGATGGTGGCGTTACTAATAGTTATCAAAATGTTGGTGTTTCTGTAGTTGCCTATCGTGAGTTGACTTTTGAACCAGGTTTATATGATTTGTCTCTCGACTGGAAAGCCGGGGGTAAGCATATAGTAGATGGTTTATATGTTTGCTGGATACCAAAGTCAGAGGTTCCTACTTTAAATTCTGTTGCTAATAGTGATTTGCAACGTTGGGTTAACGACGATTACGGGAAGTTTTTTGGTCGTGACTCTTTGAGATTGTATCAACGTCCATGGAATACGGTGTCTGATACAATTCGTTCTGATGGTTCTACTTATTTTCTTGCTTTTATTTGGAATAATGGTGTTGCTGGTGTTGCTCCTCCATCTGTTTCTGTTGACAATATTTTGATTATGGAGCATGGTCGTTGTGCTCCTCCTACAGATTTGATGGCAAATGTAAAGGGTAATGATATGGTGTTGTCTTGGCAAGGAAATGCCGATGCTTATGATGTACTTTGTAAAAACGATGTTACTGGAGATGTTATTGAATATAAAGATGTAACGGCTAAGAATCAAGTAATTAATGATTTGCCTGAGGGGCATTGTACTTATTATGTTCGTTCTAAATGTGATGGTGTTGCTGGTGCATGGGTATCAATAGAGAAATTTTTGTTCTATCCTGGTACTCGATGTATAGATTTCTTTAATTTAAGTGGTAAGAATTGTTATATTGGTAATACTTGGAATCCTAAAGATGTTCGTAAGATGGTCGATTTTGGATGTCTTAGTATTAATAGCCGTCATACAATTCACTGGGATCCAGAAGAGAGAGATCCTCGAACAAATGGAGGATTACGTACTGTTCCTGAAGGTGAAGTCGGCTCTATTAGATTAGGAAACTGGGATACGGGAGCTCAAGCTGAATGCGTTGAGTATAATTATATAGTTGATACAACAACGGCGGCTGTTTTAATGCTTAATTATGCTGTTGTATTGCAAGATGTTGATCCGCCTCACGATTCTGTGGCTCAACCTCGTTTTATTCTCGAAATTAGATATCATAATCAATTATTGCCTTTTGGTTGTGGTGAGGCTTATTTTTCTTCTGGGTTTAATACATCAACTGAAGAAGGTTGGCACAAAAATGCACAATGTTGGTGGAAAGATTGGACTACAGTTTCTATCAACTTAGCAGACTATCATGGAGAATCTTTGAATATTAGATTAACTTCGTTAGACTGTACCGAATCAGGTCACTATGGTTATGCCTATTTTACTCTTGGTTGTATCGATGGTAAAATTAAAGGTTTGAGTTGTGGCGATTCTCCAACTAATAAATTTGAGGGTCCTGAAGGTTTCAATTATAGATGGTATTTACCAAGTAACCCTTTATGGCCAATATCTACTGAACGAATACTAGAAGTGCCTTCTAACGATACATTGACATATTATTTGGATGTTATTCAGCCAACTAATAAAAAATGTTTTTATACTCTTGCTGCCTCTGCTGTTGGTCGTTGGCCTGTTGCAAAAGCTAGTTACAAGCATGAGGTAATTGATTGTCAAAATGTTGTTACTTTCGAAAATGCAAGTTATGTAAAACGTGTCAATCAAGTATCGAACGAGGAAACTGAAACTAGCGAACCTTGTGAAACTTTTTTGTGGACGTTTGGTGATGGAGAAACTTCTACCGATATAAATCCAGTTCATATCTTCCCTGCTGAAGGAGGAATTTTTGATGTAGTTCTTTCTTCTGGCATTACTGGTGGTTGTAATGATGAGACAACTATTCGGGTTAAGTTGCCAAATGTTGCGCCTTCACAAGATACAATTCATGCGGTTGTTTGTGAAGGAGAGGCTTATGAATTTGATGGTAAATATCTTTTTACTTCTGGTATCTATGTCGACTCTTTGTTGAATATCTATAACTGTGATAGTATTGTTATACTTGATTTGTTAGTGGCTGAGCGTTACGATGTAGATGTGAAAGACACTATTTGTAGCGATTTCGGTTATATTTTTGATGGTAAATTAATTACAGAAACAGGTACATATAAAGCTACATTGAAATCAATGTATGGTTGTGATTCAACTGTCAAATTAGATATGCTTGTTTATGAAACTATGGATATTGATTTAGGTCCGGAAATTGTTGCATGTCAAGGTGATGACTATATTGTAGTTCCTTTCGATTTACATTCGGGTATTCTTCGCGAGTTTTCTTTCTTTTTGAAGGATGAAAATATTCTTGTTCCCGATTCGAATCTAACAATTGATGGCAATTCTTTTGTTATCAAAATGCCAGAAGGGTTGACTCCTAATAAGTATGTCTCAACAATTGGTTTTGGCGAGCAAAATTGTGGTAAAGAGGACGAAGATCTTATCTTAGATTTGCGCTATCCTAATGATATTATTGTTCAACGTTGGAATGATGTATTGGCGGTTACCAATGAGGATTATAATGGAGGATATGATTTTATAGCTTTCCAATGGTATAAAGATGGAGTGGCTATTGATGGCGCAACATCTTCTATTTTGTATGTTCAAGATGGTTTAGATTTTGGTTCTGAATATTCTGTTCTTTTGACTCGTGCCTCTGATAATGTTTCTTTGATGACATGTGCTGCCGACTTGGTTGATTTAGCAGGTGCAGAAGGTAGCAATATCGTTATCTTTGGTTCTGAAGCTCAAATTGGTGTCAATGTTTCTCGTGTTGCACGAATGAATGTTTGGTCTACTTCTGGCGTTTTGTTGAAGAAAGTTGATTTACACGCAGGAGATAACTATGTTAATATGTTTGATTATAAAGGTGTTTATATATTAGAGTTTATCTTTGCCGATAATCAACGTGAAATAAAACAAGTGTTTGTTAAATAACAATATTTTTGTTGTGTTATGAAAAAGAGATTTTTGACCATTTTTGCTATTTTGTTTGCGACTTCAAATTTTTTGCTTATGTCGCAGAATCAAAACGCACAAGATATTAACATCACACTCCCTTATTTGTGTGGTTTTGAAGATACTCTTGAAGTCAGCAAATGGGAAATTAATGCAGGTCCCGATGGTCCTAATTGTCGTGAATATTGGGAATGGGGTAATCGCGAGTGTAGTGAAGGTTTCAACTCTTTGTATGTTCTTAGTGATACAAGTCTTCTCACTGAGATTAGAGCCGAGAGAGTTAAGCCTCAGTTAGCTATCTCTTATCGCCCTTTTGTCATTCCCTCTTCTTTTAATCCAGCAAAAGAGTATTTCAATGTCGATGTTTCTTTTGAATGGAAAGGGTCTCTTGATGCCCGAGAAAGCGATTTTTATGGTGCTCTTAATGTGTACTTGTTGGCAGAAGACTATCTCAAAAGTAGCACTATGTCTGCAGAAGATGTTTTAAAATCATCTTCTCAATCAGCCGATTTGCCATCAAAATTAACAAATGAAAGAGTAGCTCTTAAATTCTTGACTGGGTCGGTAGAGTGGACAAACTTCCTCTCTGAACGTCCAACAAAAATATATCCCGACAAAAAATATTATCTTATTTTTGTTTGGCGTAGTACTAATGCATGGGAAAAATGGGTTATTCCAGAGGCTATGTGGGTCGATAATATCCAAATAACATCATCCGATTGTCGTAAACCAACAAATCTTAATGTTGTCGGTTCTTGCGATACTCTTAGCGCTAGTTGGGACGGTGTCGGTATTGAATATTACTATTTTGAATATCGCCCTGCAGGTGTATTAAAATGGCGTGGTAAAACTATTACTAAAGACAAAAATGTTGTCATTGGTGGTCTCAAAGAAGGTGCCTACGACGTGAGAGTTAGGGGTATAACTGGTAGCGATACTAGTGCATGGGTTACATATAATGGTGCTATATGTTATTGTCCTGATCGACATTGTATCAACTTTGTTCAATTAGACCGTCCTGGTGTTACTTGTGAAATTGGTGAAGCTTCCAATCCAACTCGTGGACGACCTCATATTGAACCTACTCTTTTAGGTGAATATTATGCCGGTCCTGTCGATTATGGTTCTAATGATAAGCGTAGCCGACACACTATCCACTGGAAACAAAACGAATTTGACCCTCGTATTGGTGGTCAAAATCTTAGAACAGTGCCAAAAGATGCTATGGCATCTATGCGTTTGGGCAACTGGGAAGCTGGCGGGCAAGCTGAAGGTGTATTGTTTGATTATACTGTTGACACATCTAGTGCATCTATCCTATTGTTGCGCTATGCTGTTGTTCTAGAGGCTCCAGGTCATGGTATTACTCAAGACCCTTATTTTAAACTAGAAATTCTGGGTGAAGATGGTGAACCTGTTAGTGGTCGATGTGGTGAGTTTGACTTTACTCCAACAAATAAAAATATCAATTGGAATAGATCAGGAGACTATGTATGGAAGGATTGGACTTCTATTGGTGTCAATCTTGCTCCTTATCATGGTAAGGATATTCAAATTCACCTCATAACGCAAGACTGCTGTATGAGTAAACACTTTGGTTACGCCTATTTCACTCTCGACTGCTCTCATGCCGAAATTACCACTCAAAGTTGTGGTAGTTCTCCATATATGAAGATGGTGGCACCTGAAGGTTTCCGATATATTTGGACTCGTGATGACGATAGATCTAATGCAATAAGTACAGAACGCACTCTTGAAGTCCCTATTAGTGACGCACATACCTACTATTGTAATGTTGAATATCTTGACGTCAATGGTTGTGGTTTTGAAATGCACTCTGCAGTATTCAAACGTGAACCTGTTGCTGATTTCGATTATGTTATTGATCTTTCTGAATGTAAATGCGAGAATAAAGTAGTATTAACAAACAAAAGTTGTGTTTATAATAGTTTCGCAGGAGAAGAAGACCTTGTAAGGACCGATGAGCCTTGCGAAGAAATCTATTGGACAATCAATGATGGTGAGTACGAAGATGCAACAGAGCAGATAACATATATAATGCCTAAAGAAGGTGGCGAGTTAAAAGTTCATCTACAAGCCTGGATTTCTAATGGTAATTGTGACGATGACTCTGTATATGTTATTCAAGTTCCGCCTATTTATCAAGGTCCCGATACACTATATAAGCAACTCTGTAAGGGTGAAACCCAATTCTTTGGTGGTGCGATGCATGGTAAAGACACTGTAGTAACCGAAGTCTTAAAAAATCAGTATGGTTGCGATAGTGTTACAGTTCTTGACCTTAAATTCTGGCCAGAACCAGAAGACGGCCATGTTTATGATACTATTTGTGACACTGGATGGTCTAACTTCAATGGTAAAATGTTTAAAGAACCTGGTGTGCATACAGCATTCCTTCAAACTGAAAATGGTTGCGATAGTACTGCCTATTTGCATTTGCATGTAGTTCCTTCTGTTGGAGTATCTATTTCAAACGAATATCGAACTATTTGTGCCGATGAATCAGCTCTTAAGGTAGAGTATAACATTGTGGCAGGTAAACCTTTGCCTAGAAAATATTCTATCATATTTGATAATTTTGCGCATCAAAATGGGTTTGTTGATATGCACAATCTTGAGTTTGATGTTTCAGGTTCAACTCTTGATATTCCTTTGCCAAATCCGTGTCGTCCAAATAGTTATTCTGCAACAATATTAGCAAAAGACTCTTCGTCTATCTGTGGCGATATATCTATACCTGTCAATTTTGATGTCTATTATAGTTCATCTATTTTGCAACCAAAATTCAATAATCTTATTACTGTGTTAAGTGAAGAAGCTAATGGGGGATATGAATTTGAAGATGAATATAAGTGGTATATAAATGGAGTTCAAGACACAGCGGTAACAGAATCGTACTATTATCTTTCTGAAAATGTAATTTTTGGCACAGAGTGCTATTATATTGTAGTTAAGCGTAAAGATGATGGCTATGAAACACGAACTTGTGAAATTTGTCCAGGAGTCAATACTCCAATCGATAACATTTTTGAACAAGATATTTGGCTTCAAACCACATTGTTAGATAGAGGACAACCTATTGTTATTGAGAATTTTTCTTATGGGAAAATGAATATATTTAGTTTTACAGGACAATTGATGAATTCTGTGTTTATTGATTCCGACTATGTCGAAATTTTGGCCCCACAAACATCAGGTATTTATTTGCTTCAGTTACAAACTGAAAATTATTCTAAGGTATTTAAAATCAAAGTTAAATAATAAAAGACCGATGTGACGATGGTATATAACGGTCACCTTTTATCATGAAAAAAGTTCTTTTCTTTTTCGTTGTGTGTGTAATGATAGGTATGTCATTTGCTTCATGTGAAAAACTAGATGCAGAAAAATGTTGGGAAGTTGATGCTATTTCAAAATTGATTATTCAAGGCGAACTTCTGACTTCACAAGGTGCATTTATCTATTTGTGGTGTAAAGAAAGTGAGATTGATGCTAAAATGGAAGAGATACGTCTTGAGCAACTTAGGGCTTCAGAAAAAGAATCAGGTATGTCTTTTGAGGCTAATGGCATTAAAATAGTATTTGAATATACTTATAAAGAGGCTTTAGAAACAACGCCAGAAGCTTGTGAAGAGCTTAATGATTAAAAAAATAATTATTAACTTTAAATAATCTAATTATGAAAAAATTGTTTTTATCTTTATTTTCGTTTGCTATTCTTTTAGCATTTGTTGCATGTGAAACAACTCCAATCGATTCTTTAGAAAAAGAAATGAAGCAATGGGAAAAAGTAGAGCCTAATTGTTATTTATTCTCAGCAAGTAAAAAGTATGTTGATTTTGGCAATATGTATACAATTCAATTGATGTCAAATGGATTGGCATATGAAAACAAAGTGTGGAAAGGAGAAGGTGATTTCTTGACATTATCACTTTATGCAAATCCTCTCAACGATGGATTTCCTGTAAATAAAAAATATAATTTTGTTGCATATGAAGAGGTATCTATTGAAACAAAAGAATGTTTAGTCGGTGGATATTTGAATAAAACATCATCGGGAGCAATAACTCCTATGGGAACTTTTGCTTATGATGTAGATGAAGTAACTCAAACTGCAGGGGGGCTTGTTTGTACTGGCGGTTCAGTTATTATGTATGGTAATTGTGCTAATGCAAAAATTGTTGCGGTATTAGATTTCTATACTGCAACTGGAGAAACAGTTCAACGTGAATATATTTTCTCTGGTCCAATTAATATCAATTAAAATTGGATTAAGAATGAAGTAATAATATAAGTAATTAGCCTAAATTTTATAACAAAAAAAATCGTATAATCTTGATTATGCGATTTTTTTTATTGGTTCAAGACAACTTTAGCGGAAAAATTCTAAAATTGTAAATTAGTAGTTTATAAATATCTCTTTCTCTATTATTATATCTAAATTTACACTCTTTTAAGTGCAAATAAAACGTTGATTTATTGATTCCTCTAAACTTAGAAAAACGTACTTTACATAACCCCCAGAAGTTCTCAATACCATTAGTATGTATCATAGGTGATTTAGCAAATTCATTTTCTTCGTGGTTTACTGTAAAATGATGTTTAAAACCTTCTTTATTCAGCGCATTATAGGTTTTAAAACCATCTGTTATTACAACGGCATCAGGGTGTATGATATCTTTGATTATAGGTAGTAAAGTTTCAGAAGAACAATCATTTATGATATAAGTATAAACAGTGTTTGGTCTTTTAAATATTCCAAAAATAATTATTTTACCACGTGCACCTCGTCCCCTAATACCACGTACTCGATGAGCCCCAAAATAACTCTCATCAAGTTCAAATTCTCCCTTTGTAGGTTGAGTTACCATTGAGCATATATCTGCTATTCGCAGTCTAATAGCTGTATAAATTTTATTGATGCTTTGACGAGAAATCCCTGTTAGTTCCGCAGTCTTTTTTGCTTCAATGTCAAGGCAGAAAAACTTAACAATTTGTCTGAATTTTCGTTCACTTATATGTGAACCTATAAAATACTTATTAACCATCTCTATATCAATTAAATATAGAGACAAATTTAAGCTAAAGTTGTCTTGTGACAAAATTCGCTTGATAAATTCACTTATAAATATCTAAAATTCAGATTGTTACAAGCGTATTTTTTAACTAAAGTTATCTTGTGAAAATCTGCAGCACAAAAAAAACTTAATAATAACCTACAAGACAATTAGTTATAAGTGAATTTTTCCGCTAAAGTTGTCTTGGACCTTTTTTAATGAGGAGTGAGGAGTTAGGAGTGAGAAATGAAACAGCCCGAATTGAAAAATTCGGGCTGTTTTTGTCTGTTGTCTGTCGACCGTTGAGATTATTCTTGTGGGAGCATTACAACTTCTACTACGTTGCCTTGTTTTACGAGGGCTTTGAGAGTTTTTTGGATTGATTTGGCATTGACTGCTTCAAGAGCTTTTTTGTAGTCTTTTGCGTAGTTGATGCCATTGTTGTAGTAGCGGTAGAGGATTGTGCCCCACCATCCGTTAGTTTCCATATCTTCGGCAAGAGAAGTGAGACGGCTTTCTTTAGCTTTTTGGAGGTCGTCGGCACGTGGACCATTTTCAACAATTTCCATTACTTCTTTGTGGATGATAGAGATGAGTTTTTGTTGTTTTTCTGGGTCAGTGTCGAATTGCATAATAAGATCAGCTTGTTCGATAGGGTCTTCCATTACATAACCAGCGCAACCTACACCGTAAGAACCACCCTCTTTTTCGCGGATGCTTTCGAGATAGCGTGTGCCAAGGATGTCGCCAATGATAGCCATATTGAGGCGATTAGCAAGAGTTGCTTTCATTTTGCCAGAGTAAACAATGCGGTTAGAGGCAGTTTTAGTTTCCATCTCTTTAGTGAAGTAGTTGTTTACTTTGCCTTTTGGATAGCGTACACCATGGTCGGTATATTTTTCGCGAGTTTTGTCAGTTTTGAGACCACCAAGCCATGTGCAGATGAGTTGGCGAGTAGCTTCATCGTTAGGGTTGATATTACCGATGAAAGTAACGAGGAAGTCAGCTGGATTAGCAAAACGTTCTTTGTAGATAGCGATAGCGCGTTGTTGGTCTACTTTTTTGATGAAGTCGAGGTTGACAATCATTTCGCGTGCGTGGTGCGAAGCGATAGTTTGAGCGATGCTATCTTGGAATGCAGATTTAGGGTTTTTGTCGCGAGCTGCCAATTGAGTTTCGAGCATAGACATGAGCGATTGGTATGCTTGGTCATCTTGACGAGGCGATGTGAGATATAGATATACACATTGCATCATAGTTTCGAAATCTTTTATTGTAGTAGAAGCAGAGATGCCTTCGCGATAGTCATCGATGCTTGGTTGAACAGAGAAGTTTTTACCAGTGAGAGCTTTTTGGAGGTCGAGGTAAGAGAATTCTCCAATACCATTGTAAGCAATGATAGATGTAGCCATTGAAGCAGATGGAAGGTCTTCGAGAGAAACTTTGCTGAGACCACCTTCTGATTGCATAGACATTGTGATTTGGTCTTTTTTGTATTCAGTAGGTTTGATAACTACTTTGATGCCGTTAGAAAGAGTCCATTCAGTAGTTCCGAGAGCTTTGTTGAATTTTTCTTTTACAATAGTACCAGCTGTAGGAGCAGTTTCAACCAATGGGCGATCGAAAGATTCTTCTACTGGAGCTTCGATTTCAGATGCTTTCACAGCATTGAAGATTTCGAGAACTTCTTCTTTTGTAGGTACGCTTACGATATCGCTATTTTCTTTACCAATATAACTGATAATAACGTTATTGTCAGTGATGTATTGTTGTGCGAGTTGGTTGATGATAACAACTGGGAGTTGAGGAAGAACAGCTTTTGCGTATTCGTATTCGAATTCGATACCAGGGATTGGTTCACCATCGAGGTAGTGACGGTAGCACTCTTGTGCATAGCTTTGACTTTTGCGAGTAGTGCGTTCGTTGTAAGCGCGTTCTACGTTAGCGAGATAGTCAGTCTTAGCACGTTCGAATTCAGAAGCAGTAAAGCCGTAGCGTTTGATTTTTTCGACTTGAGTGAACATGTCTGCCATAGATGCTTTTTCTTTGCCATCTTTAGGGATTGTGATGAATTCGAAAGCATCAGTTTCGCCAAGTTGGTTGCCGTAGCCACCCATTGCTTGGATGAAATTAGCGTTAGGATCCATAGTGATTTCGTCGATACGATATGAAATCATCATGCGGATAAGAGAGTTGATTACAGACATTAGATAGCCTTGATCAGTAGCTCGCAATTCGAAAGGCATTGTTGGGTGAAGGAATTCGATAGCGAGTTGAGTGAATTGAGCTTCTTTGTCGGTATAGATAGCTACGTGAGGAGCTGCATTTGTAGGAAGTGCATAGCGAGGACGTTCGCCACGGTTAGAACGTGCAGGGATTGGAGAGAAGAGGTCTTTGATTTTTTTCTCCATTTTGTCAACGTCGATATCACCAACTACGACAACGCATTGGAGGTCTGGACCATACCAGAGTTCGTAGTAGTCGCGGAGAGCTTGGTAAGTGAAGTTGTTGATAACGGCAGTGTCGCCAATCACGTCGCGTTTAGCATATTGTGAGCCTGGGTATTTCACTTTGTTGCCTTCGCGCCACATACGGCGTTGAGCAGTGTTGCCTTGACGCCATTCTTCACGGATTACACCACGTTCGTTGTCGATTTCTTCTTCTTGAAGAGCGATGGCGCAAGACCAGTCGTGGAGAACGAGGAGTGCGCTGTCGAGGATTTCTTCGCGAGTAGGCACGTTAGAGAGACGATAAACAGTTTCGTCGAGAGATGTATAAGCATTGATGCTGCTACCAAATCCAACACCAACAGATTCGAAATAGTCGATGAGAAGTTTGTCAGGGAAGTGTTTAGTTCCATTGAAAGCCATGTGTTCGAGGAAGTGAGCAAGACCATTTTGGTGGTCTTCTTCGAGGATAGCACCTACGGCTTGTGCGATATGGAATTCGCAACGTTCTTTAGGTTGATTGTTGTAACGAATGTAATAAGTGAGACCATTGTCGAGAACACCCATACGAACATTAGTGTCAATTGGAAGAGGTTGAGGCAGTTGAGCCATTAAACCTGTTGCAGCAAATAGGAGAGCTGCAAAGAGTGATAATACTTTTTTCATAATATTTTATTTAGTTGTTGATTGTTTTGGTTGAATTTATCTGACTTGTCAGACTTTCACGATGCAAAGTAACACAAAAAATCTTGAATTACCAAATATTTTATCGAAAAACGATAAAACTTTATGTTTTTTTAGTAATTCAAGATACTTTAAGGATATGTTTATGTTTCGTATATACATTACTCCCTTCGGTCGTGATTTTTGCTGCGCTCGGCAATTTAAGTAAACTTAATTGCTCTTGCTTATCGCAAAAATTCGTATATGTTTCGTTTATCCTTCGTATATGTTTCGTATATGTTTCGTAGAGCCTTTTATTTTTCATTCTGCCAGCCACCTCCAAGGGATTTGTAGAGTTCTATCAAGGCTATGTTTTCGTTGCAAATAGCATCTGATAAATTGATTTTCGCATTTAGATAACTGCGTTGTGCGTGAAGTACATTAATGTAGTTGATTTGTCCGTTTATGTATTGAGCTTGAGCTAAATCGAGATATTTTTTTGTTGAGTTTCTGAGATTTTCCATTAATTCGACTTGTTTGTTAGCAGAAGAATAGGATATTACGGCATCGTTTACTTCTTTGAATGCTTGTAATACTTTTTTCTCGTATTGAAATCGTTCGGCGTCATAGGCTTGGATGGCGGCATCGTATTTGGCTTTACGTTTGTTAAAAGCAAATAGCGGGGCAGTTAGTTCGCTTAAAGCATAGGTGAGAGGGGCTGTGAAGAATCCTTTGAAGGCAGTGTTTTCTAATCCACCCTCTAAGTTTATGATAAAGCGAGGAAATCTTTCAGCCCAAGTGTATCCTACTTTGGCTATTTGGGCTTTTAGGGATTGTTCGGCTGCTGTTATGTCGGGGCGACGTTTTATTAATTCGGAAGGAATGCCTAAGTGTAGGATATTTACAGAAATTTCGTGACGTTGGATTTGAGAACGCTGTATGTTTGAAGGCATTTCGCCTGTAAGAATAGATATTTCGTTTTCTTTTATTTTTATTTGGCGTTGTATGTTGGGGATTAGAGCTGCTGTAGAGGCATATTCGACTTGTGCTTGTTGATAAGGGATTTCGGAAGTTAAGCCTTCTGTGAATCTTAGGCGAGCTTTGTTTAGGTCTTCTTCGCGGGTTTTGAGTGTTCGGATTAAGATTTCTAATTTGTTGTCAAGAGCCATTAACTGATAGTAGGACGATGCAACATTGGCAATTAGTGTGATTTGTAGAGCTTTTTGACCTTCGATACTTTTGAGATAGTTGGCAAGTGCCTCTTGGTTTGCCCAGCGTATGCGCCCAAAGAAGTCAATCTCCCAAGAGAATGTGAGTTTTGCTCCTATTTCTAAATCAATGGTTTGATTGTTGCTTGAGATATTGTGGGTTTCGTGTTCGATGTAGCCTTTTGCTCCGATGTCAAAGAGATAGTTGGTTTTGGTAATATGGTGTAACTTTTCTAGTTCTCGAATTCGAGCAGATGCGCTTAATAAATCTTTATTGTGTGTAAGTGTTTGATTTATCAAGTCTTGAAGCAGAGGGTCGGTAAATATTTCGGACCAATGTGTATCTGCTACACAGGTAGAGTCGGCCTCTATTATGCAGGAGATTTGGTTAGGTAGAGATATTTCGGGGTCGATACATCGTTGTTGTATTGAGCAACTGTTGAAAACGATGAGGAGAGTGAGAATTATTTGTGGTTTCATGGGTTGAGGTGAGCTTTGAATGGAAGTTTGACTTTGACGGATTGGCCAGGTAGAAGAGTGTGGTTGGGGTTTGGGATTTGGAGGTGAATTAGGAAAGAGTCGGGGTTGAGTTGTGGAGTTGAGAAAATGGCTGTGCCGATGACTGAGAGAGTGGTGCTGTCGGCAAGTGTGATTGATATTTCGCGAGTTGATATTGTACCAGGCTCTATGCTACGGAGGTAGTCTAATTCGGTTACGTTGAGGCAGATTTTTATGGTGTCGATATTGGAGATGGTAGCTAATAGAGATTTGCCTTTTGGGCCAACGAGAGTGCCGATATCAGTAGTGCTTTCGTGTATAAATCCAGAGATAGGGGCGCGTATGGTTGTGTAGTCGAGCGCGATTTTTGCTTGTGTTAGGTCGGCTTCGCTCATTATGACTTCGGCTTTTGCACTTTCGTAGGCAGCAATGGCATTGTCTAACTCTAGTTGGCTAGTTGCTTTTTGTTGATATAGTAGTTTGATGCGAGATAAATCGTGCTCGGCTTTCAGTTCTAATGCTTTGCTTTTATTTAGTTGTGCCTTTGCTTTTTCGACATGAGCTTTGTAGGATTTTGGGTCGATGGTGAAGAGAATGTCGTTTTTGTTGACGTAATCGCCTGATGAAAAGCGAGTTTGTTGGAGGTAGCCATCGATTCGAGCGCGAATTTCTACATGTTGGTGGGCTTGGATTGTGCCAGAGTATTCTCCACAGATTTTGGCGCTGTCGATTGTTGCAGATTGAGTTTCGACAGCGGGAGTGGGTGATGCTATGGGCTTAAAGTAAGAGATTGTGATTTGCATTGCGATGATAATTAGCACGATAGCGATTGAAAGATAGTCGACCCATGTGAGGCGTGGTTTTTGCTCTCGACATTGATTGATGATTTTGTGGTGTTTGTTGGTTTTCATATTTTGTGTTGTTTTATGTTTGTAATTGAGAGAGATGCAAAGATAATGCAAAAATGATGTTTTTTTGATTTTTTGTATTGCGTAGATTGTAAATTTTGAGTATCTTTGCATGTTATATTGGTGGGGTGTATGAAAATGGGAGTACATAATGAGAGAGGGTGTCAGTCTTCTTCGGTGAAGGTTGCTTGCACCTTGCTTGAGGGTATCTTAAATTTGGGGGATTTTATTTATTTTGTATTATGAAGTATACTTTTGATAGAGTCGTTAGGCTGGTTATTGCATTGGCTATTGTGATTGGTGTTGCGCTACTTGTGAATAGATTGAGTAGTGTGTTATTGCCATTTTTGATTGGTTGGTTGTTGGCTTATTTGATTCATCCGTTGGTGAAGTTTGTGCAATATAAGATGAAGGTGGGCAATAGGGGGTTGTCGATTTTTATTGCGTTGTTGTTTATTGGAATTGTGATTACGGGGTTGGGTTTTGCGGTGATACCTGCGATGGTGAGTGAGATGAGACAGATTGCGGATTATAGATTACAGATTACAGAGCAGATACCTCTTGTGGTTTCAGATGGGTCGCTTGTGACTTGGTTTTATAGTTTTACAGAGAGTATAGATGTTGAAAAATGGTTGAATGCGGATACGTTGAAGGGGGCGTTGGATAGTTTGTTGCCAAGTGTGAAGGGATTGGTGTCGGGGACTTGGGCTGCGATTGCGAGGGTGTTTGTGGTGTTTGTGGTGTTTCTTTATGTGGTGTTTATTTTGATTGATTTTGAAAAGATAAATCGTGGTGCGAGAGAGATGATTCCGCCGAGATATAGAGAGTTGGTGGAGGGTGTGTTTGAGGATTTGGAGAGTGGAATGAATCGATATTTTCGTGGACAGAGTTTGGTGGCGTTTATTGTAGGGGTGATGTTTGCGATTGGATTTAAGATTGTAGGTTTGCCGATGGCGATAACTGTGGGATTGTTTATTGGGGTGTTGAATCTTGTGCCTTATTTGCAGACGGTGGGTGTGGTGCCTGTTGTGTTGTTGTGTTTGGTGAGAAGTGCAGAGACGGGGCATAGTTTTTGGTGGATATTGTTGGCGTGTTTTATAGTTTTTGTTGTGGTGCAAGGGATACAGGATTTGTTTTTGGTGCCTAAGATTATGGGTAAGGCTATGGGATTGAATCCGGCAGTGATACTTTTGTCGCTTTCGATATGGGGTTCGTTGTTGGGCATTGTGGGTATGATTATTGCGTTGCCGATTACGACGTTGTTGATTTCGTATTATAAGAGATTTGTTATCAATGATGAGTTGGGAATGATGGATGATAAGTAATATGTGTATTTATGAGAAATTTTGGTATATTTTTAGTTTTTAGTTTTTCGTTATTCGTTAATTTGTGGGCTATGCCAGCGAAGCCTATTGTGAAGACCTTGATTCAGCCTGATGGGTCGGAATTGAAGGTGAGATTGGTGGGTGATGAGAATGGTCATTATTACGTGACAATTGATGGTGAAAAGATTATAGATAGCAGTTTGCAGATTGTGGACAGTGATTTGTATAACTTGAAAAAAAGAGTGCATCCTTCAACTGTCAATAGACGACGTGTGATAGATAATAGGCAAAAGGCTCCGCACCAAGCAGAGAGAGGATTGGTGATATTGGTGGAGTTTAGTGATGTGAGTTTTTCGAAAACACGTCAGAATTTTGATGACTTGTTGAATAAAGAGGGATATAACTATAATGGCGCAACGGGGTCGGCGCGTGATTATTTTAGAGATGCATCGAATGGGCAATATGTGCCTGAATTTGATGTGTATGGTCCATATAAACTCGATAGAGAGATGAGTTATTATGGTCAGAATGATAGAAATGGTTTGGATTTGCACCCCGACCAAATGGTTGTGGATGCAGTGGCTAAATTGGCAGCGGATAGTCTTGTGGATATAGATTTTGCAGATTATGATGCTGACAATGACGGATATATGGATAATTTATTTGTCTATTATGCAGGGTATGGAGAAAATGAAGGTGCACCTGCAGATGCAATTTGGCCACATGCGTGGGAGGTGTATGAGGAATATGTTGAAGGGCAATTGGTTTATGATGGGAAGCAGATAAGTGGGTATGCGTGTACTTCGGAATTGCAAGGTACGAGTGGAGTGTTGATGTGTGGTATAGGTACATTTTGTCATGAATTTGGACATGTTTTAGGATTACCAGATTTTTATGCGACGGATTATGTATCGGCACATAAAACTCTTGGAGATTGGGATATAATGGATGCAGGAGCATATTTGAATGGAGGGAATACTCCGCCTACATATTCGGCTCATGAGCGATTTTATTTGTGGTGGTTGACGCCAGAGATATTGAATAAGACGGGAGATTTTGAGTTGGAAGAGTTGCAAAAAAGCAATAAGGCTTATATCGTAACAGAGACAGGTGAGCATAATCTTGATGGAGGAAATCCTAATTCGGCAACATATTATTTGTTGGAAAATAGACAAAAAACTGGTTGGGATAGATATTTGCCTGGGCATGGATTGATGATTACGAAGACCATTTATAACGAAGATAATTGGTACAATAATGTCCCTAATAATAGTAAATATTTGCAGGGATATGATTTGATAGAGGCAGATGGTAAAGCACCAAACAATAATTTTGGTAAGGCAGGAGATTTGTTTCCTGGGACGGCTAATGTGAAAAGTTATTCGCCATACGAAAACTATACCATAACAAATATTGAAGAAAAAGATAGTGTTATTAGTTTTTATTTTGTAGATGGTGCAGAACTCTCGGTAGATGAAGAGGCAGGGGTAGAGGCTGTTGTGATGATTAAGCGAAATGGAGTTTGTGAATTGGAGGGAGTGTCGTCGGGTGCGATGGTGTATTGTTTTGATGCAGTGGGGCGTAGATTGTGGAGTAGAGAGGTGTTGTTTGAACCATTTGTTTTTGTTGAACCGCAAGGTTTTTATCTGTTGAAGATTGTAGATAATGGTGTAGAATTTGTTTTGAAAGGAATGTAATGATGGAAAAGAGAGATTTTTTGCGTGTCTATCGCGACTTTATGAGTGCAGAGGGAAGAAAGATAGATGCGAAATATTTGAAACGATTGAAAGAAGATATTCGTAGGTTTACTACGGAATATGATGTGACGTTGGACGCATTGGCAAAGTCGATGCGTACGGCTATGATAGCGCATCGTGAGATTTCGCTTGGGCATCACTCGATAGAGGCTATTTTGCTTTATACGCTGATTTATAAGACAGGCACACCTCTTTCGTATGTAGTGGAACGTTATGGCGAAGCTACAGCCGAATTGATTGAGGGATTGGTGAGAGTGTATGACCTTTATTATCGTCAACAGTCGGGTGGTAGTGTAGTGCGTAGTGATAATTTCCGTAAACTCCTGATTTCGTTGGCTCAGGATGTTCGTGTGATTATGATAATGATTGCGGAGCGATTGGATACAATGCGCAATTTAGAAGGATACACCGAAGCCGAACAGCAAGAGATAGCTCGAGAGGTGTCGTATCTCTATGCGCCATTGGCTCACCGCATGGGATTGTATGGTATCAAGACCGAGTTGGAGGATTTGTCGCTTAAATATACTTCGCGCGAAGTGTATAAAGATATAGCCCATAAGTTGAACGAAACAAAGCGTAGTCGTGATGCTTATATCAAAAAATTTATTGAACCAGTGAAGGCTCGATTAGAGACTGAGGGCTTGAAATTTTCGATTAAGGGTAGAACGAAAAGCATTCATTCGATTTGGAACAAAATACGCAAACAGCAGGTGCCATTCGAAAAAGTGTATGACCTATTTGCTATACGTATTATAATAGATTGTCCTATAGAGCGTGAAAAAGCTGCATGTTGGCAAGCGTTTTCGGTTGTTACGGACATGTACACCGCCAATACTAAGCGTTTGCGAGATTGGATTTCTGTACCAAAAAGCAATGGTTATGAG
The DNA here is from genome assembly GCA_017559505.1 of Paludibacteraceae bacterium. Lineage (GTDB taxonomy): Bacteria > Bacteroidota > Bacteroidia > Bacteroidales > Paludibacteraceae > Aphodosoma. The sequence goes on along the minus strand of JAFYSF010000070.1, from coordinate 80,794 downwards.
TCGTTGCACGTGACGGTGATGGGTCCCGAAGGCAAGTGGGTAGAGGTTCAAATACGTACCGAGCGTATGGATGAAGTGGCAGAGAAAGGTGTGGCGGCGCATTGGAAATATAAAGGCGGTAAGAGCGATTCGGCGCAGATGGACGAGTGGCTCAAGAATTTGCGTGATATGCTCGAGCAAGGTAGTGGCGATGAAGATGGAGCCGATGTGATGAATGAATTCAAGATGCAACTCTATGACGATGACGTCTTTGTATTTACTCCTAAAGGCGATTTGCATCAGTTGCATCGTGGGGCTACGGTGCTTGATTTTGCTTTTGGCATCCATTCCAAGATAGGCTCGCAATGTATGGGTGCGATTGTCAATGGCAAGCATGTAAGTTTCAAATACGAATTGCAAAATGGCGATCAAGTAGAAGTGCTTACGTCGCCAACTCAAACTCCACGTGCTGATTGGCTCAATTGGACTAAGACATCAAAAGCTCGTTCGAGAATAAAACAAGCACTTAAAGAAGCCGAACACAAAGAGGCAGAGAATGGGCGCGAGACATTGCTCCGTAGATTGAAGAATTGGAAATTAGAGTTCGACGATTCGTTGATAGGGCGTGCATATAGAAAATTGGGCTATAAGACATTGTCGGATTTTTATGTGGCAATCAATCAGGAGAAGGTGAATCTTTTGCAATTAAGAGATTGGTTTGTTGATGGATTTGAGCAACAAGAGTTGCCTGCACAGCCACGTACGGCAGATGGATTTGAGCAAGAGACCGAATTGCAACGTATTACAGCTAAGGATGATGCCCTTGTGATAGATAGAAACCTAAAGAACGTAGATTATACATTGGCTCGATGCTGTAATCCTATTTATGGCGATGAGATATTTGGTTTCGTGTCGGTGTCGGGAGGCATAAAAATCCATAAAAAAGATTGTCCGAATGCTCCACAATTGATATCGCGATTTGGATATCGTATAGTTAACGCTCGTTGGGCAGGAGGTTCGACAGGTGGCGAATATACTACTACAATACGCATCATTGGGCGTGATGATATAGGTATTGTAACCAATATAACATCAGTTATTAGTAAGGAACAAGGAATCAATATGCGCTCTATATCAGTTGATTCTAATGCAGGATTGTTCGAAGGAACTATAACTTTAGTGGTGCGTCAGGCATCGCAACTTGAGACTTTATTCAAAAAAATACGCACAATCAAAGGTGTAAAACAGATATTCCGTGTATGACAGCACATATAATAAATATAGGCGACGAATTGCTTATTGGTCAAGTGGTCAACACCAACGCTTCGTGGATGGCTGAGGAGTTGAACAAGCGCAACATAAAGGTTACGAATATCAGTGTCATCTCCGATGGCGGTGATGATATTCGCACCCAACTCGACAGCTCTCTCGCTGAGGCAGATGTAGTGCTTATCACAGGCGGTCTCGGACCAACGAAGGACGATATTACGAAAACCGTATTGTGTGAATATTTCGGTGACACCCTCGTGCGCCATCAGCAGACCTACGACAATGTCAAGAAGTTTTTCGAGCGTCGAGGACTACCTTTTACCGAAATAAATCAGGCTCAAGCCCTTGTACCAAGTCGCTGTCGTGTACTCGTAAATGAAGTCGGCACTGCGCCTTGTATGGTGTTTACCATTCCCAACCCAACAGCAACTTTCAAGCAAGGTGCAAGCAAGAAAACCGCAATTTCTTTAGAGGAGCAAACTGCCTCTTCGACCGAAAAAATAGTTATCAGTATGCCGGGTGTGCCATTCGAGATGAAGTGGCTGATGCAGAATAGCGTATTGCCATTGCTCGAAGAGCGATTGGGCGCAGAGGCTATAGTGCATAAAACCATTTTGACTTTCGGCATAGGCGAATCGTTCTTGGCTGATAAAATAGCCGATTGGGAAGACGCCTTGCCTCAGCACATCAAGTTGGCATATCTCCCCGAAGCTGGCAAAGTGCGTTTGCGCCTTTCGGCTTATGGCAGTGATAATGCAGTGTTAGAGAGTGAGGTGGCGGCGCAAATCAAGCAGTTGAAAGAGATTATCGGCGAATATATCTATGGCTATGACGACGAAACAATCTCTTCTGCTATTGGCAAGATAGTGAACCGAAGGTGTGCCCTACTTGCTACTGCCGAAAGTTGCACAGGTGGACTCATCGCTCGTCGCATCACCGAGACGCCGGGCTCGTCGGCATATTTCAAAGGTGGCATCGTGGCTTATTCCAACGAAATCAAAGAGCAATTATTAGGTGTAGACCACGAAACATTAGAGCAATATGGCGCAGTGTCGGAGCAGACAGCTAAAGAGATGGCTCTCGGTTGCCTCAATGTGATGGGTGCCGATTATGCCATTGCCACAACAGGCATAGCCGGACCAACAGGTGGTACTGACGAAAAACCTCTTGGACTTGTCTATATCGCTGTCGCTTCTCGTGATGAGGTAGTTTGCGAGAAATACATATTCCGCACTACCCGCGAACAGCACCAAGAGCGCACCGCTAATCAAGCCCTATTCGATTTGTATAAATTATTAACCAAAGACTGTTGACTGTAGACCGTTGACTATAGACTTTTTATTATGATAGCAAAAATCTTCTCTCCGTACGTAGTTACGGTATTGATGCTCGCATTGAGCAACTGTTTTATGACCTACGCATGGTATGGTCACCTCAAAAATATGAACAATAAAGCATGGTATGTAGCCGCTTTGGTAAGTTGGGGTATCGCTCTTTGCGAGTATATGATTATGGTGCCTGCCAATCGTCTTGGTGCCACAGTATATACTTTGCCACAATTGAAAATCATCCAAGAGGTGATAACCCTTACCATATTTATTCCCTTTGCCATGATATTCATGGGTCAGCCTTTCAAGTGGGATTTCGTCTGGGCTGGCCTCTGTCTCCTCGGCGCAGTATATTTCATGTTTAGAGGGTAATTAATATACAATTTATTACTTATGACTTATTTACTGCTTTTAGCTTCCAACGACTTATTCTCTATGCCAAGGGCATATACTATGGCTTCATTATCGAGTGTTGAAACGTTGGTATTAGTTATATTGGTAGCGCTTGCGCTGTCCGTCTCGGCACATCGTAAGCAGTATACTCTTTATGTGCGCAATTTGATAAATAAGCAGGGGCGTGTGATGAATTACGACACCGAATCCACTTCGGCTTGGGCAAATGTATTTTTATGGTTTGCTGTTGTGTCGAGTTATGTGTTGTTGTTGATGACCGACCCAATTCTATTTCCATTTCTTTTCATCATTATTGCAGTATATTTTGGGCTGAAGTGGGTGCTTATAAAATTTATGGGATATGTTTTCGGTAATAAAGATGCAGCGCAAGCATTTTTAACCGACTATTTTGTGATTATTGCCCTATTGGGTTTGATGTTATTGCCAGTGGCATTTGCTCGAATCAACATGCCCGAAGTTCCCGATTTAGTATGGAATATTTTGCTGTCTATAATGGGAGTTTTGGTGCTTATAATACTATTTATAAAATTATTACAAATTTTTTATACAAAAATTAGTTCATTATTCTATATTTTTTTGTATCTTTGCGCCTCGGAAATTTTGCCCCTTTTTGTGGCTGCTAAAGTGGTCTCAGATGTGGCTATTAGTATGTAATTTTAAATATTTATCAAATTGAAGGTCAAGAAGATACTTGTTTCGCAACCGAAACCAGAAACTGGCAAATCTCCATACGTGGATTTGGAGGAAAAATACAACGTAAAGGTAAATTTTCGTCCATTTATTAAAGTTGATCCCATCTGTTCGAGAGAGTTTAGGGCTCAAAAAGTCAATATTGCAGAGCATACAGCGATTGTTTTTACCTCAATTGTGGGTATAAAACACTTTTTCCGTTTGACTGAAGAGACTCGCGTGAAGGTTAACGACGACTGGCGTTATTTCTGTATTTCGTCATCAGTAGCAAACTATTTGCAAAAGTACATCAACTATCGTAAACGCAAAGTTTTCTTCCCTGAGACTGGTCGTTTGGCTGATATGTTCGCGCTTATCGACAAGCATGCCGAAGAGAAATTTTTGGTAGTATTGCCTGATAACAACAACGAAGAGGTAATTTCATTGCTCGAACAACATAAGGTTAATCACAGCATTGGTCTTATGTATCGCACAGTGAGCAACGACTTCACACCAGAAGAAGAGTTTAACTATGATATGTTGTTGTTCTTCTCTCCAGAGGGAATTTTGGCGTTGAAAAAGAATTTCCCTGAATTTGATCAAGGGGAGATTGTAATTGGTTGCCTTGGTCCTAAAACAGCACAGGCAGCTAAAGAGGCTAATCTTCGTGTTGACATCGAAGTGCCATCGCCTAAATATACATCGTTGACTGTGGCAGTTGATGACTTCATCAAAGAAAATCACAAACGTAGATAATTAAATAAATTATTTAGAAAGACAGAAGAACATAAGGTCATAATTTTTATAGATAGTGCTTATGTTCTTCTGTCTTTTTATAAGTTATGAAAAACGGATTTAATAAATCGCAACATCTTTGTGGCGAAACCACAATATCACAATTGTTTCGTGAGGGAAAAGCATTTTTAGTCTTTCCTTTGCGTGTGGTTTATCGCATAGAGAAGCGTGTAGAGGGAGATAAGCGTGCTACGGTGAGGGTGTTGACTTCAGTACCTAAAAAGCAATTTAAGCATGCCGTTGACCGCAATCGTTTCAAGCGTTTGATTCGTGAGGCATACCGTTTGCAACAGCATGAGCTTAATGCTGTGTTGGAGGCAAAGGGGGTAGTGATGGATGTGGCATTCACTGCAGTGCATAATCAGTTGCCTGAATTTGATTTCTTAAAAGGAAGAATGTTTAAGATATTGTCTAAATTAGTAGAGACTCAAAACATTGAATTAGTTGAAAATAAGGAATGAGAAGAGTTTTTGAATATATACTATTGATGCCGATATATTTCTATCGTGCTTGTATATCGCCATTATTTCCACCTACATGTAGGTTTACCCCTACTTGTTCGCAATATGCAATAGAGGCAATAAAAAAACATGGTCCATTCAAAGGTTTATGGCTTGCAGTGAAGCGCATTGCTCGATGTCATCCATGGGGAGGCAGTGGCTACGACCCAGTGCCATAGTGGAACTGAAAATATAAAAAAACAGGTTGCATCAAATGGATGCAACCTGTTTTTTTGTATTATATTGTTTTATGCGATTGTTTCTTCGAACCAAGATTTGAGGAGTTCGAATTGTTCTTCGCGGGTCATATTTGAGTTGTCGAGGAGGCGAGCATCGTCGGCTTGGCGGAGTGGTGATTCGGCACGGTGGGTGTCACGATAGTCGCGTTCTTGTACGTTTGCCAATACGTCGGCGTATGGTTGCTCTTCGCCTTTGGCTTTGAGTTCATCGTAGCGGCGTTGTGCGCGTACTTCGGCAGTTGCTGTTACGAATACTTTGAGTTCGGCATTAGGGAATACCACTGTGGCAATGTCGCGGCCATCCATTACTACACCTCCCTCTTTGCCCATCTCTTGTTGGAGGGCTACTAATGCACGACGCACAAAACCGATAGCAGATACTCGGCTTGCGCCGTTGGCAACTTCGAGTGTGCGGATGCGCGACTCTACATCTACGCCATTCAACACAGTATGTTGCACGCTGTCAACTGTGATAAAAGATATTTTGATGTCGTTTAATGCTTTATTTAAGCCGATTTCATCGATGTTATCGGCATCTATGAGGTTGTGGTCGATGGCATAAAGAGCTACTGCGCGATACATTGCGCCAGTGTCAACGTATGTATAGCCTGCATATTTTGCAAGTGCTTTTGCCATGGTGCTTTTACCACATGACGAAAAACCGTCGATTGCTACTACTATTTTTTTCATAATATATAAGAAGACATAAGAACAGAAATAACATAAATAAAAAATATTTTTATTAAATTATATTTTTATGTTATTCTGTCTTTGATTTAGTGGGTGTTTTTATTTTACTCCAAAATCTGATAAGTTAGTTGAGAATGTTATGTTATATCCAAGACTGCCTGTGTGATAAGGCACGATTGAGAATCCTACGTTGAATTTATGAGCTTTGAAACCTGCGCCTAAAGCAAAACCGGCTATCGAGCGTTTGTCTTTTATTGCCATCTCTTTTTGGCGACGGTGGTTGTATGACGCTACGATATAGAAGTTTTTGTGTGGGAGAATTTCTACTGCCCATATTGTGTGTCGGAAGAACATATCTGCAGCAATTGCAGCTTTGGTTTTTCCATTCATTTTGTCAGGGACTCCATTGCCTAAGCCATAACTTAAATCCCATGTCTGCATATTGTGTAGGGTGAGATGAAAACGGAGTGGTGCTTTAGGTAGTTTTTGTGATACGGCTATTTGTAGGTCGATAGGCAATAGCTCTTGTTTTCGGCTTGGGTCGATGCTATTATAGCCATTGAATTGGAAACCTACATTGCGAAGAACAAGACCTGCTGAGAAGAGTGCCTGCTCATTGTGATACGAGAAACCTAAGTCGAAGCCAAGTCCTGATGAGAAATAGCGTTCGTAGAACGAAAATATCGGTTTCATCGTGATACCCATAGTCCATCGAGGCGATAACCAACGGCAATACATGGCTGTAATTGCCATATCTTTGGCTGTGAAAGTGCCGAGTTCTTGATTGAATTCGTTGGTTTCGATGAAAGTGCCGTAATCGACATAATGGATGCCGAATGCCATGAAGTCTTTGTCGCTGAAGTTGCGACCATATATGGCTGAACCGATGTTTACATCGTTGAATAGGTTGGTGTAATTCAAACCGAGGTAGTTGTGAGTTTTTTCGGAAAGTAGCGCAGGGTTGGCAAATGCAAAATTGAGGTCGTTATCGTAAAGAGTGATGTTAGTGCCCCCAAATGCAGCTTGGCGTGCACCAGTTGGTAGTCCCAAGAATTGGAAAATTCCTGAGCCAGCCTGTGCATTGATTGTTGTTGCAACTAATAGGATGGTGAATATGTATAATAATCGTTTCGTCATGATGATTATATAACGAAAAATGTGCTTTTATATTGTGATGACTTCGTCCATAGGGAAGTCGAAAGGTTCGGTTGGAACTTCTGCGACTATTTGGAATTTGAAACAGACACCAAGTCGGTAGGCGTTGGGATGTTTCACGAGGAAACGGTCGTAATAGCCTTTGCCTCTGCCTAAGCGATTTTTGTTGTTGTCGAAGGCTACACCAGGTACTACGACTAAATCTATGGCTCCATCGTATGGTTCTGCGACTGGTTCGAGAATATCGAAATCGCCTACAACCCATTGGGTTTCAGCAGTTATCTCGACTGGTATTATATCGTCGCCTTTTACGGTAGGTAGTATTACGCGTTTGCCATCAGCGAGGGCGCGGTCGAAAAGTGGGCGAACATCTACTTCGTCCCAAAGTGGGTGGTAGAGCATGACGATGTTGGCATTACTATACTTTTCGTTTGCCTCGATTTGTTCTGTTACAGGCAATGACATTTGTAGTAATTCTTCTTTACCAATGCGTTTCTTTTCGGCTCGGATGGCTTTGCGTATTTCTTGTTTCATGATTATATGGTCAACGGCCAATTAATTTATTTTTTTAAAATGCAAAGATACTAAAAAGTTTTGGATTTATCAATATTTATTTGTAATTTTGTGGTCTTGAAAAAGGAGAATAAATATGATTGATAGACAGACTGTAGATAAGATATTGGATGCGGCGCAAATCGTTGATGTAGTGAGCGATTTTGTGACGTTGCGTAAGCGTGGGGTGAACTATATAGGTCTGTGTCCGTTCCATGATGAGAAGACGGGTTCGTTTACTGTTTCGCCTGCTAAGGGTATTTTTAAGTGTTTTGGATGTGGAAAAGGTGGCGGCCCAGTGCATTTTATTATGGAACATGAGCAGTTGGATTATCCAGGCGCATTGCGATATTTGGCGAAAAAATATCATATTGAAATCGTTGAAAAGGAGTTGACTCCTGAAGAGCAACAGTCGCAGTCGGACCGTGAGGCGATGTTTGCGGTGAATACATGGGCGCAGTCGTATTTTACGCAACAGATGAATAATACGGATGATGGTAGAGCGATAGGGTTGTCGTATTTTAGAGGGCGTGGATTTACTGATGAAACCATTGCAAAATTCGGTTTAGGCTATTGTCTTGATAAGTTTGATGCGATGACTATGGCGGCGTTGAATGCGGGCTATAAAGCCGATTTCATCGAGAAATGTGGGTTGGGTAGTCGTCGCGATAATGGCACTTGGTATGATAGATTTAGAGGTAGGGTGATATTCCCAGTGCATACGTTGTCGGGCAAGGTGGTGGCATTTGGTGGTCGTGTGTTGAAAAAAGACGATAAAACCGCTAAATATGTCAACTCGCCAGAAAGCGAAATATATCATAAAAGTAACGAATTATATGGTATTTATTTTGCTAAACAGTCGATAGTGAAGCAAGATAGGTGTTTCTTGGTGGAGGGTTATACCGATGTGATTAGTATGCATCAGGCGGGAATTACGAATGTGGTGGCATCGTCGGGTACGTCGCTCACGCCAGGACAGATTCGATTGATTCATAGGTTTACATCGAATATCACGGTGCTTTATGATGGCGATGCGGCAGGCATAAAGGCATCGATTAGGGGCATCGATTTGTTGCTCGAAGAGGGTATGAATGTGAAGGTGGTATTACTGCCAGATGGAGAGGACCCTGACTCGTATGCACAAAACAACAATGCATCGGATTTCATCGATTTCATCGATAAAAATCAGGTAGATTTTATTCGATTTAAGATACAATTGTTGTTGGATGAGATAGGGAATGACCCGATAAAAAAGGCGGGGTTGATACAGGATGTGGTGCATTCGATTTCGTTGATACCAGATAATATTGTGCGCTCGGTGTATGCCAAAGAGTGTGCTACGCAGTTGGAGATTGACGAAAAAGTAGTGCTTGCCGAAATACAAAAGATTTTGCGTGCTCGACGCGAAAAAGAGTTGGTGAGAAAAACGAATGGTGATTATACTCCGCAGAGTTATGCTACAGAGGAGAAGCATGACACTAATCCTGCATATAGGCAAGAAAATGTTGCTTCTGATGTAGAGAGTGAAATGCTTAGTTCGCAAATTTCAACTATTTACTCTCGATTTGATAAGGAAGAGATGAATATTTTGCACTATGTGGTGAGATACGGAGGGGAATTGTTGTTTGTGACAGAAGATGGCGAATATCAGACTGTTAGTGGGTTTATTGTGGCGTCGTTGGTCGATTTGGAAGAGGTTGGAAAGAGCATATTTCACAATCCGTTGCACCAACGGATGTTGGATTGTGTGCGAGATGTGAAGGCAGAAGATAATTTTAATGCAGCAAAATTTTTTACTAATCATATCGACCCTGAAATTTCGGCAAAGGCGGCAGAATTATTGACTGATAAGTACACGCTATCGAGAATGCATACAAAACAGGATGAGTATAGTGGCGACCCGACAAACTTGAGGGCTATGCAAGAGCATCAGATGAAACTGGAGTATCAGAAAAAAGAGATTTTGGCGCGTGAGATAAATACCGTAATACATGAGTATAAGGCTGCAATTATATCATATAGGGAAAGAGAGATAGATCAGAAAATTAAGCAGGCACAGGATACGAAAAATTTCGATGAAATCATGAATTTAATGCGTCAAAAACAGATAATTATAGAACAGAAAAAAGCACTATCGAAAGAGATTGGTGGACGTGTGGTTTTGTGGCGGAGATAGTTGTTTTGGGAATATTTTAGAGGCATATCTTAGATGGGATATGCCTCTTTTTTAGTTTTGGGTATGTGTTAAGTATGGGTAAGGGTTCGATTATGATATATTTATAGTATATTTATCCTATATTTATGATATGTTATGGGTTGCTTGAAGGTAGGGTTAGGAAAAGTTGAAAATTAGAAGTTACTTTCTTTGGTTGTGATTTTTGCTCGGCTCGGCAATTTAAGTAAGTTTAATTAAGGATGATTTTGTTTAATGGTAATTAGATTGAATGGAGGAGAGTTCTGGATGTATCACTGAAGTTTGTTTGACAATCTTGACATAAGTGGATGTCGTTATTGGTATAAAAATTGGTACTTCTGTAGTGGGTATAGGTGATAGAATTTTTATCCTATCGAAATTCTCTAAAAGTATCTTTTGGATTGTTAGGTAATTTTTTTGAGTATAAGGATTTTAGATGATGTAATAAATATATTTTCACAAGGTAAAATTAAAAAAATGATATTATAAAGCTTAATTTATTTACTTTTAGTTATTTAGGTGTTTTTTTGGTTTATTTTTTATATATTATTAAATCGTTCATCTTTTGCACACCTTAAAAATAATTCCTATCTTTGCACATCAAACATAAATCACATCTGTCTATGGTATAATTTAGCGTATTTTGATACGCACATTTTAAACATATTTGAAAAAAGCGTTTTAGCTTTATTCTATCGATCGGGTTACGCCAAACACCTCTAAGTGGGAATATACTGAAAGTACCGCGTTTTTTTTATGTGTGTATCATTTTCTGTAAGGTACTTATATAACAATCTAAAAAATCGTATAATATGAAAAAACTATTTACATTATTAGTTATTTTTTATTTTTCTTCAATGTTGTTATCTGCAAAAGAAAATATCATTATTGAATATTTTTCTGCAGAACAACAAGAGTTGGAGTTAAAACAAATTGCGACAATCGAATTCACTGAGGAGTATATCTATTTTCTTGACCGTTCAGGAGACGAGATAGCAAGTAAAAAGATTGAAAATGTGCGTAAAATTTCATTTGTTGATGGTGAAACAGCAGTAGAAAATATTGCAGACATCACAATGATTGTTTACCCTAATCCAACAATGGATGCTCTATTTGTTCAAGGAGTGCAGAAAGGCGATGTAGTGCGTATCTATACTTTAGATGGTACACTCCTCAAAACCCAAACCGTCGAAGACGAACTTTTGCAAATCAACGTAGAAGATATAGCCACAGGCTCATATCTCTTACAATCAAACACAAATGTAGTTAAATTCATTAAAAAATAATAAATTATGAAAAAGTCATTATTTACACTTATTGTATTGAGCCTTTGCTCTTTGTTGGCAGCTCAATTCATTGTTTGGCGCAATGGTCAAATAGTTTATCAATCTAATATCAACGAAGTAGATAGTATCACACTTTATGAATATAAACTTCCTGATACACCAGATAAACCAAATGACCCTAAATATATTGTAGTAAAAGCAAAAGTTCCATCTTCGTGGGATAATGATATCACAGCATGGGTATGGGCAACCGAAGACGAAGGTCGAGAAGTACGTGCAATTCGCGATGGTGATTGGTGGGTAGTTACAGCTCATTGTGCTGAGTTGAATGTAATATTCAAAAATGGTTGGGGTTGGAATGGTGAAGTAAATCAAACTGAAGAAATAACAGGCATTAGAGAAAATACTTGTTATCAATTAAAACAAATGGGCGCACAAAAAGCCACTGCTACTGCTGTTGATTGCCCGAATGTTAATTATAATTTGGAAATTGAAGAAGACTCAATCTCTTTATTATTAGGCGAAACGTACAAAATTTCATATACTTTAACTCCTAAGTATGCCAATGAAATTTTTGATATAGAGTTTATCTCTTCTAATGAGAATGTTGCTACTATTTCATCAGAAGGAGTAATTACGGCTATAGCAAAAGGCGAAACAATCATCAATGTTGCTATCAAAGGTACTAACATTAAAGCATCTTGCCTTGTTGTTGTTAAAACTATGTTAGATGTAAATTTTAACAACATCATATTGTTGAACATTGGTGATTCTTATCAAATTAATTATACAACAAAAGAAGGTATTGATACTTCTATTGCAGTAGTAGATGCTCAATTATTGGTATTACCTTCTACAATGTATGTTGATGGAGAAGGTTATTTAGCTGGGAAGCCAGGTTATATATTAAACATCAAAACCATTATCCCTGTTGTTCTTGATAATTATGGATATATTAAGAGTGTACATCCTGAAGGCGACTACTCTTTTGTGGATAATGCACTTAATGAAAATGGTCAATTTCGTCCTTATACTATTCAAATCGGTCATTTTAATCAAAATCTTTATCAAGAATATTATACTAATGTGATTCTTTATTCGAAGGGGGCTATCGAAGAAGAACCAATTATAGATAACTACCCTTATTTTAATACAAATGATAGTTATATGTATAAATCTTTTTATGTTGACTATGGACTTGCTGTGGCAGAAAGTGGTTATCCTACAATTGCAGAAGGAAGAACAGAAACTGGTATTATGCAAATCCGTACAGACAAAGAAAATAGATGGTATTCAAGTTATTATGACTTTGATGCAGTATTGTTCGGTGATGGTGATCAAATTGGCGGCTTTACTGTGGAAGAAAAAATAGACGAAGAAACAGGAGATACAAATTACGACTATGAGGATAAGGATAATGACGGATTATTCGATATGGCTCCATTTGTAAATCATACATTCACTTATGGTACTTATGATAATGCTACAGAAGGTGTTTCTATTGCAGAAAAAATAGCTGCATCTAAACCTATTCCAGCTGCACCAATGCTTAAAAAAGCTCATATTATAAGAGCATTAAACATTCCTTTCTTTATGAAAGCCAATATTAAATAATATAGATTTATAAAAAAGCGCATAAAAAAAGGTGGATTGACCATAAGTCAATCCACCTCTTATGTATACCCGGAGGGGCTCGAACCCTCGCCCCATTGATTAAGAGTCAATTGCTCTACCGACTGAGCTATGGATTTACTATCTATTTTGCGACTGTAGAGTTACGATTTTTTGATATATTTATCAATGATTTTTTGGGGTATTGCGTATATAAAATAAAGTTTGTATCTTTGTAGATTAAATATTATGTTGCGTTAAAACTATATAAATTGATATATGTCAGAGAATAATTCAAACGAATTTATTAGTCAAGTGGCTCAAAAAGAGTATGAATATGGGTTTACGACCGATGTTCATACAGAGACTATACAAAAGGGATTGTCGGAAGAGGTAGTGCGCTTGATTTCAGCGAAAAAGGAAGAACCAGAGTGGTTGTTGGAGTTTAGATTGAAAGCTTATCGTCATTGGCTTACGATGCCGATGCCAGATTGGGCGTTGTTGAATATACCTGAGATAGATTTTCAGGCGATATCGTATTATGCGGCTCCGAGAAAGAATGCGCCAAAGTCGTTGGATGAGGTTGACCCTGAGATTCTTGACACGTTCAATAAATTGGGTATTCCATTGGAGGAGCAAAAGGTGTTGAGCGGTATTGCAGTGGATGCGGTGATGGACTCGGTGTCGGTGAAGACTACATTCCGTGAGAAATTGGCAGAAAAGGGTATTATTTTCTGTTCGATTTCGGAGGCAGTGAAGGAGTATCCTGATTTGGTGCGTGAGTATTTGGGCTCGGTGGTGCCATATACAGACAATTTTTATGCAGCGTTGAATTGTGCGGTATTCTCGGATGGATCGTTTGTTTATATTCCGAAAGGGGTGCGTTGCCCAATGGAGTTGTCGACATATTTCCGTATAAATGCGGCGGGTACGGGTCAGTTTGAGCGTACGTTGATTGTGGCTGATGATGATGCTTATGTGTCGTATCTTGAAGGTTGTACTGCTCCGCAACGTGATGAGAATCAGTTGCATGCTGCGATTGTGGAGATTGTGGTGATGAATAATGCTGAGGTGAAATATTCGACTGTGCAGAACTGGTATCCAGGCGACAAAGATGGTAAGGGCGGTATTTATAACTTTGTGACAAAGAGAGCGATATGTAAGGGTAATAACTCGAAAGTGTCTTGGACACAGGTGGAGACAGGATCGGCTATTACGTGGAAATATCCTTCATGTATATTGAAAGGCGATAATTCGGTGGGAGAGTTCTATTCGGTGGCGTTGACAAACAACTATCAACAAGCCGACACAGGTACGAAGATGATACATTTGGGCAAAAATACACGTTCGCGTATCGTAAGTAAAGGTATTTCGGCAGGTAAGAGTCAGAACTCGTATCGCGGATTGGTGAAAGTGAACGCAAATGCCACAGGCGCAAGGAATTACTCGCAATGCGACTCGTTGTTGTTGGGCGATCAATGTGGAGCGCATACATTCCCATACGTAGATGTGAAAAATCCGACTGCTATTATTGAGCATGAGGCTACTACATCGAAAATATCAGAGGACCAATTGTTCTACTGCTCGCAACGTGGTATTTCGACCGAAGATGCAGTGGGATTGATTATTGGCGGTTATGCCAAAGAGGTAATCAACAAATTGCCTATGGAATTTGCGGTGGAAGCACAGAAATTGTTGCAAATATCGCTTGAGGGAAGTGTGGGCTGATGAATTGGTTAGAGATTATAGCGGTGGTGTTTGGGGTGGTGGCGATATGGCTGGCATCTAAGGGTGAGGTGGTGAATTTTGGGATTGGATTGGTGAATTGTGTGCTGTATGGCATATTGTTTGGCAGAGAGGGGTTGTACTCGGGGATGATATTGCAGGGGATATATTTTGTGATAAATCTTTATGGACTATATTCGTGGAGAAAACCAAAAGTTGAAGTGGATAAGGAGTTGAAAGTTACGTGGTTGAGTTGGAAGGAGAGAGTTTGTGTGTTGATGATTGTTGTGGCGACTGGAGTGTTGTGGGGGATGGGTGTGAAGTGGGGCGCGCAGTTGTTGCCAGAGAATATTCAGGAGCCTCAGTATCCGATGGTTGATGCCATATTGACAACATCGAGTGTGGTGGCACAGATATTGCTGACACGAAAGAAGATAGATAACTGGGTGATTTGGGTGTTGGTGGATGTGGTTTATATAGGTCTATTCTTGATGGTGGGGATGTATTGGACTGCAGGGCTTTATGTGGTTTATACTGGTATTGCGGTGAATGCGGTAAGAGAATGGAATTCTTTAATGCACAATGCACAATTGTCGTATGTAATTTGTACTCTGAACTCAGTACTCTATTAAAAAATGGATTTGTTATCACTTGGATATTTGGGTATTGCGATAGCGGCGTTTTTGGCGGCGACAATATTGCCTTTTAGTAGTGAGGTGGTGTTTACGGGATTGTTGTTGGCAGGCTATGACCCGATTTGGTTGGTCGTTTGGGCTACGGTGGGTAATACGCTTGGAGGGATGACTTGTTATGGTTTGGGTTATTTGGGTAAGATAGAGTGGATAGAGAAATGGCTGAAAATACCGCAAGAAAAGGCAGAAAATTGGAAAGCAAAGATACATAAATATGGCGATGGATTCGCATTTTTTTCGTTCTTGCCAGGTGTGGGCGATTTTATAGCAGTGGCGGCGGGATTGTTGAGATGCAGATGGTGGGTGGTGTTTGTGTCGATGGCAATAGGGAAGTTGGTGAGGTATTTGGTGTGGATGCAGGCGAATCAAATGTTTATACAATGAGGAATGAGGAGTTAGGAATGAGGAATTATGGAAATTTGAAATAATAATAATAACGAGCGAAGCGAATTAGTCTTGTTACTCGCTATTCGCTACTAAAAGTCTAAAATAAATGGCAGAATTAAAACAACTTATCTCAACTATTGTTGAGGGAATGCAAGAGAAAAAAGCAAAGAAAATTGCGATTGTGGATATGAGCAAATTGGAGGCTCCATGTCAATATTTTGTAATATGTGAAGGCGATTCGAGCACACATGTGATGACAATTGCTACTACGACAAAAGATTTTGTGCGTGAGCATGCAGGCGAAAAACCTTTTTCGTCAGATGGTTATGAAAATTGTCAATGGATTGCAATGGATTATGGTCATGTGATAGTGCATGTGTTCCAACCAGAATTCCGTGAGTTTTATGATATTGAGCATCTTTGGGCAGATGCAAATATCACAATGATACCAGACCTTGATTAAAAAAAGAGTAGTTAGTAAAGAGTAAATAGTAATTGGTAAAGAGTGAATAGCGAAAGCTGTTTGCTAGGGGGAAAGTATTTATGTCAGAAGAAAAAAACAAACCAAATCAAGAAGGGAAAAAACCACAAAAAGGTGGATATAAACCTAAATTCAATTTCTATTGGATATACTTAGCGATAGGTATATTCTTCATTGTGTTGTCTGTTTGGAATCCGAAAGGAGCATCGAGAGATGTGGCGTATTCGAGATTGGAAGACGGATTGCGCAATGGTTGTGTGAGCAAAATTTCCATTGAAATCTCAAAACAACGAGCTATTGCTGAAATCAATCCTCAATGTGCAAAAGACATTACAGGGGTTGAAGCAGAGGGCAAAGAGGTTGTGAGAGTTGAGACAATAGTGCCTTCGATTGATGAGTTTTCGAAATTGCTCAATGAGTTGAAAGCCAATAAAGTGTTTACAGGCGAAGTGCGCTATACTGAGGGTAAAGACTATTTTGATGTGATTGTCTTCTCGGTGTTGCCATTGTTGTTGCTCATCGGATTCTTCGTGTTTATGAATCGCAAAATGATGGGCGGTGGCGGTCCCGGTGGAGTATTCAATGTAGGTAAATCGAAAGCTCAGATGTTTGATAAAAACAATCCTCAACATAAGGTTACGTTTGCTGATGTGGCAGGATTGGAAGGGGCAAAACAAGAGGTAGAAGAGATTGTACACTTCTTGAAAAACCCTAAAAAATATACAGTGCTTGGAGGTAAAATACCGAAAGGAGCATTGCTTGTGGGTCCTCCAGGAACAGGTAAGACATTGTTGGCAAAAGCAGTGGCAGGCGAAGCAGATGTACCATTCTTCTCGATGTCGGGTTCGGACTTTGTGGAGATGTTTGTGGGTGTAGGTGCATCGCGAGTTCGTGACCTATTCAAACAAGCAAAAGAGAAAGCACCATGTATAGTATTTATCGATGAAATCGATGCTATTGGACGCGCGCGTGGCAAAAATGTAAATCATAATGGCAACGACGAACGTGAGAATACATTGAACCAATTGCTCACAGAGATGGATGGTTTTGGCTCGAATTCGGGTGTAATTATCTTGGCAGCGACTAACCGAGCTGAGATATTGGATAAAGCATTGTTGCGTGCAGGACGTTTCGACCGTCAAATCCAAGTGGAATTGCCAGATGTGCATGAGCGTAAAGCGATATTTAACGTGCATTTGAAACCATTGAAACTCGATGAAACCGTAGATGTTGACTTCTTGTCGCGTCAGACACCGGGATTTTCGGGTGCAGATATTGCTAACGTATGTAACGAGGCAGCATTGATAGCAGCTCGTAAGGAGAGAGAGGCAATTGGACGTCAAGATTTCTTGGATGCTGTAGATAGAATTGTCGGTGGATTGGAGAAAAAATCGAAAATCATTACAGCCGAAGAGAAGAAACATATTGCTTATCACGAGGCAGGTCATGCCGCTATCAGTTGGCACTTGCAATATGCAGACCCATTGGTGAAAGTTACAATTGTGCCACGCGGACAAGCATTGGGTGCAGCATGGTATTTGCCAGAGGAGCGACAATTGACATCGGAACAACATATATTGGATAAAATATGTGCGTTGTTGGGAGGTCGTGCAGCAGAGGAGATTTTCTTTGGAATATTAGATACAGGTGCATTGTCGGACTTGGAACAAGCAACACGACGTGCATATGCAATGGTTACATACTTCGGTATGAGCGATAAGTTGAAAAATATCTCGTATTATGATTCGACAGGTCAAAGCGAATTTGGATTTAGCAAACCATATTCGGAAGCAACAGCACAGTTGATTGACCGTGAAGTGCAAAGAATCATAGATGAACAATATGAGCGTGCGAAACAGATACTTCTTCAATACAAAAAGGGACATAATGAAGTGGCTCAGATATTGATAGACAAAGAAGTGTTGTTTGCTGAAGATTTAGAGCAAGTGTTTGGCAAGCGTCAGTGGGCATCTCGTGCGGAAGAGATACTTAATAGCGAAGAGTGAGGAATAGGAAGCAGGGAGAAAGGAGTAGGGAATACACTATATATTAAACACTACACATTAAACATTTTACTAATATGGATTTTAAGAATCTTGTAACTCGTACTGTGGCGGGTGTGGTACTTGTGGCAGTTATTATTGCTACTACGGTTTGGAGTCCTTATAGTTTTGGCTTATTATTTATGCTTATTAGTTTGTTGGCAACTCAAGAATTGTTGAAATTATTGACGAAAAGGACAACATTTCTTGGTGGAGTGTCGGCACTGTTGTTCTTGGCAATATATGCTGAGCATGCATCAATGTTTTCGGAGCGAATGATTGTTATTGTGTGGGTCGTTTATGGTATGAGTTTGTTGACGGCAATGATAGGTCAATTGTGGAATACGAAAACTGACCCATTGGAAGCATGGATGCATACTGCTTATAGCCAGATATATGTGGCATTGCCATTTGCACTTATAAATATGATAGCATTTTTCCGTGGACAATTCACACCGGTGTTGGTGTTGTCGATGCTCGTGTTTATATGGGCAAATGATTCGTTTGCTTACTTGACAGGTTCGCTTTTTGGACGTCATAGATTGTTTGAGCGAGTGTCTCCAAAAAAATCGTGGGAAGGATTTATCGGTGGTAATTTATTTGCGTTAGTGGCGGCATACGTTATGTCGATAGTAGATCAGCCATTGTCGAATCTGCTTGTGGGGCATAATGGAGCATCGCTTGAGTTGTGGCAATGGTTAGTATTTGCGCAAATTGTGGTGGTGTTTGGTACATTTGGAGATTTGGTAGAGTCGTTGTTGAAGCGTCGTTTAGGAGTGAAGGATTCAGGCGTGGCAATACCAGGTCATGGAGGATGGTTGGACCGATTCGATAGCTTTATATTTGCGGCACCAGTAGTGGCATGTTATCTTTATTTGTTATTGTGATATTAATTTTTTAACTAAAATATTATGAAAAGAAGATTAAAAGTACACAAAGAGGGTTATGCAATATTATTCTCTTTGCTCACGTTGTTGGTTGTAGCCAATGCTATTGTATTTATTGAGTCGCCTAATAAGATTTGGTCTGTGGTGTGTATGGTTATCTCAATACTTACATTTTCATTCTTTCTTTATTTCTTCCGAAATCCGACTCGTGAAGTGGAGATAGATGATGAAAACCTTGTAATAGCTCCGGCAGATGGACATATTGTTGTTACAGAGCCAACAGAAGAGTGGGAGTATTTTGAAGGTAAGAAGATGATTCAAGTGTCGATATTTATGAATGTATTCTCGGTGCATGCCAATTGGTATCCAATCTCGGGTATAGTGCGTTATGTGCGTCATTATAATGGTCGCCATGTGGCAGCATTTTTGCCTAAATCATCGCATGAAAATGAGCGTTCGACAGTGGTGATTGAAAATGAAAATGGGCATAAAATATTGATGCGTCAGATTGCAGGCGCTTTGGCTCGTCGTATTGTTACATATTCTGCCCCTAATCATAAATGCAATATAAATGAGCATCTTGGTTTTATTAAATTTGGTTCGCGTGTGGATTTGTTCTTGCCAGAGGGTAGTGAAATCTTTGTTGAAATAGGAGAGGCAACTCGTGGTAATGAGACAATTATTGCACGTCTACCAGATGAGGTTGTTAAGGAATAGGGAATGTTATGAAAAAATTATTAATAGCATTATTAATTATATTTGGTGCTTTCATTGGAGTTATGACTTTGATGGGAGCACTAATTGCATTAGCCCCAGAATGGACTAATTCAATAGAAGGTCTACTATTTATGCAGGGATTGCAAACTATTGTGTTGTTTGGAGTTACGGCTTTGGTGGGCGTGTGGTTTACCGAAGATTATGTAAATCCTTTGCGACATATGTTGCTTAATAAGGGATTGTCAGTACAACAGAGTTTGATAGCGTTCCTTTTTGCAGTGGCAGCATTGCCTATGATTTCGATGTTGGCAGATTGGAATAATGGCATAGAATTACCTTCGTTTTTGGCATCTATGGAGGAGATGATGCGTCAGATGGAAGAGCAGGCAAAGGTGTTGACCGAGCGATTTTTGCAGACTTCGTCGGTAGGGATGATGTTTGCTAATTTGTTTGTTATGGCATTGTTGCCTGCTGTATGCGAGGAGATGATGTTTAGGGGATGGTTGCAAAGAGTATTAGGAAAGTCAGTTAATTATCATACAGCGATATGGGTGTCGGCCTTTGTATTTTCGGCAATACATTTTCAGTTTTATGGCTTTATTCCGCGTATGTTGATAGGAGCAGCATTGGGTTATTTGTATCATTATACAGGGTCGTTATGGGCTTCTATATTAGCGCATTTTGTGAATAATGCAGCGGCTGTAGTATTTGCATTTTTGAGTTATAATGGATATACAAATATTGATTTTGATTTGATAGGAACGGGAGGTACTTGGTATTTATCGGTTGCTTCGTTGGCAGTGTGTTTGGCGTTGATGGGAAAGTTGAGGTGTGAAAATAGCAAAAAAACACTTTAAGGTTGTAGAATGTTTTTTTATAATAGTCCCCAAAATTTAAAATTAATTTCGCCAACGGGTTAATTCTATTCTAAATAAGAGTTCTAGCAGATATAGAGTTTCGTGAGTTTCTTTTAGAGCGATGTACATTTTGGCTTGAAAATCTTTTTTACTTATTGCAAATTGTGCTTTTGAAATATTAGCACCAATGCTAGGTTAGTAATGTACTATTTTTGAGAAATTTTATTATCTTTCTTGCACAACGAGCATCCGCCCCAGCCTCACCCAGCACTCCTATAATCTCATCATACGCCCGCAACATCTCCCGCCTTCGCTCACCATCCGCAACTATCCTATCCAACTCTTCCTTCGTGCGCTCAAGCGTATAATTATGAGCCAACAACTCCACAACCACCTCTCGCTGAGCAATAATATTCACCAGCGACACCCATGGCGTTTTTATGAGCAACGGTTTGAGCATCATTGCTAATCTGCCAGCAAACACCTTATAAACTACAACTTGAGGCACTCGAAACAATGCTGTTTCAAGCGTTGCTGTGCCCGAATTGACCACTGCCGCACGAGCAATTCGCAATAGCGAATATGTTGCACCATAAAGTATCTTCACTGCCGTATCCCCCACTACCGACCTATAAAATTCTGGTTCAACTGATGGTGCAGCCGCCACAACAAACTGATAGTCAACATAACACTCTGACAACTGCGCCATAATCGGCAAACACGAACGAATCTCTTGTCGCCGACTACCTGCCAAAAGTGCCACTATCGGACGCTCATCCAATCCATTATCTGCCCGAAATCGCGCCTCATCAAAATCTTCTCGCATGAATGCCGACACTGAATCGACCGATGGATTACCCACATATTCCACCTTATACCCTCGAGAGCCAAACCACTCTGTTTCAAACGGAAATATAGTGAACATATGGTCAACATATCGCTTGATAGACTCAATCCGATACTCTTTCCATGCCCAAAGTTTAGGCGCAATATAATAGACCACCTCGGCAGTTGGCAGATTTTGCTTGACAAATTTAGCAAATCGAAGATTAAAACCCGGATAATCAATAAGAATCACTTTGTCGGGCTGAAATCTCAACAACTCACATTGCGCCAACTTACGAAGTCGATAGACTTTATTGAGGTTCAACAGCACATTGACAAACCCCATAAATGCCATATCTCGACAATGCACAACAGGCTCGCATCCTGCCGCCTCACGCATCTTATCGCCACCAAAAAAGCAGAACTGAGCATCGACATCGCGATGCTTCAATTCTGCAATTAAACGACTGCCATGAAGGTCGCCCGACGCTTCACCGGCAATGATGAAATATCTCATTTTCAATGAGGGTTTACGAATTGATTACTAAGAATTGATTACAATAAATATGGCTGAAATAGCGATAAAGAAAAACAACGATGCAAACACCCCACGACATGCACGCCACATCTCCCACGTATTGAGGAGAAACACTGCACCCATATCAGGAAATATGGCAATACACAAGAGCTTTACAATCATACTATTAGTGCTTGCCAAATCCAAAATCGCTTTAATCGAAAAGCCATCAAATGTATTGTTTTGCACAAAAAGATAGAGCATGACAATAGGCATCACCAAACCTATAATCATCCCAAACCAAAGAGTATCAAGCTTCTGTTTCATACTGCTTACAATATTCGATTGCCTTATATGCAGTCATATCAAATTGAAGTGGCACAACTGTGATATAGCCATTCTCAATCGCACATTGATCGGCATTCATGTCATTGTCTTGCAAGAACATAAAGTCGCCAATAAGCCAATAATAATTATATGGACGAGGTGCTTCTGACTTACCAAAATCATTTGCCCAACGTCCTTCGGCTTGACGACAAGCTCGCACACCCTTAACCGGTCCTTTTGGTGCGTTCACATTAAGACAAATATCCTTAGGCATTTCAGAATTGATTGTTTTAGCGATAATTTGCTCGAAATAAGGCAATGAAGGCTCAAAATCTGCATCAGAATCATGGTCGCAAAGCGAAAAACCAATAGATGGAATACCATGAAGAGCACCTTCGATGGCTGCACCAATTGTACCTGAATAAATAACATTGATACTTGCATTAGAGCCATGATTGATACCCGAAATAACAAGGTCTGGCTTCTCATCAAGCAACTGACTAATAGCCAACTTAACGCAATCAGCAGGAGTTCCACTGATAGCATATTGAGTGATATTTTCGTTGTCAGAAGGTATTGGTTTAGCGTAGATTGGCACCTCAATAGTCAAAGCACTTGACTGTGCCGAACGAGGACCATTAGGAGCCACAATTACTACTTTACCATATTTTGCAGCCACGCGTGCAATAGTTTGAATACCTTTGGCTTGAATGCCATCGTCATTAGTAATTAAAATCAAAGGAGTTTTCATATAATTATTTTTTTATTTGTTTAGTAGTTAGATAGATGAATCCAGCTGTTAAAGCCATAAAATAAACAACATCACGACTATCAATCACACCACGAGAAATAGATTTATAGTGTTCATTGATACCAAATTGGCGCAACCAATAAGCTATTTCACCAGAAAACAACGAACCTACAAGCTCAAATCCATAAAAAAGCAAAAACGAAATAACCACTGACGTAATAAATGCTACCACTTGGTTAGATGAAAGCGAAGAACCAAACGTGCCAATAGCAACATACACCGCAGCCAACAACAACAACCCAATCCACGAGCCCCAAAATGCCCCTGAATCCACATTGCCCATAGGCTCTGCAAGGATATAAACCGACAAGTACCAAATGAGCGAAGGCAACAAAGCAACGATAACCAACACCCAACCTGCAAGAGCCTTACCTCCAACGATTTCAAGGCGCGAAAGCGGTTTTGTCAACAACAATTCCAATGTACCCTCTGCCCTCTCTTCAGCAAAAAAGCGCATCGTAACAGCAGGGCACAAAAACAAATACAACCACGGAGCCAAAAAGAACAAAGCATCCAGCGAAGCATACCCACTATCAAATACATTCCACTGCCCCGGCAACACCCACAAAAATAATGCGTTAGCCAAAACAAACAAAGCAATCACAATATAACCTGTGATATTAGAAAAAAACGACTTGAACTCTTTCTTAAAAATCATTTTCATATTTTTTTAACTTGCATATATTCAAAAAAAAGCGTAACTTTGCAATCAAGTTTTTATTTAATCCCCAAAAAGAAACTTTGGCAAAGAAACTTTGGCAAAGGTACAAATTTTATTTGAAATTATGAAACGAATTTTAGCTATTTTATTGATAGTTTATACTTTTTGTTCTGTTGTAGCTCAGAATAACCACGTAATTAGTGTCAAAGGTGTAGGCGGATGTTTTTTTCCTATGGGATATCACAAAAACTTATTAAATAAGCCTATATCTGTAGTCGCTGGCGTTGAAGTTGATTATGATTTTTTATCATTTGATAATGAAATTTGGAAAAAACATTGGAATTATCCTTCCATTGGAGTTAGCTTTTTAAGCCTTAAACTTGATGGTATTTATGGGAAAACTACACCTAGTTTAGGATACATGATTGCAGCATATCCTCACGTCAACATACCTTTATATCGTTCTGATATAGGTCAACTTAGAACAAAATTAGGAATGGGAGTTGCTGCATTCACTCGAAAATCCCCCTATTTAGGTAGTTTTTTGGCATTTAACTTTGGTTTAAGTTTGAATGGAGAAATATATTTACCCCACCCTTGGGCGGCTATAACTATTGAAGCTACCTATAATCCTATTACAAATGGAAATATATATACTCCTAATTCATCAATGAATATTATTTATGCGGCAATCGGATATAGTGGGATTTTAGGTTATGACGAACACAAATTACCTAATTTTCATAGGACAAAAGATTTAAAAGATTCATGGGCTATTAATCTCTCACTCCTTGGTGGGATAAAAAATGTAAATCTATATAATATCTTAAATTCAACACATTATACTCTACATATTGACTATTTAAATAGAAGAAATAATTGTTGGACAACCGGAGTTGCCGTTGATGTTATTTATTTTACTAATAAAGAGATGCGTGTAGGTATCGCTTTGGCAAATGGATTTACAGTAAATCGTATTACAGGTCTAATTGATGCTGGTATAAATATATATGATAGCCATAATCAACTTTTTGCATTTAATGAATTTAAATTTTTTAGTAATAAAAAAGATTATGAAAATTTAAATGGGACACTCTATATGCGTTTAGGTATGCGTTATCATTTTAAGCGTGTTAAGAATTTATACGTTCAAATTTCGGGGCGTTCTTTTTTACATGCTTTTGACTGTGCAGAATTAGGTTTAAATTATTCTTTCCCTTTTTATGCTAAAAAAAATAATTTTAAATAAGTTAATTTTAAAAAAAATAAAAGAAATAAAAAAGAAAAACAAAAACGATATATAGATAGCTCGAAAAATAAGCAAGAAAGCGAACAAGATAACAAGCCTGAAAATCGATATACAAAGCAATATGAAGATTATAAATCAATGTATAAAATAAAATATTATCCATAATAACATTTATATGTTTTACATCAATTAATATATGTTATCAACTTAGAACATTAAAACTTAACACACAAACAATAGAAGGTTATATATTGTCATTAAATAAAAATATTGCTAAGATAAATTTTAATCCAACATTAGGTGGAGAAGTTGCAGTAGAATTCCCATCGTGGAATGAATACCCATGGCAACAATATTTGGGCTACCCTACTCTTGGTGTTGGTTTTGTTGGCTTAGACCTTGGCAATAACAAAATATTAGGACAAGCATTTGCGCTATACCCTTATTTACTGATAGACATAGTAAATACTCCTCATTTTGAATTAAAGTGGAAAGTTGGTGCAGGATTAAGCTTTTTCAATAAAACCTACAATCGTGTTTTCAACGAATTTGGGAACACTCCGAATTGGTCGTATTACGGTCCAACATGCAACAACCTAATAGGCTCAATTGTCAATGTATATCTCACAACTGGAGCACATTTCAATTTCCCTATTAAGAACAATTGGGCTGCTCATGCCGATTTAGGCTATATGCACATGAGCAACGGCTCTGTATTACAACCCAATGGAGGGATTAACATATTATATGCTTCAGTAGGAGCTTCTTATAAATTACACACAAAAAACACTACTAACAAAGACTTCAACGAAAAAACATTCCAATCATTACCTTACAAATGGAGTGTAAATATTACTGCTTCAGGAGGTTATCGAGAACTCTACTATCTTGACAACAAAGGCTACGGAATAGGATCAATACACATAGGTACTACATATAATATCTGTAATTGGTACGCCATAGGAGGTGGATTTGATGCGTTTTATGATGGTGTTTTCAATTCTAACACAAGATTCGGCCGCTATATATTAGACGATAAAATCGCAAATCTCTTTCGTGTGGCAATCGGCATAAACAACGAATTCAGGATTGGACGTATAACAGCAATACTCGATTGGGGAATCTACCTATACGACCCTATCAAATTAGCCTACAAAGATGAAAATGGAAATAAATATGAAAACGTCCAATGCTATATAAGTATGATATAGACAAAGAAGATGGATGGAATTATTTCCGACTTGGTGTTCGCTGCCGTGTATGGGATAATATATATGTGCAAACTGCAGTAAAAACACACCTATCAAAAGCAGAAATGGTTGAATGGGGAATAGGTTACCAAATCCCACTCAAAAGAAAAACAATAGAAATAAAAAATTAAAAATCACATAAATATGAAACAGGTAAAAGAAAAAAATATGATATTCGGCATACGTGCCGTTATCGAGGCTATTGATGCAGGTAAGGAGTTGGACAAAGTTTTCATACGTCGCGAAATGGGCGGTGAATTGGCTAAAGAATTGTTTGACAAGCTCAAAGACATCCAAGTGCCTATCCAAAAAGTACCACTTGAAAAGTTGAACAAACTCACAATGAAAAACCACCAAGGTGTTGTGGCATATATCTCTTCTATCGAATATCAACGTATTGAGAATATTATCCCTGCTCTATACGAGGCTGGCAAAGACCCATTTATTGTGATTTTGGATGGAGTAACTGACGTGCGCAACTTTGGTGCTATCGCTCGTACTTGCGAATGCGCTGGAGTGGATGCTATCATAGTTCCAATGAAAGGTGGAGCTGCTGCCAATGCAGATGCTATTAAAACTTCGGCAGGTGCATTGCATGTAATACCTGTTTGTCGCGAAAATAGTCTTCACAACACTGTTTCATTCCTACAAAAATGCGGTATTAAAGTAATTGCTGCATCAGAAAAAGCATCACACGACTATTCGAAAACAGACTATAGTGGTCCTCTTGCAATCGTAATGGGAGCAGAAGATGTGGGTATTTCGACTGATATTCTACGCATTGTAGATGATATGGTATCAATTCCTATTCTCGGACAAATTGGCTCACTCAATGTATCAGTGGCAACTGGCGTAATTGTTTATGAGGCTGTAAAACAAAGAAATTAAGAGTAAATAGCAGAAAATATATTTATCAAAATAAATATAATGGAAGTACTATACGAAGATAATCACCTTATCATAGTAAACAAGGCTGTAGGAGAGATTGTGCAGGGCGATAAGACTGGTGATGAGCCACTACCTGAAACTATCAAACGCTATTTGAAAGAAAAGTACAATAAGCCTGGGAATGTTTTTTGTGGAGTTACGCACAGATTGGACCGACCTGTAAGCGGCGTTGTAGTGTTTGCTAAGACAAGCAAGGCTTTAGAGCGCATGAACAAGTTGTTTGCCGAGCATAAGGATATTAAAAAGCGTTATTGGGCTATTGTTTGTGGCACACCAAAGGATATTGAAGGTACGTTGAAACACTATTTAGTGAGAGTTGAGAAACAAAATAAATCATACGCCTACGACAAGGAGAAGCCTAATTCTAAATTGGCATCGTTGAGCTATAGATTAATTGCTCGTGGAGATAGATATTCACTTGTAGAAGTGGATCTTCACACCGGCCGCCACCATCAGATACGCTGCCAATTGGCGACAATGGGATGCCCGATTAAAGGTGATTTAAAATATGGTGCCCCAAGATCAAACCCGGATGGAGGAATTTCGTTACATGCTAGAAGTATTGAATTTATCCACCCTGTGAGCAAAGAGCCAATAAACATTTCAGCACCAGTACCAAAAGATAATCTTTGGAATGCATTGACAGAAAATTTATAATACTATATATAAAAAAAGAGGGTATGTTTTGACATACCCTCTTTCTTTATGATATGATTATTTGTGAATAATCAATTATTTGATAACTACTTTAGCAACAGCATTTGCAGTGCGAACTACATAGATGCCATTTGCAAGGCGACCATTCATATTTGTAACGTTTTGACCTGTGATAGTGAAGATTTGGAATTCACCTTCAAGGACGATCATGCCGTTTTCAACATAAAGGTCTGTGATAGTAGCATATTCTACATTGTCGATAGTAGGAACTACAACAGATTCTGGATTCAATGGTTGGATAGAAGCTGTTTGACCGTTGATGATTGTGTAGTCAGCGATACCAGTAAGAGATACGATAGAGTCAGCTACTGCGATGTCGCCCCAATAGTAAGTAGAAACTTTGATTGAGTCTTCACCTTGAACTAACCATGGCCATTTTTCGTCGTCTGGATCGTCAACGCGTGAAAGTTCTTGTACGCGAACTACTTTATTTGCATATTCTGACAAGAAGAATTCGCCATTGTTGATTGCTTCCATAACATTTGCTGCGTCTGCGTTGAAGTCAGCCAATGTGATGTCGATTGGAGTAATTTCGCCGTCAGCTACTTTAGTTAAGTTGAGTTCTACGTTGTAGTCGTTACCAGACCACATGTATGCAGAAGCTTCGAGAGCAGTGAAACCTTCAATACCTACGATAGAGTCACCAACAGCAACTTCGTAAGGGAATGTGTATTCATCGTTTTCGTCAAGTACACCTAAACCTTTAACTGCGATAGCACCAGTTTCATCTTGTACGAAGATTGTGTAGCCAGCCCATTGATTGTAGCTGATGTATGTCAACAATACAGGGTTACGCAATGCGCTTGTCAATGTGTATTCTGATTGTGCGCCAGCAGCGATCAATTCAGCGATAGTGTTGTAGTAGAGTTTAGAATCTTGAAGTTCAGTAACGTAGAAGATAGGAGCTTGAGTGTAAGTATCGAAATCAATAATACCAACAATAAGTTTATCGAGGTCGATGTTGAGATATTCATCAAGATAGATAGGACCAGCAGCCATCAATACGAGAGAATCTTTACCTATAAGTTGTTCGTAACCATCTTCTGTTAGTACCCATGTTTCGAAGTCAAATTCGTAGCAGAAGTTGCCATCGTTGTCAAGAACGATTTTGCCACCTTTAGACAAACGACAGAGAGAAGCATAGTAGTCAGAGATATACTCTAAACCAGAAGCAAGCTCAACTGAAGTGTAGTTCAATTTGTTGTTTTCAGAAACGAGGTTAGCAGTTTCAACTGTGAAGAATGCAGGTTGAATCATATTGCCAGTTTCTTCATCATACATAGCAGCGTTGTATACACCTTTGAGAGTGATTTCGTCGCCAGCTTTTGGTTGGAATGACAACATAGTCATGCGACCAGTTTGAGCTGCAAGACCTTTCCAAGTAGAACCACCGTAGAAGCCTTGTTCTTCATATTGAACATAGAAGTTCATAGGGCCAGCTAATGTAACAAGAACAGATTCTTTGATTTCGTAAGAAGCCATTTTTTGTTCGTCAGTAGCACCTTCCATGAACATCATAAGGTCGTTCATTGTGAAGAAAGAGTAGATTGTAGCAACTTCATCAATAGCGAAACCTTCTTCTGTCAATGTACCATAAACGTCCATTTTAGCAGGGATTGGGTAAAGGTCGCAAGTCATTGCAGTTTCGCCGTCAGGCATGAAATATTCAGTGTAAGACATCCAACCTTCGCCGATAGTAACTGCATTAGGTTCGAGTCCTTTGTAAAGAACGCGTTCGCCTTCGTGGGCTTTGAGTTCTTCCATTGTAGTTACAGTAGCACCGAATTTATAAGTTGCAACGTAAACTTTGCTATATAATTCACCATATTTAACTGCGTAATAGATAGTAGTGTCTTGAGTGATTTTGATAGGACCTTCGTAAGTTTCGCATTCGTCGAGAGTAGGGTCGATTTCAGGGTCGAATGTGTAGTAGATGTTAGTTTTGAGTTCGTCTGTACAAGTGATTGTAACAGTAACATCGTTAGTGTAGTATGTGCCAGGAGCTGGAGAGATAACAGGTTGATCGAAGTCGTCTTGAATATCTTCTTCAGAACGTGGAAGGAATGAATACAAGTTAGTTGTGTTAATCAATCTGAAGTCAATGATACAAGTAACACTCATAGGAGTAGTTGTAGCGAATTTAGAGTGATATGCATTCAAAGTGTTAGTTGAATAAGGGAGAGTGTAGTCGCCTTGAACTAAGCCATATACTCTTGGGTTACCATTTACGAATGATGCACTTCTTTTTGTTTTGTTGATTTTCACAAGACGGTTAGCATACTTGATAGCAGGGATGTTGTTGTTTAAAGCATTGTTTTCTTCAGCCAAAAGTTCTTCGATTGTAACAACAGCAGGTTCGAGAGTTTGGAAAGAGTCAATAACTTGAACTGTGTTTGGGATAGACAATTGAGGAGCAACTTTTGTGTCAGAGAAATTGAGAGTACCTCTTACGCCTGTGAGGACGTCGCCAGTTCTGATAGTGTCGATTTGAGCACCACTTGTGAGGCAGAGACCTCCAGTTTCGTCGCCAATAAAGATGTATTGTTTGTTGTTTTTGTAGATGCTATAAGTTACGATAACAGGGTTTGCGAGAGAACCTTCGCCTTCGCCTTCGAATGCAGCTTGCAACCATTCAGCGATAGTTTGGTAGTTAGTGTTAACTTCTTTGATGTGTGTGATGATGATAGCTTTTGAGCCAGTAGCAGTGTTGCAATAGTCGATAACACCTTTGATAGCAAGGTCAGCAACTTTGTCAACGAAAGCGTCGATATTAAGATCGGCAGCAGGACGAACAACAACAGAGTCGTTACCTAAAACAAAGTAGTAAGTGTCTTTAACTTTAGCGATAACGCCACCTTTAGGAAGTTGAACAGCAGTTGCAGCTTTGCTTTCGAGGTTTGTGATGTTAGAGAGGTTGCTGTATTTGATAGTGTTGTCAGCAGTGATGTTGCCAAAAGAAGAACTTGGAACAGCGAAATATTCGCTACGAGCGAGTTGAGTTGTTTCGTCGTCGATAGTCAATTTAGTAGCAGCAACAAATTTAGCGGCGAAGTTAGCGATTTGGTCGCCAGCTTTCAAAGAGTGTTCACCGTTGATAACCAATTGGTGGCTATACATAGCATCGTTACGAGCATAGTTGTATTGGATGAATACGTTTTCGCCTTCAACAGCTGTTACAGTAACAGGGTCAAGGATGTTGAGCTCTTTTTGGATGTTAGGGTCGTTGCTGTTTTGATCTTGGTAGCTTTTTACAAGATAGAGATTGTTGAAAGCATACAAGTTAGTGATAGAGTCGACAGTGAATGTGAAACCACTTTCGCCGCGTGCACATGTACCATAGCAATCGAAATCAGCAGGAAGAACGAATTTACAGCTTAGTTTTGTTGTGCCATCAGGCATGTAGTCTGTGTAAGATGAGCTTGAAACTTTAGTTACAGGTTGGAGGTTTTCGTATAAAACAACAACTTTTGTTCTTGTGCCCAAAGCAGCTACAGCTTCTTCCATTGTTTTTACAGTGGCAGTGTCAGTTTGAGCTTCTTCTTCTTCAACATAGCCAGCAATAGCGCGTGTAACTACGATTTTTGTTACATGCAAAGGAGTTGGGTTGTAGTTTTGAACATAGAGAGTAGAAGCACCACCAATGATTTGAACGCTGTGTGTGCCATTTTCAGCAGTAGATAGGTTTGTAACACAAGAAGCACTTGCTACTGTTTTACCACCAGTACGAGTAGTACCTACAACTAAACCACCATAGTTGAGACCTTCGTAAGAGATTTCAATTTTAGTGATTTGAGGGAATGTTTTTGATGAGTTTGCAAAGATGAAGTTTTGACCATCAGTAAGTTGAGGTTTGCTAACATCTGTTACGTCTACTGCGCCAGCGGCACCAGTAGTACCATTTAAGCTACGAGACTCTTGTGTGATTTTGATAGAGTCTTGATCCCAAACGATTGACTTTGAAAGACCGCTTTTTACTGTACCAGCAGCCAAATCAATCTCGACAGTATTAGTGCTTACTTGCACTTCATCCTGTGCGAACACAGCAGTTACTGCGAAGAATAACGCTGCGAGAATAAATGTAAGTTTTTTCATGACTGAAAAGTTTTAGAAAATTAATATAAAAAGTGTTTTTTTAATGTGTAAAAACGTATTTTTGCGGTTACTTTAAAAAATGTTAAAAATATTTTTGCAAAGGTACATATTTTTTTTTGATTGTGCAATACATAGGTAAATTTTATGTAAAGTGCCTGTGAAGGTTGCTTTATGGTATATTTATCATATATTTATAGTATGTTTATAGTATATTTATCATATATTTATAGTATATTTATAGTATTTTGTAGATAAGGAGAAGTAAAGAATGAATTGTGGTGTGGTGGTAGTGTGGTTTTTGGGGGTATTTTGTTGCTTTTTGATATGTGGTTTTTGATTTTTGATTTTTTTTATCTAAAGTGTTTGTTATTTGGATTTTTTTTAGTAATTTTGCGTGCTATTGTGTATAGTGCGTGATTGTATCTAGTGCTATCATGTTAATAATTGTGAAAAATAATATAAAAATAAAATAAATTTAATACACTATGAAAGTTCTCTCTTTGAGCAAGTATTTACTTGTTGTGTCTTTTCTGTTTTTAAGTTTCTGTGTTTCAGCACAAAAAGGTGATCCTAATTTAGGTACTCGTAATTCACATTACATTACAATTTCGTTGGCTGGGGGGGCATCAGGTTTCGCTATGATGCCAGGTTATGGTTCGATATTGTCGCCTGATGCTAACTTTGACGATGATTCGCGTGCAGTTGTGTTGGATCCGAAGGAGTTGAATATAAGTCCGTTGTTAGGGGGAACTTTTGGATTTGGATATGAATATCATGCGGCTCGTGGTTTTTGGATGAGTATTGGTCTTGAAGGACAAATAATTTCGGGTAGATTGCATCATACGGATAGTATTCATCGTATTGAGGATGTGATGGATGGTGATGTCAATTTGCAAGAAAAAGCGAGTGTGGAATACACTGTTATCAATTGGAATGAGAAACAGACAACAGTTTATGCAACGCTTCCTTTTATGCTTGGATATAAATCAGAGATGGGGATGTATTTTGGTGTAGGGGCTAGAGTTGGATATAGTTTGTATAATAAGATTGATGGTGACTTTGGTTATGCGGATTGTAACTTGTATTATGATAGATATGAAGATATTATGGGTATCAAGGAAAATTTGTCTTTGACAGATGTTCAATCGCATGATAAGAATTTTCTTCATCAACTTCAAGTGAATCCCATGGTAGAGATTGGGTGGCAAGGGCTTGACATGGAGATAAGTGGAAAAAGCCGTATGAGATTTAAGTTTGCTTTGGTTGGTGAAGTTGGCATGTTGTCTACTTATAGTAATAAAAATACGGCGGAACAATTGTTTGATTATGCATCGTTAGATGGTTTTACTCCAGAAGATTTGGAGGACTTTTTTAGAAGTGTTAGATCATTCTATTCGACTATACCTATTGGTATGTCAAAAGGGACATTGGATAGAATGAAAGGTGAAGAACATTTTGTTAATTTTGATAAACCTACAATTCTTAGCTCATGGATGGTAGGTTTTAAGGTAGGTATTATGTTTGAAATGCCAAAGGTGAAGGAGTGTAATTGTTTGAAAAATGATGTTACAATTCCTTGGAAGAAAACACGTGTGAAGAAGGGAGTGGAATAGGAGTTGAGAGTTGGGAGTTAACAACTGCGTTGTTGATTTTTTTGGTCTTGCGATCGAGCGGACGCACGAACCGTGCGTCCCTACTGCTTGGATTGCGTAGATTGCCTCCGGAGTTTTATATTGAACAGATGTTAATTTATTAATTTATAATTTATATATGTTGAGAAGATTCATCTTATTATTGATGGTGCAATGTGCATTGGGTTTTGCGTATTGCCAAGATAGTATTTTTACTTATCAGTGTGAATTTGAGGACCCTGTTGAACGTGAAAAGTGGGTTTTGAATGCGGGTAATCAAGGGGGACAGAGTATAAATAAATGGTATATTGGTAGACCAGGGTCGAATGGAGGCGACTATGGCCTTTTCGTGTCAAAAGATGGGATTTCTAATGAGTATGTTGCGAGTGAAGTAATTGTTACGTCATATCGTGAGTTGCCTAATTTTAAGGCAGGTAAATATGAATTCTCTTTTGACTGGCGTGCTGCAGGGTGGCAAGATAGTATTAGTGATATTGATGGATTGTATGTCTGTTGGGTTCCTACAAGTGTAAAAACCAATTCTGTTATAGGTAAGCAAAATAAATTGCCAGACTATATAACCCAATATGCGTTGTCGTTTGGTCGTAGTTCGTCAAGATTGTCGCATTCGGATTGGAATACTATTGTAGGTACGCTTGAAACAGATGGAACACCGCATAAGTTGGTGTTTGTTTGGCGTAATGGTATGAATGGAGCATATCCACCTGCTGCCTGTGTAGATAATATTTTGATTATGCCAGAAGGGTATTGTTCAAAACCATACAATTTGGCATTGCAAGTGAATGATTTGGATGCAACATTCTCGTGGAGTGGCGAGAATGAGGCTTATGATGTTCGCTGTTATAATACGCGCACAGGCAGATGGAAGGAGTATCAGAATGTGAGAGATACATTTGTTGTTGTAGAAGGAGTGGAAGAGGGTATGTGTACATATTATGTACGCGCGCGTTGTGAGGGTATTAGTGGTACATGGGTGTCTCTTTCAGAATTTATTTATTATCCAGGTGCACGATGCATAGATTTTTTGAGTCTTAGTCTTGAGAATTGTTCAGTCGGATTGAATCCGGATAATTCTGATGGTAGTGGTGTTGGTCTTGGTTTCACACCAAGTTTGGTTGACCATGGATATTCAAGCGTAGAGAGTCGACATACGGTGCATTATGATTTGAGTGAGAAAGACCCACGAACAAGTGGGTTGCGAACTGTGCCTGATGGAGAGATTGCGTCGGTACGTCTTGGTAACTGGAATACAGGGGGAGAAGCTGAACGTATTGAGTATAAATATACAGTAGATGCTTCAACTTCAGCTATTTTGATTTTGAAATATGCAGTTGTGTTGCAAGACCCAGAACATAAAGAGATATGGCAGCCTAAATTTGAATTGGAAGTTTTGACAGGTACAGGTAGTAATACAAAACCAATTAGTGACAAAGGATGTGGAGAGGCTAAATTTGCGGCAGGTCATAATATGAAAGATGGTATTGATGGGTGGCATAAAACTGGTGATGGATGGTGGAAAGATTGGACTACAATTTCAATCAATTTGCGAGAACATCATGGAAAAGAGGTTACAGTACGTCTTACAACGTATGACTGCGCAGAAAAAGGACACTTTGGTTATGCATATTTTACGCTTAATTGTTCGTCGGGAGAGTTGCAAAGTACGTCTTGTGGAACTAATGTGGAATATGATACGCTTGTTGCTCCAGAGGGATTTAGATATCGTTGGTATAAAAAAACAGAGTCAAATAAAACTTTGTCGGAAGAACAGATGTATGCAATTTCGACATCGGATACTGCAACATATTGTCTTGATGTAATACAGCCAACAAAAACGGCTTGTTATTATACCTTGGAAACATCTGGTATGCAACGCTATCCAGTGGCAGATGGGGCGTGTCGTCCATACGTAGAAGAATGTATGAATAAGGTAGCATTTACGAATGGTAGTTATATTTCGAAGAAAGATGCTATGGGTAAAATTGTAAAATCAGATGAGGATTGTGATGTGGTGTGGGATTTTGGAGATGGATC
This sequence comes from Paludibacteraceae bacterium, assembly GCA_017559505.1. GTDB lineage: Bacteria > Bacteroidota > Bacteroidia > Bacteroidales > Paludibacteraceae > Aphodosoma. The sequence goes on along the minus strand of JAFYSF010000070.1, from coordinate 45,242 downwards.
GACATCTTCGAATACTAATCCTATACATGTTTATCCAGCCACAGGAGGTAAGTTTACGGCAGTACTTAGTGCTTCGATTAGAGGTAAATGTGCAGAGATAAAGACTTTTGAGTTTGAATTGCCTAATGTTACGGATATGCGTGATACGGTACATGCTACTGTGTGTCCAGGAGTATGTTATACGTTGGGTGAAAAGTCTTATTTTGAGACTGGTGTATATGCAGATACTGTTCCAACGCAATATGGATGTGATAGTATTACGGTTTTGTATCTTAACGTGTTGCAAGATACTGTGATTTATGATACGATATGTAGTACGGATGTGCGTATTATAGATGGTGTTAGAGTTACGCAGACAGGAGTGTATTCAGAGAAAAGCACTTTGGGTTGCGACTCGATACTATGGGATATGGTTGTAAATGAGTCGTTGGTACTCGGAATAGATAGTGTTATATCAGTGTGTGCAGATGATGATAACATTATAATACCATACGTAGAAGAGTCGGGCAAATTATTGGAATTTGCGGTTAAGTTTAAAGACGCAGCGATGGCAGAGGCTTCGGTAGAAGGGTTGCAGCCAGAGAGTGGAGCTATGGTTGTTCCAATGTTGAAAGGCGTAAAACCAAATAGATATAGGGCAACATTGTCGTTTGGAGAATTGGCTTGTGGAGGAGAAGATATTGATGTGTTGGTAGATGTGTATTATCCAAAGAGCGTCATTGCACAACGTTGGAATGATGTGTTGGCAGTGAAAAATGCAGACTATAATGGCAACTATGAGTTTGTGGCTTATCAATGGTACAAAGATAATACCCCTATTGAAGGCGCGACTTCGTCAATATTATACGAAGAATTGGATTTTAATGCAGAATATTCAGTGTTGTTAACACGAGATGATGGTGTGCAAGAGATGGTTTGTGCTATTAGACCAATTCAGTTTGGAGATATAAGTGGCAATACAGTTGTTGTGTTTGGAGCAAATACTTCATCGCAAGTAAATGTGAAAGCGTCGGAATCGGCACAAGTGAGAGTTTGGTCGTCGATGGGTGTTTTAGTAGGCGAATATTATTTGAGTGAGGGGGATAATGTGCTTAATATTGTAGAATCAAGCGGTATTTATATTGTAGAATTTATGTTTAAAGATGGGATGCGTAAAACAGAACGTATCGTAATATATTAAAATAAAGAATAATAACTACTTAAAATAGACCTTATGTTTATGTCATGTAAAAAAATCTTATTATTTTTGTTTGTTAGTTTTGCTTTGAATTTAGCATATTCACAAACGCTTAAAGTTCCTTATCAATTTGGGTTTGAGGAAGGTGACCCAGAAATTAATAATTGGAAATTGAATGCCGGTGTGAGGGGGGAGTATTGTGCAGACCAATGGGTTGTTGGAGATTTGGAATATAATGAAGGGTCACAATCTCTTTATATTTCTCTCGATGGGGGAAAGTCAGCGAAATATTCATCAGAACCAAATGTGGTAGTAGTATCGCGAGTTTTGGAATTGCCAGGTGGGCATTATGATATTTCGTTTGATTGGAAAAATGGTGGATATAAAGAAACTTCGGAGTTGTATGTTTTTACTTTAACAGAATGGGAAGCGGAAGAGTTTTTGGAGTCGAATGACACAATTGGTTATTTGTCAAAGTCACTTACTCGTAAGATTCAGACTATAGAAACGGTTGAAGGAGCATATCTTGCGATGTCAGATAGACGAACTTGGATTAATGGGTCGTTCCAAATCAGTGTTGTTGATGGACGTAAAATTCATTTAGCATTTGTTTGGGTTAATTTTAATCAAGATGAGTCTATTGCAAATCCATTGGGAGCATGTATAGATAATATTCAGATTACTTCGGCTATGTGTCCAAAACCAGAAAATCTTAAGGCGGATGCATCGTGTGGTGAAGTGAAATTTTCGTGGGACGGAAATGCACCAATTTATGAATGTGGATATAAGCCTCTTGGTTCGAAATATTGGGTAAATGAGTATGGAGTTAATGGTGAAGTGGATCAACCATCACATACGTTTGTTAATATGCCTGAAGGTGCATATGATTTGCGTGTGCGTGCTATTATTGACAATGATACGAGTGCGTATGTTTATCTTAACTCGGTTGTTGTATGGTGTCCGGAAAACCATTGTTTTGATTATGTGTCGCTTGATAATAAGGAGATTGTTAAATGTGAAGTAGGACAGATTACTGAGTCAGGAATTAATTTTGCTCCAGCGGCTCCATCTCCGTCAATAGGAGGTTATGATGCTAATGCTCGCCATATAGCGTGTTGGGTTCAAGGTATGTATGATCCTAATACGGGTAATCGTTTGTTGACAATTCCACCAGGCTCATTGGCATCAGTGCGTCTTGGAAATGAAAATGCAGGTGCTCAGGCAGAGCGAATAACATACGAATTTGAGGTGTTGGATGATTTGGTTCTTTTAATGCAGTATGCCGTGGTATTGGAAAAGCCTGGGCATGGTAAAGCAAGTGACCCTTATTTTGGCTTTGAAATATTGAAGGAAGATGGTACTCCAATTAGCGAAAATGCGTCTTGTGGTCAAGCTTCTTTTCACCCTGAAGATGAAGGCGCACGATGGGAACCTTATAATCCTTCGCCTGGAGTTGAATTTGTATGGAAAGATTGGACTACCATTGGTGTTGATTTGCGAGAATGTAAGGGACAAAAAATTAGAATTCGTTTAACAACGCAAGATTGTGCGTTGACGAAACACTGTGGATATGCATATTTTACGTTGGATTGTGTTGATGCTACGATTAAAACAGAGGGTTGTGAGCGTGTTACACTTGAGGCACCAAGTGGATTTAAATATAATTGGTATAATAATTTAGGAGAGCCTATTCCTAATAAAAATGGACAAAAGATAAATGTAGCCGCAAGAGATGGTGTTGAATATTTTTGTGATGTAAAATATTTACATGATCCAACTTGTGGGTTTACGTTGTCATCGGCGGTTACTAAACAATTTCCTAAAGCAGAATTTAACTATTCGTGGACTCCATCTAATTGTAACAATTATGTAAGTTTTGAGAATAAAAGTTTTGTTTATTCGGTTGATAATGAGGGTAAAGAGACTGTTCTTGAAGGTAAACGATGTGCATTATATAATTGGGAGTTTGTGCTTAATGGAGATACAACGAGGACAGATGTGGTTAATCCAAAATTTTTAATGCCAAATGCGGGTGGAGAATTGAAAGTGCGTTTATATGCTCAGCTTGAAGATGTTGCATGTAATGATGAGTGGAGTATGACGATAAATGTCGATTCAATATATCCTCATAATGTGGATATTGATGCAAAAATCTGTTTTGGTGAAATTTATAGATTGGGAAATCAAGTGATAGGAAGTTCAGGTACGTATGTAGATACATTATATAACATATGGGGGTGTGATAGTATTGTAACTCTTGATCTTTTGGTGCGTGAACAGATAGAGGATGTTGTAGTTTATGATACGCTTTGTAGTATAGACCCTTACATAATAGGTAATCATCGTTTTGATACAACAGGAGTATATGAGGTGTTATTGAAAACAATTGAGGGTTGTGATAGTGTTGTGATTTTGCATTTGGAAAAGGCAAGTCCAATAGCTGCTAATGTGAGTGATGACTATAAATGGGTTTGCGCAGATGATGAAGTTTTGTATGTTGATTATGAATTAGTAGAAGGTGCGCGTGAGCCATTTGTTTATTCGGTAGAATTTGATGCTCTTGCAATAGGTGCAGGGTTTGCAAATGTTGAAGAAATTGTTGTTGATGCAGATAATCAGCGTTTTGAAATATCTTTGCCAGATAATTGTCGACCTAATGCATATACGGCAAATATACTTCTTAAGGACACAATTTCTACTTGCGGAGATGTTGTGCTTCCGATTAATTTTGATGTTTATTATAGTTCTTCTATTTTGGCAGAGAAATTTGGGAATATGATTACTGTTTTGAATTCAGAGATAAACGGAGGTTATGAATTTGATATGTATAGATGGTATCGAAATGGAGAGCTTATGCCAGATGAGAATAAAGCATATTATTATTTGGATGGAGGAGTTTTTGGTGGTGAATGTTACTATCTTGAAGTGCGTCGTGCGGATGATGGTGTAGTGATGCGTACATGTGAAATATGTCCAGGTGGAGGGACTCCAGTAGATAATATTTTCTCATCAGAACATTATGTTGTAAATACTTTAGTGGGTATTGAACAGAATATTGTTATCGAAAATTTAAGTGATTGTGTGGTTAATGTTTATTCGATAGATGGTCAATTGGTAGATACGCATTATTTTAACTCACAGGATGTTGTATTTAGAGCTCCTTCTGTTGCAGGAGTCTATCTGTTGCAGGTTTTAACTTCTTCAGATATGTTTGTAACTAAAATTATTGTTAATATTAAATAGTAGATTATATGAAACCATTAGTTAAATTATTCTTTGTTTATGTTTTATTTTTGTGTAGTGTAACTGTTTTGGCACAAGATAAGACTGTTATTTTGTTTGAGGATTTCGAGAAAGGATTACCTTCAACTTGGACTCAAGAACAAGTTTATGGTGATTATAATTGGAGTGTAGAATCAGGTAATTTGTCAAATCCTATAGGTACTACTAGTGGAACTAAACGTTTGGCTTTTAGAAATAATACGAATCAAACGACAGCCTATGTTACTAGATTGATTACGCCAGAGATGGATTTGTCAAAAACATTTCAGCCGATTTTATGTTTTTCGTATGCTCAAGAAAAATGGGCTGGGGATTTTGATACATTGAAAGTTAAGTATCGTCGTACACCGAATAGTAATTGGATTACATTAAAGACTTATGATGTTTATTCTTCTGGATGGCAACGAGATACAATTCGTCTTGCAGGGGTTACAAATACATATCAATTGGCTTTTGAGGCAAAAGATAATTTAGGTCGAGGTGTAGTACTTGATGATATTGAAGTGCGTTCAGTTCCAAATTGTACTCAACCATACAGCCTTACAACTGGTAAAATTGCAGGTACATCTGTTTTTGTTGAGTGGGCAGGGTCGTTTGATGCGTTGTATTATAATGTTAAAGTTTCAAACAAACCATTGTCGGTGCGTCAGTTATTGGGAGTTGAAACGATAGATGCAGATGTGAAAGATTATAAGGTTAATGGTGACGAATATTCCTTTGAGGTTACAGGTTTGGTGCCTGCGACAGAATATTATTTTTATGTTCAATCAGAGTGTGTTGGTGAAAATAGTGATTGGAGCGAAGGTTGCCAATTTACGACATCAGATATGATTATTCTACCATATTATGAAACTTTTAATATGGATTATATTGAAAATACTACATCGTCGGTTGAAAATTGGTTTGCATATTCATCTAAATCAAAAGCAGTTCCTCCATTTGTTAATACGCATCAAACAAAAAGTAATAGGTTAAAATATTCGCCAGACTCAACAACTGCACTTTTTTTCCAAGGAGCTCTTAATACAGAAACAGCCATAGGAAAGAAAGGGTATTCATATATTTGTGTGCCTGAAATTTATATTGATAGTATTAAAAGATTGCAGCTTTCATTTTGGACTATCAATTATGTTACTGATGGGTTGGTGCCAATGGGTGAAGCTTGTAAGATTTATGTCGGGGTTATGAACGACCCATCAAATAAAAAAACATTTGTTCCTGTAGATACTATTGAAATAAAATCAGTAGCGGATTTTGTTGAGGTGTACGTATCGTTTGAAAATTATGAGGGTGATGGGAAGTATATTACTTTCATGTCAGAATTTGATGTAACAAATGCATTTGTTATTGATAATTTGTTGATTGAAGAGATTCCAACTACTCCAAAGGCAAATATAAAAGTTGTCTTGCCACAAGCAGAGGCTCTTGAAGTAGAGTTTATAGAAGAGGAGTCGCTGCAATATGAGGTGATTGTTTCTAATGTATTGTTGAAAACATCAAATATTGATAATAAAAAAGTAGTTGCGCGTCAAACTTTTAATTCGGCTCCTTGTCGTATTGAAGGATTGTATCCTTGGGTTAACTATTATGTGTATGGTCGTCATATTAATGATGGAGATACAGGGGCATGGAGTAATCCTGCTGCAGTTTTGATGCCTGAGAAATTTTATAACTCCCCAACAACAGTTGTTTTTGATATCAATACATTTGATTTGGCGACATTCTATAATCCAGGAAAATCTACATATAAATTGGTTAATGGATTGTTGACGCTATCAAATAATTCAGTTTTTCCTTCATCAACAGAACAATGGTGGGGAAAAGAGGCTCGTTCTCAATGGGAATTGTTTATGGAGGTGATTAATCCTCAAGATTATGAGATTATTATCTTTCCTGAAATGATTAATCCAAAGGAAACTAAGGTTTCTTTTTATGCGACTCGACATTTGATTGAGCCTGCAACATTTGCAGTTGGGATTATGTATGACGCAAATGATCCAGAGTCATTCCAGGCATTAGATACTATAACCATTGCTAATATGACAAAGGCAAATTATCTTTCTTATTCGTATGATTTAAGTAAGTATGAATTTGAAGGTCGTTTCTTTGCTATAAGATTGGCACATGAATATAATAATGCTTGGTCGAAGTTGTGGATTGATGATGTGCGTTTTTATGAAAATAATAATTGTGGGGAGCCATTTGATCTTAAGGCAACAGTAAATGGTGATAAAGCAACTATAAGTTGGACTAATAATAGAGCATCTTCATGGAATGTTGTAGTTACTACAAAGGAGTATTCTGCTGATGAAATTGGAAATTTAACGCCTGATAAATATTTTACAAAACAAACAACAAATACTAATTCAATTACAATATCAGGGTTAAATACAGGAGAAAAAACATATTATTATTATGTACAGTCTAATTGTGAGGGAGTATTAAGTATTTGGACTTTGCCAATGTCATTCAAAACAGAATGTCCAGAAACTGAAACTGTGCCTTATTCGATGGATTTTGATGATTCAGATTGGATAGCATCAGCAATGTATGAGGGTTTCCCTGTTCCATGTCTTTATACTGTACAATCAAGCCGTACTGGCCTTGGATTGGATGATATTTATTATTATCCACACTTGTCAAATACCGTTAAATATACAGGTGATAAATCTATTGTGTTGGGAGGATCGACTATTGATGAAAAATATAGTAGTTATATTGCTTTGCCTAAATTTAATACAGCAATTAATGGGCTTCAGTTATCATTTGCAATGATTGCAGATTCAGCATCTCAAGTTGTGGAAGTTGGAGTTTTGACAGATCCTACTGACATTGCTACTTTTGTGCCTGTAGATACAATTGAACCTGATGATTCATGGAGTAGACATACTGTAAAATTTGCTTCGTATAGGGGAAATGGTCATATTGCAATTCGTACTGCAGGTGTAACGAATATGAATTATATAGATAATGTGGTTGTTTCTTTGGCTCCTGCAGATAAAGAAGAAGATGAAGGTGGCGATGATAATGGTGGCAATGGCAACGGAAATGGTAATGGAGGAGGTAATGGTGGAAATATTGAAGAACCAAAGAATCCGTGTGCTTCTCCTACAAATCTTTCAGCATCTAATATTACTAAACAAGTAGCAACTATTTCTTGGAGATCTACTGTGGCTTTATGTAATTTAGTTGTTTCATCACGTGAGTTGACAGAGACAGAATGTTCTAATGCTGTTGTCGGTGGTGATATATTAGTTGTTCAAAATAATTATACACAATCTACTTATTCTTTGAGTGGACTTAAAGCGAATAGGCCATACCATTTTTATGTACAGGCTATTTGTAGTGATACAACTCAAAGTGATTGGGTTGTGGGGCATTTCTATACAGAATGTGATTTTATTAAGATAGAAGAGGGGTTGGTCGAAGCTTTTGATTATTATGGTGTCGGTCAAGGAACTAAGCCAAATTGTTATATTGTTGGTAGTTTGACAGATGGAGTTTCGTCTACAAATATACCTTATTGTTCTAATGAGTATTCTCATAGTGGTACTGCGTCTTTGATGTTGAGATCAACGATATCAGATAATGGTGCTTATGCTATAATGCCTCAAATAGATACAGAGGATATATCTCGTCTTCGTGTGAAATTCCATGCTTCAGTTGGAAGTTATGCATCTTCTCAATATGCTCGAGAATTGATTGTTGCAGTTGTTACTGATCCTGAGGATATGTTGACAAAAGTTGAAATTGATACATTGAAGATACAACCAGGAGAAGGTTTAGATTATGAAGTGAGATTTGACAACTATATCGGTGACTGGAATGATGATTTTGGTCGTTATGTGATGTTCTTGTCTTCATTTACTAAGAGTAATGTTGTTTTTATAGATGATGTTGTTATTGAGGCTATACCAGAGTGTGTATCTCCTAAGGTTGAAGAAGTAGCTGTTGATGCGAATAGTATAACTCTTAATTTTATAGGTAATTCAGATTCTTATGAGGTAAAATATTTGGTGGGAGAGTATTCACAAGAGTTATTTGATAATGCTCAATCACAAATAATTACCGACAATAAATTGAAAATAGAAGGATTACAACCTAATACAGATTGTTATTTAATTGTTCGTTCTTCTTGTGAAAAAGGAGGAAGAGGTGAGTGGTCGCAAGTTATGTGTTTTACAACATCACAAATGTTAATTGCAGATTTACCTTATTATGATTCATTCTCTCAAAATCGCTATGCAGGAGAATATTTTAATCCTCTTGATTGGACGGGCTATTACATTGTAGATAGTAACGAGGAACAATATCGTTATCCTTGTTTGACATTAGATAATGGAGTAAATAAGTCGGTATATTTGTATTCAGCTGATGCTACTAAAGCAACTTATTTGGTTTCTCCTCAGTTGAATACTCCAGATTTGAATAAGTGTCAGGTTTCGTTTAAGTATAAACCTGATGTTGAATCTGTAAAATCTCAACGTGCTATTGTTGTTGGGGTGGTATCTGATGTTGCTTCAAGAACAAGAATAGAGGAAACATTTGTACCTGTAAAAACTATAATTGTAAATGGAACCTTGCAATATGATCATATTGTTGTTTCATTAGAGAAATATTCTGGAGATGGAAAATATATTGCATTTAAATCAGATTATGACCAGAATAGATTGAAAAACACGGATAAGAGTGGTACTATGGGCGGTTTTTATATTGATGATGTTTTGCTTGAACTAATACCAACTTGTCAACGTCCAACAAATTTCCGTTTGAAATCGCTTGGAGATACTTATGCAGGGTTTGGATTCTCTCATGCAGGGGCAATTAAATATGATATCAAATATGGTATTTCTGGCTTTGATGTAGAAAGTGCAGGTACATTGTTGACAATAACAGATACAATTTTTGATGTTACAGGCTTAATTCCTAATACATCATATGATTTCTATGTTCGCGCTTATTGTTCTTCATCAGATGTTTCAGGTTGGTCTTTATGTGAAACATATACTACGTTTGAGGTGCCAGTTTCGGAGTTTCCTTATGAAAATAAATTTGATGATGTTGCTGAAAATGAATTGTGGAAATTGTCATTTGCTACAACTTCAATTGTAAATAAATGGTATAATAATGATTCTCTTTATGTTTCTGCAAATGATGGTCGTTCAGCAACTTATCAAAATGTGCCAACTAAAACATGGGCATATCGTACGTTTGATATGAAAGCTGGTGTTTATACTGTTTCTTTTGACTGGAAGGCAAAAGGTGATGCTACTGATTATATGAGAGTATTTTTGATTCCAGCGTTGTCGCAATTTGAAGAAGGAAGTGCAACTGTTTATAATTTTGATGGTTCAGTGGTTACTCTATCTGCAGCAAAACAAACATTCCCTGAAAATTGGATTGATTTGGGTCGCGATGGAAGCGTATTTAATTCTGCTCCATATTGGAGTACATATTCAAAATCATTTATGATCACTCCTGAGATGGCTGGATTCTATCGTTTGGTTGTTTATTGGGAAAATGATGATGTTTTGAGTTCGACTTCAATGTCAGCGATGATAGATAATATCCTTATTGAGAAATCTTCTTGTGCTTATCCATATAAACTTGATATTGAGGACATCAACTCTACATATATAGTGCTTGGATGGAAGCCTGTAGGCAATAATCCAGTTTCGTATGATGTTATTGCTCTTACTAAGGATGTTGATCCTGATAATGCAAATTCTAAGTATGTTGTATTTTCTACTACTGTAACAGAAAATTTTGCTCGTATAGAAAATTTGACAGCAACTACGGATTATTATATTTATGTAAGAGCAAATTGTGATGGTAATGAAGATTTAAGTCTTTGGTCTTCAGTTTATAAGTTTACAACGCCTTGTGATCCTAGACCAATTGGAACTATTTTCTCATTTGAGTTGGAGGAAGGTTATACACTACCTAATTATAATAACGGAGAACCAAACACTTCTTATCGTATCCCAGATTGTTTTGTTGTTGGGCATGATAATGGAGAGGATTATCCTTATACGAAAGAAAATACTACAGCTTATCCTTATATGAGCACAAGTGGTATTTATCAAGTTGCACGTACAGGTAAGTATGCTTTAAAATTCTATTCTGATGCGGCAGAAGAAGTAGGAGCATATATTGCGATGCCTCTTATTGATGGAAATTATAATGAGTTGCAAGTTACATTCTGGATGCGTCCTTTCGGTGCTATAAAGGGTACTGATAATATTGATCATACAGGTTTGAACGCTGTCTTTGCTCGTAAGATTACTGTAGGAACTATGACAAATCCAAGTGATCCATCATCTTTTGTTCCATTGCAAGTGTTGGCATATCCTTATACTACTGAGGATGCAAATATGGCGCATGGTCAATTTGTTTATGATGATCCAGAAGGGCATAATTATTGGCGTAAACATTCGGTATTGCTTAAAGGAACGAAAGGTAAATTCATTGCTTTCAAAAATGAGGATTATGACGGAAAAGAGTATAACCAAATGTATATCGATGATGTAGTCGTTGATTATGTTTCGGATTGTATGGCTCCTGCTTCTTTGATGGTTGAAGAAGCAACTGCAACTACAGCATTACTTAATGCTACAACTAATGGTAGATCAGGATATGAAGTTCAGTTGTCGCTTAAGGAAGATTTCCGTGAAATTTGGCGTACTGATATGATTGATACTTTCCCTGTTCAATTAACAAATCTTTTGTCAGGACAAGATTATTATATTAGAGCAAGACAAGTGTGTGGTGAAACAAATAAATCAGAATGGTCATCTGCAGCAAATTGTATAACAGCTTATTCAACGTTATATTCTACATACTTGTTAGGTACGTTTAATACTCAGTCGTTTACTCCTCGTCATTGGCAACGTTCGTGTGGTGTTAGCGCAACTGAGATTTTTGATAAAACAGGTAGTGCTATGGTTACTGATCCAACAAGTCCTCTTGGATGGACTGTGAAAGATGGACATTTGGCTACTTATGTTACTTCGTTTGAAACTCGAGAAACTAATCCTTATTGTTGGATGTTCTCGGCTTCTATCGAGTTGCCGAAAGGAGATAATATATTAATGTTAGATTTGGCACTTACAGATGATGATGGCGTTCATAAGTCAGATTTTACAGTAAGTAATACGAATGATAAGTTTTATGTAGTAGTTTCGGATGATAATGGTCGTAGTTGGCTTGAGTCAAATAAATTTACTTGGACAAATACAGGTGATGGTGATTTTGTTTATAATGAAATACCATACACATGGGCAACATATCAAGTGGATTTGTCTGAATATAGTGGAAAGGTTATTCGTCTTGCGTTCTATTCGGAATGTCGTTCTTCGGTAACATCACAGTTGCATTTAAATAATGTTCGTATTAACTCTATAGTAACTAAAGAGGTTAAATCTACTATTTGCGAAACAGAAGATTATCGTTATGAGGATTTTGAGAGAAGATCTTCTGAATTAAATATAGGTGAAAATTCATTTACTCATTACGCATATACTACTGATGTAACTCAAAAAGATACAGTTTATAATATAGATGTTAACGTTTTACCAATGTCGTTGACTTCTTTTGATGCAACAATTTGTAGTGGAGATATATATGCTCAGCATAATTTCAATTCTTTGGATAGAGGAGGAATATATAAGCAAAAATTAAAATCTCACATAGGTTGCGACTCTGTTGTTGTTGTTAATTTAGGTATGACTCCAATTCCTCAGTTGTTGATGTCTGATACTATCTGTTTCGGTTCTACTTATATGTGGAATGGTAGAGAATATAATCGTTCTGGAGCTTATGTTGATACTTTGGTTTCAAGTGTAACAGGTTGCGATTCTATTGTTACTCTATTACTTAAAGTTGCCGAAGCACCAATTCTTTATGATACTGTAAATATTTGTAATGGTCAAACATATAATTTTGGCTCTATTGAAATTTTTGAATCAGGGGATTATTTTGAGACGTTTAAAACTGAGAGTGGTTGTGATTCTATTGTTAATTTGACAGTTAATATTGCAAATGATTTCCGTCTAATTCTTAATGAGTTTATTTGTCCTGGTGAAACTTATACAGGCCATGGATTCAAGGGAATTCCAGTTGCTGGATCCTATACATTGCCTATGACATCTAAAGGCGGTTGTGATAGTACGATTGTTCTTAATCTTATGGAATTGAATGATGATACAATTCGTGTTAAACAAAGAATTACGACTGATGATTTGCCTTATACTTTTGGGTCAAAAGTTTATGGTAAAAATACTACAGTTGGGGTTTATACTGATGAGGTTACTATTGAGCGAGAAAATTGTTCGAGTGTAATAGTTTTATCTCTTGAAGTTGGAGAGCCTGTTGCTATTGAAAATATATCTTTAGCTGATTTGATATTATATCCAAACCCTGTAGCAGTTGGTGAGGCTATTTATATTGATGGTGAGTTTACCTCAGAAGAATTGAATGGTATGCAGGTTGAAATTTATTCAATGTTAGGTCAACGTGTTACTCAATTTGAACCATATGAGCAACCAATTTTGGTTGAAGGTTTATCTGAACGAGGATTGTATATAGTGCGTGTAATTGCAGGCAATGGCACTATCTATCAAGGCAAGATTATTGTGAAATAGTATGTTAGTGTTTTTATAAAAAATTACTATTATTAGATAAAAACTTCATTCTGTGTTTGCAGAATGAAGTTTTTTTATTGCTTTTCTATCGTGAAAATTGTTATTAAGAGGGGGATTTGTTTTCTTTGATTGTTTGATGAGGACGATTAAGCTCATGTTAGGGAGTCTGTTTTTCGGAATTTGGCTTCGCGTTGTCAGTTTCGACATTTGGGCAATGCGAAGACCTCAATTTGTGGAACGACAACTGTCGAATTCCACTTTTTTTTATGCCCTATAGTGAGGGTTTTGGGTGTTTTTTGAGGTGGATTTTGTCGCTTTTTTAGGAAAAATTGGGCATTTTTTAGTTAAATTTGGCGAATTAGTTTAATTGACGCATGGTTAATTCATTGATTTGTAAGATGATGGCATTAATTGTAGGGCTGAACTTTGCAACCATAAATGGCTTGCAAAGTTTGCAAAGTTGGTTAATGCGTTGATTATGTTGATATTATATAGATGGACTGTTTCGTGGTGTATGGAGTGTTGAGTTGTGGATGGTTTTGATAGTTAGGTTGTTAGAGTTGTTTGTGGGGAACTTTGCAACTTTGCAATTGCAAAGTTGGGTTCGGATAAATTTTGTCTTTTTCTTTTCTTTGAGTAAGGTACAAGCAACCTTCACCGAAGCAAACAGTCATCTTTACGCTCCTCATTTGCAAAGTCTACAAAGTTATGGCAAAATAAAAATTTATATTAGTTCTTTTAAATGTTTTTTTGGGGGGATTATTTGGAAACAATATTGTACTAATTTTCCAAGGGATTATTAGTCATTTTTTATTATAAAGGCTGTGCAAGTTTTGGGATTTGCACAGCCTTTGTTTTTGTTATGGAATTATAAGTTTGTAGCCTTTACCATGGATATTTATGATTTCTATCTCTGGGTCGTCTTTGATGATTTTGCGAAGTTTTGTGATGTAAACGTCCATGCTACGAGCATTGTAGGTGGTACATTCGAGCCAAATGGTTTTGAGTGCGTAGTCGCGTTCGAGGATGTTGTTTGCGTTTTGTACGAGGAGAGAGAGAAGGTCGCACTCTTTGGTTGTAAGTTTGACTATGTTGTTGCTTGTGGTGAGCGTTTGTTTTTGTACGTCGAATGTCATGCTACCGATTTGGTATTCATTGCCATTTTTGTTTCGTTTGCCACTGATACGGCGCATGATGGCTTCGATGCGAAGTAGCATCTCTTCCATTGAGAATGGTTTTGTGATGTAGTCGTCAGCGCCAATACGGAAGCCTTCGAGTACATCGTCTTTGAGTGATTTGGCAGTGAGGAATACGATAGGTATGATTCCGTTGATTTTACGGATGTCTTGAGCAAGAGTGAATCCGTCTTTTTTAGGCATCATTACGTCGAGGATGCATAAGTCGAATTTCTCGTTAGAAAAATGCTGGAATCCAGCTTCTCCGTCAGGGGCGAGAGTTACGCTATAACCTTTTGCTTGGAGATATTCGCGAAGAAGCATGCCTAAGCTTTCGTCGTCTTCGCAGAGAAGAATTTTTGTTTTTTCCATATGTTTTTAGGGTCTAAGGTCAATGATTTTGTAGATCGTTGACGTTTGGTTTATATTTCGCTTGTTTGAAGTTCGATTACGAATTTTGTGCCAATGTTTGGCTCTGATTCTACTTTTATGTTTCCGTTGTGTAGTTGGATGATTTTCTTTACATAAGATAGTCCAAGCCCGAAGCCTTTGATGTCGTGGCGGTTGCCTGTTGGAACTCGATAGAATTTGTCGAATATGTGTTTTAGATATTCTTTCTTTATGCCCATTCCGTTGTCTTCGATGGCTATGTAGAGACGATTTTTATCGTTCCACGTTGAGACTGTTATTATTATTGGGGTGTTTTCGCGTGAATATTTTATGGCATTGTCGAGGAGGTTGTAGATTATATTGGCAAAGTGCATCTCGTCGACTTCGACAAATGCGTTGTGTGCGTGTAATTCGGTATAGACATTGCCTCCTTTTGAATGAATCTTGAGAGAAAAGTTGTCGATTATGGTCTGTAGTATTTCGTTTATGTTGTTTTCTTGTAGTTCGATTTTTATGTTGCGTTGTTCGAATACTGATGTGTGCAATACTTTGTCGACTAAGAACGTGAGTCGCTTGGTTTCGTCGCGGAGAATTTTTGATATATGCTCTAACATTACGGGCGATTTTGATACGTCTGGGTCGCTGAGCATTTGTGATGCGAGAGATATTGATGCCACAGGAGTTTTTAGCTCGTGAGTCATGTTGTTGATGAAATCGGTTTTGATTTCATTTAGTTTTTGTTGGCGGAATATGTACCATATTGTGAATATGCAAATTATTAGTAGTAATATGGTTACGGTGAACGGAGGATATAATATCTTTATGTTCGGGATAAATTCGCTGTTTTGGGTAGGAAAAAAAATGTATAGGTAGTATGGATTTTTGGTCTCTTTGTCGGAAGGGAATAGTTGTTGTTTAAAGCAATATTTAGATGTAAGGTCGAAAGTTTTTTCGTTGAATCGGTGTATAGTTTTGTTGTTTTTGTCGGATATTGCAAAATAGAATTCGCTTGTAATGCCATTTTGTTCGAGGTTGTATGTCAGTTGGTCGCGAAGATAGTAAGGGTCTATGCGAGTAGTTATGTCGCGACTATGCGAGTCGTTTAATAGTTTTGCTGTTACGATTTCCATTAAGCTTTTGGCTTGGATAAATCGTTTATATTGTTTTTCGTTGTATTTTTGAGTTACTGCAGATATTGATGTGTTGGGTTGGTTGGTGCTTAGTACGTTATTGTTGTTTGTAACGATTGAGTCTATGTGTTGTGCAATAATATTTTGTATGTCTTCACTGCGAGCTCTTTTTATTGCTTCTTTAGCTTTACGGGCTTCGGGAGTGTCGTTTTTGAAAGACTCGTCGATGTAGGTCAATACTTCGGCTTCTTCTACTGATTTTACAGTTCGGTAGAGGCTACGTTGTATGGCATCGGCATATTGTTTGCTGATTATTTCTTTAGTGCGTATAATATAGCCAAATTGTAGTGATATCAGCGCTGTGAAGGTCACTATCATTAAGGATATAATTAGCCAGATAGATTTTTTTTTGTTAAAAATTTTCATTTTTATAAGGATGGTTTGAAAAACAATGCAAAGATATAACATTATTTTCAGATATAACGCTTTTATTTGTAAAAATTAACATAAAAAGTATTATTGTGATGAATTTTGATGTTTTTATTGGGAAAATTTGGCTGCGAAAGATGCTTTTTGCTGAAAAAACTCTATTGTGGGAGCCGATTTTAACAATATTTTTCGGTTTTGTTAAAAAGGAAAGAGCCTAAAATGATTGGAATTCCACAATTGAGAGCCCAAAGGAGAGAAGTTGCGAGTGTAATTGTTGGGCATGTTTGGCTGATAGGTTTCAACACAAGTAGGGCGTAACTAATGCGCGAAGCTGCCTCTGTGCCAGGAAGAATTGGTGTTATTGTTGTCAGTGCGTATATTGTCGGAATTGCCATAAGGGCTTGGGCTATGCTTATCACTATGCCGAAAAATCGTAACATTAAAAACATTTGCGAACAAAATATTGCATATCGTATGCATGAGAGTGTCACGAATATACCGATTTGTGCGAAAGAGATATTGGCTATGGCATTTATTATAGGTCTTATTTTCGACGAAACTCTGTTGTTACCATTCATCTTTTTTAGAAAAAATGGTAGTATTACGAGCGTAATTATCGCAATGGCACTGCCTATAAGTAGTGCTTTTGGTTTGTTGTTTAATATTTCGGGATAGTAGATTGATAGATATTTGATGGCTGCCACTGTGCCTAAAATAGTGCTTACAAGTGGTAATGTCCATGTGGCAATGAATCCTATGACAATTCCCGATGCTTTGTTTTCGTCGCGTAGCGATAGCGCGCGTGTTGGTATATCGCCCAATTTATTGGGTGTAGCAATGCCGCCCACTTGTCCGCGCATGGTCGAAATAATTGCTTTTTTGAACGATATTTTTTCTATATACCTCACAGCGCATTGCCATTTTACTGCTTCTGTCAGCATATTGCAAGGCATTAACAGTAGGCAAAGCACTAAGTACATCCAATTTGTTGAAATGTTCGATACAAATTGGTCAAACAATGTGCCGTAGTTGTCGTATGTTGCCAATTTGTAAATTATTACACAATAGGCAATTACTACAATGGCATAAACAAATGTTTTATATATGGTTTTGAGTTTCACGCTTTAAATGTAAAATATTTTTGCATCAAAAAGCTGAATATCGTAGTGATGATGGTTGTGAGCATTTTTGATGGTGTAGGGTAGAAATGGCATATTTCTACGAAAATTTTCAAGCAAACGTAGTTGAGGAGTATGCACATCCCAACCACGAAAAGGTATCTGATGAGTTGCGACCATCCTCGCATTTCTGATTCTTTGAAACTGATGTATCTTCCCAGCCAGAATCCGCTTAAGAAGGTTATCGGAAATGTGAATACGAACGATGCAATGTGTGCGCTAATGGCTACGTTGCCAATATGTAACACATTGTGGCAGAATATGAAATTATAGAAAATAAAGTATAATACCCAGTCGAAAACCATATTTGCTCCGCCTGAGCAGCCATAGCGAAATAGTTGATAAGGAATGTATTTTTTGAAAGGGATATAGACGAAATCAATTACAGAAAGTATCAGTGTTTGTGCGAATTGATTGATTGGATGTATTTTTTTTCTTATTTCTTTGGTCATTTGCCTAAAATTAGTTATTTTTGCAGATTGAAAAGATGCTTTTGTAAATATTCTGCAAAGATAAGCAAAAATGCACAATTCGCAATGCACAATGCACAATTTTTTGAAGATGTGTCGTTAGACTATAGACTTTTATTATGGAAGTAAGAGCAAAGAAACATTTAGGACAACACTTTCTCACTGATTTGCGTGTAGCGCAACAAATAGCTGAATCGCTACCGACTGCCGAGCCAACTCGTGTCATCGAGATTGGTCCGGGTATGGGTGTGCTCACTCAGTTTCTTTTGCAAAATCCCAATGTCAATCTTACTGCTATCGAAATAGACACAGAGTCAGTTGTTTATCTTAAGGAACACTATCCTCAGTTGCATGTAGTCGAAGGCGATTTTCTTCGTCTCGACCTTAATACAATTGTTGGCGACGGTCCATTTATGGTTATAGGCAATTACCCTTATAACATTTCGAGTCAAATATTTTTCAAAGTGCTTGAACATCGTGATCGTATTCCTGTATGTTCGGGTATGATACAAAAAGAGGTAGCCGAGCGTATTGCTGCACCTCATGGTTCAAAGACTTATGGCATTACATCGGTGCTTTTGCAAGCATTTTACGATATAGAATATCTTTTCACTGTCCACGAGCATGTATTCAATCCACCGCCAAAGGTGAAATCGGCAGTTATTCGTATGACACGCAACGCAAAACAAAGTCTTGGTTGCGACGAAAAACTTTTCATCAGCGTGGTTAAAACGGCGTTCAATCAACGTCGTAAGACTATGCGCAATTCGTTGAAGCCGCTCATGCAAGGCCGTGCAATGAACGAAGATGTATTTAATAAGCGACCAGAGCAACTCTCGGTTGCAGAATTTATCGATCTTACTAATCTCGTGCAGCAGATTCTTAGTCAGCCTCCGTCGAAATAAATGAGGAATTAGGAGTGAAGAACCGAAGGTCTTTGAGCCTTTGGCGATAAAATGAGGAATACTTTTCTTATTCTTCTGTCTTTTTTAATTTCACATTTCACATTTCACATTTTACATTTCAAATTGAAGAAAAGATGTCTGAATTAAGAATATTCTATCGTGATAATGGCCGTATCAAAATCGGCAAAACAATGGACACTCTCACCGAAGTGTCGCTCTCTGAGATCATCTGGATTGACCTCAACGACGTGACTGTCGAAGTCGAAAGCGAGCTCGAGCAATTCCTTAAAATCTATATCCAAGAGGAAGAAGAGATGGAAGAAATCGAGATTTCTTCACGCTATATGGAGACTGAGGACAGTATCGTTGCCAATTCAAAATTCCTTCTCGACTCCTTCGAAGAAGAGGCAGTTTCGTTTATTCTCAAAAACAATATATTGGTCACCGTGCGCAACCAACACTTGCGCTCATTCAATGAAACCGTGAAGAAGATGTTTGCCAATCCGCGCAACTATCCGAGCGGTCACCATGTGCTTGTCGCTTTGCTCGAAACACGAGTAGAGTATGATGCCGACCTCATCGAGGACATGACACGCGAAATCACCGTTCTCTCTAATCAATTGAAAGACGACGACGATGCAAGCGACGATATCCTCATTGCTATCAAGGAGTTGCAAGAAAAAACGATGCTCATTCGTGAGAATATTGTTGACAAAAGCCGTGTGTGTTCCAATATGTTGAAGAGCGAACTTTTCCCGTCAGAGGCAAAATCTAAACTCTCAATCATCATCAAGGACATCAATTCACTCATCGAGCATACACGTTTCTCGTTCGACCGTCTCGAGTATTTGCAAGACACTTTCCTCGGTCTTGTTAACATTCAACAGAATAAAATCATCAAGATTTTCACTGTCGTCAACGTAATTTTCCTTCCGCCAACCCTCATTGCGAGTATGTATGGTATGAACTTCGAGATGATGCCCGAACTCTCGTGGGCGTATGGCTATCCATTTGCCATTGGACTTATGGTGCTCACCGTAGTCCTCATCCTCCTCTATTTCCGCATCAAAAAGTGGTTGTAAATTAAGGAGCCGGGAGCAAGAAGTAGGGACGCACGGTTCGTGCGTCCGATTAGTCGTTAAGATTGAAAAAGTTGAATGGGATATCCGTTAGGTTTGTCATTTTTGTACTAAGGTGAAACTTGTAGTTTCAGCGAGGTAATGTTTTCCTAAGAATTTTGTACTTCTGTTAAAATCAATATTATATGATTATAAACGAACGCACATATCGTCACGAAAATGTCATCGCATCAGCGCGTCAACTACTCATTGCTGCCCGCACAGCCCCAAAGGCTCGTGGCATTGACATCATCGAAGCTGCCCTCATCGAAGGCGACGAACTCCGTCAATTAGCCGACCGCATGGTCGAAATTGGCAACGAACGCAATCGCCCATCTTTCATTCGCGATGCAGGCAATGTGCTTCAGTCTGAATGTGTTGTAGTAATCGGCACAAAGTTGCAATCTCTTGGTCTCAACTGCGGACATTGTGGCTTTCCAACTTGCGCCGAACGCGAGCAAGGTAAGGAAAATGCGTGTAGAGAAAAACTTTCAACTTTCAACTTTCAACTTTCAACTCTTGAGGTTCCTTGCGTGATGAATAGCATCGACGTAGGCATCGCTCTCGGATCAGCATGTGCCACAGCAGCCGACCTCCGTCTCGACACTCGCATCATGTACTCAATCGGTGTGGCGGCCGAAGAACTCGGTTTCCTTGGCGAAGATATCCATATCACAGTCGGCATCGCCATTTCAGCCTCATCAAAAAGCCCATTCTTTGATCGCCCAACAAAATAAGGTCGCATCAAAGTAGGAACACAGCGTGCTGTGTCCTATCTGTCGAATACCCACTCACAGTGTGTATTCACTCTCCAAAATTCACCCTACCCTCAAGCAAGGTGCAAGCAACCTTCACCGAAGAAGACTGACAACTACTCACAGTGTCTGTTTCTCCTGGAAAAATATAAAAAAGAGCATTCTCAAGATTTCCTATTAAATCCGAGAATGCTCTTTTCTCATTTATGATAGAAAGTTATTTTAATTCTCTTTTTTCAACTCCTCGATTTGAGCTAATACTGCGTCAATGTTCCTATATATTTTATTGCGTTGATATATTCCCCATGCGCCCCCAATTACTATTCCTACTAAGCCACCTATTACTGCGGCAATTAGCATTTCCCTATTTTCAATTCTTGTATACATTTCCCATCCCAGCCAGCATAACCATACAGCAAACCATGGATAACTAAAATAATACCATTGTTTATAACGTTTTCTCGTACGCAATATAGTCTCGCTTGCAGTGATTAAATCTCCATTCAAAAGATTATTATTTAGTCCTTTATGCGACCAAATTGTATACGCAATGGCAATTACCATAAACACGCAAGTGAAAATATTAAGCGTAATCGAAAAGTGGAGAATGTAATGAAAATTAAAAGCGCATATGGGAGTTGCAATAGCAGCACATACGGTCATTATGATTCCAGTGTGATTAATATTTGATATTTTATTTCGTATAGAATTACGAATTAATTTATCATTTATAATCTCTTGTTTTTCAAGTTTATTATTTAACAAGGATAGTTGTTCTCTCAATTCTTGCAATTCGTTAAGTTGAATATTTGTTTCCATAAAATTAGCAGTTTAATTGTTTGACATTCTCTTTAGCTCTTCTTTGATGCGCACAAGTCTAACCGATACATTTTTTACAGATATACCTACAATAGCAGCAATTTCGTCGTACGACAGATTGTCCAACCATAGTAGTACGATGGCGCGGTCGAATGGTTTTAGGCGATTAATTCGACTATATAACATTTGAATTTGGCGCGAATCTTCGTCGGTGTCCTCATAGAGGTTGATGTCCATTGATAGCGGAATTGTCTGCAATTTGCTTTTCTTTCGTTCGGACGATATACATGTGTTCAAACTAACGCGCCAAATCCAAGTGCGAATAGAACTCTCACCCTTAAACCCCTTGAATCCTTGCCAAAGATTTATGAGTGTTTCTTGAAACAGATCGTTGACCTCGTCTGCATCTTTCGAGAACATAAAGCATACTGTATATATCGTATTTTTGTGTTCTCTTACAATTTTCTCAAATTCTTTTTCTTCCATTGTTTTTTGTTCTTTTTGCCTATTAGACGCACAAGTTGACTAAAAACTACATAATTTCTACATTTTTTTTGCAAAGATACTAAATTATGAATTAAAATCACTAACTTTGCACCCGAAATTAGTAAATCTTAAAAATTATGAACAAGGTCTCGGAAAACCCTTTAAAAAACCGAAAAGAAAGTACGATGCCATTGATGGCAGTTACGGCTCTCTTCGTTACTCTCTATCTCGTGTCGAACATCATGGCAGTCAAGGTTATAAGCATTGCCGGATGGTTCTATTTCGACGCTGGTACAATCACTTTCCCCTTCGCTTATATGTTAGGCGATGTCCTCACCGAAATATGGGGCTATCGTACAGCCAGAAAGATTATTTGGCTCACTTTTGTGTGCAATATAGTCATGGTTCTTTGCACTCAAATGGGTGTTTGGCTCCCTTCGCCCGACTATTTACAGACCGAAGCCAATGCTTACAACACCATGTTCTCTTATGTGCCTCGTATCGTCATTGCTTCGCTCACAGGTTTCCTTCTCGGCGAATTGTCTAACGCATGGCTTATGGATCGCATAAAGCGTCTCACCGCAGGTCGCTGGCTTTGGGTGCGCACTATTGGCAGTTCTATGGTGGGCTATTTGTTCGACACTGTGCCTTTCGTTTTGATTGCATTCCTTGGCGTAGTCTCCACTCACGACCTTTTGATGATGCTTCTCTTCCAATACACGATGAAACTTGGCATAGAAGCCATTTTCGGCACACCAATGGCATACGTTGTTATTCGTTGGATTAAGCACAAATTCGAACGTGTAGGCGTTGCTATTTAATAATAAAGAGTAATTAGTAAAGAGTAAATAGTAATTTGTGATTTTTGTGTAATTTGTGGGAGATAAAATTAAATCCGGATGGCACGCGAAGCGTCATTCCGTGAATTCCGTGAGAGACAAAAAAAATCCGTGAGAAAAACAGTATGAATCGTTATTCTAAGATATCAGATAAAATGCCGCGTGAATTTGTGCTTTTGCAAGGTACAGGTTGCAAGTGGCGGCAATGCACATTTTGTGACTATCACACCGATGTGAGTGCCGATCCATTCGAGGTTAACCGTCAAGTGCTTGAGCAAGTTACAGGTGAGTATGGAGTATTGGATGTAATCAATTCAGGTTCTGCCTTTGAACTCGATGATCGTACAATAGACCTCCTTCAACGCATTATAGTCGAAAAAAACATCCACACTCTTTGGTGCGAAATGCACTGGATGTACCGCAATCGCCTCCAACAATTTGCAGATAGAATAACTTCTTCTTTTGTAAAGGAAAGTTTAAATGATAATGAGAGTTCATTCCTCATTTTATCGCCAAAGGCTCAAAGACCTTCGGTTCTTAACTCCTCATTCCTCACTATTAAATATCGTTGTGGCATCGAAACCTTCAATCCTCAACTCCGTCAGCAGTGGCGTAAAGGGGTTCCATTAACAGTTACTCCCGAGGAGGTAGCCCAATATTTTCAAGGCATTTGCCTATTATGCTGTGTCGAAGGGCAAACGAAAGATACTATTCTTAAAGACATCGAGTTAGCTCAACAGCATTTTGAATATTTCTCAGTCAACCTTTTTTGTAATAATACCACCGCAGTTCGTCGCGACGAATCCCTTGTCAAGTGGTTCATCCAAGAGGTCTATCCTACAATCAAAGATAATCCCAAAATCGAAATTCTCATAGAAAACTCCGACCTTGGAGTTGGATAAAATACACTTTCTTAAAAGTGTATTTTTTTTGTTTTTATTATTATTATGAGTATATGTAATACATTGTTATGTAGGTGATTATTTCTTTTGTGAAACAAAAAATATTCCTGCAACAAGTTAAATGGCATTATAATTGTATATTTATTGCTGACTTAATTTTTGAAATTGAAACTATTATGCAATTAATTATGTCTTGTAACTATATTTTTAATGTTGCTCATATTTTTAAGTATCATCCTTATATAAGTTGCAACTTCATAAATTATTATTTAAATATATTTAATGATGAAGTTAGCAAATATTATATGAGGATGTTTTTTTATTCTCTAGGGACATGGCGAGGGCCGTAAGTCTTATGTAAGTGAGTTATCCATCTATATAAAATAAGACTAGAAAAAAGATATAAGTTAAAATTAATTACTATGAAAAAATTTACACTTTTCTTATTGGCTTTTGTTGCTGTGGTGGTGGCAATGCCAGCTGTTGCGCAAGACCGCAATAATGAAGATGAAGTAGTCAAAATTGATTCTCGTCGTCGTGACTATCGCGAAGGCGAGGTGTTGGTTAAGTTCAAACCAACTAGCCGTGTTAATGTGCGTGCCAAAAATGGTAAGTTTCAATCTTCGGCTGTTTCGGCTGTCGATGCAGTTCTCGAGGTATTGGGTGTTGATTCGGTTGACCAACTTATGCCTCTCTCTGGCAATAAAGTATCGCAACGCCGTATGCGCACTGCTAATGGTGTGGAGGTGGTAGATACTGATATGTCAAAACTCTATCGTATGAAGTTTAGTCGGGAGAAGATTCAATCGGTTCGTAAAGTTATTGAAACACTCAAAGCATTGCCAGAGGTAGAGTATGTTGAACCTAACTATATTGTTTATGCCTTGTCATTAGATGAATATACTGATAGTGCAACATGTGTAGCCGAACCATTGTATAGTGAGCAATATGGCTTGTCAGCAATCAATGTTCCATATCTTTGGAACAAACCTCGCATTAAAGAAAAACGCCCAGTAATCGCTATTCTCGATACAGGTGTAGATACAGAGCATCCTGATTTGCAAGCAAATATTTGGACTAACGAAGTAGAAGCAAAAGGCTTAGAGGAAGAAGATGATGATAATAATGGTTTTGTTGATGATATTCATGGTTGGGACTTTGTTAATCAAACATCTAATATGCGTGATTTCAATGGGCATGGCACTCACTGTGCTGGTATTGCAGCAGCAGTGGGCAATAATGGCATTGGTATCACAGGTGCTAACCCAGATGCACTTATTATGCCAATTTCAGTAATACAATCTGATGGAACTGGCGATGTTGCCACTATTATTAAAGGTATTGATTATGCTATAGCCAATGGG
The DNA here is from genome assembly GCA_017559505.1 of Paludibacteraceae bacterium. GTDB lineage: Bacteria > Bacteroidota > Bacteroidia > Bacteroidales > Paludibacteraceae > Aphodosoma. The sequence continues at coordinate 20,181 of JAFYSF010000070.1, read as the reverse complement.
GCTGATGTGCTTAATATGAGTTTTGGTAGTTATCAATATTCTCTTGCCGAAGAACAAGCCCTTGTAAAAGCATACGCTAAAATGGTACTTGTGGCGGCGGCAGGTAATGATTTTTTATCTGTAAATTCTCGTGATTGTTCAATAAATGGTGAGCCTGCAGTTAAAAATAAACCTATGTTTCCAGCTGCATTTGCTTTCGTATTAGGTGTTACAGCTAGTGATGAGAGTGGCAATTTGGCTGGATTTAGTAATTTTGATTGTGATGGGCCTATGTATTCTATTTATGCTGAAGATCAACTTTACAACTACGAACTTCGCGCACCTGGTGTTGGTATTATGAGTACATACCCAGGCGGTCGTTACAAAGCATTTAATGGTACCTCTATGTCATGTTCGTTCGTTGCAGGTGCTATTTCTGCTCTTCTTGGTCGTAAGGAGTATGCAAGCAAAGAGGTTCTTTTTAGTGATTTAATCTATTCTCGTAAACTTAATGGTTATAAGGATGTTGACTTCAAAACTGTTTATAATATTACCGATACTGACAGCAAACCAGAACTTGTGCTTGTTTCATACATTATGGTTGATTCTATTGGTGGTGATGGCGATGGTCGCCCTGATGCAGGTGATACTATTTTGTTTTATCCTGTTTTGAAAAACATGTGGGGACAAGCTGAGAATATTAAAATGACATTAGAGGTAGGTGAGAATGAAGATCCTGAAATTGTAACGATTTTAGATTCAGAAGTTGAATTTGGTTGTTCACTTGGTGCGTATGCTAAAAAAAGTAGTACTAATCCTATTCGTCTTGTAGTGAATCCTAAATGTGTAGATGGACGTGATATTAAATTGTTGTTGAAAGTAACATGTGATAATATTTCAAGGGTACTTGAGCATAATTTTGTTATTATAGCTGAAAATGTAGTAGAGATTGGGGGTTTGATAATGAAAGACCGTACACTTTATCCGAACAATCATTATATTGTAACGTCTTCATTGGTTGTAGCAGAAAATGTTACTCTTACTATTAAACCAGGTACTATATTAAAATTTAAAGATGAGACAGGATTGTCGGTTGCTCCTAATGGTCATCTTATTGCTCAGGGAACACCCGATAGTATGATTGTGTTTACTAAAACAGATTTTGGGAATGGTAATTTTAGAGGGCTATTTTTGAATGAGGAAGATACATTGAAATATGTTATTGTGGAACACTTATGGTCAGATTTGGAAACTAATATTTTATCTGGTTGTATTTTTGAGAATTCAATAATACGATATAATACTGCTACAGATGGTGTTAATCCTCTAAATATAAATTCTTGTACTTTCGTAAATAGTAATTATTATTGTAACATAGCAGGTGCAGGGCAAGATAATAAGGCCATAAACACAAATGAATGTAATAATATTTCAATTGTTGACCCTTCTTGTGGATATTTTACTCTCATTGGTTTGGGATCTTACAATAACTCGTATGTTAAATATCTTGAACAATCTAATGTTTTAAATAATACGTGGAAAATAGGAGAGGATAGATTATTGTTGTCATGTTATTCTAATTCTTCTATGCCTGTGGATTATGAAATGACAGTGCCTTCATATTTTGGTTCAGCAAGAGAAGATATTGTGCGTAAGGGAGTTTGGGATGTTGAAAGTGGTTCAGGTTTTGGTTATTTTAATCTTTCTAATATGCTTACTCGTCCTTCGTCTGAAGCCCATGGTATTGTATGGAAAGTTGTTGTAAATGGATATGATGCGCAAGATGAGTTTGAATTATTGCCTCCTCTTGGTGTAGGTCGCCATAAGTTTGAGGTATATTTTAATCGTGCTATGGATACTGCTGTTGTGCCTACTATTTCGATGGGGCTACGTCCTCCTTATACGCAAGTAACTATTGCCAGAAATGGAAGTTGGAGTGCTGATAGCACTATTTATACTGCGTATCTTGATATTACAGGTAAAACAGCTACAGATGGTCTTAATCGTATCTATGTGTATGGAGCAAAAGATACTGATCATTTTGAAATTCCCGAGGAAAATATGCGTTTTAATGTGCAAGTGGCATCGGCGGGTTCAATGGGTACAGGACTTATGGCTGAGGCTGGTCTTGGAAGGGTGAAACTTACTTGGGTGATTGATGAAGAGAATTTTGAAGATTTGCTTGGGTATAATATTTATCGATTTACATTTGACTCTAATGGTGTAAGTAGTGATTCAATAGTTGTTAATCAATCTCTTATTGACTTGGGAGATACTGAATTTGTCGATTATGCTGTAGTGCCAAGAGAAACGTATTACTATATTATCAAACAAGTTACTACTTCGCTTAGTTCGTATAGCCTTTCTAATCCAGTTGCTGCTACTCCATTGACAGCAATGAAAGGTGATGTTAATGGTAGTATGAAAGTGGATGTTGCTGATGTTGTTGCTATTGTTGGTTGGCTTACAAATCAAAATCCTAAGCCTTTTATTTATGAGGCTGCTGATGTTAATGAAGATGGTATAGTTAATGTTCTTGATGTTGTGGCGGTGTTGAATAGCATTATAAATCCTTCTTACGTTGGGGTTATGGAGGCTAATAATACAGCTACTTACTCTATTGAAAATGGCATTCTTTATGTGGAAACTCCTGTGGCATTGGGTGGTGTTCAGTTCTTATTCGGAGTAGATGAAGATGCAGAAATCAAACCTCTTGCTTCTCTTGATGGTTTCGAAAAAGTTTCAGGTTGGCGCGGAGAAGATGAATATATGTTTATAGCTTATTCGTTGTCGGGTAAAACTATTCCAGTTGGTCGTCATGCTTTGCTCGAAATTGGTGATGCTGAGTTGAGTGATATTGTACTTAGTGATACTCACGGACATAATGTGTTGCCTATTAATAGCACAACAAGTAATCTTGGCGTGGTGGAACAAATGCAATTATCATCACCATATCCAAACCCATTTCGCGAACAAATTGTGGTGCCTTACCTTATTGGTCAGACTGGCGAATATGAGGTGCGTATGGTATTCTCTGATGTAACAGGTCGTACAATTGATGTATATACAACAGCTAATAGCTTTGGGTCATACTCATATACTTGGATTCCAGCCCAAGACTTGCTTATGGGAGTGTATTTCGTATCACTTTATGTGGATGATAAATTGATGCAAACAAGTAAGATTGTGTATATTCAGTGAGTAGGGGTACGAACATTTAGGTAGAGCCTTGCTATTGTCAGTCTTCTTCGGTGAGGGTTGCTTGAAGGTATGGTTATCCTATGAAGAACATTGCTTAAAGATAAGAAAAAATAATATTTTTTACTATGAAAAAACTATTTATAACATTATGTGTGACATTTGTGGTTTTTGTCATGCATGCAGTCAATCAAATATCACTATCGTCGGTAGTGGGACATCCATTGGATGTTGTGCAAGTAGATGTATTGCTCAAGAATAGCGAAGATATTGCCGCGCTTGAGATTGTAATTCCTTTAGATGTAAATATGGCATACGTCAACGAGTCTATTGAATTGAATGAAGCTCGTTCAAATGGTCATACTATATCTGCGGCTGAGGTAGATAAGGAGTTGCGTATATATATCTACAATTTGTCGTTGCAACCAATTGTTGGTCGTGATGGTCTGTTGTGTTCTTTCAATTTGAAGTTGAAAAAGGAACCTGCAGTGTATACTTTGAAGCCAAATGTTGTGCTTAGTAGTGCAACTGGTTCGGTTATTGATGCAGAAATTATAAGTGGTAATGTGACTATTTCTGCTCCAAAATTGGAGATTGAAACAAAAAATGTTGATTTTGGTTATATCCCTATTCGTAGTACTTATACTCAAAATTTTGTATTGCGAAATGTGGGTAATTTGGCATTGAATGTTACATCGGTTGATATTGATGATGAAGATTTTGCATTTAGTGAAACTGCATTTGTGATAGGAGTGGGTGAATCGAAGACGCTTACGTTGCAGTATAATCCTGTGAATTGGGGAGAGATAAGTCGTACTGTAACAGTGATGTCGAATGCGGTGAATGGAACGCAAACAGCAAATGTGGTTGCAGAACCATTTTCGGTGAATGAATTGCTTGTAGAGCAAGTGCAAGGCTTTGTTGATAGTATTGTGTTTTTGCCGATCAAGATGAATAATATGGAGCCTATTGTGTCTGCCAAATTTAGTTTAGTATTGCCATCGGAATTGGTTTATGAGGGTGTAGAATTGTCGGATAGAGCAGCCAATCATATTGTTAAGAGTATTATGAGTGATGATACTTTGACTGTGGTAGTTTATTCTTCGTCGAATGTAGCAGCTATGTCTGGTGAAGATGGTGTGATTTGTAATATAAAACTGCGTTTAGGAGGCTCGAATACTCGATATTATCTTATGCCTCAAGATGTGGAGTTGAGTAATTCGTCGTCAAGAAATATGACTACGGGGGTGTATGGTGAATATGTTGTTGTTCAATGCCAAGAAATGGATGGTGATGATAATCTTATTTTTGCTAAATCGTCGATTGTGGATAAAGTTCAAGCTGGGTATTCTATACATAATATAGGAAAGCTACCTCTTATTATTGATACTATTACATTCTTGGATGAGGGGTATGTTGTATTAGAAGAGTTGCCTATTGTTGTTGATACAGGTAAAACTCATATTGTCAAAGTTGAGTATATTCCTACAAGCGAGGGGTATTTTTCGACAACTATGCAAATCCACACAAACGATCCTAAAAATAGGGTAAAGGATGTGGCGATTAGAGGTGAGATTTACGAGCCTAACACTCTTTCTTTGTCAGGATTAAATGTTGAAGATGGATATGAGGTGAAAGTTGCAATGGATAATTATTCTAATATTGTAGCAATGCAATTTGATATTCATTGGTTGGATGGTATGATATCTGACAATTCTTTATTGAAAACTACATCGCGAGCAGAGGGGCATACTTGTTCTATTCGAAAAATATCTAATGGTCATTATCGAGTTTTTGTTTCTACTCCGTATGGTTCTTCTATTATAGGTCATGAAGGCGATGTAATGTCGATTGTTTTTGGTGGTCTTTCACCAGAACAGTATAATGAGACTTTTATTACTGTTGATAATGTTATATTGAGTGATAGAAATGGTGTGAATAAGTCTTCTTTTTTGGGAACGAGCTTGAATGTTAAACTGTATAAATTAACTGTAACAGTCAATGACGTGAATAAGGGTAGGGTGGAATATGATATGTATCAATCTTATGGAGTAGAGGCGACTCTTACGCCTATTCCTGCAGAAGGTTGTTATTTCGTTGGTTGGTTAGATGGAGATACAGCATCAACTCGTAGGGTTATAGTAACTTCAGATAGTATTTTTACTGCCGAGTTTGCTATCTATGTTCATACAGTAACCTTGTCAGCCGAAAAAGGTACTGTAACAGGTGCAGGAAAATATGATTATGGTACGGTTGTAACTCTTGTTGCAACACCAATTGAAGGTTATCATTTTGAGCGATGGTCAGATGGCGATACAACATCAACTCGTACGATTGTAGTAACTTCGGATATAAGTCTTACTGCCGTGTTTGCTATAAATGTCTATACAGTAACTTTATTAGCTGAAAATGGAGCAGTAACGGGTGCAGGAAAATATGAACATGGAGCTGTAGCTACTATTGAAGCCATTCCATCAGAAGGTTATCACTTTGAGGGTTGGTCTAATGGCGATACTGCATCGATGTGTATATTTTTAGTAACTTCAGATATTTCTCTCACTGCTGAGTTTGCTATTAATGTTTACACAGTAACCTTGTCAGCCGAAAATGGTACGGTAATGGGTGCTGGAGAATATGAACATGGCGATATTGCTACTATTACAGCCTTGCCAATAAGCGGTTATCACTTCGTTGGATGGTCAGATGGTGATACAACATCAACTCGTATAATTGTAGTAACTTCGGACATGACACTGACTGCCGAGTTTGCAATTAATGTTTACTCTGTAACGTTATTGGCAGAAAATGGTACAGTGACTGGCGCAGGAAAATATGATTATGGCACTGCAGTAACTCTTATTGCTACACCAGCCGAAGGTTATCGTTTTGTTCGTTGGTCTGATGGGGTTGTAAATGCAACGAGAAGTATTATTCTAACTTCAGATACTATTCTTACTGCTGAGTTTGCATCTAATATTTGCACCATAACATTATTGGCTGAGAATGGAACTGTGACAGGAGCTGGGAAATATGATTATGGTACAGAGGTAACACTTACTGCTACACCAGCCGAAGGTTATCACTTTGTGCGTTGGTCTGATGGCGATGTAAATGCTACGAGAAGTATTGCTGTAACTTCAGATATCACTCTTACTGCTGAATTTGCAATTAATATTTACACTGTAAATTTGATAGCAGAAAACGGTATAGTAACAGGTTCGGGCGATTACCAATATGGAGCTATAGCTCATATTACCGCTACGCCAACAGAAGGTTTCCACTTTGTGAAATGGTCTGATGGAGATACTAATGCTTCAAGGAGTATTACAGTAACTTCAGATACAACTTTTACTGCTGAATTTGCAATTAATACTTATACAGTAACCTTGATAGCAGAAAATGGTGTAGTAATTGGTTTTGGAAAGTATCTATATGGTGCTGCAGCTAATATTGTAGCTATGCCTGCCGAAGGTTACCATTTTGTAAAATGGTCTGATGGTGATACACGTGCAACAAGAAGTATTAGAGTAACTTCAGATATTACTCTTACTGCCGAGTTCGCAATTAACGTATATGTTGTAACATTGATAGCGGAGAAAGGTATAGTAACTGGTTCGGGTGAGTATCAATATGGTTCTACTGCACATATTACAGTGACACCAGCAGAAGGACATTACTTTGTAAAATGGTCAGATGGGGATACTCATGCCACCCGAAATATTATTGTAACTTCCGACACAACTCTTACAGCTGAGTTTGGAGTTAATGATTATATGGTGGTTTTGTCGGCTGAGAATGGTACAGTAACTGGATATGGTAAATATCAGTATGGAGCAACTGCCCAAATTTCTGCCACTCCTGCGCAAGGATACCATTTCGTGAAATGGTCAGATGGTGATACAAATGCGACAAGAAGTATTATTGTAACCTCAGATGTAAACCTTACTGCCGAGTTCGCAATTGATGTATATGTTGTAAAACTGATAGCGGAAAATGGTGTAGTAACAGGCTCTGGTGAGTATCACTATGCACACAAAGTTTATATTACTGCCACACCTGCCGAAGGTTATCATTTTGTGAAATGGTCGGATGGTGACACTAATATGGCAAGAAGTATTACAGTAACTTCAGATACAACTCTTATTGCTGAATTTGTAGCAAATGTTTATAAAGTAAAATTGTCGGCTACGAATGGTACAGTAATCGGTGCAGGAGACTATACGTATGGCTCTATTGCTAATATTGTAGCTACGCCAGCCGAAGGTTATCATTTCGTTCGCTGGTCCGATGGCGATACTGCTTCAACACGTATGCTTGTAATCACTTCGGATATTACTCTCACTGCTGAATTTGCAATTAATGTCTATACCATTACATTATCTGGTCAAAATGGTACAGTTGTAGGTGCAGGAAAATATCAACATGGCGATGTGGCTACTATTACCGCTATGCCAGCCGAAGGTTATCATTTCGTTCGTTGGTCCGATGGCGATACTGCTTCAATGCGTATATTTGTAGTAACTTCGGATATTGCTCTCACTGCTGAATTTGCAATTAATGTCTATACCATTACATTATCTGGTCAAAATGGCACAGTTGTAGGTGCAGGAAAATATCAACATGGCGATGTGGTTACTATTACTGCTACGCCAGCCGAAGGTTATCATTTCGTTCGTTGGTCCGATGGCGATACTGCTTCAATGCGTATATTTGTAGTAACTTCGGATATTACCCTCACTGCTGAATTTGCGGCTAATGTTTATAGCGTAACATTGTCGGCTGAACATGGAACGGTGAAGGGTTCAGGAGAATATCATTATGGAGAGATTGCTGTTATTACAGCCATACCTGCCGAAGGCTACCATTTTGTTGGTTGGTCCGATGGCGATACTACTTTGACTCGTATGTTCATTGTAACTTCAGATGTTACTCTCGTTGCTGAATTTGCAATTAATGTCTACACCGTTACATTATCTGGTCAAAACGGCACTGTTGTAGGTGCAGGAAAATATAATCATGGCACAGAAGTGTCCATCTCAGCTATCCCTGATAAAGGCTATCATTTTCTACGCTGGTCCGATGGCGATACCACTTTAACTCGTACGTTTGTTCTGACTTCAGATATTACTCTCGTTGCTGAATTTGAATTAGATATGCGTGTTGGCGAAGAGACTGTTCGTAAGCAATCGCTTGTGGTTTACTCTCAAAATCAAAATCTTTATGTTGAGGGAGCTACTGACAATTATTATGTAATTGATACAGCAGGACGAGTGATATACATAGGTCAATCTACGGTTATCACATTGCCTTATGGCGTTTATTTGGTAGTCTCAAATGGCGAAACCCATAAAATAGCCATTAGATAGTTTTAATATAGGGGGTGCCTTTACTTTGGTACCCCCTATTTTTTTTATTATTTCTCCCACCATCCTTTTTTGTGGTGGAAAATTATACTTTTCCCCTCTTCACGTTTTTCTTCTCGTAGGAATGGTATTTGATAGTTTACACCAAACTCAACATATTCGGCAATTTGCATGTGTGTCTTAGCTGTTGCTTGTAGATAGATATTGTCCCATACACGAACTTTCACCCCGAAACGGAAGTAGTGGAATGCCTCGTCCACACCAGCGCCTAATGACTTGTAGAATAACGGACGTTTCACTAATCCATCTTTACAATAATCTCTTACATAGTCGTAAAAATAGTTTCGGGATGGATTATACATATATACACCCCAATCAAAAATAGCCGTTAGTGCGCCAAATTGGAATTCGTTATTCAAACTCACACCCACGCGTATTTTATCTTTTGTGGTGTAATTAATTCTGCTGTCTTTGCTATATAAATTGCGAGTAGTGTTTCTATCAATCGCATCATTAAAGAAAACATCTGCGCCTAAACCAACTCCATACCAATTGCACACGTTATATATTGCGCCTGTGTGGAACGATGCGATGAGGAATTTATGTGTATCAGTGATTTGTGATGCTTGAGCTCCTGCTGCAGCAGTTACATTCAAACTCCATTTATATGGCAAGTTTGGGAATTGGATGGGTGTGCGTTCTTCTTTTTCTGGATTGATTGTTGCCACCATACCTACACCGCCATAAAATATATTTGCGCCCACGTTAGGCATGCAAGTGCGACCATTGCTGAGGTGTATAAAACCAATCTCGCTATTGATTGCAAAGTTACGGGTTATAGGAAAGTTAAGATTTAAACCTGCGTTGAGATATGCATTGAGATAACAACCGAAAATAGTGTTAGTTGTTGGGTCATAATAGTGGTCGTAGTCAGTGTCTTTTTGTGTGTACCAATGTTCGCTCACCACAGCCAATCCAGGTGCCAATTTCACTTTCATTTCAAAGTGTTCTGTGCGCACACAATTTAGTAATATATATGGATACATTGCCACCGCATGTCCCAACATTTCTGAACCTAAATTCATATATGTTATACCTAATCCTACGGTTGGATTTTGTAAGTATTGTTGCCATGGCAATTGTTGTAAAGATGGAAATTCTATACCTAACATCAAACCCGTAGGTGCACTTGGGTCGAGTTTGTTGATATGTGGCTGTCTGTCCACATAAAATCCCATAAATCCTTGTGCTTTGATGGCAAATCTATCGTTGCCTTTTTTCAATAAGCTTGAATGTTTCAAAGTGTTTGTGCTTTGATTTTCGGTTGCTGTGGCAAAATTTAGTGTCAAAGCAGCAATCAATAATAATAAAAAATAACGTTTCATTTCTTTTGGTAAATTATTAATAATTAGATGGTAGTGTTTTTTTTATCAATAAGAATTTGAGTATGCAAAGTTACAAAAAATTATTGATAAAAATTACCCCCCCCCTTATTTTTAACTAATGTTAACTCTATTTAAGTCAGTTTAATATAAAATGCACTCTAATCTGTATATCCCTACTCCTTGCTCCCTACTCCTTGCTCCCTACTCCCTACTCCTTGCTCCCTACTCCCTGCTCCCTGCTCCCTCCTCCCTCCTCCCTACTCCCTGCTCCCTACTCCCTGCTCCCTGCTCCTTACCTACAACATAGGATAAATATACTATAAATATACCATAAATATACTATAAATATAGGATAAATATACTATAACCTTATGTGCAAATTACGCTCTCTTTTTGATAGCGGGCGCAAAGGTAATATAAAAATTGGGGGTGGCAAAATTTCGAATATATAAAAATGCAATTTTTGAGAAAGAAAAATTTTCGCAAAAAAATTATAGATTCTAAAAGTTTTAATATTTTGATTGTAAGTACTATAATAAAATTGCGAGAATATTTTCTTATATAAAAAATAAGTGTTATATTTGCACCCGAATCTATAATTATGAATTTTTACCCCTAAAATAGTGGAATTATGATGCTAAAAAATTCTATTTTTATTGCAATAGTCTTGTTTTTTGTTGCTTGTAGCAATAAGCAAAAAGTAAATGTAGAGCAAGCTGATGTTTTGTTGTCATCGCTATACGACAAGGTGGTGAGTATGGATTATGCCAATATTTCTTTGTCTGAGGTCGATAGTCTTATTGATGTTTATGCCTTGGTTGGCAATGATAAGCAGGAGGCTATTTGCCGATTGATAAAGGGGGCGAAACTATACAGTATCAATGCCGACTCTGAGGCGATAGACGAATTGAAGATAGCCGAGCAGAATATTGTCAACGAGGATGAAATGGCTGGTCGTTTGTATTACTATTTGAGTAGGGTGTTGGCTGTCGATAATCCGCATCAGAGCAATTATTACGCTGAGTGTTTGGTGGCGTGGGCTGATAGTCGGAATGATTCGCATCTCTTGGGCTTGGGCTATAAGTTGTTGATGAACTTAGAGACTGATATAGATTCTGCCTCTATTTATCGCAATCGAGCGGTGGAAAATTTCGTATTGCAAGGCGATACACTGATGGTGGAGAAGACAAAAGCGCGATTTGCAATAAAATTCATAAATCAGTTGGAGCCTGATTCGGCGATAGATATGATATTGCCGTTCTATAAACGTGTGGGGTATGTGCGTGATGCCGATGCTTTGGCAACGATTTATTTAGTTAATGGTCAGGTGGATTCTGCATATATTTATATTGAAAAATTGAGGGGAGCAAAGGGTTTTGAATTTCAGTATTATAATAATATGGCGGTCTATTATTCGCAAAAAGACGATTTTGAGCGAGCATTGGCGGTTTATGATTCGGCGTTTAGTATTTATCAGCAGCACGCTGTGCAAATATTAGACGAGCAGATTGCTCGTGTTAATGGCGAATATGACAAAAAGTTGTATAACCAACAGATTGAGTTGCAACATTATCGCACTATGTTGTTGGCTTTGATTTTTGTTTTGGTCGCAATCGGTGGTATTGCACTGATTATTTGGCTTGTGCGCATTATTCGACGCAATAGAATCAAGCATATAGAGTTGAAACACGCCAAAGAGGAGTTGGAGGTGAAGAATGAGGAGTTGGTGGATATTACCAAAAAGCAAACTCAGAAATTGTATGCTGTGTCGGATGTTTGTAAAAATACGTATGCCTCTATTGTGTTGGCAAATCCCGATATGGTGAAGGTTATTAGCCGTTCGTTATACGAAAACCTGAAAGCTACTTATCCTCAGCTTTCGAATATGGATTTCACATATATGTTCCTCGACTTTATTGGTCTTAATTCCAAGGATATATGTCGTATTTTGTGCGTTCAAGATGGTACATATTATTGCCGTCGTTCTGCGATAAAGAAGAAATTAGGCACCGAACTTAATTTAGATATTGATGGGTTGTTTAGCCGTTTTTTCTTGGGCGATTTGATTGAAAATGAGGAGGAAATTAGTAATGAGGAGTTAGTAGTGGAAAATGAGGAAGTGATAAGCGAGAAGTGATTCCCATGACATAAAAATAGGCTGAGCCATGGCTCAGCCTATTTCTTTATTTTTGGGTAAATGCTCTTTCGAGGTTTTGAGATATGTTAATTATGAAGTCGCCCATTTTTTCCAATTCATTTACTATATCCATGTAGTAAACGCTTGTTTGATAGTTCTTTTTGTTTTCTTCGATGTCTTCTATTTCTGTGTCACGGAGCAGATTGCGCAGGCTATTGATGCGGTCTTCGGCATTGTAGGCATTAGATATTTCAACTAAAGAGCCTTTATGTGCTAATGTTAGGTTGGTTATCATTGCTTCGTATGCTCTATCCACCTCTTCTACCATATTGTCAAGCTTTTTAATAGTTTCAAAATCGAAGGTTTTCTTATGTATGTTTCGGCGTGATAGGATGCGACTGATGGCTTCGCCTGAATCGCCAAGTGATTCTAATTCGCCAATAATTTTGTACATAGCCTTGATTTTCACAGAGGTGTCCTCGCTGATGCCACTTGCTGATACGGCATTTAAGAACGCCGCAATTTCATATTCAATTCTGTCTGAAATCTCTTCGTATTTCACTAATTTGCCTCGTAGTTCTTCGAATTTGTCAGAATTAGCCTCAGAAATAGCAGACTGAGCATATTTGAGTCCATTTCTTGAGATTTGGGCGAAATGGATAATCTCGTTAAATGCTTGTTCTGTCGCAAGTTCGGGTGTGGTGATAGGACCTGCTGAGATGTATTTGAGGCGGAAGGCTTCTTGGTCTTGATTCTTAGGCGTTTTTATAATCCATACCACGCATTTTTCAATCACTTTTGTAAACCAAATGAGTATGAATGTGTTGATGGTGTTGAATAGTGTGTGTAGCATTGATAGTCCATATAGGGCGGCAACACTACTTTCCGTGTTCGGACCTGTTACAGTAAATCCCTCAGTAGCAGGATTAGGTAAGCCAAATAGTTCGATGATTAAGCCAACAAGTGATAAAAATGGTTTGAAAAATATTAATGCCCAAATAACACCAAATACGTTGAATATTGTGTGCGACATAGCGGCTCGTTTGGCTTGTGTATTACCAACTGATGCTGCGATATTGGCAGTGATTGTAGTACCAATATTTTCGCCAAGTACCATAGCGCACGCCATGTGGAAAGGAATCCAACCCATACTGAGCATGATGAGTGTGATTGCCATAGTGGCTGATGACGATTGTAGCACTAAGGTGAGGATTGTGCCGAAAACGAGGAAAATGAGTACTGACCCGAAACCATGGCTTGCCCAAGTTTTTACAAATTCCAATACTTGTGGTGTTTCGTTGAGGTCGGGTACTGACTCTTTCATAAATGAAAGTCCAAGGAAAAGAAGGCAGAACCCTACGATAAGTTCTCCTATGTTTTGACGTTGATTTTTCTTGGAATTGGAGAATAAAAAGCCGAATAGCATTAGCGGAATGGCAAGTATAGATATGTCGGCTTTGAAGCCGAGCCAAGCAACAAGCCAAGCAGTTACCGTAGTACCGATATTAGCTCCCATTATGACGCCAATGGCTTGTGAAAGAGTGAGTAGACCTGCATTTACAAAGCTGACAACCATTACGGTTGTGGCTGATGATGATTGAATTAAGGATGTAATACCAAGTCCTGTTAGTACCCCTTTGAGAGGGTTGGATGTCATGGCAGACAAGAAGCTACGTAGTTTGTCGCCAGATGCTTTTTGAAGACCTGAACTCATAAGGTTCATGCCATAAAGGAACATGCCTAATGCCCCTAATAGTGTGAAAATTTGTAATATACCCATTTTAGTGTAGTAATTATAGTGTAGGGACGCACGGTTCGTGCGTCCGTTCAGTTATCAATTTATTAAATAAATATTGTAGAGAATGAAGCAGATGAACATGAATGTACCGCCAAGTCTGCCTATTTTGCCTTTGAAGCCAAATAAGAGTGTGAGTATGGTGGCGGCAATCATAACAATGTAGTCAACATAGGTGATACCTGCCGAAGTGAGAGGCATTACTTGTGAGCTTACTCCGAGAATAAGAGAGATATTGAATATGTTAGAGCCAATGATATTGCCTAATGCCAATTGAGTGTTTTTCTTGATGGCAGCGGCGACAGAGGCTGCAAGTTCGGGTAGCGAAGTGCCACAAGCAATGAGTGTTAGTGAAATTATTGCATCGCTGACACCGAATGATTTTGCCACTTGTACTGCATTATCCACGAAAAAGTCGCAACTCGTTATGAGTACGGCAAGTCCACCAACCACTTTTATAACAGCAAGCCAGAGTGGTGTTTTCTCTTTGGGTGCATCTTCTGAGGTTGTTGATGCAGAGGCGTTTTGCTTGTCGCGATGGAAAGAGTACCACATGAAGCCGATGAAGACAATTAGTAGTAAAATGCCATCAATGCGACTTATGCAAGCTGTGTTTCCGTTGAAGAAATTGAAAGCAAAGAGTATGAGAAGTATTGAAATACCGATGCAGAGGGGTATTTCGAATTTCATGTTCTCTTTGTTGATGGCTATGGGGAAGAATAGGGCGGTGACGCCAAGAATGCCTAATATGTTGAAAATGTTTGAGCCTACAACATTGCCGATTGCGACATCGGCATTGCCTTTTAACGCTCCAATGAAGCTAACTACGAGTTCGGGCATAGACGTGCCTATGCCTACGATTGCTGCTCCAATTACGAAATCTGAAACTTTGAATTTGCGAGCAATAGAGACTGCGCCCGCAACCAAGAAGTCGGCACCTAATACGATGCCAACTAAGGAAATAACGAGAATTATGTATTCCATTGTTTTATTATTTAGTTTGTATATATACCAAGAAAGGCATTCCCTCTGAAAAAAATGGGGAAATGCTTAATTTTCAGTAATAAAACTAAATAATAAGCTTACCAAAACTAATCAATCGATGAGTAGGTTTGGTGAGGCAGGAATAGTGGGTTTGGGAGTTGTTTTGTATAGAATTGATTACGCTGGTGTTAAGGATTTTACCAGCTTTGATGAATGTGTGATTTTTGCGATGACTGTTGTTGGCTCTTTGCGACGAGTTTTGCAAATGCGATGTGCTGATAGGGGAAACTTGTCGTGAACTGTGTATGGCTGAGTCGAAAATCGAAAAATCGGTGTGCGAGGTTACAAATTCAGTAGTCAAATCCCCGACCGAATTCTCTATGTTGATAGAATCCGATTTGATAGAGCCATCCATAAGTGCAACTGCAAATATGATGGCTATTAGGTATTTAATGAATTTTCTCACACCAATAGTGGAGCCTATTTTTTGTGCTTTGATGAGCAGATAAGGCTCCGTATTATTATGTATGCAAAGATAGTGCTTTTTTTTGAATATTTTGTTGTTTTTTTATCTGTTTTGTGTGGATTTTTTGAGGGTGTGGGTAGGGTGCAGGTATGGTTATCCTATGATGCACCTAAGGAGAGGGTACTGTTTTTTTATTTGTCTTTGTACAGTTTTTTGTAGTTGCAGAGTTTTAGTTTTCCGTCAGAGTCGCGGAGGTGCATGCCGTTGCCTTTGCAGAATTTCCACACTTTGCAGTCGGCACATTCGTCTTTCTTCATCCATTCGCGATTGCGATATGGTTCGAATTTGTTTTCCCACACTTCCCAGAAGTCGTCTTTGTAGATATTGCCTTGGTGGTAGTCGCTGCGGATGCTGGTGCATGCCGATATGCTACCGTCGCAAAGCACTGAGGCTATTGACAAGCCGGCTTGGCAGGTGTAGTAGTGGTCGCGCACTTTGCCTTCATATTCGCCGAGGAAGCCTTCGCAACTGAATGAGGCGTGAATCTTTTTCGTTTCGCGCATGCGCACGATGAAGTCGAGGAGCCCACGGAATTGCTCGTCAGTTATTTGCAGTTCGGGGTCTTTGCCACGACCTGATGGGAATATTGTGAATAATCTCCAGCGTTTCAAGCCTATAGAGGCGAGGAAATCAGCCATTTTGTCGAGATATGGGTAGTTGCGAGGATTGACGCATGTAACCACATCGAACGCCAAAGTAGGCTCGGCAATAGCCAATTTTATGGCACGCACGGCGCATTCGAACGACTTAGGATTGCCTCTCATCCAGTTGTGGTCCTCCTCGAAACCGTCGAGGCTGATGGTCAAAGAGCGCAAACCGCTATCCATGAGTGAATTGAAACGCTCAGGGGTCATGAATAGTCCGTTCGACACCATGCCCCAAGGGAAACCACGGCGGTAGAGTTCAAGTCCGCAATCTTCGAGGTCTTTGCGCATCAAAGGCTCGCCTCCCGATATGATTATCAGTACTTTGTTAGGGTTGACGTGAGGCGTTATGCTGTCAATCACTTTTAGGAAATCGGCGAAAGGCATATCTTTCAGCCCAGCAGTGGCGGTGCAGTCGCTACCGCAGTGGCGGCATTTGAGGTTGCAACGTAGGGTTGACTCCCAAAATAGTTGACGTAATTCTGGAATTTTTGCTTGATTAGATATATAGCGCGACCAAAGATTGAGCGCAAGTCGTTGTTTGATTGATAGTTTACTCATGTTGTATTTTTTTGGTTATATTTTTAGACATGAAGACAGGAGGACAAGATTTTTTAGTTTGTTGATTCTTCTTTATCTTGTTCTTCTTCTTCTTCGAGGGTGATTACTAAATCGGTTACTTTGGCTACACCATTAGGGAAAGATGTAGAATCTTGTTTAAATTCTAAAGGAACCATAACAGTGTCTGTTTTGAACGCACCATATTTATTGCTGTCTATATCTTCGAATATTAAAGCTATTTTTTTGGGTGGACAAAATTGATCGCCATCGTAAAATTTAAAAGAGTTTTCATGAAATTGATATCGTATGTCGAATTCACCTAATTCGTTGCAATGAAATCTAAGAGGGAGTTCCTTATCGTCTTTGTTTTCATTTGTTAAATCGTTTTCTGTTTCAATGTCTATTTGTATAAAAGGAATAGGTCCATTTAGTTTATTTTGGACTCTACCTGAAATTGAGAATTCGGCAATAGGGAGCGGAGCTGGTGGGGCGTATCCTGGTGTAATGCTTAAGCCACAAGCTTGTAAGCCAGTGAAAGCTGCTATGATTGCGATGAGTTTGTTGACTATACGCAAATAAGTTTTCTGAATTTTTTTCATAGTCGTATTTATTTAGGGGTTATTTTTCTTTTTCTTCTTCGAGGGTGATGACTACGTTGTCGATATTGGCTATTTGATTCCAACTATTGTTTGGGTCTTTTTGGTACTCAGGGGAGATGTAGATAGTGTCAGTTTTGTAATGCCCATTTTGTGTGGAATCTACGTCGCTGGCAATTAGTGAAATTTCTTCTTCTGGCCAGTGGTTGTAGAGGTCTATTTTGAATGAGCCGTCAGTGTTGGTTGTGTCCAATGGATTTTGCTGGTTATAGACAGACACTTTTATGCCTTCAATGCTTTTGCCTAATTTGTTTTCTACTCGTCCTGAAATATGAAATTCAGCAGAAGGTGTGCCATACATATCTTCAACTATTGGACAGCCATATTTACTCACGCAAGATGAGAATGTTGCAAGACCAAATAATGATAGTATGAACCCTAAGCAGTAATTGATTTTGCGTAGTATTGAGCGATTTAGCTTTTTCATAATTATATTAGTTTAGGGGTTGTTCTTTTTCTTCTTCGAGGGTGATGATTACGTCGTTTACAACGGTAGTGTGGTGCCAATTGCTGCCTGCTACATCTTTGAATTCAGGTGTGATTAGCACAGAATCACGTTTGTATGAGCCATTCTCGGTGGAGTCGATATCTTCGGCGACGAGCCAAATTTCTCGCTCTGGGAATTCTCTGCAATTGATAGCAAATGCCCCATCAGTAGTGGTTGTGTCGGCAACAAAAGGATTCCCTTCGAATGTATCGTAATCGTAATTCATCGCACTTTTCATATATACTTTTATGCCCTGAATGCCTTTCTTTTGAGCATTCTCCACACGACCAGATATTTGATAATCAGCTTGAGGAACTCCATATTCTGCGGTTACGGGAGGCACTCCATATTCACACGACATGAATGTGGTCAATCCGAATAGTGATAGTATGAATCCGATGCAATAATTTATTTTGCGTAGGATTGAACGATTTAGCTTTTTCATAATTGTATTGTTTTAGAGGTTGTTAATTTAGAATCTGTAGCCGATGTTGAAGCGGAAGAGGCGGTCGAGGAGGAAGGGGATTGGGGCTCCGCCGAGTTCGAGGTCGCAGAACCAATGGTTTTTGCCGAGCGACACGCCAAAGTAGCAAACGTCGAGCACTGGGAGTATTGTCTCGATATAGTTTTCGTACATCCGCATATATGTGCCTACGCCCACTGAGGCATAGAAACTTGCGTAAGGGGTGTTGTAGTATGAGAAGCGCACGGTTGGCATCAAGGTCAACCCTAAGGTGTATTGGTCGCGGGTGCTTGTGATGCTTTCGAGCGCACAAATAGAGTAGTCGGTTCGTTTCCAGAGCGATGTGCGTGTGTCGAAGTTGGCACCTACGCTGAGCCAGTGGTTGATGCGGTAGTGATACTCTATGTAGAGGTGACCTGTACTGCGGTAGTTGTGGTCTTGAAAGCCTGTTTGGCGGTAGCCTTTTGGTGGTGTAGGCAGTTTGAAGTCGTTGGTTGTGATATTTTCAAATCCACGAAGGAATAGGTCGTCGGCTATACCGATACGGATTTCGTGAGGGTTTTCTTTGCGGTTTTCTCTTGTTTCGGCAAATGCTACGAAAGAGCAAAAAAACACTATTGTGATTGTGATTAGTTTTTTCATGGCATTGAGTTTTATTGTTGTTTGGTAAGATAGATTATTATTTTTTCTCCTTGATAGAGCGAATCGAGTATTACAGTGTCTTTTTGTGAATAACCATAGTCGGCTGTATTGTTGATTATGAGTGTGTATTCTGTTTTAGTTTTTAAGTGAATATGAAATACCCCAGCAGAATCTGAGTGCACAATATTATTTTTTTCTGGTGTGGTTATATCTATGTCAGAGAGAGGTTTGTTTGTGTTGGAATCTATAATTTCGCCTCTAATGCAACGCATAGGACTTACCCAAATAAAAGGGTCACTATATATACACGAGCCAAATGTTGCGATTATGAATAGGCATGTAATACCAATAATAATGCGTATTTTCATAGTAGTACGGTGTTTTATAGGTTGTTAATTTAAAATCTGTATCCGATGTTGAAGCGGTAGAGGCGGTCGAGGAGGAAGGGGAATGGGGCGAGGCCGAATTCGAGGTCGCAGAACCAATGTTTCTTGCCAAGACTGACACCGAAATAGCAGACGTCGAACATAGGGAGTATGGCCTCGATGGTGTTGTCGTATATCTGCATGTGTGCGCCTATGCCCACTGAGCCATAGAGACTTGCGTATTGGCTATTGAAGTATGTGAATCGCACCGTTGGTATGAGGGCTAAGCCTAAGCAGTGGTGGTTTTCTGTGTTTACTACGCTTTCAAATTCGCAAATTGAGTAATCGGTTCTCTTCCAGAGCGATGTGCGTGTGTCGAAGTTGGCGCCTACGCTGAGCCAGTGGTTGAAGCGATATTGGTACTCGACATAGAGGTGCCCCGTACTGCGATAGTTGTGGTCTTCGAAGCCTGTTTGTCGGTAGCCTTCTATTGCATTGGGTAGGCTGAGATTGCCACTTTTTCTGGATTCGAATCCTCGCTGAATGAGGTCGTCGGCTATGCCGATATGGATTTCGTGCGGATTCTCTTTGCGGTTTTCTTTGGTTTCGGCATGTAGTGCGAATGAGCAAAGAATGATTGATATTAAGGCTATTAGTTTTTTCATGACATTTGATTTATTATTTTAGACAGAATGACATAAGAACATAACTTTTTTTTGACATAATGGTCTTGCTTTTGCTTTGCAAAATCTCGACATTAAAGACAGACCCTTCGGCGTTAGTTTTTTAGACAGAATGGCATAAGAACATAACTTTTTTTTTGACATAATGGTCTTGCTTTTGCTTTGCAAAATCTCGACATTAAAGACAGACCCTTCGGCGTTAGTTTTTTAGACAGAATGACATAAGAACATAACTTTCTTTTTTGACATAAAGGTCTTGCTTTTGCTTTGCAAAATCTCGACACTAAAGACAGACCCTTCGGCGTTAGTTTTT
>JAFYSF010000069.1 GCA_017559505.1 Paludibacteraceae bacterium | reverse complement strand
CATTTTTTATATGTCTGCCAATCCCACCCATTCGTAAGGCAGACTGCCCCGGCATGGAATCAGCAATGGCAAATATATGAATTATTTTTAATTACACAAAATTTATCTTAACATATTTTTTATGTTTTTAAGCATAAAAAATTCCGACTTCTTATTTCTAAAACAATCATTACATTGAGTATTTTTGTGGCGTTTTGTTGAGTATTTTTGTGGTATTTCACTTTGTGTTTTTGATGTATTCTATTGAGTGTTTTGTGGCATTTCATCAAACAATTCACATTTATGCCAATATAATTTGCATATTCCATAAAATATACCTACCTTTACACCATAAATCCAACTCCTGAACCTTAAATCTATGAAAACAAAAACAACTAACAACATAGAATTATTACTCTCTAAACTCGACAAGCAACAACTTTGCGAGTTTATTCGGAAAGAGTGCGCCTATGACGAACAATTTGCTCAACGTTTTCTATCTATCGGCGCAGGAACAATTTTTGCTCCCAAGGTATCTGATTATCAAAAACGTGCCAAAAAGATACTCAATAGCTTCGCCGGTAGATATGGATTTGTAGAATATAACGAAACTTTTGCTCTAAATCGGGCTATATGCAAAATTCTCGACGAAGCAGAAGACGCTATAATAAAACAAAACTGGGATGTCGCCATTGCCGTCCTTGACGGAATTGCATCTGTTGGCAATGATATTATAAATTGTGGCGATGACAGCGCTGGTCAACTTGGGGGCATTATTGATGAATGTTTCTATAAATGGCAAGAACTATGCGATAACAATCTTTTGCCCGAAAATATAAAATCTAAAATATTTAACATCGCAATATCTCATTTTGAAGAGGAACTTCTCAAAGGTTGGGGCTGGTGGTGGAATTGGCTCCAAATGGCTACACCGTTTGCCGACACCACCGAAAAATAAAACTGTATAATTCAACTACTTGATAATATAATAAATACCCCTGATGACGAATGGGGTATTAGATACGACAAGCAAACTGCACTAAATCACAAACTTGAAATTATCTCAAAATTTAGTTCTCCCGAACAACAACGCCAATTTATGTATGAAAATATCGACAATCCCGATTTTCGCAGAAAACTCTTACAATTGGCTTGGGATGAAAAGAATCACGACGAGGTTCTTCGCTTGGCTAAAGGGGGTGTCTCAAATGACTCGAAATTTCTCGGACTTGTAAACGAGTGGCGCAAATGGGAATTGAAGACCTACCAACACAAAAACGACAAAACTAACACACTTAAGTTAGCCCAATATTTCTTTTTCGAAAGTAAAAGTTACACTAAAGACGACCATTCTACAAAGGAAATGTACGACCTAATGAAATCAATTACTCCTAATGATGAATGGCTATATTTTGTTGAATCTTTAATAAAGAAGGCATCTAAAAATCGAGACGAGTTTAAGATTTTATTCCTTTATGCTCAAGAAAAAATGTGGGATAGATACATAAAATACCTACAAACTAACTCATCAATCTACAACCTTGACAATGCTCCTCTCGAAGTTTGGTCTCTATACAAAGACGAACTCATCTTGCTCTATGCGACATGCGTAAAACAATTTTTAGAGCAAGCCTCAAACCGCAAAGCATATTGTGAGGGAGTTAAGCTACTTCGAAAATTAATTAAACATGGAGGCAAAATAGAAGCCAACAAAATCATAGAAGAACAAAAAGCTCGCATCCCTCGTCGTCCCGCCTTACTCGATGAATTATCAAAATTATAAATCACTTATTTCACCTTAACAAAAAAGGTTGACTTCACACCTCGAAGTCAACCTTTTTCTTCTATCTATTCAAAATATTATTACTCCTCTTCTTCGTCCGCCATGCCACACATTGGCAAGAGTGCATGCTCTTCTGTGGCTGATTGATTACCAAAAGCAAACTCGCCATATCGATATATATCAACAGTCGTTGCTAATTGCAAGAATTCATTTATCATTATTCCATCCTCTGGATTTTGTTCGATATGATTAAATAAGGCTTTTGCACATTCTAATCTTCGAGCATTATAATAATCGTTATAAATTTCAGAATCGCGCGACAAACCTCCCATCATTGGTTGATAACGACAGCGCCAATATCTCCAAATAAGCGATGCAAGTGGATTCGCCTCTTTTTGCTCCATCAAATATTCTAATACTGGCAAAAACTCACTACCAGCGTTTGCATCGGCATAAAGATAGAGTTGTGCGTGAATGCTCTTTGCTATGATATTCTCACATTCTGCAATACTCCAAAGACGATCCATCAAATAAGCACTATCGCCAGAGCAAACAAAACTGCTCAATGAATCAATTTCTGGTACAAAATTGGCATGATTCATTCGCTCAAAATATTCCTCTTCTGTCAAATCAGTAAATGTCTTGAGATTGAACTCCACTGTTATAGCCTCTCCTACTTCCCAAAATGCATCAAAAAAAGCCTCTTCTTTTTCTTGATTTTCATAATCATTGCTGAATGTCAATGCTTTTGCTTTTACATCTTCGAGCAATACTACAATAGATTCATTCTTAACCACTCCACAATCAATATGTTCTATTTTTTCATTTTGCTCAATCAAAAAACGAGAACATTCTTCTACAATATTGCGCAATTCAAACACCACTGCAAATGCATTATACACATCTACCAAACGCTCCAACTGCACATTACCTTGGCAATGCTCTGGCAAAATAAACCATCGCTCAGGCAAGTTTTTTCTATTCACAGAGTCGATTGAAGCATATAAATACTCATATAATTTTTCATGTGAATCGAAAAATCGTGTTTCTAACTCTTTCGGAATATCTGTCCGAATCTCTCTCTTTTGCTGAGTTTGCTTCTTATTAACACAAGAAACCAAAAGCACAATAACCAATAAATACAATACTCTTTTCATACAAACAAATTTTATAAATGCTATTTTTACACCTTTTTGAGATTTTTAAATATCAACAAAATAATTATATGCTTGTTATTTAATATTTTACATTTTAACCTGCGCACAAAATATAAGAACATGCAAATATAGCATTTATTCCTCTTCTATGCAAAATTTTCTAACAACTATTTTTAGCCACTACAAACATCCAACAATTTCCTCTTCCCTCAAGCAAGGTGCAAGCAAACTGCACCGAAGAAAACGGTCATCATTACACCCCCATTTGCAAAGTCCACAAAACAAAGATAACTTTGCAATTGCAAAGTTGCAAAGTTCAGTTAAAGTGTTGATTATTAGTTGAAATGCTAATTTGTGATGTAGATGCTACGAAATGGAGTTTTGTTTATAAACAGAAGATTATCAGTGTGTTAATCGAGTTTTTTTGACTTTGTTAACTTTGCAACTCCTCGTTTTTTCGAAGAATCGGTGTGTTTTTCCTGAAAAAATAGACATGTTTTCTGGATTGATTTACCTTTTGATTCTGTGAAAATGGTTGCAAAGTTACCCTTAAGGCCATGACGTTTTAAAAAAACATGAAAATTTTTGAAATTTTTTGTTGTTCATTTACAGGAGTATACAAACGATTTTGAAAATTATTTTCTGAAAACCCCGAGAAAACGGTCAGCGCGCTTTTCGGATGTTGTATATTTGCACAGTTTTTTAAGAAATACACAGTTAAAGTTTTTTGCTTAAAATCATTTTTTCAAACGCAAATTACCATAAATTAACCTAAAAAACACATGCAATAATTTATTGCCAGTTCAATATAAGAATTCCGTGTTATCCGTAGAGCGATTTTGACGCAGTCAAAGAGCGAATTCCTAACAAAATGTAGTAAATTTTAAGCTTTTTAGAATAAAAAATTCCGTGTATTCCGTGCGTTCCGTGAGAGACAAAAGTACGAATAATTAATGAAAATTTACGTTAAATACAAACATCTAAAATCAAATTTTTATGAAAACTAAAACCATCCCTAATTTTGCTTTTGAGGTAAAAGACAAATTACCTCAAATTCTTCAATCGGTAGTAAACCATTCAGCTTCGTCGGGCGAAGCGGATATGATGCTTATGGGGGCAATTACGACTCTTTCTGCTTCGTTGCCTAATGTTTATGGCATATATGATCAAAGCCGAGTTTTTCCTAATCTTTACCTTTTTGTTAATGCTAAGGCTTCGGCGGGCAAGGGTCGCCTCAATATGTGTAAGGGGTTGATTAAACCTATTATTCAAGAACAACTTGCGGTTTCTGATGCGCAATCGCTTATTTTGCCTGCCAATAGTAGCGCAACTGCCATTTATAAACAACTTGCGCTCAACAATGGGCATGGTCTAATATTCGAGACTGAAGCAGATACGCTAAATATTGCTATGCGCAATAGTTTTGGTAATTTTTCAGATGGTCTGCGTAAGGCGTTTCACCATGAGCCTATCAGTTATTTGCGCAGAAAAGAGAATGAACGAATTGAAATCAGAGAGCCACATCTCTCGGTAGTGCTTTCTGGTACGCCAAAGCAGTGCCACAAACTAATTCCAAGTGCTGAAAATGGACTTTTTTCGCGTTTTGCTATCTTACATCTCGAATCGAATAATGCGTGGAGCGATGTTTTTAGTTCGAAATATGAGTCGAATACCATGGCTTATTTGCTACTTGCTAATCGCATTTATGAACTGTATAAACGCCTACGCTGTTTGGAGCAACCAATTGAGTTTAAGTTTACGAATAAGCAAAAAACACTTTTTAATCAATATTTTAATGGCATACAAGAGTCGCTTATCAACGATGATAATTTCACTGCCTCTATTCGTCGTATGGGCATTATTACTTATCGCATTGCTATGATCCTTAATGCGTTAAATTTGGAAAATTGCAAATATTTGCCTGCGACTATCACTTGTACTAATAAAACTTTCGATGCTGCACTTACTATTGCAAAATCGCTATTGCAACATGCCATGCAATTTTACTCATCTTTGCCAGAAGGAGCAGAGGCATCAAAACAACATTCTCTGAAGGAGAAACAAAAGGCAGATTTACTGCAAATGATGCCTAATGAATTTTCACGCAAAGAGTTAGTCAATATTGGGAAGACATTGAATATTAGCATTCGTACTACTGACACCTATTTGCGTGAGTTTATTGCCTCGCAACGAGTTGAGAATATTGCCTATGGCTCATTTCGCAAAGTTGAGATCCAAAATCAATCAGCATAACAAAAAAAACTCCGCACTCATATTGGGAGTGGCGGAGTTTACGAGAGGTGTATTTTTATAAATTGTTTATTTTGAATAATTTGCAGTCCAATCTATGAAATCTAATTTAATTAATTGCCACATTTTGTGTTGTAGGCAAATTGGATCAGGATCGTTATCAGCAAGGTTGAAATTTGTTAATCCTATGATACATTCTTCTGTTGATGCTCCATAAGGATAGCGTTTTTCATACAGCGACAACATTTGTGATATTGAAAATTTGTTATGCAGTAGGTGTAAATCCCAAAAATCTTTTTTGCGACCGCCTCGAGATATTACATCCATTTTTATTGCTATAATATCTCCTACTGAGGCTATTCGTATTGATTCTATCGTAGTTATTGGTTTGATAAAATTATCTGTATAATATAAATCAAGTTTAACACAATCGTTTTGAGAATTTCCTATCATATATGAAGCCCCGAAACTGACATTGTCGCCACATTCTCCTTGACAATATGCGAATTTTTTACGAAGAATATTTTGTAATAGATGAAAATCAATAGTTCCATATTGAGCATCTGTAAAAAGGTCAATATCATCCGACATGCGATGGCCATAACGCAATGATAATGAAGTTCCGCCAACAAGAGAGAAAGGTGAAAATTCATCTATTGACATTAAACGCTCTAGAGTTGTATGTAAAATGGGTTTGACGGTTTGATATTGTAAGGGCTTAAATTTCATAATTCAGATGTTTTTTAAGGTTGTTTTTGATTGTAGTTTCAAAAGGAGAGTTTATGTTTTTGCGAATATTTTTTATTATCTCGTCATGCCCATAAAATTTTATTATTTCTTGAATTTCTTCATTAGTCCCTCTTTCAAAAACTCTATTGATAACGTACTGCTTGTGTAAATTGAAATCTATATTTTCTAATGAAGTATCCCAAAATAGGGTAGTGCGAATTTTAGTTAAATCAGGTCTGTTTTTTTGAGATATTTTATGTTTTTCTTGTGCGATATCATAATAAATTTGTAATGTCATTAATAATCCTTCTTCTAAATTGAGTGCTTTTTCTATGCGTAGCGACAAAGGAACATTCATAGACCTGCGTCCACAGATGATTGCACTTAAGGTTTGAGGGTGCTCTCCTATGGATACTGCAAATTTTCCACTCTTGAGCTTTTGCTTATCTAATTCATACTGCAAAAACAATCCAGGGTGTAATCCTTTTAATATTTCTATTTTGTTTTTCATTGAAAAATAAACAAATTTGTTTAGATTGCAAAGTTAATACTTTTTTTTGAAACAACAAAATTTATACCATAAAACAAAAAAAACTCCGCACTCACATTGGGAGTGGCGGAGTTTGCGAGAGGTATATACAATTTATGTTTATACTGTTTGTTCGATGTTCCAAACGAATGCGCGGACACCGATTTCGCGGTTGCGAAGGTCGAGTTTGCGAACTGCAGAAAGTAATGTTGCTACATGCTCATCAGGTACTACAGTAATTACTGCCGAGTTCATCTCTGGCCATGTGTGTGTGCCGCGACGAGGTTCTCCTGTGTTAGTTCCACGACCTTGAACTTGTTCGAAGAACGTAAAGCCACGAATTCCCAACTCATCGAGCATATATTCTACTCGTTCTGTGTTGGCTTGGTTGAATACTATTAATACGGATTTCATATATTTAATGTGGAATTAGGAGAGAGTGGAGAGGAGTTTTTACGCCTCCTCAACCTTTTGCTCCTTCGTTTTTTACTATTTCAATTAGTTCTCTTCTGGCACGTCGTTTTCGTCGATTTGCATGAAGATGAAGTTTTTGCGATTTTCAGCCTCTTTGTTGCGATCGCCATGACGGCTTGTTACAGCATAGAGGATAGGCACGATAATCAATGTCACGAGTGTTGACACCAAAAGACCACCGATTACTACGATACCAAGTGGTTGCCACATCTCAGAACCTTCAGAGTTACTCAATGCCATTGGCACCATACCGAGGATTGTTGTGAAGGCTGTCATCAATACCGGACGAAGACGTGATTGACCTGAAAGTGCGATTGCTTCGTTGAGTTCGTAACCACGCTCACGCATTAAGTTGGTATAGTCCACAAGCACGATACCGTTCTTCACTACGATACCAATCAACAAGATAACACCCAATGCACCAATCATATCGAGCGAAGCACCTGTGATGAACAATGCCCAAATTACACCTGGCACTGCCATAACTGCCGATGTCATGATGATAAGTGGTTTCATGAAGTCCTCAAATTGAGATGCCATCACGATGTATACAAGCAACACGATGAGCACGAGCAACATAATCATGTCGGCAAATGTCTCTTGTTGGTCTTCGTATGTACCACCTACGTTCACATTCACGCCTTGTGGAATCTCTGTTTGGTCGATAACGGTCTGGATTGATGTTGCCAATTCGCCAAGCGAAACACCCTCTGGAGTAACTGAAACTGTAACGATACGTTGACGAGATTTACGTTTGATTTCTGGTGGACACCAATACTCTTCTACCTCTGCCAATTCGCTAAGTTTCACACGTTGACCCATTGCATCTACAAGTGTGAAGTTTTCGATATCGGTCATACTATCGCGATATTTTTCTTGAAGACGAACGATGATATCATACTCTTCACCGTCTTCTTTCAAATAGCCTGCCATCAAACCATTCACACGGTTACGCACATACATCGAAACTGCTGATGTCGACAATCCATGGCGAGCAAGTTTTTCTTTATCAAAGATAATTTGCAATTCGGCACGGTCTTCTTGACGGTCGATATTGATGTCGCGAGCACCGCTTACAGATTTGAATTTATTTTTCAAATCTTCAGCCAAAAGGTTGGTTGTATTGAAATCGTAACCATAGATTTCGACTGCTACGTTGTTAGATGAGCCACCACCCATACCTGATGAAGTGGAAACTGTATAGTTGATAACCTCTGGAGTTTCGTTTAATACACCACGAATTGATTCGGCAATTTGCCAAATTGTGCGTTCACGTTCCCATTTTTTAGGGCAACGAACGGTCATCGAAATCTTGTTGTTGGTTGATGATGTGAACAAAGAGCTGATACCACCTTCGTCGTCGGCACCTACTGATGTAGAAATCAAAATAATTTCAGGTGCTACTTCTGTCATTTTTTGTTCCAACAAACGAGCCATGCGCATTGACTCTTCTACACGCGTACCACGTTGTAACTCAATTGTTACACTCATACGACCTGTATCTTGTTGAGCCATGAAGTCAGTACCAATTTTGCCTGTAAGGGCTGGAATCAATGACACGCCAAAGAAAATCAAAAGAACGAAAATTGTAACTGTTTTATGATTCAAACACCAACGGAGGATGTTAGCATACCATACGTCAATTTTATCGAGGAATGATACTACATATTTTTGATATAGACCTTTGTGTTGTTCTTCTTTGATAAGGTGACCTTTTTCGTCTACTTTCACTTTGCGAGCTTTCAACAATTTAGAGCAAAGCATAGGTGTAAGTGTAATAGCTACAACTGTAGAAACCGAACATACGATTGTTACAATCCAACCTAACTCTTTGAATAAGATACCTGCTTGACCACCAATCATAGTCAATGGCACGAATACTGCCACGATAACGAGTGTTGTTGCAATAACCGATACCCATACCTCATTAGTTGCATAGATAGATGCTTCACGAGGGTTAGAGCCACGTTCGATATGTTTTGTAATGTTTTCCAATACTACGATGGCGTCGTCCACCACCATACCAATAGCCACGTTGAGCGAACAGAGAGAGATGATGTTGAGCGAACTGTCTGTCATCAACAAATAGATGAAGGCAACGAGCAACGAAATTGGAATTGTTACAGAAATAATGAGCGAAGCACGCCATTTCCCGAGGAAGAACAATACCACCAACACCACAAATAACAATGCATAGCCTACAGATTCAATCAAACCATTGATGGCATTTTGGATCTCTGTTGACGAGTCGTAGATGTTTTGGATTTTAATATCTGGAGGTAAGTTTTTCTCGATTTTAGCTAATTCAGCGCGAACATCTTCTGCAATTTGCACAGTGTTGGCACCTGATTGTTTCATTACGATAAGACGCACACCGTCGCTACCATTGATTTTTTCGTCGAGGGTTACGTCTTTAATAGTATCGCGTACCTCTGCTAAATCGCGCACATAGACTTGTTTGCCAGCAGCAGTTGTAGTTACTACTACATTATTCATCTCGTGACTTTCGAGATATTCACTTTGCACGCGAAGTTGATATTGTTCTTTGCCCATTTTTACTGAACCTGATGCCAAGTTGAGGTTGTTTGCGCTAACGGCATTACCTACTTGCTCTACTGATAATCCGTAAGCATCAAGTTTTTGAGGGTCGAGATCAATATATACATAACGTTTTGGAGCACCACCTAATGACAAGTTACCGATACCGTCGATGCGGTTCAATACGTTGATCATTTGGTCGTCAAGAATTTTTTCCAAACCTGGATAACTTTCTTCTGCCGTAATTGCATATTGCATAATAGGCATTGACGATGTGTTGAATTTGAAAATCAATGGACGGCTCACACCATCAGGTAGCCTATCGTACACCATGTCGATTGATGAACGTATGTCATTTACCGCCTCGTCAAGTTCATAGCCCCATTCAAATTCAAGTGTAACGAGCGAGAGGTTGTCTTTACTTGTAGAGGTAATTTCTTTCAAACCCTCTACTGAGTTAAGACTATTTTCGAGCAACTTACTCACGTTTGTTTCAATTTCCGAACTATTGGCACCAGCATAAGAGGTCATAACCGAGATATATGGAGGCTCCATTTCTGGAAATTGGTCAATAGGCAATTTTATATATGAAAATACGCCTAATATCATCACAGCCACAAACACCAATGCGGTGGTGATAGGACTGTTAATCGCCGATTTATATATACTCATAATTTTTCAAATTGTTTTTTATTTTACAATTTCAAGTTTCACGCCATCAACCAAGCGAGATTGACCTACAACGATAAGTTCATCGCCTGCATTGATTTCGTCAGAAATAATTTCTACTTGGTCGTCGAAACGTTGTCCGAGTGTGACAGCCACATATTTAGCTACACCACTATTGTTTACATAAACATAGCGGTTGTCAGCTCCTTGAAGTTTTAGCACTGCTTGATAAGGTACTACGATAACATCTTCTTGTCCAAGGAACAATGTAGAATTTACATACATACCTGGGCGGAGCATATCGTTGCCATTAGGAATTTTCACTTTAATAGTGAATGTATGCGATGCGGGGTCGATTGTTGGGAATACGCGTTCTACTGTTGCTGCAAATACTTGGTCTTGACCATAGATTTCAGAACGAATATCAAGTTTCATGCCTGTTTTCACCATAGGGAAGAAACGTTCAGGAACTGCGATTTCTGCTTTTAGTGTAGAGATTTGTGTAAGAACTAAGATTGGTTGTCCGCTATAAAGTTCTCCATCTTCGTAGTTTTTAGCAGAAATAACACCATCGAAAGGAGCTTTTACGTATGTGTTTTTTTCGAGGAAATCAATGTTTTCTGCTGTTTGATCATACGAAAGTTTAAGTTGGTCGTAAGATTGTTGAGTAGCACTACCTGTTTTCAAAAGTGCTTCAACGCGAGCTAATTCCACGCCAAGATTAGCGTATGTAAGTTTTGATGTTTTATACTGCAACTCATCCATGCGCACAAGATTGTCGCCTTGACGTACTTTAGAGCCTTCTTCTACATAGATATGTTCTATTTTACCAGTAACTGAAGGAGCAACATTTTGAGTTTCATAACCTTGTAAAGTTGCACTAAGTACTACCTCGCGTGTAATAGTTGAGGTTTCCATTTTTTGTACTTTCACTTTTTCGATACGTTCTACAGTTGCATCTGTAGTCTTTGCATCTTCTTTAGAGCCACATGAAGTCATAGCCAACGCCACAAAAACAATAGTAGCAATTAAATTAAATCTTTTCATTTTATTTATGTTTTACTTATTTATATTCTATTTTTTGTTTAAAAGTTTTTTTAGCTCGATTTGTGCATTCACAAGGCTAAGAATAGCTTGTACGTAGTCGCTTTGAGCAGTAAGCAATGTCATACTTGCATTTGTGAGTTCAAGTGCAGAAGCATGTCCATACTCAAATTTATTAGAAGTACTTTCAAATACACGTTGCGATACATCTATGTTAAGTTTTTGCATATCAAAGTCTTCGTATGCGGTAGAAAGGTTATAGCGAAGTTGTTTGTGCTGAACCATTAATGCATCTTTTGCATCAGCTAGAGAGTTTTCAGCTGCTTGGCGAGCTAATTTTTTTTCAGTGATGCCAGCTGCACGTTTTCCGCTTGACCATAGAGGAATTGAAAGTTGTAAACCTACAATGCCCATTGATTGCTCCATGGCAGCTTCACCTTTAAAATATTTATTAGGTGAAGTGTATTGATAAAATGCGCTAAGTGTTGGCACGTATGCCATACCAGCCATAATGACATTTTGTTTTGCCATTTTCACATTTTGTTCTGCCAATTGATAGCCATAATTGTTTGACAAATTGAAATCAATCGATAGGAGATTTAATGCTTCTTCTACATTTAATATATTATCAAGTTCATCTGTCAATACTAGTTTGACATCAGCGCCAGTTGCCATTTGTAATGCTAAAGCATTATAAATCATTTCTAAAGAGCGTTTTGTAGAGTTGATTGCGCTACGCATACTAGCCACTTGTACTTTGATTTGGTCGGCTGTAGTTTGTTCTGCTACACCAGCTAAAACAGAGTGGTTTGTTATTTCGTATAGTTTTTCTAAATCAACCATACTTCTATCTAGCAAAGAAACTGTTTTCTCCATTGCAAGAGCTGTTATGTAATAGGTCTCTACGCTCGACACTACATCAAGCTCTGAACTGCGTTTGTTAATATCTTGCATTTCGATAGCTGTATTGTTGATGAGCGCACCCATAATCAACTGCCCATTCACTGCGATAGAAGCACTTACGCCCAACGAGCCTGCCAAGTTTTCAATTTTGCGATCCATTTGCATGCCTTCGCCCATTGAAAACTTCATACTACCATCGGTATAATTCAAACCAAGCGACATATCAGCTTGAGGTAACATCGATGCGATTGTTTGCCAACGTGCAGCATAAGCTTGACGTACCGATAGGTCGGCATTTTGCAATGTGCGATTATGCTCCAATGCATAATCACGAGCTTCTGCTAACGAAAGTCGCAATTCTGATGGCGAATTGTTTGTTTGTGCCATCATTGTGAAGCAGCATAACGCTCCACATAATAAACTTAAAAATCTTTTTTTCATCTATATGTACTTATTAATTTATTATATTTTCAAAATATGAAGTAGGGTATAGTGGTAAAAATATGTGCTCTCAATTTTCTGCTTTCAAATTAGTGTAGTATTCCATTCCTTTTTCATTGCAAATCATTCGCACCAACATATCAAGTATGAAATCTACTCGTTGCGCTGTGTTCATTGATATTTGCATTAAATCTTTCAACATATTAGGAATTAGATTTGCTAATAAAAGAGATGTTGCTTCGATATTTAAATCTTCACGATACATACCTTGTTCTATGCCTGTGCGCAACATTTGTGCCATATATTTCAAATCCATCTCTCTTAGCATTATTTGACGTTCATGCCATAATTCTGGATAAAATTTTTCTAAGTCATAGCCAAAAGCAAGGTGTTTTTCCATTGAATGATGGCGTAGTTTTTTAAAACTTTGTATCAACAAATCTAAAACGTTTACACTTGAATACAGTACTGACTGATAATCTTTTTCTTTTTTTTGGTACATGGCATTAAGCATTTCGACAACCAATTCGTCTTTTTGCTTAAATACGGTGTAAAAAGTTTTTTTTGAGATGTGCAATTCATTGCAAATATCGTCGATACTTACACTCCGAATGCCGAACTTGAAAAACAATTCACCAGCAGTTTTTAATATTTTTGCTCTTAAATCTGTACACATACTTTTTGAGAGTGCAAATTTACAACTTAATTTTCAACTAAGCATTACAAATTATGTTATTTTATTTTAAAAAGTAAAAATATTTTGTTAATATATTGATTTTTAGTAAGGTATAAAAAACTCAAATAGCCATGATAGTTTCCTAGTTCCCTTTTTGGCTGATAATATTGTTGTTTTTGTGTGTGATAATTATGATTTTTGCCGAACGTTAAAAATATGTTGTACAACATAAAATAAAAAAAATCTATTTTTTCTTAAAAAAACTTGCATAACCCATAAGAAAAATGTAACTTTGCACAATGTTTACGTTATTCATTAATCACTAATAACTAATCACTATATGAATCCACTTCCATTTCAAGTATTTTCGTGCTCTGCTAGCCGTTATTTTGCGGAAAAAATTTGCGCTTCTCTTGGTTGTGAATTAGGCAAAAGCACTTACACTCGTTTTTCTGACGGTGAATTTGGTATTTCTTACGACGAAACAATTCGTGGTCGTTATGTATTCATTGTTCAATCTACTTTCCCTTCTGCCGACAATTTGATGGAATTACTCCTTATGATTGATGCTGCAAAACGTGCTTCTGCAGGTAAAATCATCGCTGTAATGCCTTATTTTGGTTGGGCTCGTCAAGACCGTAAAGACAAACCTCGTGTTGCTATCGGTGCAAAACTCGTAGCTGATATGCTCCATGTTGCTGGTGTTGATCGTATTGTTACAATGGACCTTCACGCAGACCAAATTCAAGGCTTCTTCGACATTCCTGTTGATCACCTCTATGCTTCTACAGTGTATGTTCCTTTCATTAAGAGCCTTAATATTGATGAACTCGTAATTGCATCTCCAGATATAGGTGGTTCTAAACGTGCTCATACTTATGCTAAACACCTTGATGTGCCGCTCGTACTTTGCCACAAAACTCGCGAAAAAGCTAACGTTGTGAGCAATATGAGCATCATTGGTGATGTTAAAGATAAAAATATTCTTATCGTAGACGACATGGCAGATACAGCTGGTACACTTTGTAAAGCAGCCGATCTTATGATGGATAATGGAGCTCGTTCTGTTCGCGCTATGGTTACTCACCCAGTTATGTCAGGTAAAGCTATCGAAAATGTAATGAATTCTAAAATGACTGAGCTTATTTTCACAGATTCTATTCCTTTCGATACTGCTAAATGTCCTAAAGTTCGTGTTATTTCTGTAGCTGATATGTTTGCTGAAACTATCATGCAAGTTTACAACCACGAATCAATTTCTGCTAAGTATCTTTTATAATTTATAAAAGGCTGTGTTGTTTGCGCAACACGGCCTTTGTTTTACTTACACCTTATATATAATGTATGGATTTAAAAACATTAGGACGTAATATTCGTCTCACTCGTCAGTCTCTAGGCTTAACTCAGGAGATTGTTGCTATGGATCTTGGTTGTTCTTTGAATACTTATACCAAATTTGAGCGTGGCGAGACTAATATTCCGTTTACTCGTTTGGCTCAAATTGCAAAATACTTTAATGTCAATGTAGCTGAGCTTGTGCGCGAATCAGGCGAACCTGATATTCGTAATATAGCAGCTGAAATTCTCGATATTAAACGCGATATTCAAGCAATAAAAAATATTTTAGAGCGTTAAGCGAATATGAAAAAGTACGGTTTTCCGCTTTATGCGATAGGTTATGTCGTTATTATTATTGCTGTGATTGGATTTATTTTTAATCCGATCGTCTCGTTATTTGCATATATTCCATATATTTTTTCCGTAGGTGCAGGTCTTTCTATCATCGGTCGCTTGCTTACACTTCCTCAATCTGATGATTTTCGTGTCCGTCGTTTAAATAATATGCTTGCGGTTAGTGCAATTCTTGTTCTTGTTTCGGCATATTTGATGTTTAAAGGTGAAAATATGGCAATTATTGCTCTTTTTATTTCTGCTTTCATCGATATTTATACATCATTTAGGTATCCAAAACAATAAGAACCCCATTTTTATTCATTTAATACAAGCTATTGTTAAAAATGCGCAACAGATTTAGGTGTAATTGCTATTAAAAACACGAAAAAACATTAAAATCGAAGATTATCTTCTTAAATCTTATACCTCAAGCAAGGTTCAAGCAACCTTCAAGCAAGAAGACTGCCATTTTCGCACTACACATTTGCAAAGTTTGCAAAGTTTGATGTGAATTTTTTATTATATGTGCAGTATAGAACACATATTAAAACATAAATATTCAAAAAAAGAGGCGCCCAAAAGCGTCTCTTTTTTTTATTAGTTTTACATAAAAAAACACGAAAAAATCCAAAAACGCGAAAAATTATGTTCTTCAGCATGTTTTTTCGGGCAAAAAATAGCGTAAAAAAACATAAAAAACGGGTAAAAAAGCATAAAAATAGAGTTTTGGTAAAAATTTTTCTCCTTAAAATATAGCGAGTTACAAAAAACTTTCAAAAAAAACACAAAAATATTTTGGTAGTTTCAGAAAAAGCAGTAACTTTGCATCCGCAATCGAGAGAGGTTGCCTGCGAGTTAAACAAGCAGACGTTTGAAAAGAAAAAATAAATATTTTTTTTGAAATATTTTGTCAATTCAAAAAAATGTCGTAACTTTGCAGTCCGTTTCGACAAAAACGGAAACAGTTCTTTGAAAGATTGAAAACAACAAAAATGTAGTATAAGTACAAGGTAATAAAATACCACCGTCATAAAAAACTAACTACAATAAAGCTTGAGTTTAGGGACAAACGAATAAGAAAAATAAATGTACAATGAAGAGTTTGATCCTGGCT
>JAFYSF010000068.1 GCA_017559505.1 Paludibacteraceae bacterium | reverse complement strand
TCGTATGGAAATTGATTTGGATAGCCATAATGAAGGCGCAACCATTCCACGCCTTGAATATTAGCAAGAGTTTGAACTAACTCGGCAAGTTTGTTGGTTTTATACAAATCATAGCCATAGAAAGTTAGGTCTTGAGCTATGAGTTGGAACTCTTTTACGCCTTTCGCCACTAATGATTTTACCTCATCTACAATAGACTCAATAGGACGAGATTTATATTTACCCGTAATAATAGGAATTGCGCAATACGAACATGTACGATTGCAACCTTCGGCAATTTTTATATAGGCATAATGCGCAGGAGTAGTTACAACACGTTGATTTTCTGTAGATAGATTGTCTTGAAATAGGTCATTTGCTAAATTAACCCAATCGAATTTGCCATAAAAAGCATCAACTTCTGGTATTTCAGCTTTCAACTCCTCGCGATAACGCTCAGAAAGGCAACCCATAACAATAAGTTTACCTATTTTACGGCGTTTTTTTGCTTGAGCCATTGAAAGAATCATCTCAATGGACTCTTCTTTGGCATCGCCAATAAAACCACATGTATTGATGATTACATATTGCCCTTTGACATCGGAAGAATCATGAAATACATCAAAGCCACGATTGGCAAACTGAGCCATTACTTGCTCGGAATCAACAAGATTTTTTGAACAACCAAGCGAAATTATATCTACTCTATTCTTAATCATACACCTATATTACTCGCCAAATAAAGTTTCAACAAATGCTTGTTTATCAAATACCTGAAGATGCTCCATGCCTTCGCCAAGACCAATATAACGCACTGGAATTTTGAATTGATCAGAAATACCAATCACTACCCCACCCTTAGCTGTACCATCGAGTTTTGTGATAGCAAGAGAGGTAACCTGAGTGGCTTTAGTGAATTGTTTTGCTTGTTCAAAAGCATTTTGCCCTGTAGAACCATCGAGTACGAGCATAACATCATGTGGCGCATTTGGCAATACTTTTTGCATTACGTTCTTGATTTTAGTAAGCTCATTCATCAAACCTACCTTGTTATGAAGACGTCCTGCTGTGTCGATAATCACAACATCGGCACCATTGGCTTTAGCCGAAGAAAGTGTGTCATAAGCGACAGAAGCTGGGTCGGAACCCATTTGTTGTTTCACAACAGGCACACCTACACGCTCGCCCCAAATGACGAGTTGTTCGACTGCAGCTGCACGGAAAGTATCCGCCGCACCGAGATAAACTTTTTTACCTGCTTTTTTGAATTGATATGCAAGCTTGCCTATAGTGGTTGTTTTGCCTACACCATTAACACCTACCACCATGATAACATATGGCATTTCAGGCAATTCGGATTCGAAAGAGATTTGATCGTCAGAATTGTTTTCGGCAAGGAGTTGGCAAATTTCATCTTTAAGCACAAAATTCAACTCGTCTGTGCCGACATATTTATCACGAGCTACACGTTCTTGTATGCGCTCGATGATACGCACAGTGGTTTCTACGCCAACATCAGATGTTACGAGCACCTCTTCGAGATTGTCAAGCACATCGTCATCCACTTTATCCTTACCAACAACAGCGCGTTTAATTTTTTCAAACACACTTTGTTTTGTTTTTTGAAGTCCATTGTCTAATGTCTCCTTTTTTTCACGAGAAAAGAAACTGAAAAAGCCCATAGTATAGTTGAAAATTGAGAGTTGAGAGTTGAGATTTTTTTACTTTATCCAAAATATTACACACCTAATAAATTATTTTTCGCCAAAGATAAAATCTTAACACTCAATTCAGATTATACAAAATATTTAGCAAGCAAAGTTACAAAAAATTATTGGTATTACATAATTTTAAGGGAGGTATTTTTGCATTTAGTGAAATTTGGTTTTGCGATGGTGGCGAGTCGAAAATACACACTGTGAGTGTGTGTCTGTTTTCTTGCTTGAAGGTTGCTTGCACCTTGCTTGAGGGTAAGGAGAAATTTAAGGGTTCGACACACACTGAGAGTGGGTATTGCAACACAAAAAAGCATAGTATAAAAAAAAGAGAGGTATATGAATCTACACATACCTCAACAATTATATATTTTTTCGCTAATTATTTTGCGAAATAGTCTTTAACTTTTTCGTTAAGAACGATTTCTTCAG
Source organism: Paludibacteraceae bacterium (assembly GCA_017559505.1). Taxonomy (GTDB): domain Bacteria; phylum Bacteroidota; class Bacteroidia; order Bacteroidales; family Paludibacteraceae; genus Aphodosoma. The sequence continues at coordinate 44,306 of JAFYSF010000068.1, read as the reverse complement.
CGAAGATGTACGCACCAGTTTTTGGTGATTTCACCATTTTGATAACTTTAGAGAATCCACGACCCTCACCTTTTTGCATAGATGCAACCGCTTTCTTTGCCATAGTATTCTAAGAATTATTTAATTTCTTTATGTACTGTTACTCTTCTCAAAATTGGGTTGTATTTTTTCAACTCCAAACGTTGAGTGGTATTTTTACGGTTTTTCGTTGTGATGTAACGAGAAGTACCTGGCATACCACTGTCTTTGTGCTCTGTGCACTCCAAGATCACTTGGACTCTTGCTTCTTTATTCTTTTTTGCCATAGTTAATTCCTCCTGAAGGTTAAGCTAAAATTTTAATATCCTTCCAATTACAATAGCCTTTTTCTACTGCTTTAGTAAGAGCAGCGTCCAAGCCAAGTTTATTAATAGTACGAAGACCAGCAGCTGAAATGTTAAGGCTGATCCAGCAACCTTGTTCTACATAATAGAACTTTTTGTGGAACAAGTTTACATCAAAAGTACGTTTTGTACGACGTTTTGAGTGAGAAACGTTGTTTCCAATCATTGCTTTTTTTCCGGTAATCTGACAAATTTTTGACATTTTACTTTATATTTTATTGTTTTACATTATTCCTCAAAATGAGAGTGCAAAGGTACGACTTTTTTCGCAACCTTGCAAATTTTTCTCAAACTATTTTCAAATTATTTATCTAAATCACCTAAACCGCGTTCTTTTAGGACGTTATATGGACTTAACGTATCGATTTGGACCAATAATTTTACTATCAACTCAACGTTTTGAGGATAAAATATTATTTTTACTTTGCATAATTATGAAGATTTAGCATCTTTTCTCTCCAAAATTGCGCAAAAGCAATCATAAACTATTTGTCTTCTGTATAATATTTGGCACTTTGTTGGTGGTAATAATGCGTATTACCATAGCCATATTTTCCATAACCATATTTGCCGTAGCCATACTTACCATAACCATATTTTCCATTTTTGGAAACTTGCAAGTCGTTAAGGACAATATATGGATTGTTAACATTATCTTGTTGAACTTGTTCGATAAAGTTCTTAAAGAATAATTTATCTGACTTAAATACACGAGTAATCAACAGATTGACATCAACAACACCCGTCAATGCGTAAGAATCTGAAACAAAACCAAGAGGCGATGTATCTATAATACGATAATCGTAACGTTGTTTCAATTCTTCCAACAATTTCATCATCTCTTCAGAGCCTACCAATTCAGCTGGATTTGGAGGTACAATACCTGCAGGCAAGAAATGGAAACCTAATTCCTTATCATCTTTAATAATAACTTCATCCAAAGTTGCTTCGCCAATCAACACATGCACAAGTCCTTTCGCATTTTTATACCCTAATTTCTGACTGAGTTTAGGATTGCGAATATCGATATCGACCAAGACAACTTTATCCGACACAAGAGAATAGACCCCTGCCAAGTTGATTGCGAAATGCGTTTTACCATCACCTGATTCTGCCGAAGTAACCAACACCGAAATATCAGTCTTACGCTTAGATATAAACTCAACACGCGAACGAATAAGACGGAAACCTTCAGTAAACAAAGATTTTGGCTTCTCTACGGTTTGAACTTTTGCTTCTGTCTCATCAGCATGACGAATAGTTCCTAAGACTGGAATATTGGTAAGTTTCACAACATCACGCTCATCACGTATTGTTGTATTCAAAAGCTCTTTCAAAATGACATACGCCGCAGGAATCAAAAGTCCAATAATCACAAAAATAAGATATATTCTCATCTTATCATTCCCATTTACAGGAGAATAACGAATACGTGCTTTCTGCAGGATTTTATTATCCGGAACATTCGATGCTTTACGTATTTGAGCTTCTGATTGTTTTTGAAGAAGGAATGTATAGTAGTTGTCATTAATTTTATACGCACGCTCATAATTTATCATCATCAACTCTTTTTCGGGAAGATCTTGCAAATCACCCATAACCGCCATATACTCTTTTTCAAACGCATCGCGTTCCATACGATGAATCTTACGCACATTTTCAAGCACTTCGAGCATCGTAGAGCGCACCTCATCCATACGTTTTGAATATCGCTCATACTGCGGATTTTTCTCGCCTAAATCGCCTCGTTTTTGTTGCAATTCATTAAATTTGCTTACCAAATCAAGCAATACAGGATCGGAAACCCCTATCGACGATGGCGCAACAAGACGCTCTACAGTAACACTCTCTTTGAGATATTCTGCCAATTCATCAAAATATGCCTCCTTGAGCGTCAATTCTGAACGCTGAGCATCAAGAGCCGACAATTTCGACAACACTGACGACGCATAAGCGTTGATATCAACCATATTATTCTGACGTCGATACTGACGCAAACGATTTTCGGCAGTTTGCAACGAATCAAAAATAAAGGCTAACTGTTCGTTTATAAAATTGATTGTACGAGTGGCTTCTTCATTTTTCTCTTCAAGATTAGCTTCAAGAAACTCCGCACAAAGCGCATTGATAAAATCACGATCGCGCGCAACTACATTACCCGTAAGCGAAACACTAATAACGGACGACATTTCGCCAATATAACTCAACTGCAAACGCGAAGCAAACTCTTCTTCAAGAGAATAAAAATCACGAAAACGGAACAAAAATTCAACATTCTCGGTAGGAAGATAAAGTTTATCGACAGTGGCAAACATCAAAAAATTCTCAAATGGAACTCCATATTGCCCTTTTATCTTGAAATCAGGAAATAATTCCTTACTAAATTCGTCTTCAAATACTATTTCGAAATTATTATTATCTATTGGTATAAATCGGAATTCACGACCATATAGTTGCGCATCTGCATACTGAAGATTGATAGCAATAGGCTCACGACCATAAAGACTATGAGTACGAAAATGACCTCGTGTATAAAAATCAACACCAAAAGACAAATTCTGCACTGTGCGATTGATCAAATCATACGAACCTAAGATAAGCAACTGGTTATTAGTATTCATATAATCCATCCCAGCACCGAACCCCGACATAAAGCCGTAGGCATTGTCTGCACTACTCGACTCTATCAAAACCTTAGCCTCAGTATAATATTGAGGCATCCAACTACGATTTTTGAGATATGCCAAACCGAATGCTACAACAAGAGCTATAACAAACAAATACCAATAGCGCAAAAACTTAAACACCCACTCTAAAATATTGAAATTAGATTCATTATTTTCAATAATAGGCGTTTCGTTACTATAATAGTACTTTGAATTTTTATCTGAATAATAATCCATATCTTAATTAAATGCGTTCCACACCGACACGAGCATACTCAACGACGATGATATAACACTCAAAAAGCCTGAATATGAATCAATCGCCCAAAAGCGTCGTTTCGAAAAATCAAAATATATTACATCATTTGGATATACATAATAATACTCTGAATCAATAACTGATTTTGGTCGTATATCAAACTCTATAATTTTCGTACCTTCAACCGAGCGTCTAAGTATCTTTACATGACCTAAATCAGCCGAAGGGCTAACTCCTCCCGAAAGGGCCAATGCTTGATAAATAGTCAAACGGTCTTTGTAAATTGGAAAATAACCTCGACCTGCATCTCCAATAACACAAAATGTTCCTGTCGACAGAGCCAACTTAACTATTATATCATCAGCAAACCCACTAAGCTCATTCTCTATCTTTTGCTCTGCTTGTTGCAGTGTCAATCCCGCCACCTTCACCTTACTCAAAAATGGTATATCAATCGTTCCATCTTCATAAATACGGTAAGTGAATGAACTATTTGCTACAGACGATACCGCCACCGACTGAAACAATAATGCGGTTTCCATATTCAACGAAACGATTCGCAATTCCAACTCATCGTTTTTTTGAAGTCTGTACAACTCATACTCTCCTTTTTCATATTCTGGCAATCCACTACGCTCTTGCAATAAACCCACACGACGAATAGGATAACACGATGCCAACAACATTATTGCCACCATATATATTATATATCTATATATTTGTCTCATAATGTTACGGCTTTGAAGATTTAATGATTGTATTAACCACTGAATATACAAACAACCCAAACGACACAGTTGCAAACGTCATCGACAACACACTTGTAAAGTGATTTGCGCCCCAATGTTTAGCACTGTCAAATGGTATATATATCACATCATTTGGTTGTACATAATAATATTCTGAATCAATAATCGACTTTGAACGCAAATCAAACACTTTCACTTCCGTCCCCTCTGCTGTCTGACGTATAAGATGCACCTCTTTACGATTAGCATACAACGACAAATCTCCACTCATAGCCAATGCTTCAAATATAGTCAACTGCTCACGAGGTATATTATAACGACCCGACCCTGATTCTCCTATAATCGAAAAACTACGATTTGCCAAACGAATATCAACCGAATACCCCTGCAACATGCCATCCAACTTCTCCTCCAACATCAACTTCACCTCTCGTAGCGTTTTCCCCACAACTTCTATATTCCCCACATAAGGGTAATCTATACAATCATTCTCATCTACCAAATAAAGATATAAACGCGCTGTAGAGTTATCTGGAGTCAAATTATACATGTTATTTAGCGAGATATTTCCATTAAACATATCCGCCATCTCCTTATCTATTGCATTTACACGTATATATATGTAGTCGCCTCGTTGCAATTTATAATCATCAAACGAGACCGAATCATTGTAATTAGGGATACCTCTACCTTCTTGCAAATAATTGATTTTCTTCGACATAACGCACGAAGAAAACAACATCACAAGCACACTCAACATGTATAAGTATTTTATTTTTTTCATAGCACCCAACTATATCCCATAATAAGTTGCAAAGATACAAAAAAATATTCAATACAACATCCACATAGCATAAAAAATGCTTATTTTTAGTAGTTGTCTAAAAATAAGCAATTTCAATCTTGTGGGCGTTGACGGATTCGAACCGCCGACCCTCTGCTTGTAAGGCAGATGCTCTGAACCAGCTGAGCTAAACGCCCCTTTTTTCAACATGCAATTTTCATCGCAAAATTGAGGGATATATTTTTTTCTGTGGGCGTTGACGGATTCGAACCGCCGACCCTCTGCTTGTAAGGCAGATGCTCTGAACCAGCTGAGCTAAACGCCCCTTTTTTCAATATGCGATTTTCATCGCAAAATTGAGGGATATATATTTTTTCGTGGGCGTTGACGGATTCGAACCGCCGACCCTCTGCTTGTAAGGCAGATGCTCTGAACCAGCTGAGCTAAACGCCCTTTTCCTTTTCAGAAAAGCGATGCAAAGTTACAACTTTTTTTTGAATTGACAAAATTTTTTACAATAAAAAGGTTATAAAATTTCAGCCACCGTAAAATTACTGCCTCCCACAAAGATTAAATCTCCCTCTTCATAATCTATTTTCGCTTGTTCAAAAGACTGTTTTATAGTAGGATACACATCGCCTCTCAATCCATACTCCGCACCTTGTTTCTGTAGGTCATTTTCATTAAGTGCACGTGGAATTTGTGCCTTCGTAAAGTAATAAATTGCGTTTTTAGGCAATAATTCAAGCACTTTATCTATCTTTTTATCGCTTACCATACCTATAATTATTCGCAAATTTGTATATTTTTCGTGCAAAAGTTGATTTACCACGAATTTTATTCCGGCTTCATTATGCCCCGTATCGCAAATAATTCGTGGATTTTCTGATATTAGTTGCCATCGTCCCATAATCCCCGTCAAACGACAAACTTGCGCAAATCCCTCAACAACGGCTTCGTCTGATATATCAAATTTGCCTTGCTTACGCAATTCTCTAATTGCTGTTAGCACTGTCCTACGATTTTTGTCTTGATAATAACCCTTCATCTCGCATTCTGGCAATTCTGCATCTGCCATTTCATCTGATGCAAAATACAACGGCGCACCAACCTCTTCGGCTTTATCAATGAACACTTGTGCCACTTCTGGCTGTCTTTCGCCTATCACGGCAGGACAACCCGATTTTATAACGCCTGCTTTCTCACGTGCTATTTCAGGCAAAGTTGCTCCAAGCAAGTCTGTATGGTCGATACTAATATTCGTAATAATACTGATTTCTGGATTTATAATATTCGTACAATCCAAGCGTCCTCCAAGCCCCACTTCAATAACCGCCACATCAACTTCTTGCATTGCGAAATAACGGAATGCCATTGCTGTCGTAATTTCAAAAAACGAAGGTTGCAATTCTCCAATGATTGGTTGTGCCAATTCCACAAACTCACAAACAGCCTCTTCCGAAATCATTTCGCCATTTATACGTATTCGTTCACGAAAATCTTTAAGGTGAGGCGAGGTGTAAAGCCCTACTTTATAGCCTGCTTTTTGCAATACTGCCGACAAAAGATGCGAACAACTACCCTTCCCGTTCGTACCTGCAACATGAATAGTGCGGAATCTACGGTGAGGATGTTGGAATATTTCGTCCAATTCATGCGTTGTTTCAAGTCCTGTTTTGTATGCTTTTTTACCTACATTCTGAAACATAGGTGCTTGATTATAAAGTATTTCTATTGCTTTATTGTAGTCCATAATTGTATGTTATGATTTTTTTCTAAATTTTGGTGCAAAAATAATTATTTTTTTGTAACTTTACAAGCGAATACCGAAAAACATCTATTACTATGGGAACAAAAAAGAATTTCATCTTGGACACCAACGTTGTGCTCCACGATTTCAAGGCAATCTACAACTTTGAAGAGAACGACATCTATCTACCGATGGTTGTACTCGAAGAGCTTGACAAATTCAAAAAAGGCAACGATCAAATCAATTTCAATGCGCGCCAATTTGCACGAGAATTGGACGAAGTGGTTGAAAACAAAGATTTTGTCACCAAAGGTGCTGCTTTGGGCGAAGGCAAAGGTCGCCTATACATCCTGCCTACTAACGAGTGGCCCGAGGAGCTGAACCAAACTTTCACCGAGCGCACTGCCGACCATTATATATTAGGTGCAGCCATCTCCGTAGGCAAAAAGCATCCAAAACAAAAAACCATACTTGTCACTAAGGACGTGAATTTGAGAATGAAAGCACGAGCCATAGGATGTTTAGCCGAAGATTATATCACCGACAAGGTAACGAGTGTCGACATCTTCGAAAAGGATTATGAAACTTTCGAAAACATCGCACCCGAATTGATCGACCAATTATATGCCGAAAAAGGCGGACTCGACACCGACAATTTCCACTTCCAACACGACATCTCTGCCAACGAGTGCTTTGTACTGAAAAGCAACCGCGCCAGCGTCTTAGCCCGCCACGTAGCGAGCGAAGGTGTTATCCGTCGCGTCAACAAGTCTCGCAACTTTGGCATCGAACCTCGCAATGCCGAGCAAACCTTTGCCATGGACATCTTGCTCGATCCCGAAATCCAACTCGTTGCACTCACAGGACGAGCCGGAACGGGCAAAACCCTATTGGCATTAGCTGCCGCATTAACCCAACACGATGATTATGAGCAAATCATGCTCGCTCGTCCTATTGTCGCAATGTCCAACAAAGACCTTGGTGCCCTACCGGGCGACGCACAAGAAAAAGTCGCACCCTACATGCAACCGCTATTCGACAATCTAAATGTCATAAAGCACGCACTCTCCTACTCTGGCAGAGAAGTCCACGAAATCGACTCAATGCAACAAAACGGACAACTAATCATCGAGGCATTAGCCTACATTCGTGGGCGAAGTTTGAGCAACACCTATTTCATTATAGATGAAGCACAAAACCTCACTCCTCACGAAATCAAAACAATCATCACCCGCGCTGGCGAAGGCACCAAAATCGTATTCACAGGCGACATCCACCAAATCGACCAACCATATTTGGATATGCAATCCAACGGACTCGTCTATATGATCGACAAAATGAAAGGACAAGACATCTTCGCCCACGTCAACCTCGTAAAAGGCGAACGCAGCGAACTATCCGAACTCGCAAGCAAACTACTATAAGAAACATCTATAAAACCACACATAACACCCTCCCCCAAAGGCTGAGCCAAAATTTGGCTCAGCCTTTTTTCTCCCTACTCCCTGCTCCCTACTCCCTACTCCTTACCCTCTACTTATCTTCAACATAGGATAAATATACCATAAATATAGGATAAATATACTATAAACATACTATAAATATACTATAACCTTATCTGCGCATAACCCATCCACCCTCCTCCCCCTCCTAGAACACCTAAAACATCTAGAAAATCTAGAGCACCTAGAGCATCTAGAAAATCTACAAAAAACTCACTCTAAAAACCACCAACTTTCCACATCAAAAATTTTGCAATTTTGTCTTAATTTTACAATAAAAATATAACCTAAAAAAAACACTTGCCAATCTCAATATTTTTTTGTAACTTTGCAAAGTTTTTTGAGAATATAAATATATAATTGTAAACTTTATGAATGTAGTTACAAAAACCATCACACTCGGTGATGGCCGTACCATTACCCTCGAGACAGGCAAACTCGCTAAACAAGCCGATGGTGCCGTAATGCTCACAATGGGTAAAACAATGTTGCTCGCTACTGTATGTAGCGCAAAAGATGCTGTTCCTGGCACTGATTTCATGCCACTTTCTGTGGACTATAAAGAAAAATTCGCCTCTAATGGTCGTTTCCCTGGCGGTTTCACTCGTCGCGAAGGTCGTTCAAGCGACTACGAAATCCTCGTTTCTCGTCTCGTTGACCGCGCTCTCCGTCCACTCTTCCCAGACGATTATCATGCCGAAACTTTCGTTAACGTAACTCTATACTCTGCCGATGGCATCGACATGCCTGACGCTCTCGCAGGTCTTGCAGCTTCTGCTGCCCTCGCAGTATCTGACGTTCCTTTCAACGGACCAATCTCTGAAGTTCGCGTAGCACGTATCGATGGCAAATACGTCATCAACCCTACTTTCGCCGAACTCGAAAAAGCCGACATGGACATCATGGTTGCAGCTACTCTCGACAACATCATGATGGTGGAAGGCGAAATGAAAGAAGTTTCTGAAGCCGACCTCCTCGAAGGTCTCAAAGTAGCTCACGAAGCTATCAAAGTTCACTGCCAAACTCAGCTCGAACTCATGGAAGCTGCAGGCAAAACTGTTAAACGCGTTTACTGCCACGAAGAAAACGACGAAGACCTCCGTCGCGACGTTCGCGAAAAAACTTATGCTAAAGCATACGCCGTAGCAACTTCTTGCAACGACGACAAACACTCTCGCGCAGAAAACTTCGCAGCAGTCCTCGAAGAATACAAAGCCAACTTCTCTGAAGAAGAACTCGAAGAAAAAGGCGCACTCATCGCTCGCTACTACCACGACGTAGAAAAAGAAGCAATGCGTCGCTCTATCCTCGACGAAGGCAAACGCCTCGATGGCCGTAAAACAACTGAAATCCGCCCAATCTGGTCAGAAGTAGGTTACCTCCCAGGCCCTCACGGCTCAGCAGTCTTCACTCGTGGCGAAACTCAATCTTTGAGTACAGTTACTCTCGGCACTAAAATGGATGAAAAAATCGTTGACGAAGCCCTCATCGTAGGTCGCGACCGCTTCATCCTCCACTACAACTTCCCTCCATTCTCTACAGGCGAAGCTCGCGCATCTCGTGGTATCGGCCGTCGCGAAATCGGCCACGGTAACCTCGCTTATCGCGCCCTCAAACCAATGATCCCAACTGACTACCCTTACGTAGTACGCGTAGTATCAGATATCCTCGAATCTAACGGTTCATCTTCTATGGCAACTGTATGTGCAGGCTGTCTTGCCCTTATGGATGCTGGTGTGCCTATCCACAAACCTGTAACAGGTATCGCAATGGGTCTTATCTCTGAAAACAAAGGTACCAACTACGCTGTCCTCAGCGACATTCTCGGCGACGAGGACCACCTTGGCGATATGGACTTCAAAGTAACAGGTACTCGCGACGGTATCACTGCTACTCAAATGGACATCAAAGTCGACGGTCTTAGCTACGAAATCCTCGAAAAAGCACTTCAACAAGCTCGCGACGGACGTATGCACATCCTCGACAAAATCCAAGAAACTCTTGCAGAACCACGTCCAGACCTCAAACCACATGCTCCTCGCATCGTAACTATGATGATTCCTAAAGAACTCATCGGTGCTGTTATTGGCCCTGGCGGTAAAATCATCCAAGGCATCCAAGCTGAATCAGGTGCAGTAGTTACTATCGAAGAAGTTGAAGAAGGTGGTCGCGTAGAAATCGCAGGTACTAACAAAGCACAAATCGACTCTGCAGTAGCTCAAATTAAAGCTATCGTAGCAATCCCTGAAGTAGGCGAAACTTACACTGCAAAAGTTAAATCTATCATGGCTTACGGCTGCTTCGTAGAGTTCATGCCAGGCAAAGAAGGTCTTCTCCACATCTCTGAAATCGACTGGCGTCGTTTCGAAACAATGGAAGAAACTGGCATCAAAGAAGGCGACAAAATCGACGTTAAACTCCTCGAAATCGACCCAAAAACAAGCAAATTCAAACTCTCAGCAAAAGTATTGAAAGAAAAACCTGAAGGCTATGTAGAGCAAGAACGCCGTCCTCGCCCAGAGCGTCAAGAACGTGGCGAACGTCGCCCACGTCCTGAGCGTCAAGAACGTGGAGAACGCCGTCCTCGCCCAGAGAACAACGAACGCCCAGCAGAACAGCCTACAGCACCACAAAACGACGAAACAATTGAATTCTAATTCATAAAAAAAAGGTGGTATCGAGGATGATACCACCTTTTTATATTATACTCTATACACTACCCACTATAAAAACGCTCCCATAGTTTAATGGATAGAATGAAGGATTCCGGTTCCTTTGGTTGCGGTTCGATTCCGCATGGGAGTACAAACTAATACACAAATAAAAAATAGGCTAACCTTTCAAGGCTAGCCTATTTTTTTATAAATATCCACAATTATTATTTCACAAATTTAACATACGAACCATTTGTTTGCAACAAATAAGCACCTTTTGTTAAACCGCTCAAATCTATTTGTGCTGCATCTGCATCTGCAGTTTGCTGCATCGCAAGTTTTCCTTCCATTGTGTAAACCGACAACACATCTCCTCCAGCAATGCCTTTAACATACAAATACTCACCTTCTTGATAAACAACAAGCTGTGTATCATCTGACACAAACTCAACTGCAGTATAAGGACGATCTGTCAGTTTCACTTCGTATGCTTGATAAATCTCAAATCCATTAATATTTGCTTCACTAGCATTACGACCAACCCATACAGCCAAACGCATATTATCCAACACAAACTTATCTTTCAATGTTTGGCTAAAATCTTTATAGAACGCTCCATCCGACAATGTCACAGTTTCACCAAAAGCCGAAGTCATAAACGAACGGATAATATGTGTATGTTTATATTTACCTGACACACCAGCTTGAGTACCTTTAATACTGTCTTCAATAGTAATTACACCAACACGAAGATTTTGTGCTGTAAAATCTCCTAATAACTCACCCTCAACTGTAACCTCAAGTTCACGAGTTGCTTCATTAAGTGTAAAATACACATCCAATGCCACAGGCGACATATTCTTTTGGATCAATGTCATATATGATTCCAATGCTTTACGCTTTCCTACCTCGTTAACGCTAAATACAGGACCATCAGCACCATTAGAAGAAGTTACACCAACATTCAAAAGATTAATACGGTCAAGCATAACACCAGGGGCATAAGTCATTGATGCCCCGTAAAAAGCTACAGCATTAGAACTTTCATCAACAGTAAGCTCAGATGCATTATAACCCGCATGATGAATAGCCCAAACATAATTTTCTACACCCAATTCATCAATTGCATGATGCAAATAATTATGTCCTGCAGGACAATTTGAACACATTGTACCTGAAAACATTTCAAGCATCACAACTTTATTTTCAAACTCATTAGAAACATAAGTCTGTTTCACAATTTTACTATCTACCTCATTATCATCCTTATCATTACCATTGATATTTTCAATTGTATAAGTCACATCATATACTCCCTCTTCTGCGAATTGAATGCCTTCTATGAATACATTAGCAGATTCACCATTCTTCAAAACATTTACTGGCTGTGGCTTTTCTGCTCCATTCATTACATCCGACAACAATACTGTTTTACGATACACATCTTCTGCACCTTTATATACTACAAAATCAAATGATGTAACCTCTTTATCTGTTGTATTCGAAATATTTGCTATTGCATCAAATTTTGAATCTGTACGCGCAAATTCTACTGTGCGTAACGCATTCATCGCAAGATTGTATGATGGCATATTATCACCAGATATTGTAATTCTAATAGACCAATTACCACAATTTTTATAAGAGATCCATTTGTCTCCATCTACATCATAAATATACGTAGCATTACTATTTGGCGATAAATTATTACCATCACCACCAATTGGTAAACCACCACAATTGATTGTATAACCAAAATACAAATCAGAGAAAGCATCTATAGAAAAAAACTCATCAAATACTAACTCATTCCATTCGCCAAACACAATTTTCTCGACATCGTAATCTTGCTCCCAAAGGTTATCACCCTTCAATGTTTTACGAATCCAGAACTTAAGGCTAGATACAGACTCTGGAGTCCATTCTTTGTCTTTAGCCAAACCTACAGCCATCTTCACCACATAATTACCTTTATACAACCTCAATTGGCTTGATGTAAATTTAATTGCAGCAGACTGTGCATATTCCACCTGAGACTTATCATTACCTGCAGCTGACAATATCTCATCGCTACAATATTTCAAAATAGCTTGATTAGTTGTGTCAATTGTATTTTGTGCCGAAACCAACAATACTCCACACAACAACGCTACAAAAAGAATTGTTTTTCTCATATTTTCCTTATTTTATTATTTTACCAAAAAAGCGGAGTGCCCACACCGAGCCCCCGCATTTTTATTTATCACACACCTATTATTCCGCTGGAGTATAGTTGTATTTAAGTGTAAATGTTACATTGTCTGTACCATCAGAAAATGTAAATTCAACAGGGAAAGTTGTTGCAGTTTCTACCATTGGAGCCAAATGCAAATCAACTTGCATCATATCACCAGCATCTACAGTACCTATTTCCCAATTTTGTTCTTCTTGACTATTTCCTGGCATACATTGAGATGTACACAAAGAAGCAAAAGCAGTAGTAAGATCATATCCACGAACTTCTTTTATAGTAAATGTTTTTGAATCTGACAATGTGTTTGTTAATTCAACGTGCACAATAAGTTCATATGTATCTGCACTCCAATTATCCATACCAATTTCAAATGTTTTACCATTTACATCTGATGCTTTACCCCAATTAAGAACGATTGGACCTTTGTGCTCCAAATTTTGTTCTGGTTTTTGATCACAACTAACAAAAGTAAATGCAGCCAACACTGCAACAAATAAAAATTTCAATGATTTCATAATTCTCTTAATTTGTTTTATTGAAAGGGGACACCCTCTCTGATTAATAATAAATTAAATTCTAAAAATTAATAAGCTGCTTGACCTAAAGCAACTTGAGCTGCTTGTATAACTTCTTTAGTATCTGTATTAATAAGTACCGCAACTACTGCACAATTATCTGCAACATAACGAGACTCTATCTCAAAAGAATACTCTTTAGTTGTAGTTCCTGACAACAAACCCAACTCATCTCCCCATAAAGAGTTCAAAGATTTACGGAATACATGCTGATGAACATAATTATTTCCTTGTGAAGCCTGTGGAGCAACAATATTATTTTCAACCAACCACATTTGCAACGAAACATTATAATTCATTAATGTATCTGGCGTAAGTGTAGCCACAACATTATGACCATTTTCTTTTGAATATGTCAAATTTATATGACAATCAGGCATAATAGCTCGTTGTTCCATCACCTGAGCAATCCATTCATCTTTTCCTTGAAGATATTCATTGTCAAATTTACATCCATTTACAACTCCTGTAGGGAATGCAGTCGCAGAAGACCCTCCATAAAATTTCAAATATTCCATAGCTTCAGCTGTACTCAAAGCATTAACTGAATTTTCTGGAGATGTAAACCCATGACCCTCTGGGTGCATTGCCACAACAACTATATTTTCATTAAGAGCCGACACCAATGTATGAGCTACAATTGCTGCACTTGGGCAATTAACACATTTCCATCCTGTAAACTCCAACAAAAGCACATTTCGTTCTGATGGTTCCATTTCAACAACCTCTAATCTCTCGTTCTCTGGCACTACTTCACATGCTACAAATAATCCTATAGTTGCAAAAACAGCAAAAATCAAACTTTTTATTTTCATAATTTAAATAAATTGAGGATTAGAAACTAACGCTATATGACAATGACAAACCTTTAGATGCTGGCACATAACGACAAACACCACCTGAACAGTTATAACCTGCACGTGTACGTCCATATGCTAATTGCACACGATGTGTACCCCAGTTATATGATGCAGCCACTTTGTAATAGTGTTGTTTTGTTGCATCAATATTATAGAGGTCAGAAACCTCAATCATTGCTTGTTGGAACAACGAAATTTCGTATAATGCATAAACCCATTGACCGCGATCTTGACGAGTATGTAAATATTGTAACTCTCCACGCATACCAATGTTTTTAGAAGGTTTATATTTTAATTCAACAATCGCAATATTTGAATTTACTATATTACCTGGTTTCGATGCTTTAAAACCATAACCTTCTTCTGCAGCATTCCAACCATGACCTTCTACAACAGCTTGATTATATTGTTGGAACATATATAATGCAGTCATTGAGAAAGTTTTTGTTATTTTCTTAGCAAATTCCAAGTGTACATCAAGATAATATGTCTCATCGCCCATAGCAAAGAATGGAGATGTATAACCATTAGTTCCTTGTAATGTACCTGATTCGTTAACAGCAATAGGATCAGCCTTAATACCACGAATATAGGTACCATTCAAACGGAAACTAGTACCATATTTACCACCCATTGCAGTTTTACGTTTAAACGTATAACGAGCTTCTGCTTGAAATGCCCATTCTCCACGAGCAGCATGAGGATTACTTTCAGTCGGAGCAGTACCATATTGAGTTGCATATGGATACATGGCAGCAAGAGCATAGGTATGTGTCATAGAAAAAGCTGGCATATGGTTAATAAAACCACCAATACCCGAGCCTGTACGATCCGAACGGAACGACATATTCTCTGAACGTTTAGCTTGAACTATAAAACTCATACCCTTTTGAGAATATGCCAAAGAAAGCATTGCAACTTGACCCGGTTTATAAATATAACCATTATCTGCAGATGGATCATTTGCTTTGTATGCATATTCAATCAAAGCATTCCATCCGCCTTTTTGAAAACGCACACGCACATCACCTGCACCAACAAATTGAGGTAAATTTAACTTATACATAGGGCTAGGTTGAATAACTTCTTCTGGGTCATATTTACTTACATAAGAAGCTCCAAACAAGAGATTATAGCCACCATCTTGCATCGTTTTAGACCATTCATTGATATTTAATTCAAGATCAGCTCCCATAACAGCTCCTTGCGAATAATCAAATCCAAATGCGTTGTCCATACCATAATTAAAGTATTTTCTTTGCATACCACCAAGAGCTTTAAAGCGAATACCTTTGTATGGAGTAAATACCAAGCGAGCACCTCGCAAAGAATTATCAACACCAAGAGGACGATCTTCGTATGCTCTAAAAATAAATCCAGATCCAAATTGGTCATAAACATTACCAACAGTTGCCTCGAACCACTTATATTTACCTGTTACAAAAACATTTGGCAATCCACCTCCAGCAAAAGCATCTTCAAAACCAGGTAGAGGAGAATGTAATAATTCAAGACGAGCACCTGCAGTTACATATTGACTTGCTAAAGAAAGGTCAAGATATGAATTACTAACAAAAGGACCATTATACTCATTTGCCCCAATTATACTATCTATTTGACCAACAAGAGCATCTGTTTGAAAGTTACCCTTCAATGTAACACCTCCACCGTCAGCTTTTGCTACAGCAGAGTACAATAATAATGCGGTAATTACTATACCGATTATAGATTTAAATTGTTTAATCATTTTATAAACCATTAGTAGTAAGCAGCGAGTAGATAGACTATTCACAAATAAAATAGTCTAACTACTCGTTACCATTTACTAGTTACTTATTTTAGAAGTTCGCGTACTTTTTCAATAAGGTGTTGTTCTGAACCATCAACATAACCAGAACGACGGTCAACAATTTTACCTTTACCATCAATAACAAATACAGTAGGAACTGTACCATTCACGTTCATTGCACGGTTGAAGTCGCCATTTGGATCAAGAAGAACTTCATATTCCCAACCTTTTGCATTAACAAGAGGTTTTACTTTATCAACATTTTGACCTTGGTCGATAGAAACAGCGATAACTTTTACACCTGTTTCTTCTTCCCAATCTACGATTTGTTCATGGATTGCATCAAGTTCACGTTGACATGGTTTACACCAAGTAGCAAAGAAGCTAATAATAAATGGTTTTCCACCATTATTCAATTTAGCAGTATCTACTGTTTTACCATCAATATTTTTAAGTGTTACTGATGGGAGTTGAGCAAAACAGCCAACGGCCATCATTGCTACCATAATTAAAGCAAATGTTTTTTTCATAATTCTAAATTATTTATGTTGTTCTTTTAATTATTTGACTATAAAAATGCACAAAAGTAAAATCTAAAAAACAAATTTTTCTATTTTTTTTACTTTTACAATCAAACCATTTGATTATTTTCTTTTATAAACTCTGATGTAATCAATTTCAAAATCAGCTTCACCGCCTTTTTTACCTTCAGCAATAAAAGAGTTAATCATTGGATACATAGCATCTTGAGGCATAAAATTAGAAGTACGGAACACTTCCAAATCATTGATATACCATATCAACTCTTTTTCATTCCATTCAAATGAATAAATGAAGAAATTAGAAAGTTTTAAACCTTTGATGCGAGTTGAAGAATATTTAGTTTCAAACTTAGAGCTCCAAACTATACCCACTTCAACTTCACCGTTATCCACTTTACAAATATTTATATGTGGTGTTTTTTCATCACCTCTCAACCACAAAGCATGAGTAACACCTTTTGCTCCTGCAAAACGCATTTTAGCGCGATAAAGTCCACCTTTTTGGCAAACCGCATTACAACCATGGATTACATCAGATGTATAATCGAACTCTTTTTGAACAAAACCTTTTTCAGGATGCCAAGCCAAAGCTTCATTTTTCTTCTCTTTTGTTACAATATGAAGATTACCAGCTATAACTCTAACATTCTCACCATTATTATTAGATTGTTGTTCGTTCACAAAAGAGTGTTTACCAACAAATGCAGGGCTTTTATAATGGAATCCCACTTCCCATTTTGAAGAATCAAGAGAATTCCAGCTAAATTCATCTTCAAAAGTCAACTCATAACCAGAAACTGTTTTGAAATCTTCTAATTTATGTTTCAAATAGAAACGGATATCATCATTATCAGCTAACTGATGAAAACGTTGTTCTTCTTGATACTCTTTTGTTGTTTCCCAGCGTTTAGGATTCGACCAAAACTCATTATTCTTTTGAAAATCAGGATGAGAAACTTTTTCTTTTAATTCTAAATACTCTTTAACAATATAAGAATTATGGAAACGAGTATAGATTTTATATTCATTTGATTTCTCAAATTTCTTCAATTGAGTGAGTTCTGGTGATTTTTTCACCAAGTCATGATTTGCCAACGAAACAAACTCAGGAGTTTCTTTGAATGCTAAATAATCAGCTAAATCTTTAGAATTTACAACATCAAAATAGAGCTTCAATTCAGAATTTTTCTCCAATTTTCTAAATTTCGACATATCTCTATACTCTTGTGTATCCTTATATTTACGACTCACAAGCGTACGTTTTAATTCCTTGAAACTTGATGATTTAACTTGTTGATAAAGTTCATTATATTCTTCTAACTCTTTTGATTCTTTAATCAAAAGAAAACGTTTATAGTCCACCGCTTCTTTCTGAAGTTTAGCTTCATACTTAGCAGTTGACATCAAACCACCAAAAAGACTTTTCCAATAAAGATTCATAATATTAGACCATTAGGTTATTTAGATTAATTTTCATTCATCATTATCGCCTCTTTCAACTCCTCTAAAGTATCAACTACCTTAAAATTACCATTTCTAGTAAATTTATATCCCAATCCCTCTTTCAATATTTTGTCGAGTTGTAGCAACAACCCCGTCCAAAAATTATTAGGATTGAATAAGATAGTTTGTTTATCATGCTCGCCAACCATACATGACGATATTGTGTCAAACATCTCATCAAGAGTACCGAAACCGCCTGGAAATACCACAAAAACATCAGCATACTCCTTCATCATTGTTTTACGTTCAGCCATATCGCCCACCACAAACAATTCAGTAGGCAAATCGCTTTTACGACCTTTTTCCACAATACATTCAGGTATTATACCAACTATATCTCCACCAGCAGCCGCTACACCTTCAGCCACAGCACCCATCAAACCACCAGTTGCGCCACCATAAACAAGTGTATGACCACTGTTAACCATCCACTTACCCAATTCGGTTGCCAATTGTTTGAATTCGTCACACACTTGATCAGATGACGAACAATATACACAAATATTCATTTTTTATCAATTTACAATTCATAATGCATAATTAAATTTTCGCTAATACCAAAACTAATTGTGCATTATGAATTTTGCATTGTGCATTATTTTAGATTTCTCCAGCTTGAATTTTAGCATGCATGCTTGCAGCTGCACGACGACCATCGCCCATTGCCAAAATCACAGTAGCACCACCGCGCACGATATCGCCACCAGCAAAAATAGTAGGGATTGAAGATTGCAAAGTATCATCACCCACTTCGATAGTACCTTTACGAGTAACAGCCAAACCTTCGATTGCGCTTGGAATCAATGGATTTGGAGAAACACCCACACTAACGATTACCTCGTCAACGTTGATAGTTTCAATTGCGCCAGGAATAGCTTCTGGTTTACGACGACCCGAAGCATCTGGTTCACCCAAAGCCATTTTTTGAAGTAACATTTGAGATACACGTCCTCTCTCGTCGCCTTTATATTCAATAGGATTATGCAAAGTCAAGAATTCAACGCCCTCTTCTTTAGCATGTTTTACCTCTTCAAGACGAGCAGGCATCTCTTCTTCCGAACGACGATAAACAATCATAGCACGTTCAGCGCCAAGACGTTTAGCAGTACGAACAGAGTCCATAGCTGTATTACCACCACCGATAACCGCCACATTTTTACCTTTCAACACTGGAGTATCTTTCTCAGCTTTAGCCGCCCCCATAAGGTTAACACGAGTAAGATACTCGTTCGACGACATAATACCGATCAAGTTTTCACCAGGGATATTCATAAAGTTAGGAAGACCTGCACCCGAAGCCACAAACATAGCACGGAAACCATCTTCTTTCAATTGGTCATAAGAAATTGTTTTACCAACAATACAGTTTTTAATGAATTTCACACCCATTTTTTCAAGGTTGCAAATTTCCACATCAACGATATTGTTAGGCAAACGGAATTCAGGAATACCATATTTCAACACACCACCAATTTCGTGGAGAGCTTCAAACACAGTAACATCATAACCCAATTTAGCCATATCGCCAGCGAAAGAAAGACCACAAGGACCAGAACCTACAACAGCGATTTTGATACCATTAGACGCTGCCACTTCTGGCACTGCCATCTGACCGCTATTACGTTCATAGTCTGCCGCAAAACGTTCAAGATAACCAATAGCCACAGCAGGTTTACCTGTTTTAGTGTGGATACATTTGCTTTCACATTGACGCTCTTGAGGACATACACGACCGCATACAGCAGGCAAAGCCGATGTTTGTTTCAACACCTTAGCAGCCTCAAGAATTTCGCCACGTTCGATATTTTTAATAAAAGTAGGGATGTTAATGCTAACTGGGCAACCTTGCATACAAGAAGGATTAGGACAGTCGAGACAACGTTTAGCCTCCAACAAAGCCTGCTCCATAGTAAGACCTTGGTTCACTTCTTCCGAATTTTTGCTACGATATTCACCATCCAACTCATTCATCATCACGCGTTCGATAGCCATACGCTCTTTTGGTTTCATTACTGTGCGCAATTCTTCGCGCCATGCCTCATTTCTTCTTTCCATATTATTTTTTGAAATTTTCAAACGATTCTACTTCTGCATCTTTATAAGCCGAAAGACGCATCATCATTTCATCAAAATCCACTTGATGAGCATCGAATTCAGGACCATCAACGCAAACAAACTTAGTTTGACCACCAACAGTCACACGGCAAGCACCACACATACCAGTGCCATCCACCATGATAGTATTCAACGATGCAACAGTAGGAATTTCATATTTTTTAGTCAAAAGAGTAACAAATTTCATCATCACAGCAGGACCAATAGTCACACACAAGTCCACTTTCTCACGATTGATAACCTCTTCAACACCTTGAGTGATAAGACCCTTATTGCCATACGAGCCATCATCTGTCATAATCACCACCTCATCGCTATATTCACGCACTTGTTCTTCGAGAATAATAAGGTCTTTAGTACGACCAGCAAGAATAGAAACAACGCGGTTACCAGCCTCTTTCATAGCCTTGATAATAGGCAACATAGGTGCAACACCTACACCACCACCAGCACACACCACAGTACCAAAGTTTTCGATATGCGTAGCTTTGCCAAGAGGCCCAACAAGGTCGAGCACTTCATCGCCCACATTCAAGTTACACAACTTAGTTGACGATACACCCATTTTTTGCACAACAAGAGTAATTGTACCACGAGCAACGTCCGAATCTGCAATAGTCAAAGGCATACGTTCGCCATCTTCGTCAACGCGAACAATCACAAAGTGACCCGCTTTACGCGATTTTGCAATAAGTGGAGCTTCAATCTCCAACATCACAACATTTGCAGAGAAATGTTCTTTTCTTACAATTTTATTCATTTCTATATCTTTATTATTCAAATTGACACATTAACGCGCTAATAATATTCTATCTCTCACATCATTCAACCCATCCAACACCACACACACCTCTCCCACACCAACAATATATATGCAATCTTTCAATTTGCAAAGGTAATAAAATTTCCGATTATAACCAAGAAAACAAGTAATTTTTACTTATTTTTTCAGTTACAATCGGAAATTTCATTGTTTTTGATATATTTTTCGGGGTATAATCGAGGAAAATTAAGTCATAAAACACACAAATATAACTACATCACATACAATTGTTTTTGAAATTCCAGATACTGACCTCTTATCTGTGCCGGATTCATATTCAATTGTTTTACTGCATCTGTAGCTGTGCCGTATTTCATTTGTAAGAACGATGGTAAATTTTCCATAGTAAATTCACTCTCTCCATTGCGCACATACTGCTCCATAAGGAAATCCAAAAACTGTTGCGAAGCCTGCGATTGGTGCATATAATACTCCTTACGCACCAACTCCACTCGACAAACTCGATCGATTGGCGTAGTGGCATAAGCAAGAAAATCAAGCACATCAAGTAAATCACAATCCTCACGCCCAATCACACGTTGCACCATGCGCAATTTGTCTTCAGCAAAACCCTCTCGCTCCAACAACGAAAGCAAAGCTTGTCGGGTATCAGGATGTTCCCACTGATGATGCAAATCCGCTGAGCCTTTGAAGAATAGAGGCAATCGACCAAACAAAATCTTTATAAACTCCTCGATTGATATAAGATCTTCTCCATATTGGAATTTCTCAGTCCAACGTGTTTTCAATTCCAATTCACGCTTAGCTGATAGTCGCACTTTTATAGTCGTCCGAGGTTGCCCTCCCTCGCAAGTGCAAGGCAGATGTCCGCATATAGGACATGGTTCTGGATGTGGATTTGGATAATCTTCCCCATCTTCTCCTGCACCACCTTGTGGCGTTTCATCTTCTTCTCCAGTAGGATATCCCCCACCTTTAGCACACGAACAAGGATAGTTGCCACACATAGGACAATAAGGGTCGCCATCCCACTCTGCATCTTGGAAATTCTTACTCGCTCCTACAAAATCGTATATCGTAAAATAATATTTATCATCAAACAATCGAGTGCCACGACCAATAATCTGCTTAAACTCAACCATATTATTCACTGGGCGCATCAACACAATATTCCGCACATTGCGAGCATCCACACCAGTCGACAGTTTTTGTGATGTAGTCAATATGGTAGGTATTTGGCGTTCATTGTCTTGAAATTCACGCAATACACGTTCACCATCATCGCCATCATCGGCAGTTACACGCATACAGTAGTTTGGCGAAGGATTGCTCTTTCGCTGATTCACCATATCACGTATAATATTGGCATGCAACTGCGTAGCACAAAATATAATTGTTTTTTCGGCAGGATTTATTTTCGCCATCATTTCATCCACACGATGCTCATCGCGTTCACGAATATAAATCTTACCACGATAAAAATCATTTTCCGTATAGGTCTTTTCCACATCAATATC
This sequence comes from Paludibacteraceae bacterium, assembly GCA_017559505.1. GTDB lineage: Bacteria > Bacteroidota > Bacteroidia > Bacteroidales > Paludibacteraceae > Aphodosoma. Next base: position 21,641 of record JAFYSF010000068.1, on the reverse strand, counting down.
GCCCTCTACATCGTCGCTCTCATCGTAGGCATATTCGTCGATATTACTTTCAGATATACGTACACGGAATGGCGTGAGATAACCATCAGCAATACCCTGTTTGAGCGAATAGGAATATACTGGGTCGCCAAAATAGCGATATGTATTAGCATTCTCTTGTCGGCGAGGTGTGGCAGTCATACCCAACTGATATGCAAACGAAAAATAGTCCATCAAATCACGCCATTGGCTCTCATCGTTAGCTCCTCCACGATGACACTCATCAATAATTATAAAATCAAAAAAGTCCGCTGGATATTGCTTGTAATATGGCTCGCCCGACTCATCATTGCACATAAACGTCTGGAATATCGTGAAATAGAGATTACGCGACGTAGGCACACGCCCATCATGTTTACGCAATTCATCAGGCGTAATACGCACCATAGCATCATCGCCAAACTGCTCAAAGTCATTAATTGCTTGATTAGCCAATATATTGCGGTCGGCTATGAACAGAATACGAGGACGTTGGTCATTGCCATGCAAATTCCATTTAGTTTGGAACAACTTCCAGCATATTTGGAATGCCGTGTAGGTCTTGCCCGTACCCGTAGCCATAGTGAGCAATATACGATTTTGCTCATTAGCCACAGCCATCAACACATTATTTATTGCATTTTCTTGATAATAGCGAGGCGCACGACCACCAGCTCGGTTGAAACTTTGAGCATTAAACCTATCACGCCATAGATTGACATCGGGGAATGTCATCTGCCACAACTCATCTGGCGAAGGGAATTTATCGACATACCTTTCCGACGATGGCACTACATATTCCCCACTCGCATCCCTCACACCCATATCGATGAAATAAATCTCATCGCCATTGGTCGAATAGGTGTATCTAATTTGGAGCATCTCTGCATATTGTTTCGCTTGAGGCACACCAATAGAAACATGCGTTTCATCCGATTTAGCCTCAATCACAGCCAATTTTATACCTCTATACTCCAATATATAGTCCACTTTCTTGGGGTTGCGAGCCTTTAGTTTCTCCACACGCCCAGGCGCAATCAAGTATGCACGCTGTTCGTTCAGTATCTCACTATCGGGATACTCCGCCTGCTCCCACCCTGCTTCATAGAGTTTAGGGTCTATTTTCTTTCTTCGGGTTGTACTTTCGTCCATATTTAACCTTTTTTCATAGTTTTCAACCAAATATATCTTTCAACAACGCCTGCTTCAAGTCATTACATAAAGCAATTGTTTTTTCGTAATTCGATTGGAGTTGTTTTACCTTTTTGGAAAGTAAGTCTAATTTTTGAACTATGATTTGTTGTTCGGATAAAGAAGGTAAATAAATTGTTAATTGTTCCCATTTACCTTTACTTATAATAGGCAAAGTTGCTTGTGCACTTGTTCCTTCTTTTATAACATTATTAACAAAATAAGGATTTAACATCGCATAATAAATAAATTTATTACAATAACATTCCTTAGGAGTTAACACATTTATTTGCTGATTACAAGATACTATTTTATTACTAATACCTAATTTACCAATTGTAGCACCAATACATACCATAAAAATAGAACCTTCATTAAAAACTCTACCTTTTTCAGCTCCCAATAAACTCAATTTTTGGGTATCATAATTAATACCACCTAACCCATCATAATTAATTTCAGAAGGTTTTATGAATGGCATTATACCATTTTCATAATATTTTTTATGCGACATAGAAGGAGTTGTACCTGTTTGAGTTAACCCTACTTCCTTTAAGCTTTTCTCCTCCCACCCCTCTTTAGGTGTAAGCAAATCTTTGAGCGCCGACTGAAACAAATCTTTTGCCCATTGCAATTGCTTCTCAGCATTCGCCTTTATCGCATCTATCTTCGCAAATTCAGCATCCAATAACTCTACTATACGGTGCTGTTCATTTTCATCATCTTCTACATTAACAAATCGCTCTCCATAATCACGAAAATAAATATGCGGAATAGCTGCACCTTGTTTATATTTAGACAAATCCAAACTTTGTAAACAATAAGATATGTACTTTATATCAAATCCTTTTTTTGGTAAAATATACTGCAATGTACCAATAACAGAAGAATAAGCAGGCATAAAACTAACCCTACCAATACCAGAACCATCTTTTACAATAGCAATATAATCTTTGTCTTGATGATAAGAATCAATAGAACTAATATAACCACTTGCACCAAACACAGGATACTTTCCTTGCTTTCCTTCTACATCTTTTTGCTTCAAATTAGAAGAACCTTTATCACAAATATCTTTAATTTTAAGGCTTCTCATAACATCTCCCTTATTTCTTCGATTAAACTTGCTGAATTTTTATTCAATTCGGCTATAGCATTGAGGATGTCTGCTGTTGTTCGTTCATCCACCACCTCTACTTTATTCGGATTTTTCACAGAAAGGTCGTAGTCCTCACCAAGAGTAGAAACATCTATCGACCACGAATTTTCGCTCTCTCCCTTGGTCTGATATAGTTCTACAAACTCAGCCAAATCGGCTTCATTGAGTGGATTGGTTTTACCAAGGTTGCGTCCTGGGTTGAGTTGATAGTACCACACTCGCTCTGTCGGTTGACCTTTGGTAAAGAAAACAACCACGGTCTTAACACCTGCACCAGTAAATACTCCCGATGGCAAATCCAAAATAGTATGCACATTGCACTCCTCCAACAACTTACGACGCAAAGCCGAAGCATCGCCATTGCTGAGGAATGTGTTTTTGATTACAATACCAGCACGACCACCCACTTTGAGCATCTTAATAAAATGTTGCATAAACATATATGCCGTTTCGCTTGTGCGGATGTCGAAATTTTGCAACACCTCGGCACGTTCGCTACCACCAAATGGAGGGTTAGCCAATATCACATGCTTGCGGTCGCGCTCTTGTATGTTTGTCAGATTCTCAGTCAACGTATTGCCACGAATAATATTCGGTGCCGCCACGCCATGGAATATCATATTCATAGTGGCAATGATGTATGGCAAGCCCTTTTTCTCTTTACCAAAGAATGTCTCTTTCTGCAACATATCAGCATCTGACACCGAAGCCACTTGCTCTTGCATATAGTTGAACGCCTCGCAAAGGAATCCAGCCGACCCACATGCTGGGTCATAGACAGTTTCGCCAATACGAGGATTGACCAATTTCACGATAGTGCGAATAAGCGGACGAGGCGTGTAGTATTCGCCACCATTACGACCAGCATTACCCATACGCTTGATTTTGTCCTCATATAGCACTGTCATTTCGTGTTTATCTTCAGCCGATTGGAACGCAAGCGAATCCACCTTATTTATTATCTCACGAAGATTGTATCCACTTTGAATTTTGTTGCGCAATTCGGTGAATATCTCGCCAATCTTATACTCCAACGTATTCGACGACGAGGCTGTATCTTTGAATTTTTTAAGCGTTGGAAACAACTTAGTATCAACAAACTCCACAAGGTCGTCGCCTGTCATGGCATTGACAAGGTCAAGTTCACCATTATCTTTTTTAGGAGCAGCCCATACCGACCAACTATAAGAATCAGAGATAATACGACGATAAGTAGCACCCGACAATTCGGCATTAGTTTCTCGTTCAGTTTCAAGGTCGTCGAGATATTTAAGGAACAAAAGCCACGAAGTTTGTTCAATATAATCCAACTCGTTGCTACAACCTGCCTCGTTACGCAGTATAGCATCAATCGCATTAAATGTAGATTCGTATCTCATGGAAATAGGGGTTTAGGATAAAACCCTTTAGTTCAGGACACAAAAAAGGCGTTAACCATTCATGCCATATCTGAAGCGAAAGGTATCGGCAAACACCCAGTTACACAGATATGTACGAATGGTTCACGCCTAAATACAGACGTGAACCTTCATTCGTACTCATCCTCGTGTAACGTTCAAATTTTGCCGATTTTATCGCTCCGAGAATAAGAACTAAAAAGTTCTAAGTTAGTATGTTATGTTTATTTTATATTTATTAGTTTCTAATTTCCGTTTCTGTCGTTTTTTATGTTATAAATTTCGTTTTTTGTTAATGGTGCAAAGATACAACTTTTTTATCAAAAGACAAAGTTGCACTATATTTATTTTTCAATCAATCCTCTTGCTCATAGTAATACGAATAATCTATCCCTTTCATGAATATTTCGCGATCGTCGATGCGGTCAGTCATTGCACCTGCGAGTAACGATTTGATAATTGCAGGATTCGTTGTGCTGATGCGCATTGCCTCTAAATAATCTTTTTTATTTATCCGACTCCAATCGACGCATTGTTTTATCCGCTTTTTGAATATCAAATCAAGCCAAATACGCGTACTACGACCATTACCCTCCATAAACGGATGAGCCACATTCATCTCTACATATTTATCCACTATCTCATCGAAAGTCGTTTCTGGCATCTGCTCTATCATTTTCAGATTTTGCATCAAATACTCAGCTCGACAAAAAAGTGTACCATCTTTCCATATAGTTTTGGTTCGTATCTGACCCGCAAGATCATATAATCCACCAAAAAGATATGCATGTATCTGTTGCAAACACTTCACCGTACCAGGATTCATATCGTCCAACAAACCACCCTCGATAAGCGTATAAGCCTTTTTCTTACTTTGCCCATCAAGACTATTATCACTATAAGTAAACCAATCAAGAAAGGCGGTTGCCCTATTATTTGGATAATGCTTTGCCAATATCTGCACACACTCAGCATCAAGTGCATCTGCTGCGCGTTGTTTTCCGTCTGGAGCTTCAAATTTGAAGTCGTGAGTAACACTCACGAGTTGAATTCCTTCTTTTGTAAATTTCCTCTTCAACCAACGCCAATAGTTACCTGCTCTTACATAATCCTCTTCAGCATTGATAGCACGAACAACGTCAGTAGCAGAAAACCACCACTTGCTATTCGCCTCATCCCAAACAGCTCGCACTTCATGGTCATTGAAAAACCTTATTGATTTCTTACTCATTATTTTTGGCACTTAGATAGTATTCCTAATTTATTTTTCAATTTGCAATATCTTTTCTCCTATTAGAGAGTTGCAAAGATACAAAAAATATTTTGCATATAAACCATTTAGGTGTAGTTTTTAATGGTTGTTAATGGTTGTTAATGGTTGTTAGGCAAAAGAATAAGGTATAGAGAGTAGATTTCGTTTTTTTGACAGAGAGAATGAATCATTATTCCACTGGGAAGTGTGGAACAACAACAGATGTGTTGGCAGTCTTTTAAGGAGAAGGTTGCTTAAAAGTATCTACCAGTTACTAAGCTTCGGTTCTTCTTCTACTTAGTTGAAAAACATCTTCACAAAATTATCTTATACTTCCTGGTTTTTGTACAATTTCTTTATCCATCAGCAAGATACCTCTAAGATAGTGAACCATACCTACACCTTACACTTAATCATCTAGAGTAGCTCAGCGTCCTAGTATATCTAGAACGTCTAGAATATCTACAAACATATATATATCCTTCTTTCAACCTAACTAACAAAGAACCAATTCTTAATTCCCCCTACTCCTTGCTCCCTACTCCCTACTCCCTGCTCCTTGCTCCCTACTCCTTGCTCCCTACTCCTTGCTCCCTACCCTCTCCTTACCTACAACATAGTATAAATATACTATAAATATAGGATAAATATACTATAAATATACTATAACCTAAGGTGCACCTCTACTCCCCTCCCTCCCTACCTCGACAAAGACACTATGCTTCAATATTACATCATATTTCTCAACTAAGGCGACAAAAACTAAAGGGTGTTGTGTGGTTCAATTTTTTTTCGTATCTTTGTGTGATTTTCTAAATCACGGTTTATATAAACCGCCATTTATATAAATCACCATTTATATAATACATTAAACCTATGCAACAAAAAATAAAACTTATATCTCAAAAACTTAATATCGCTGAGGAGCGTGTGCTTGGTGCGCTTCGATTGCTTGATGATGGTGCTACTATACCGTTCATTGCTCGCTATCGCAAAGAGGCTACTGGGGGATTGGACGAGGTGGAAATTGCGGCAATTGGCGCAGAAAGCGAAAAATTTGACGAACTTGTAAAGCGCAAAGAGTTTGTAATTGAAGCCATTGAGACGGCTGGTGCATTGACTGACGAATTGAAGGCGAGAATAGAAAATTCGTGGGATGCGACGGAAATCGAAGATATATATCTGCCTTATAAACAGAAGAAACGCACGCGTGCAACCATAGCGAGAGAGGCGGGATTGGAGCCATTGGCAAAAATAATAATGGCTGGCAATTGCAACGACATTGAGGCGATGGCTATGCGCTATGTGAATGAGAAGGTGGAATCGGCAGAGGATGCGATAAAAGGGGCGCAAGACATCATTGCAGAATGGGTGAGCGAAAGCGAAGCGGCAAGAAATGCTGTGCGTAGATTGTTTGACCGTGAGGCTGTTATCACAAGCCACGTGGTGAAAGGCAAGGAGGAAGAGGCTGCGAACTATCGCGACTATTTCGAGAAATTGTATAAATTGTCGCGCTGTCCGTCGCACGCGCTATTGGCTATGCGCCGAGGCGAGGCAGAGAAATTATTGAAAGTGAGCATCGAGATTGATGACGATGCGGCAGTGGAGCGTTTGGAGAAAATTTTTATAAAATCGGATAATAAAACTGCCGACATAGTGAGCCAAGCAGTGAAGGACGGCTACAAACGATTGTTGATGCCGAGCATTGAAACCGAATTTGCTCACCAAAGCAAAGAGGTGGCTGACAAAGAGGCTACACGCATATTTGCTAACAACCTGAAGCAGTTGCTATTGACCGCACCATTGGGACAAAAACGCACAATGGGTATTGACCCTGGATTCCGCACAGGATGCAAGGTGGTATGTCTCGACGCACAAGGCACATTATTATATAACGACACCATATACCCTCACCCGCCAAAAAGCGAGACTGCGATGGCAATGAAGAAAATAGCGACATTGGCTGAGCAGTATAAAATAGAGGCTATTGCAATAGGCAATGGCACGGCAGGACGTGAAACAGAGCAGTTTATACAAAAAATAAGCTTTAGATATCCGCCACAAGTGTTCGTTGTGAGCGAAAGCGGTGCAAGTATCTACTCGGCATCGGCTGTTGCTCGTGAGGAGTTTCCCGACTATGACGTTACGGTGAGAGGGGCTGTGTCGATAGGTCGAAGATTAATGGACCCATTGGCTGAATTGGTAAAAATCGACGCAAAAAACATTGGCGTAGGGCAATACCAGCACGATGTGGACCAAACAATGCTACGTCAGGCATTGGACCAAACCGTAGAGAATTGCGTGAACTCAGTGGGCGTAGAGGTGAACAACGCATCGAAGCAACTGTTGACATACGTGGCAGGCGTAGGTCCGAAATTGGCACAAAACATCATCGACTATCGCACTGAAAATGGCGGATTTAAGTCGAGAAAAGAGCTATTGAAAGTAGCAAAAATGGGGGCTAAGACCTACGAACAATGCGCTGGTTTTATCCGCGTGGCAGCATCGGACAACCCACTCGACCGCTCGGCTGTGCACCCCGAACGCTATGCTTTGGTCGAAAAAATAGCTAAAGACCTTGGCGCAAAAGTGGAGGATTTAATCAACAACGCCGAATTGCGCAAACAGATTGATATAAATAAATATGTGTCGGACAAAGTGGGATTGCCTACATTGCAAGACATTATGAGCGAACTCGAAAAACCGGGTCGCGACCCTCGTATGCAGATTGAGGAGTGGAGTTTCGACCCAAATATCCGCACAATCAACGACCTCGCCGAAGGTATGCTCCTCGACGGACAAGTGACGAATATCACTAACTTCGGGGCATTCGTAGATATAGGCATCAAGGAGAATGGCTTATTGCACATCTCGCAAATAGCCGACCGCCGCATATCGTCGGTCGATGAGGTATTGCACTTGAATCAGCACGTGAAAGTGAAGGTGTTAGAAGTGGACCACACCCGCAAACGCATCAGCCTAACGATGAAAGGATAAACCTACACCGTTAATAACTAATAACTATTCATTAATAACTAAACTAATATTATGGAAATCAGAGAGTACATTGAACAAAATTTTGACCGATTCGTAGAAGAATGGGGCTCGTTGATAGCTATCCCTTCGATATCGGCTAAACCTGAGCACAAAGAAGACATGATTCGTTGTGCAGAACGTTGGAAAGAACTACTTTTGTCAGCAGGTGCTGAACGCGCAGAGGTGATGCCAAGCAAAGGCAACCCAATCGTATATGCTGAACGCCTTATCGGCGCAGAATACCCAACCGTGTTGGTATATTCACACTACGACGTTATGCCTGCCGAACCACTTGAATTGTGGAAAAGCGACCCTTTCAAAGCCGAAATTCGTGATGGTCGCCTCTATGCTCGTGGTGCCGACGACGACAAAGGTCAAGCAATGGTGCAAGCTAAGGCATTCGAATACCTCGTGCGCCAAGGCGAAATGAAATGCAACGTGAAATTCATCTTCGAAGGCGAAGAAGAGATTGGTTCGCCATCGCTCGAAGCTTTCTGCGAAGAACATAAAGAGTTGTTGAAAAGCGACATAATCCTCGTGTCTGACACAAGTATGATTGGCAAAGATACTCCATCTATCACTACAGGGCTACGCGGATTGGCATATTGGGAGTTGGAGGTTACAGGTCCTAACCGCGACCTTCACTCAGGACACTTTGGTGGTGCTGTGGCTAACCCAATCAACACGCTTTGCAAAATGTTGGCAAAAGTGGTAGACGAAAAAGGTCGCATCACTATTCCGGGCTTCTACGACAAAGTGTTGCCTGTGCCTACCGAAGAGCGTGAGATGATTAAAAACATACCTTTCAACCTCGACAACTACAAAAAAGCAATTGATGTAGAAGAAGTTGAAGGCGAAGAGGGCTACTCTACTCTCGAACGCAACAGCTGTCGCCCATCGTTCGACATCTGCGGTATTTGGGGTGGATACACTGGCGAAGGCTCGAAAACCGTATTGCCTTCAAAAGCATACGCAAAAGTGTCGTGCCGCCTTGTTGCCAACCAAGACCACCACGAAATATCACAAGCTTTCGTTGACTATATCCAATCAATCGCACCAAAGAGCGTGAAAGTGAAAGTTACGCCAATGCACGGCGGTCAAGGCTATGTATGCCCTATCGACTTGCCTGCATACAAGGCTGCAGAGGCTGGTTTCGAAATTGCATTCGGCAAAAAACCTTTGGCTGCTCGCCGTGGGGGGTCAATTCCAATTATTTCGACATTCGAACAAGTGCTCGGCGTGAAAACTATCCTCATGGGCTTCGGTCTCGAAAGCAACGCAATCCACTCGCCTAACGAAAACTTCGACCTCGAAGTATTCAAAAATGGTATAGTTGCCGTGACTGAATTCTACCGCAACTACACTAAATAATAATTTATAGTCAACAGTCAACAAATAACGGTCGCCATTTATATCTGCTATCGGTTAATTGTTGACTGTTGACTGTCGTCTGTTGACTATCATAAACAATTATGAAACACCTCACTTCTATTATATTAGCCCTACTATTTCCCGTGGCTATATTGGCTCAATTTGCAGGAGAATGGCAAGGCAAATTGTCGATGGGTCAGGCTGAATTGACCCTCGTGTTCAAATTCGCACAACAAGACTCTACCCTCACAGGCTCACTCGATGTACCTCAACAGGGGGCAAAAGATTTGCCTATCGACAAAATAAAAGTAGATGGCAACAAAATAACATTGTCCATCAGCGCAATAGGTTTAGACTACGAAGGCTCGCTCAACGAGGGCGATATGCCGACAATCGTGGGCGAAATACACCAAATGGGCTATACGTTCCCCGTAACGTTGAAGCCGAACATTAAGGTAAACCGTCCGCAAACGCCTAAAGGTCCGTTCCCTTATTTGCAAGAAGAGGTGGTGTTCTATAATTCTACTGATGGAAATAAACTGTCAGGCACATTAGTCAAACCGCTGATGATGAACAGCAAGACTCCTGTGGCTGTGCTTATTAGCGGTAGCGGTCAACAAAATCGCGACGAAGAAATAATGGAGCATAAACCATTTTGGGTGATAGCCGACTATTTGGCTCGAAATGGCATTGCTACCCTACGCTACGACGACCGTGGCATAGGTGGCTCAGAGGCTAATGGTTTGGCGACTGCTACGTCAGAAACTTTCAAGGGCGATGCTTTGGCGGCAATCAATCTTCTAAAAAACAAAGGATTGGAAAATATCGGCATCATCGGACATAGCGAAGGAGGACTTATTGCTTTCATGCTTGGTGCCGAGGTTGAGGATTTGAAATTCGTTGTTAGCCTCGCTGGCACTGCCGTGAGTGGCGACCAAATATTGCTTGAACAAAACCGATTGTTGCTCGAAAAATCGGGTGTATCGGCAGATATTGCAGCGTCGTACTGCGCCTTGCTAACAGATATTTTCGACCTCAAACGCAATAATGCGCAATTCGACAGAGAGGGCAAAATTGCAGAATTAAAAAATAAATACTCCAATCTTCCATCACAAATGACCGACAACATAGCCGCTCTATTACAGCCTCAGGCTTGGATGGACTACTTTATATCGTACGATCCAACCGAGGCGTTGAAGAAAATCGCATGTAAAGTATTGGCTCTTAATGGCGACAAAGACGTACAAGTGGTAGCTAAAACTAACTTAGATGCTCTGAAACAACATATTTCGGCAGAACAATTGACCACAAAAATATATCCAAACCTCAACCACTTGTTCCAACACTGCAACACGGGCATGCCAAACGAATACTACCAAATAGAAGAAACCATCGCTCCGGAAGTGCTGAAAGACATTGCAAATTGGATAAAAGAATGCAAATAACCATTCATTTTACCACCAAAACATACATTTTCAACTTTTTTCAAAAAAAGTCGCGCCAAAACTTTTGTATATCAGAAAAAAGTCGTATCTTTGCACGCTCAAAAATAGAGACTAAACAAACATTATTTATTCACTAAATTTTTAGGAGGACTGCCTTATAGCTAAGCAAGTTACAAAAAAGGGCGAAGACAAACACCGTGTCAATAACGAGATACGTGGTGTCAAAGAAGTTCGCATTGTTGGCGAAAATATCGAATCGCAAGTATATCCAATAGCCGAAGCATTGCGCATGGCTGAAGAAATGGAAATGGATTTGGTTGAAATTTCACCTAATGCTCAACCACCAGTTTGTCGAATTGTTGATTATCAAAAATTCTTGTATCAACAAAAGAAACGCGAAAAAGAGCTTAAAGCAAAAGCTGTGAAAATGGTAGTCAAAGAGATACGTTTCGGCCCTCAAACCGACGACCACGACTATAACTTCAAGCTCAAACACGCAGAAGGATTCATCAAAGAAGGTTGCAAAGTTAAGGCATACGTATTCTTCAAAGGTCGTTCTATCCTCTTCAAAGAACAAGGTGAAGTATTGTTGCTCCGTTTTGCAAACGACTTGGAAGAGATTGCTAAAGTCGATTCATTGCCAACTCTCGAAGGCAAACGTATGATTATCATGCTCTCTCCAAAATCAAACAAAAAATAACATAAGGGGAAAGTCCCCGTTTATTTAATAATTAAATTTTATAAACAAATGCCAAAAATTAAGACTAATTCCGGTGCCAAAAAAAGATTCGCTCTTACCGGAACAGGAAAAATCAAACGTAAACACGCGTTCAAAAGTCACATCTTGACTAAAAAGACATTGAAACAAAAACGTAACTTGACTCACACAGGTGTTGTTGCAGCTGTTGACCAAAACAACGTTAAATCTCTTCTCGGTTTGAGATAAAAACTTAATTTAACCGTTTTTACAAATTTTTCTATTTAGTGATTAACCGAATGCATCAGCTCGAAGTTTCCTAAAAACAGAGGAACGCTGTCATTCAAAAATTTTTAAAACTATGCCAAGATCAGTAAATCACGTAGCTTCAAGAGCTAAACGTAAAAGAATTCTTAAACTTACTCGCGGTTATTTTGGTGCTCGCCGTAACGTATGGACAGTAGCAAAAAACACTTGGGAAAAAGGTTTGCAATACGCTTACCGTGACCGCAAAAACAAAAAACGCAACTTCCGCGCATTGTGGATTCAACGTATCAACGCTGCTGCTCGCCTCGAAGGTATGTCTTATTCACAACTCATGGGCGCATTGCACAAAGCTGGTATCGCTATGAACCGCAAAGTTCTTGCTGACCTCGCAATGAACCACCCAGAAGCTTTCAAAGCTATCGTTGCTAAAGCAAAAAACAACTAATCCCTCGATTAGTAAAATAATAAAGAGCCTTTCATCTTCGGACCGAAAGGCTCTTTTTATAACCACCCAACACACACCCACAGTGTGTATTCACCCCTAAAATCTCACCTTACCCTCAAGCAACCTTCAAGCAACCTTCAAGCAAGAAGACTGACACACACTCTCAGTGTGTATTCAACCTCAAAAATATGAAAATAACATTTCTCGGCACAGGCACATCAACCGGCGTACCCGAAACAGGCTGCACATGCCCAGTCTGCACAAGCACCGACCCTCGCGACTCACGCCTACGCACATCACTTCTCGTCGAAATCAACCACACCCGCATCCTCCTCGACTGCGGACCCGACTTCCGTCAACAAATGTCGCATATCCCATTTGGCAAAATCGACGGCATCCTCCTCTCTCACGAGCATTACGACCACGTTTCAGGCATCGACGATCTACGCCCATTCTGCCGCTTTGGCGATATAAACATCTATGCCGAATCCAACGTAGCCACAGCCATCCGCACACGCATCCCTTACTGCTTTGGCGAATCACTCTATCCCGGCGTACCACGCATCATAATGAACGAAATAGACATCAACACCCCATTCCTAATCAACAACACAGAAATCACCCCTATACGCGTCCTACACGGCAAATTACCCATCGCTGGCTACCGCATAGGCAACATGGCATACCTCACCGACGTAAGCATCATCCCCGAAAGCGAATACGCCAAACTCCAAAATCTCGACCTCCTCGTCATAAGCGCCCTCCGTCAAGAAAAACACCCATCTCACCAATCTCTCGACGAAGCACTCACAAATGCCCAACGTATCAAAGCCCACCAAACCTACCTCATCCACTTCTCCCACCATTTAGGACTACACGCCGACATCACACCCACCCTACCTCCAAACATACACCTATCATACGATAACTTAACTCTAACAATATAAACAACGTCAGTTCGATATAAAAATCCGGAGGGTAATCTGTGTCATCCGTAGAGCGATTTTGACGTAGTCAAAGAGCGAATTTTGTTATAAGCGAGGGCAGAAGTAAAATTTATTTTTCTTATGCCGAGCGTAGCAAGAATCTTGAGCGAAGCGAAAAAATCTGTGTAATCTGTGGGAGATAAATAATAAAATTCCGTGTTTTCCGTGCGTTCCGTGAGCCATAAAAGTTATATCGAACTCACATTAAATAGGGTCGCTCGGTTCGAGTGTCCACAATAAAAGCACCGACTTTTTCGCAAAAATCGGTGCTCCCAATACACTATTTAACTAACTAAAACTTATGAAAATTTCCCCTTCACGAGGGCTTTTTATTACAAAATTTCGATTGTTCGATGCAACTTTTTAGTACACTCTCCCGTAGGTTTTGGCAATTCAATTTTAAGCACTCCATGTTTCATCTTCGCTCTAATCTTGTCCTTGTCGACATTATCAGGCAAAATCATCGCTTGTTGAAATTTAGAGAATGAAAACTCTCGGCGCAAATAACACTCTTCTCTCCCGCACTCCTTATCCTTTTCCTCACACCCACACTCTTCTTTCGACTTCTTCTCTTCGCGCTCATCACGTTTTTCCAAAGTAATAACAAGATAATCCTCCTCATCAATACGTACATCAAAATCCTCTTTCGTCATGCCCGGCGCAGCCACTTCCACCACATACTCCTCTTTTGTCTCTTTCACATTAATTGCTGGCGTATTTACCGGCATACGTTGAACAAACAATGGATGCTCAAACAAATCATTAAATACCGACGGCAACCATCCTTGATTTTTTCTAACTAAAGTTGTCATGTTTTTTCTCCTTAATAATAAGATTGTTTTTATTATATTTTGGTTGTAAAGCCTTACGCCTAATATATTGCAAAAGCCGTGCCAAACAAAAAAAAAGAGTTGTATCATCCAATACAACTCTTTTTTTATAAATATCACTTGCTTTCAATTGACTTTTTCAATATATGCCAACGCTTAACAATATGACCTATTGATATTGCCGAAACAATCAGCCCAATACGATAATGCCATAATCCCATACCAGAATTAGCACCATCTACAAAAGCCAACAACACAACCCCTGTCAAAACAACAACACTAAAAATAACAGACAACAATAAAGTTACTCGGCTTTTATTTCCAATCCCTTTTGCAAACAGACTCTTATACCAACCCCAATGCATCTTAACATGCACAACACCAAATATCAAAAACAAAAGGCTTGTAATCACATGAACAACTGCCCAATTATGCCATACTTCATGCACATCCCCATGACCAGCCACATGAAGCTCTATACCAGAATAAGCCGACAATGCAGCCACAACCAATAAAATCCAATCTATAACAAAAATCTTTTTCACAAATAAAATTATAAAGTATTAGATTAAACTTCCACATACGGACAATTTTCAAGCTTAAAGCGCATACGCCAACGCCCATCTGCAAAGTCATGTGTAAGGATGCGAAATGTCCCTATTTCGCCCGTATTCTTCACGTGTGCGCCTATACACGCACAGTTATCATAATCACCCACACGCACAATACGAAGCGTCTCTGACGCATCTGCAGGCAATTTCGACAAATCCACCAATTCCGCAGCCTGCTCACGAGTCATAAACTCAATAGTTACATCAAGATTACGAGCAATCTGCTCATTCACTCTATTCTCTATCTCACGCACCTGCTCTTCTGTAGGTGCCTGTGCCAACTCATAGTCCGCCTTACTCTTTTTGCGCTCAATATGCGCATTACGCGAACGCGGACAGCCAAACATCTTTACCATCGTGCCATTCAAAATATGCTCTGCCGTATGCATTGGCGGAAATTCTGCCTTATTATGTGCATTCAATTGTGGTTCTTGTTGCATAATATCTAACTTTTAATAACTAATAAATTTACAATTCTCCTTGATCTGAAAAACTATAAAATTGCGAGCGATCAGAGGTTATAATCACATGATCCACCAATTTTATATCAAGCAATTCAACTGCCGAGGCAACTCGTTTTGTGAGTTTTCTATCCTCTGCGCTTGGTTGAATCGACCCCGAAGGGTGATTATGACAAAGCACAATACCCGAAGCCAAACGCGTAATAGCAGGTTTCAGCAATATACGCATATCCACCATCACTGCCGACACTCCTCCTCGAGCTACACATTCACGCCCTATCACCCTATTCCGTCTATTAAGCAATATAATCCAAAACTCCTCAACTGGCAAATCACTAATAATCGGATGCATAAAATCAACCACATCCACCGACGAACGAACCGAATCCCCAGCCAAAGCCGCATTTCTACGACGCCCAAATTCAAGCGTTGCCAACAAATGCATAGCCTTCGCCTCGCCAATACCCTTAAATCTCGACTGAAAATCATGAAGCGTAAGTCGGGCCAACTGATTAAGGTCGCCTCCTACCGAATCAAGAATCTCTTTCGACAACTCCACCACATTCTTCTCCTTTGTGCCCGACCCAAGCATTATCGCAAGCAATTCCGCATCCGTAAGCGTCTCCTCTCCATGCAATTTAAGTTTCTCACGAGGGCGTTCTTCCTCACTCCAGAGTTTTATTGCTTTATTTTTCATTACACAAAAAAATAATTAAATCAACAATTAAAAATATGTCGTATTGTCGCAATAGGGTCATAAAAAATCATCCTAGGACCAACCCAACGCATCACTTCTCGAATCTTATCTCGCATCTCAGGCTTATAACAATGTATTGGACATTTTTTGCACGCCATCTTCTTATCACCAAACTTACATCGATCTAATCGCTGATGCGCATAATTAATCAATGCCAAATATTCTTCTGGAATATAATCACAATGCAATTTATGCCTACAATACAACTCCACCATACGTTGCACAACCCTTTTCTCGTTTTCAATATGCATTTTACCTTAATTCTATAATAAAAAAAGCTCTCATCTGCAAGATACAGAAAAGAGCTTGTATATTTTGCTTGATTCTTCTAACTTATTAAGCAAGTTTGTTAACGTGAAGAGCCAATTTTGATTTCAAGTTGTTAGCTTTGTTTTTGTGGATAATGTTGCGTTTTGCAAGTTTATCAAGCATAGAAGCTACTTTAGGAAGCATTGCAACTGCTGCATCTTTCTCAGATGTTGCGCGCAATTTACGAACAGCACTACGAGTTACTTTAGCGTAGAATTTGTTGTGCAAACGACGTCTTTCTGTTTGACGAATTCTTTTGATTGATGATTTATGATTTGCCATTATATTATGAGAAATTTTGTTTAATATTATACATAAAAAAAAGTAGCCCATAGCGGAATCGAACCGCTCTTTCAAGAATGAAAATCTTGCGTCCTAACCGATAGACGAATGGGCCATTAGCAATAAGAGTTGTTTTCCCTCTCAATTGCGATGCAAAGATAGCGCATATTTCTGAATTACGCAAATATTTTTACAACTTTTTTTAAAAAAATTTTCTTTTGACTGATTATCAGTGAAATAATTTTTATTTTTTTCTTATTTTTTCTGTAAAAAGCCTATTTTTTATGCTTTTTCGTGCTTTTTTAGGCATTTTTTAGAGGCAAAACAAGACCATTTTTTCGCGTTTTTGAAAAATTTCGTGTTTTTTCAATTTTTTAGAGCCTTTTTTCGACTCATTTTTCTCCCTAAAATCACCTCTTTTTTCGCTAAAAAGTCAAAAAAAACTACATCCCCCATGCAAAAAACAACTCATTCTGCAAAAAAAAATCAATCTCCACCAACAAAAAAGGACAAAAAAAGCGTGACTGCCACAATTGCAACCACGCCTATTTATATTATACCTTATATATAGACAAAAATCTATTTCGAAAGATTAAAATATTGTTGACCGATCAAATGACCATCTACAAATAAATCTACACGATAATCGCCCTCCCAGAGTGTTTCTGTAACGGTATAATAAATCGCATCACTAAGCTCCTCTCCTGTATATTCAAAACTCTTACGTGCCGAAAATGCAATTTTCGAACCTTCAAAAGCAAACAAATCTGTTGCCTGTTTTTGCAACACCATGTCGTCTGGAGTAGTTATACGCATATAGATAGTCTTATTTCCCACCTCTGCAGTATTATTCTTCGCAATTGTATAATCCACCTTAATAATAGCCAATTTACGCACCGATTTCGTTTTACGTCCACGTTCATTTTGCAAATCCACATTCACTGCCGTAGCCTCCAATTGCGATGCAATAGTAACTTTTTCCACCAAACGCTCACGTTCTTCCGACAACACCTTCACCTCTTCCGTTGCTGCCTCATAACGTTGTTGCACCTGACGATTCTCTGCCTCCAATTTAGTATTCACCGCCGTAAGCGAATCCACCTGACGCACATACGACACTAACACCTTACGCACTGTCGACAATTCTTCCTTCAATTCCGCAATACGACGCGCATTCGTAGCCTTCACCGTACGCAACTCCTCCAACAACAACTGCACACGCTTCTGCTCTCTATCCAATTGGTGCAACAACGAATCGTTATTCACCTTAATCGACATGCCCTCAATTTCAAGAGCCACATCCGCATACTCATTCTCAAGTTGCTCTTTTTCATAATTCATCATTTCCACCATCTCCTCCATCTCCGTCTGAGTAGTCGACAACGAACGCAAAAGGTAGAAAATAACACCGCCTGCCACAAGTAGCAAAAGCACAAAAACAATAATTACACTTTTCTTATTCATATTTATTAAAAATTAGGATTACAACTTAAAAACTAAAAGTTAACACCATACAACATCACCAACCACCGACTATCAACCGTTAACCATTATCTATTGTCTGTTGTCCGTTAACAGTTGACAGTTGTCAGTTGTCAGTTGTCAGTTGTCAGTTGACCATTTCTCATCGTATTTTCTGCAAAATTACTAATAAGTTTGCGAATGTGCAACTTTTTAGAAAATTTATTAGTAAAAATTTCGCCATATCAATTTAATTGCCTAACTTTGCGACTGCTTTTTGTAAAAGAGACAAAAACAAAACAAATAATAAATCTAATAACAAACAAAGCTTGTAGTTTCACCACTACTCGCTTCTAAAATCTAGAAAAACTATGTCTAAAGTAACCGTTGTCGGCGCAGGTAACGTAGGTGCTACTTGTGCTAATGTGTTGGCTGTAAACGAAGTTGCCAACGAAGTTGTACTTATCGATATCAAAGAAGGCTTTGCTGAAGGTAAAGCTATGGATATCATGCAAACTGCTCAATTGATGGGCTTCGACACTGTAGTTAAAGGTGTAACTAACGACTACTCTCAAACTGCAGGATCTGATGTTGTTATCATCACTTCAGGTATTCCTCGTAAACCAGGTATGACTCGCGAAGAACTCATCGGCGTTAACGCTGGTATCGTTAAAAGCGTAGCTGAAAACTGCTTGAAATACTCTCCAGAAGCAATCCTCGTTATCGTTGCTAACCCAATGGACCCAATGGCATACCTCACATACAAAACTCTCGGTTTGCCTCGCAACCGCGTAATCGGTATGGGTGGTGCGCTCGATAGCTCACGCTTCAAATATTTCATCAGCCAAGCAATCGGTTGCAACGCTAACGAAGTAGAAGGTATCGTTATCGGTGGTCACGGCGACACTACAATGATTCCTCTCCCACGCATCGCTACTTACAAAGGCATGCCAATCTGCAACTTCCTCAGCGAAGAAAAAGTAGAAGAAGTAGTTAAATCTACAATGGTCGGTGGTGCTACTCTCACAGGTCTCCTCGGCACATCTGCATGGATGGCTCCAGGTGCTGCTGCATCTGCTGTTGCTGAATCTATCATCAAAAACCAAGGCAAAATGATCACTTGTGCTGCTTACCTCGATGGCGAATACGGCATGAAAGACATCATGATCGGTGTACCTGTAGTTCTTGGCAAAAACGGTATCGAACGCATCGTAGAAATCGAACTCACTGAAGACGAAAAAGCTAAATTCGCTGCTTCTGAAGCTGCAGTTCGCAAAACTAACGCAGTTCTCTACGAAACAGGCATCCTCAAATAATTCTAATTAAGAATACACCCAATACAAACTGACTCCTCGACTCACCTCGAAGAGTCAGTTTTTTTATCCCCCCCTACTCCCTACTCCCTGCTCCTTGCTCCCTGCCCCCTACTCCCTGCTCCCTACTCTCTCCTTACCTACAAAATACGATAAATATACTATAAATATAGGATAAATATACTATAAACATACTATAAATATACTATACAGCACCCACAAACAAACCTCACCCCCACTATCCACTAAACAAAAATAAAATCCTCACAACCCTTGCACAATTCAAAAAATATACCTACCTTTGCCATCACAAATCAAACACCAAAGTTTTTATAAACTAAAATTAATCTAAATCTCAAAAAGTTGCGCCCGACACACATCAGGGACCCTTATCATGAAAAAACTATTTTTAGGCATCTTATCACTCCTATTCACAGCAGGATTATTTGCCCAACAACAAGAATTCGGTATCGTAGCCGGTGGATTAAATGGTTTGAGTTACAAACGCATTATGAGCGAAACATTTGCCATCCAAACCGATTTAGCCGTTGGTTTTCAACGCACATCCGTAATGGAAGATGCATACTACGACTATATGACAGCAACTATCGATGTTTTTGATTTTGCATTAAACGCAAATTTCCTCTACAACAAAGAATTACAAAATGGACTTTATGCCTTCATTGGTGGTGGTCCAAACATCGGTTTAGTACAAGGACTACCATATTCAAACGTAACATTTGGCAAATTTGGAGCCAATGCCATGCTCGGAGCAGGCTATAAAATGTCTAATATCCCTCTAACTTTCTCATTAGACTTCCGCCCAGGATACGCCTTTTTATTAAACTACCGATACGAAACAATACTTCACATGTTCGATTGGCATTTAGCCCTCGGAGTCCGCTACTGTTTCTAACAACAACTAAAAATCTAAAACTACTAAAATATCTAGAACAACTAGAACTTCTAGAATATCTAAAACCACTAAAATATCTATAAAACAAAAACAGCGATGCCTCAAGCAAGCATCGCTGTTTTTGTTATCCAATTAAACCCATTAGACTAATCCATCCAATCAGACCCATTACCAAATTTCACCTATCTCACAACCCCTTTATCACCCTTTGCAACAACTCCAAAAACCTCGCACCATCACCACCATCCATCTGCACATGATGAAACTGAAACGAAATAGGCAACCACGTTCTAAACCACCACTTACGATATTTCCCCCACATCACCATCGGATTACTAAACTTATCCGTATACTGATTCACAATACAATCCAATTCCGTCTCTATCATAGCCGAAGTCCCCACAACCATATAATCCTCCAAAAACACACTCTTACACTCCTTCGCCACCTTACTCGTCAAAGTCCTATAATCCCCAACAAATTGCATCATATCATCAACAAAAGGAATATCACACGAATTAATACCACCCCTACTATTCCTTACAATCACATTTATTGCCAATCTATCATACTTAAACAACCCACCCTGCTCAGGCAACAAATAAAACTCCTCAACCTCACTCGCAGCCTTCCCAATACACCAACAAAGCAAAGCATTAAACCCCACACCCAACTTCCTACTCACCCTTAATACTCTACTCACATCAAACCCCTTAGTCAACGTAACCATCGGCATCGGCGACGACATCCAAAGCTCAAAAGCCTCACCCCTAACCGTATCCATCGGATTAACCTCTACTTTCATACAATCAAAATCCAAAATTTAAATTCAATAAACAAATAATCACCATAACACCCACCCCATTTCAGCCCGCAAAGATACAAAATATTCCCTCACAAACAAAATCTCCTCACTAAAAAAACAAAAAAAATCTCAACCTAACTACCCCCAAAACAATTTCAATTCCCCCCAAAAAGCAAAATACCCCTGCATAATCTATAAGAGAAAAACTATCACACAACGATAAATATTCGTGAGTTTTGTTGGAGAAAAATCTGTGTAAATCCTTAGAGCAATGTTTTAGGCAAAGCCTAAAACAAGCGAATCGTTAAATAAGAAAGATAAAAAATCTTTTAAATCTGTGTAATCTGTAGGAGATAAACTATCGCATAGCGATAAATTTCCGTGCATTCTGTGCATTCCGTGAGAGAAAAAGAAACTCCGTGAGGAAAAACGCCAAAGGCTAACCGTTGACTGTTGACCGTTGACCATTGACTGTTGACTGTTGACTATATAAAACAAAGAAACCCCGAAGAACTTAATCTTCGAGGTTTCTGAAAAACGGCGGCGACCTACTCTCCCACGATGCAACGCAGTACCATCGGCGCGAGTGGGCTTAACTTCTCTGTTCGGAATGGGAAGAGGTGGAACCCCAC
>JAFYSF010000067.1 GCA_017559505.1 Paludibacteraceae bacterium | reverse complement strand
GACACATCAAGCTCATCAATGTGGGCAATCTTCCTTCTTGGTTTCCTTGGTGGTTTTGTAGCGTTGTTTACTCCATGCGTATGGCCTATTATCCCTATGACAGTTTCATTCTTCTTGAAACGTTCGGGCGATAAAGCAAAAGGTCGTCGTGATGCGTTCACTTATGGTGCTGCTATCATCATTATCTATTTGACTCTTGGTCTTTTGGTAACTGGTATCTTTGGTGCTTCGGCATTGAACGCACTTTCTACTAACGCTATCTTCAACATCATCTTCTTCTTGATGTTGGTTGTGTTTGCAGTATCGTTCTTCGGTGCATTCGAAATCACATTGCCAGCTTCATGGACTTCAAAAATGGACGCTAAAGCAGAAACTACTACTGGTTTCATGTCAATCATGTTGATGGCGTTTACTCTTGTGTTGGTTTCATTCTCATGTACTGGTCCTATCATTGGTACATTGCTTGTTGAAGCTGCTCAAGGTTCGTGGTTAGGCCCTGCTATCGGTATGTTTGGTTTCTCTATCGCATTGGCATTGCCATTTACTATCTTCGCAATGTTCCCATCAATGTTGAAATCTATGCCTAAATCAGGTGGCTGGTTGAACTCAGTAAAAGTAGTTCTCGGTTTCTTGGAACTTGCTCTTTCACTCAAATTCTTGTCAGTTGCTGACTTGGCATATGGTTGGGGTATCCTTGACCGCGAAACATTCTTGGCATTGTGGATTGTTATCTTCGCATTGCTTGGTATGTATCTCCTCGGCAAAATCACATTGCCACACGATGACCAAGTTGAACGTATCGGCGTTGGTCGTATGATGTTGGCGTTGATTTCATTCGCTTATGCTATCTATTTGGTGCCAGGTTTGTGGGGTGCTCCTTGTCGTTCGGCTTCAGCATTCGCTCCTCCTTTGACAACACAAGACTTCAACCTCTATGAAAATGAAGTTCACCCAGATACTCACGACTATGAAATCGCTATGCAAATGGCTCAAACAGCAGGTAAACCAGTGTTGGTTGACTTCTCTGGTTTCGGTTGTGTAAACTGCCGTAAAATGGAAGCTTCGGTATGGACTGACCCTACAGTAGCTGCTATGTTGCAAAATGATTTCGTACTTGTTACTTTGATGGTGGATGACCGTACTCCTCTTGCTAAACCATTCGTAGTGGTAGAAGGCGGCGTGAGAAAAGAATTCACTACTGTTGGTGAGAAAAATAGCTACATCCAACGTAATAAATTCGGTGCTAACGCTCAACCATTCTATGTGGCTCTTGATGCAGAAGGTACTCCTCTCAACAAATCATACGCATTCGATGAAAATCCTGCAAACTTTGTTGAGTTCCTCAAAGAAACATTGGAAAACTACAAAAAATAATTAGTTTTTGACAACTAAATAAACATGAGAGTGACATTTCGTCACTCTCTTTTTTGCTTTTTAGAAATTGTATTTTTAGGGGGCTTATTGTATTTTAGAGGGTGTTTTGAAGGTAAGGTGAGGGTTGCTTGAAGGTAGCTGTATAGTATATTTGACTCAGGGTGGGGGTTATTGTATTTTAAGGGTAGTTGTTATCGTACTTTATACAGTATGATTTTTATTGCAATATTTAGGATTGTGCCAATATGACACACATTTGTGATTTGGCAATGTTTTTGATATAAATAAGGTAGAAGATTATAATTATAACAACAATATGAAACAAGAAAAAGAAACAAAAGTTGAAGAAGTAGCAAAAGAGGCTCAAGAGGTAAAACAAGAGGCTCAAGAAGTGGAAAATCAAGCGGCAGAAGAGGTTAATGAGTGGGAAAAGAAATATAAAGATTTAAACGATAGCCACTTGAGATTGATGGCAGACTTTGATAACTATCGCAAACGCACTATCAAAGAAAAAGCTGACTTGATAAAAAATGCAGGTGAGAGAATTATTACTGACTTTTTGCCTATCGTTGACAACTTTGAACGCGCATTGGAAAGCATGAAAACAGCAGAAGATGTTGATGCTGTGCGTCAAGGTGTTGAATTGATTTATAATCAAGTGATGTCGATGTTGAAATCGAATGGTGTGGCAGTAATTGAGACAGAAAATGCACCATTTGACACTGAATTCCACGAAGCAATCACAACAATCCCTGCTCCTACACCAGAGTTGAAAGACAAGATTGTTGATTGTACAACAAAGGGTTATACTATGAACGAAAAGGTTATCCGCCACTCGAAAGTCGTTGTTGGTGCTTAATCAATTCATAATTTAAATATCATATGTCAAAACGCGATTATTATGAGGTGTTAGGTGTGCAAAAAGGTGCATCTGACGAAGAAATAAAAAAGGCATACCGCAAAAAAGCTATTCAATATCACCCTGATAAAAATCCAGGAGATAAAGAGGCTGAGGAAAAATTTAAAGAGGCTGCAGAGGCATACGAAGTGCTTAGCGACCCAGATAAACGTGCCCGTTACGACCAATTTGGTCATGCTGGCATGGGTGGAGCTAGTGGTTTCGGCGGAGGTGGCATGAATATGGAAGACATATTCTCGCAATTCGGCGATATATTCGGTGGCCACTTCGGATTTGGTGGTTTCGGTGGATTTGGCGGAGGCGGAGGTTCGCGCCAACGTGTAAATCGTGGCTCTGACTTGCGCGTACGTGTCAAATTGACATTAAAAGATATTGCCACGGGATGCGAAAAGAAAATTAAAGTGCGTAAAGCAGTAACTTGTACGCACTGCGATGGTACGGGAACAAAAGATTCGCACAGCACAACGACATGTCCTGACTGCGGTGGTACCGGCTATGTAACTCGTGTGCAACGCACTATACTCGGCAATATGCAAACACGCACAGCATGTCCGAAATGTAATGGCGAGGGTAAAATTATCAAAGATGAATGTCCTCATTGCAAAGGCGAAGGGGTAACAATGCAAGAAGAGGTGATAACAATCAATATCCCAGCAGGCGTAGCTGAAGGCATGCAACTCAGCATGCAAGGCAAAGGTAATGCAGCCCGCAGAGGTGGTATCCCTGGAGATTTGTTGATTGTGATAGAAGAAGAAAAACACCCAGAACTTATTCGCGATCAAAACAATTTGATATACAACCTTTTGCTTGACTTGCCTACTGCTGTATTGGGCGGTATGGTGGAGATACCAACTATTGATGGTAAAGTGAAAGTGAAAATTGACAAAGGAACACAACCAGGTAAAGTGCTTCGCTTGCGCAACAAAGGTCTGCCTGATGTTAATCGCTACGGCACTGGAGATTTGTTGGTAAATATAGGGGTATACATCCCAGAAGATTTATCGTCAGACGAAAAGAAAATATTCGAAAAATTAGGCGAATCAAAAAATATGAAACCTAATGCTTCGGCAGCAAAAAACTTCTTTAACAGATTTAGAAATTTGTTTGAATAATAATAAAAAATAGAGTGCATGTGATTTTACATACACTCTATTTTTTATTGTATTATAAGCAAAAATATCTACAATTCCCCAATTGCTTTTGTTGTTGGTTCGACAATACCTTCGCGAATGGCAGTGGTGAAATCCTCGAAGTTTAGTAGAGGTAATACTGCTCCCATTACGTTTTCGATTGGCGAATATAGTAATGATTCTTGCACTACAGGCTTCTCTTTTATTGGCATATATTGATTGACTATTGCAATAAAATTAAGTATAACACTCAACAATAACGTCATTTTTACAACACCAAATATAGCCCCAAACAAGCGATTGAGCCATCCTAACATTATCGCGCCAATAATCTTACTGAGCATATACGACAATGCAGAAATAGACAATGAAACAGCTATAAACACCACGGCATAGGACAAAGGAGCGCAAATATTTGCAGCCCAACCTGTCGTTTCGGCCAAAGCTTGCGAGACAGGCAACGAAAAATATCGCGCCAAATATATACCCAAAACTATGGCCAATAAGCCGGCTATTTCTTTTATCAAGCCTTTACGCAGACCTTGCACAAGACCATACGCAAGTGGAATTATGAGAATTATATCGAGATAGTTCATATCCAAGTTGAGAATTGAGAATTGAGAGTTGAGAGTTGAGAATTAAATAAAAAAACAAAAAGACACGAGATAAGGCTATAGAAGTCTCACATCTCGTGTCTTTTATCTTATATCTATTGATTAGAGTGTTTTCTTAACTTCGACTTCTTCGTAAGCTTCGATGATGTCGCCTATACGGATGTCGTTGTAGTTAGCAATATTAAGACCACATTCGTAACCAAAGTTAACTTCTTTAACATCGTCTTTCATACGTTTGAGAGATGCAAGTTCACCAGTATAAATTACGATACCATCGCGAATGAGACGTATTTTGTGAGTACGTTTGATTTTACCTTCTTTAACCATACAGCCGGCAATTGTACCGACTTTTGTGATTTTGAAGGTTTCGCGAATTTCGAGTGTAGCAGTAACTTCTTCTTTGATATCTGGAGCAAGCATACCTTCCATAGCAGCTTTAAGCTCTTCGATTGCATCGTAGATGATTGAATAGAGACGAATATCTACCTCTTCTTTTTCAGCCAACTTACGAGCCTCCATAGAAGGACGAACTTGGAAACCAACGATAATCGCATTAGATGCAGCAGCCAAAGTAACGTCACTTTCAGAGATTTGACCTACAGCTTTGTGGATTACGTTAACTTGAATTTCTTCAGTAGAAAGTTTCAAGAGCGAGTCAGACAATGCTTCGATAGAACCGTCCACGTCACCTTTTACGATAAGGTTAAGTTCTTGGAAGTTGCCAAGAGCAATACGACGACCAATTTCTTCGAGAGTAAGGTGCTTAGATGTACGAAGGCCTTGTTCACGAGCGAGTTGTTCGCGTTTATTTGCAATATCACGAGCTTCGTGGTCTTGGTCGAAGATATTGAAGTTATCACCAGCTTGAGGAGCACCATTAAGGCCCAATACGATAACAGGTTCAGCAGGACCAGCCTCTTTAATGCGTTGATTACGCTCGTTAAACATAGCTTTCACACGTCCATAAGCAGTACCCGCAAGCATAACATCACCCACACGGAGAGTACCATTATTTACAAGCACTGTTGCAACATAACCACGTCCTTTATCGAGAGATGATTCGATAACCGAACCAGAAGCTTTACGATTAGGATTTGCTTTAAGTTCAAGCAATTCGGCTTCGAGCAATACTTTTTCGAGCAACTCATTGACACCCATACCATGCTTAGCAGAAATGTCTTGAGATTGATATTTACCACCCCACTCTTCAACAAGATAATTCATCGCAGCAAGCGATTCTTTAATCTTATCAGGGTTAGCACTTGGTTTATCTACTTTGTTGATAGCAAACACGATAGGCACACCAGCAGCAGATGCGTGGTTGATAGCCTCAACAGTTTGAGGCATGACATTGTCGTCGGCAGCTACAATGATGATAGCAATATCGGTAACTTGAGCACCACGAGCACGCATAGCAGTAAACGCTTCGTGACCCGGAGTATCGAGGAATGTGATATGACGACCATCCTCCAAAGTTACGTTGTAAGCTCCAATGTGCTGTGTTATACCACCAGCCTCACCAGCGATAACGTTAGATTTACGGATGTAGTCGAGCAACGAAGTTTTGCCGTGGTCAACGTGACCCATCACAGTAACGATTGGTGGACGTGGGAGAAGATCTTCTTCGCTATCTTCCTCTTCTTGAATAGCATTAACAACATCGGCAGAAACAAACTCTGTTTGGAAACCAAATTCATCGGCAACGATATTGATAGTTTCGGCATCGAGACGTTGGTTGATAGAAACGAACAAACCGAGGTTGAAACAAGTTTGAATAATCTGAGTAACGTTGACATTCATCATAACAGCCAACTCATTAGCAGTAACAAACTCGGTAAGTTTAAGGATTTTTGATTCGAGTTGTTCCATTTCTTGCTCGTTTTGCAAGCGTTGAGCATTAGCTTCACGTTTCTCTTTACGATATTTCGCACCTTTTTTAACGCCCTTATTACCTTCAGTAAGACGAGCCAATGTCTCTTTCACTTGACGTGCAACATCTTCTTCGCTAACAACAGGAGTATGAATAGCTTTTTGATTTTTATTCTTTTTCTTGCCCTCTTTTTGGCCTCCACCTTGATTTTGACCACCGCCTTGCATAGCTTTGCTCACATCAACGCGTTCGCCACCGATACGTTTACGTTTCTTCTTGTCGCCTTTTTCGCCACCTTTGCCTTGTCCGCCCAAGTCGATTTTGTCAACTACATTAGGACCTTGCAATTTTGGTTTATCAACACTGAATACTTCATCTGATTTACCCTCTTTTTGAAGTTTTTTATTTGCTTCTTTTTGGGCTTTACGACGAGCTTCTGCTGCTTGACGTTCTTTTGCAATACGGTCTTTGCGCAATTCCTCTTTCGATTTCTTAGCTGGACGAGTATTGCTATTTATAGAAGAAAGGTCGATTTTATCAAGAACTTTGATATCGCTCTTGAATTCAACTTTACGGAAAGTAAAAATTTCATCTTCTTTCTTTTCCGCTTTAGGTTCTTCTACAGGTTTAGTTTCCACAGCCTTTGGAGTTTCAACAGGTTGTGGAGTATCTACTTTTTTAGGTTCTGCTTTCACAGCAGGTTTTTCTGTTTTATTTTCTTTGGCAAGATTTTCTTTTTCGACTGGTTTTGATTCTTTTTGTTTTTCTTCTTTTTTAGGTTTTGGTTCAGCCTTTTTCTCCTCTTTTTTAGGTGCAGGTTGGGCTGGAACAACCTCTTTTTTAGGTTCTTCTTTCTTTGGTGTTGCTTTTGGTTCCTCTTTTTTCTCTGCCACTTTAGGCTTATTAAGAGTATCCAAATCAATCTTACCCACAACGTTTAATTGTAGCTTTTCTGGTTCTGCTTTTGCTTCAGACTTCTTAGCTTCTTTCTTAGGCTCTTCAGTTTTTGCCTTTTTAGCCTCTTTCTTTTGAGCTTCAAATTCAGCCAACATTTCAGGTGTAGCAAATTCTTTCAAAAGCAAAGCCTCTTGTTCGTTTGTAAGCTTCGAATTAACACCCTCATCTACAGTAAAACCTTTCGATTTCAAATAATCTGTCGCAGTATCAATACCAATCTTTAATGTTTTTACTAATTTTCCTAATCTTGCCATATATTTTTAGTTGTTAGTTACTAATTATTAGTCATTTAACGAATCAGGCACAAAAAGTGACTAATTCACAACTACCGTTTTTTATTTTAATCTTCAAATTCAGCTTTCAACACAGCCAATACCTCATCGATTGTTTCTTCTTCGAGGTCAGAACGTTGAATCAACTCTTCGCGAGTGAGCGACAATACATTTTTAGCAGTATCGCAACCGATGCCTTTCAACACATCGATAATCCAGCCATCGATTTCATCGCTAAATTCGTCAAGGTAAATATCCTCTTCATCAACTTCAACGTCATTACGGAACACATCGATTGTGTAGCCAGTGAGCATTGTAGCCAATTTGATGTTATTACCATTTTTACCAATAGCGAGCGAAATCTCTTCAGGACGAAGATATACATTAGCCTTCTTGTTCTCTTCATCGAGTTCGATAGTTTGCACTTTTGCTGGGCTAAGCGCGCGAGCAATATAGAGGCTTGGATTTGCTGTATAATTGATAACGTCGATATTTTCATTACGCAATTCGCGCACGATACCGTGAATACGAGCGCCCTTCATACCAACGCATGCTCCTACTGGGTCGATACGATCATCGAACGACTCAACAGCCACTTTTGCACGTTCACCAGGGATACGCACCACTTTCTTGATAGTAATCAAACCATCGTGAATTTCTGGCACCTCTTGCTCGAACAAACGTTCCAAGAACAAAGGCGATGTACGTGAAAGATAAATTTTAGGGTTATTGTTTTTATTATCTACACGAAGCACAACTGCGCGGATAGGTTCGCCTTTGCGATAAAAGTCGTTAGGAATTTGTTCTTGTTTTGGAAGAAGCATTTCGTTTTTATCTTCATCCAAAATAAGCACCTCTTTTTTCCAAACTTGATATACATCACCCGACACTACCTGACCGATAATATCAGCATATTTCTCATAAAGAGCCTCTTTTTGAAGTTCAAGAATACGAGAAGCCAAAGTTTGACGAAGGTTGAGAACAGCACGACGACCAAAGCTCAAAAATTCCACTTTGTCCACCACTTCTTCTCCCACTTCATAGTCCTCATCTATCTCTTGAGCTGCACTAAGAGCAATCTCCATACTTTCATTTTCCAATTCATCATCCTCCACGATTGTGCGTGTACGAAGAATTTCGCAGTCGCCTGTCTCTGGATTGATAATCACGTCATAATTCTCATCAGTTCCATACATCTTAGCAATCACACTACGGAACGAATCTTCCAAGATAGCAATCAATGTAGAACGATCAATCGCTTTCAAATCTTTGAATTCCGAAAAGGTCTCAATAAGATTTACTTTCTCTTTTTTAGCCATTTTTTCAAGTTGAAAGTTGAAAGTTGAAAGTTGAAAATAGTACCAATTAGGTAAATTTCAATTCTCAATTTTCAAATTAAATTTTAAATTTATATTTTGTATATTTTATTTCTGCATATTTCAATTCGACACGCTCAGTGTAAGGTTTTTTACGTTTATCGCCCTCTTTGCGTATCATCTTAGTCTCCTCAATGGCAAACATCTCATCGCCCACTTCCACCAACACACCCTCGCGTTTGATGCCATTAGCCTCCAACACCTCAACCTCTTTATTGAGATTTTTCTCATACTGACGTTTCACTTTGAACGGCGAAGTAAGCCCAGCCGAACCCACTTCAAGCTCATAATCCTCCACCTCACGGTCGAAATTCGCCTCAATAAAGCGATTTAATTCAACACAAAAGTCAATATCAACGCCTTCATCGGCATCAATTTCCACTTTTATCACATTATCAGCCGATACCGTAACATCAACCAAGAAATATCTCGTATCAGCCAACTTACTGATAACCAAATTAGTAATAATATCTTTTTGTATCATAATCACTTAATACTACGAACTGAGGGGACTACTCGTCCCCTCAATATCTTAAATTCGATGCAAAGTTACAAATTATTTCGCTAACTACCAAACATTTCGCCTCAAAATTTAAAAATATTTTTCAACTCTCCTCTCTCGCACAAAAATCACATCAACTCCTCACTACTAACCAACCTTGCTCCTTCGGTCATCATCACAAAGCCCTTCACATTATCCAACCCACACACATCAGTTTCCAACACCCACAACTCATCCTCCACCTTTCGCATATACAATTCCGCAAGCGGAAAACACTCAACCATAAAATTCCTTGCTCGCACATCCAATTCCACCGCCACCCTATAAATTTTCGGACCGCTATAGCGAAACACATCCACAAACCCACGCTGATGCCTATCCGCTGCCACCCACGCCTCATCCAGCAACACCACCGTGCCTATCCTCGACGTTTTGAACAACTTATTCCGTTCATCCTCCAAGTCATAACACCATATCTGGTTATAGTCAGTCGTAAACTCAAACGGCTCCACCCATCTATCCCTCACCGCACCCGAATGCGACGAAGCATACCCCATCAATTTCACCTGTCGCTTATTCTCAATCGCCCCTATCACCGCATGCACATTCTCCGCCACCCTACCATTCACCACACAATCCACCACCGCAGCAGAATTCGCCACAGCCGCCAATTTACGTTTCAACGACTGCTTCAGCACATTGCCATTATCCAGCGCATCCAACAACCTATCCACCACATAAGCCTCCTCCTCCGTGAAATGCACCAATTCCGCAATATCCTCATACTTATCCATACTCAACAACCGAGGCACACCATTCTCCTTCTTCACCACATACCCCACCTCTCTAAAAGTATCAATATATCGATAAATCGACCTTGACGAAGTATCCAACGCCTCCGCCAACTCCTCAATCGTATAATGCCTCACGCCCGACATCAAACGCATCAAACGCAACACCCTTTCAATCTTTGGTTGATCCATAATTATTTTTCTTTATTTCTTGTAATATAAACAATCACACCCACTTGATGAGCTGGATTATCCTCTTTGTTCAATCGTTGGACACGCACCTCAAACACATTCTCATAGCCCATATCCAAAAACTTAGCCAACATCTCATTCTCACAAGCAGGCACATACCCCAACTTAAAATCGTTGTAATAAATCGCAATCGCATTCACATCCACCTTGTTATACTCATCTCTCACCAACTCCAATTTACTACCCATTTTCAGTTCATCAATCACCATGCAACCATCATAGTAATTAAACCCAGCAACATAAAAATTCGCAAAGTGCATTCTTTCGTGTAACTTTTTCATAACGCATAAAATTTAATAGTTAAACCATTTTTTAATTTCACGCTGCAAAGTTACGATGTAGTTTTGACAATTCTTGTCAATGGTGAATATATTTATATAAAAATTATAATAATCCACACAACAAAATTTATCATCAACCCCACATATACAATAATGTCGCAACAAACGTCACTGAATTTTTAACTATACCTTCCTAAAACATTACCACCCCGTAGTACACTAACTTTAAAAGGACGTTAACTAAAAGAAATGAGTTCGTTATCTGTAAATCTAGTATATAGATGTTAACCTATGACTTTAAATTTGATTTATATAAATAACCATCTCTTTGTTTTATTGTCAATATTATCTTTTTTAGTTTATATAACAATTTGATAAATTGCTTTTATGTACTCATCAATCTCTTTCTGTGTACAAAGCGAAAGAATATGCTTTTTCTGCTCTTCTGTAAATGGATATATTCCAAATGACTTAATGTAATTCTTTGCATACGAATAATAACCTGTAGAATATGGCTTACTCGTATTTTTCATATAATAGTCAAATACAGTAGATTCCAAAATTTTTTTTAAAAACAACAATTCTGTTTCCGACTCATTATAGATTGCATAACCGCAATAAATCATCATGTCTTCCTGTGATGTATAGACAAAATGAGGGTAGTCACTCATGTAAGGGAAAAGTAATTTTTTTCCTGAATCGGCAATTGCTTGTGTTCGTCCAAAAGCATACCACGCTTCATAATCACCTTTACCCTTATCCCTCTTGTCAAGAATATCGCGACAATCCTGAAGATATTTATATGTATTAGGAAAATTATTCACAAAGAAATCCTCTGCAATCACATCACAATCTGCATCATAAGGAAAAATAACTTTTTCCTCCTTCTCGTTAATTTCTGCTTCGTTCTTCAAAATATTCGGTTTAATAATGTTTCTACAAATACCTTTCTCAATCGCATATTCCTTCCCTTCACAGAGAAGATAATAAAAATTATCATCCATATACATAGGTCGGAAAATAAACACATCATTTGCAAGTGTAGCAATACCATTCTTAATAATATATTTATCACCAAGTGCTTCTCCTACATTCTCTATAATACGAATATTTTCAAGCACTTCGTTTTTATTCAGATGCCATCCTCTATAATTATCCAACGAAGAATAATTAATCCTACTATAAACAAAGTTCTTTTGCGATTCTACATCAGTAACATCTGCTTTTACATACAACAATGATTCACTTTGTTTCTTTGATATAAAAACCAAACAAGTATATGCGAGTTTCTTCTTGAAAACAAGTTGCGAACCAAAATCTACTATACTTAAAGACAGATGGTTATCTGTAAAATAATTTCGTAAAGAGCGAGCATTTACACTCTTGAAAAACGTATTTACTGTTATGTAACCAAGTAATCCATTCTCATTTAATGCGCTTAAACCTATTTCAAAAAAAGGAATATAAAGATCCGCATTCCCAACTTTTGATGTACTCCAAAGAGGGAAATTATTCTTTGTCTCTTTATCAATATGTTTTGAACGAACATATGGAGGATTACCAACAATAATATCCAGACCATTATTATTCGATACATTCGGCATTGATTGAAAATCAAAAGTAAGTGAATCACCTGTAAACAGGTTAAAGACATCCTCCTGAATAATTTCACCATCCTGCAAAGCAACAAGCGAAAGCATTATCTTTGCACGATTTACACTAGTTGTACTAATATCCACACCATATAAATGCATAAATATGTTGCTATACTGTTCGCCAGTACGTTCATGAATGTACTCTGCTAACGTATAGAGAAATGCACCACACCCACAGGAAATATCGGCACAAAGGCATTCTGACAAAGGTTTTTCTACAGAATGCATAATCTGATGAACAATGTAGTCACGAATGTACTTAGGTGTATAAACTGCTCCGTTAGCCGTTTTTTCCACATCGGGAATAGCAAGTTCGAAGATACTAATAACATCCTCAATCGCACATTGAGCAGAGAGTAATTTGATATCTGCCTCAAGCTCATCATTTGAAACTCTCGTGAATGTAGCAAGAAAACCATCACCAAGTTCTAAGTTATTGAATTTAGCAAAAGCCGATACAACGAGCTGAATCAATAATACTTCGTTGTCTGAATATTTTTCTATAAGTGCTTTAATCTGCTTGTCCATATGGATTTCTATCAAATCTATGAGTTGAATAAATAATACCTTTCTCTTCTATGGTCAATCCATAGAGTTTATCACAAATTTGATCCAGTTCTAACCAAAGTGACTTCAAGGAATTTTCAAGACCTATTGTTTGCCCTCCAATGCTGATACGAATCTGTTCGTTAATCTTTTCGATTCTTTTTGCTATCTTAGCTAACTTCTTGACCTGTGGCTTACACTCAACAAAAGCATCTTTTGGAATAGGCACAGGATTAAGAAATTGTTTGTTAAATTTATAATATCCCCCTTGTTGCGGATTCGCAATCGAACGTGCAAATGCACAAAAAATGGTTGAATTAATAATAGCAGACAATGCATAAAGTTTTTCTTCTGTCATGTCAGGAACTTGAATGAAAAACATATTAGCATTATCGCAATACACATGATTATCTGTAATTACGGCTGCTTGCGTATATTGAGCAGTCATAGGCACTACAAGCTTTTTATAAACAGCTCCATGATTGTTAGCACGAGTAAACAAATGCCAATGTTCAGTAATATTGTACAATTTATTTTTTTCTGGTAATGTCTGAACTTTTGATGTAATAAGTGTCTTATGTTTCATTAGGTAATTATAAGCACGAGGGTATCTATCTTTAATATCCTTAATACTTAATTCGGTTACTTCTCCATCATCTGTCACATCGTATGGGAACAATGCATATGTAGTGTAGTCACGCTTTGTCAGCGGTGCAAAATGCTCGTTACACAAAAGAGGTTTACAAGCATCTTTTTCAATAACAATATGTTCATCTATTAAGCTGTGACCAAAGATAAGGTCATTTTCTATCTTATCAATATGAATTTGAAAGGCATCATTCCATAGAACTTGTATGCCAACCTTTACATTGCAAACGTCTTCTAAAGTACCTAAACTCTTTGTCAAACGAAGACGTAGTGCATTCATCGGAGCATTCTCAAAATTCCAAGGAATTCCAGAAAATGTATCTGCAGAAAGTAACATATTATTATTCGAACAAGAATTGCAATACCAAACGTGACTATTATTTGCCCTATTATTATCACACACAACAATTGCAACGTAAGTAAGCCTGCCAACAAAAAGATCTGTTTCTTCATAATCATACACCCCGTTCAGCAAATTACGAGTTGTAAGAAGTTCGCGAATACCTTTACCATACTTCGTCTTAAAAAAACGCTTCTGAACGATAAAGCCCAAACGACCATTGGCATTGAGCAGATTAACACCTTTCTCAATGAATGGAATAGCAAGATCAACCTTTCCATTCTTACCTGAAGAATAAAATTTCTTTATGTAAGCAGCCATATGAGGCAAACCAACATTGTAATTCTTTACTTCTACGTATGGTGGATTACCCACAACGAAATCAAAGCCGCCATTCTTAAACACCGCAGGAAATGACGATTCCCAATCGAAAGCGTTTGTTTCTTGAAGTTCTCTCATGTTATCAGAAATCGTTGGAAAATACTGCTCAATATCAGGACCTACCAAGGTATTACCACAACAGATATTCGCACCAATACCTTTAAGTATCTGAGAACCAAGCAAACCAACAGCCTCAAAGTCCATTGGTGAATAGTTGTCAATTAGACGCAAACAAAGTGACATTTTAGAAACCTCTACTGCTTCAGGATTAATATCAACGCCATAAATACAATTAATGAGTTTGCGCCTGCCATTGATATTCAACATAGGATATTCTAAGTCTGCATAAAGTTCAGTATCACAATCCCACTTACATTCAAGTTTCTTTTCAATATGTTTAATCAAATAATCGTATACACCAACTAAGAACACCCCACTACCACAAGCAATATCTATAATTTTAAGGTCAAAAATCTGCTCAATAGAAAGATTATCTATAGTATTTAATGGGATAGTACATTCAATAACTTGCTTTACAAGTAACTCTGGTGTTGTTACAGCTCCATTGCTCTTTTTAAACTCAGCTTTTAACTCATCACAAACAGACGATCCATCTACTACAAGTTGATAACCAAGAAAGAGGTCATATATATCACTCAATGTTTTCAATGGAATAACATCAAAACGATAAGGAGATGGATAGTAAAGGTTAGCAATAAAAGATTCAAAAACACCATTATCAATCTTCAAAGATTGCAACGAAGGTATCTTCTTGAACATAGGTCCATCGTAGTGATCATAAAAATCACTATATGAACTATTCTTAAACTCTTCCCAAAAATTGCCTTGTAAAAACTTGTTCAACAAACCATCAACTTCCAATCCTCGTGATTCACAAACTCGAATAAACAAAATTCTGTTTATGATTGTTTGTACATAATAGCTAAGCACACCAACACTCTCTATTTTATTATTCGCTATAATAGCCTTAGCAAATGCAATACGCGCCTCTCCAAGCATCTTTGAAAAATTTTCATCAAGAGCATTACCTTTTTGTCGAACAAATTTCACTTTCCCAACTAAAACATTACTACGAGAAAGAAAGGTGTCTAAAATATCAAACTTTTCAACAAATTCATCTGCTGTCGCATAAAAACATCTTGCATAACTAGCTTCATCATTAATACTCGGCATATAAGAACAATCATAAATAGCAAACTGATCAAAGTTAGTAACAATTGAGAAAGGTGCACCTATAGACCAACCATAGGAACGAATTTGAAAAGCGACATCCTTACTTATCTCAATATTCACGTCAAGACTTTTTGCATCTACGAACGTTAAGGGAACTTTACCATTGACAAGAGTATAGTCCGGGCGTACATTCGTAGAACCAATTTCTTTTAATTTCTGACGTTCCTCTTTATTTAAAGTCCGTTCTGTAAGAACTTGATGAGTATCTTGCACATTCCATCCAAACACAAAAAGTAGTTCATCTATCCATGTTCGTATAGTTGCTTCTGATGCACCATCCAAACTACCATTGTTTTTTGCGTCTATAAAACGATTAACCAAATTCTGAAGATTATATATTTTACTCATAATTTAAGATTCCGTGACCATTAATTCAATTATATATCAAAACACTTACTATCTTAAAATTCATACAAATCATTACAAACAAGCAGTACTCTATGGCAACTTCAAGAACATTTAAATCTTCGATAAAATCAAAACATTAGATTGCAATATGCGAACACCACTTACTTATAATACAATTACTATTACATATCCATTTACCAATTCTTTTCTTCTTTATCAATATTACGTTAATTTTATTAAACTCAATCTTTGCGTAAAGCATTTAAATTTAGTCGTAAATAAAAATAACAATAATCAACAAAACATAAATATCTACCAAGTTTAATCTATTACAATATATTACTTTGTAGATTTATTTTTAAAGTTTACAATAAAAATCTTTAATTTTTTGCGCCATTAATACTCTTCTCTCGTTCAAAAACGAATTATAATTTGTATAATCCATAGTAAATACAGATTCAGGAATACAATTTATTTTTAAATTTTGCAACAATGTTTCTTTCTCCAAAATAGAACCACATTTAACTATCTTTGTTATACATTGTTCCAAGGCTAAAGAAAAATAAATATTAGGTGCTTTCATCCCTATTGACTCATTCACAGGTCTATCCAAATAAACATAATTTGCATTTTGATTATATAAATTTTTAGGGAAATTATTATTTATAAGATACTTTTTAGGAAATATATGATGAATGTCACCTCCTAGAGCTATTAATTCCCTAACAGTCACATTTGCTGATAAAAGAGAAATATCATTAAAATACACTTGAGCTGCCAAATACACCAAATATGTAGGATTATTTGTAGATGTCATTGTCAAATTTTGAGGAACTTCTACATTCCAAAAATTATCTGATAACGTTGCATTCTCAATTGATTTTAAAACATTAACAATTCCAAATTCTGTTATTTGTCGTAAATCTTTAGCAAAAGATGACTCTGGAGAGGAACTATATCTACCTGTTAAAATTGAAATAACATACCATTTTTGCACTATCCTTTTTCTCTCTGCAACTGGAATTTCAGACTCTTGTAATAAAAAAAATATCGTATATGCAAAATCTAAAGCCATATTAGATGTAACCATTTTATCAGAAATAAAACCTGCTGATTTAATGGCAATCATAAACTGAGTAAAATTATATTTATTTATAACATTAAACACCCCTTCATACATCAATTTAAAGGTATTCTCTGCTATTTCTTCCTTATATTCACGAGTTTCAAAATCTCTACCATTTAATAATTGAACTAAATTTGATAATTTAGCACGCTTTACTTTATGCATAAACGCCACACGTATCACATCATCACAAGTTGGATCATACACTGTCTCTTTATCATCTGCAAGCCACGCTAATTTATCCAAAAATCCTGCATTTACAAAATTCACATCATTATTTTTTATGTAATCATAATATGTAGGAACAACGACCAAATGTGCAAAATAATCAATAATTTTCCTCAATGTATTTCCCCCATAAATCTCATCTGCTGCCATTTTTGACATCACAAAATCACCTTGACTCAAAGGCGTGCCTTTTGAGTTTATCCTAATAAAAATATCTGTAACAACATCAATATCCAACTTCTCTGATAATTCCACAACTCCAATTTGCATTGTTTCAATACCCTTGAGCATATTTAACACATTTTGTAAATCATTTCCATTCATCTCAGGATTTTGTTCTATATACTGTGGAATAAAAGTCCAAGAAGAAAAATGCGTATCGAATATACTTGCTATATCTGTAATCCATCGTTTGCTTTTCAAATGAGCTGGAGTTTGAACAGCAAATATTTCAGCTTCAGAATTTCCATTTATATATTCCAACGCTGCAAAAGGATCAAATGCAATTTTAACCCTAGCTTGCTTATATTCACTATTAAATATTTCTAATCCTGCAATAGCTGTCATCAGCGCAGTTATTCTTTGTTGACCATCAATAATAACTTTTTTCCCAGATGAAACTGTTCCATCTTTTAACTTTATATTCGGATTCCGCCATAAAATAATATAACCAGTAGGATAACCTTTATACAATGAATCTATCAAATCGCGAACTTGTGTACTTTTCCAAACAAATGGGCGTTGAATTTCTGGAATCGCAATATCCTTTGCCTCAATTAATCCTAATAACGCCTTAATTGTAAGTGTTGTATTAGTGAATTTTTCTGTATTCATAGTATCAAATTATTTTTCTGCAAATATACTCAATTTATTTGATTAAATATCGTTTTTGCTCAACTTTATTAACCCAAATTTAATACTTAAAAATCAAATCGACTTCGTAAGGTCTCCATTTGCCTAACATTTCCTCTATATAAATAATTATAGCTTTAGTTTCAATGCTAACATTATTGTCAGTCAACACATTGCACTCATCTGGATGTGTTGCAATATAATTTTCAGCATACTGAATCCAACTTAATCTGAACTCTTC
The DNA here is from genome assembly GCA_017559505.1 of Paludibacteraceae bacterium. Taxonomy (GTDB): domain Bacteria; phylum Bacteroidota; class Bacteroidia; order Bacteroidales; family Paludibacteraceae; genus Aphodosoma. The sequence continues at coordinate 2,392 of JAFYSF010000067.1, read as the reverse complement.
AATATCAATGGCATTATCTACATACATCTGTTCAAGAAACCAAAATAGACCCTCTACTGAATCTCTTTCATAAGGAGATTCAATCTCTTCTTTATAGTACTTACAAAATTTCAATAACTCTTCTCGTTCCATAAAATTAATTTTCTAAAATTTCACGCCGCAAAGTTTCACGCCGCAAAGTTACAACCTCAAATTGACAATTTTTGTCAATGGTAAAAATATTTTCAAAAAAATTTTCAATGGGCTATAAATTTTCTCAAAAAAAACATCAAAAAATCCACTCTAAAAAAATGTTAAAAAATACAATAACCCCCTACCTAAGCTAAATATACTATAGAGCAAGGTGCAAGCAACCTTCACCCTACCTGCAGAACCCCCTCTAAAATACAATAAGCCCCCCTATTTTTCCCTCCCAAACAAAAACTAATTTTGACCAACAAAAAAAGCTAAATTACGTCCACTTTCGATGGGAAATGGACAAAATCGTGTCCATTTGCTTGCTCACAGGTTGCTTGAAGGTAGCTTGAGGAAAGGAGCAAGGAACAGGGAGCAGGGAGCAAGGAACAAGTTTTTTCTTTTTTTTCTTTTTTTCTTTTTCTGAATATATATATTTTTTTATTCTGAATATAAATAATTAATTATATATTTTATTCTGAATATTGATTAAACAATATTATATTCTTCTTTGACGCCTACGCACATATACACACACACGCACGTACGCACGAGAGACAGAAAAAAATCATTACATTAACCCATTGATTACAAAAATATTACAAACCCCACTTCTCACTACACCTGCGTAAATGGACAGCGACCTACAAAAATGTTGTAACTTTGCAGCTCGAAACAAAAAAATCTCTGCTCCTACTGAGGAACAGAGATTATAATCAAAACAACATATCTAATGTAATTGACTGCTGAACCATACCACTATATTTGCCAGATTTAACCCCCGACGATGTAATCATCGTAAAAATTACAGACTTAGACGTTTTAGTTTGCTCGATAAATCGCTCTATTTTGTTTATGAAATTCATCTCATCTTCACTTGTTATGTCATACTCCAATCGCGAATATTTTATTTCACACAAATTCACAGTGCTATCGGCTCGGTCGATTATCAAATCTATTTGCGCCCCACGCTGCTTATTCTCACCTTTCAAATTCAAAGTGCAAACATTCGAACGTATGCCACTAATACCCAATGCTTGCTTTATCTGTGGCACGTGATTAAAACACAATATCTCAAACGCCAAACCACTCCAAGTGCGATACAATGGACTATTGAGCGAATGTGTCCAAAATGCCTCATCACGATGCTTATTTTGAACTACAACATCGAAATTGAATCGTGTGAATGAATCGATAAGTTGATAAATCATATCTCGTTTTTTCGAATCGAACGAGGTGTAGGTGCGAATAAATCCACACTTTTCCAACTCCGTCAACATGGTTGTGAATTTACTATTATTGCTAAAACCTGTTGCTTCAAGTAATTCGGCACGAGTCAAGCCTTTGCGCTTTGATGCTAAAACTCTAATCAACTCGACATAATCGGCTGATTGTCGAAAAAGCGAACGAAATAAATTGTCAAATTCGCCCACCAACTCGCCATTCGATGCAAACAACAATCTATCCACATTCTGCGCCACGCTCTCTTTGGGATTCATCAACGAAAAATAATAAGGTATGCCACCAAAAATCATATAACACTCAGCTATCTCACGTTCGCGATAGGCAAAGCTATAAGCATTAAAATACTCTCGACACTCGGCAAGCGTGAATGGCTCAATCAACATTTGATGCGTTACTCGATTATGCAATCCGCCATGATTATTTATCAAACTATCAATCATCCACGATGTAGCCGACCCACACACTATCAGCTTGACATCAGTACGTGCCGACGCCCAACTGTTCCAAAAATGCTCAAATGCACTAATGAAATTCGAACGTGGAGTGTCAAACCACGGCAATTCGTCTATAAAAATTATTTTCTCGCCCTCTGGCAAACTTTCAATATAACGCTCCAATTGGTCAAATGCCTCCAACCACGACTGTGGCCGAGCTACATCATAAAGTTTACGCAATGCGAACCAAAAATTAGTCAACTGCTCTTCTACTCCTACGTTGTCCATACCCGTCAACATAAAGCATGCTCTATCCGCTATAGTCTGACGAATCAAGAATGTTTTACCCACTCGACGACGACCATAAACCGCTATAAATTCTGATTTATCGCTCTTGAGATAACTGTTCAATAGTTCTACCTCGCCTTGTCTGCCAACTAAAGTTTTATTACTCATAACATTAATTTCTAATTTCACGATGCAAAGGTATATATTTTTTCTTAAACAACCAAATTTTTTAGCCTATAAGTTGCTGAAAT
>JAFYSF010000066.1 GCA_017559505.1 Paludibacteraceae bacterium | reverse complement strand
AGATTTTTAGTTTTTTATTGTTTGGTCGCTATAAAGTTACTAAAAATCAACGATATATACAACTTTTTTTGTTTTTATTTTTAATCTTTTTTTTCTAATTTTAATGACATAAAGGAAAAAATTAATTCCGCCAACGAGTTAATTATTAACTTTCTAAAATTTTATTGTTATGAGAAAATTATCTTTTCATTTCAAATCGGTGGCTTTGAGCATGTTTATGTTCGCAGCATTAACAGCTTGCCAAAAAGAAGAACAATCAAATCAAGTAGATTTTGTTCATCAAAATCCTGTTGCAACAACTTATGAAGCAAAAGTAATGCAACAAACTACAAACGTAATTGTGAGTATGTTGAATGAAAATCCTGAGTTATTCAATGACATCAATGAGGCTATTAAGTCTGATGCTGTTGAATATATGGAAGACCGTATTTTATTTGCTGATTTATTCCGCAATCCTCAGTTTGTAAGATCGGTTGACGGACAAGCAAAACATACCACTTTTTCGTCGGAATTTAAAAAACATGCATCTGCAAATATTCAGTATGTTGCATCAGCTAATGAAACTCGCTCAACAGCATTAGATGCAGATGCTTTAATGCAATATCTTGTAGATAATAATGTAAGTGTATATTGTCCATTCCCATTGGAATATTATGCGGAAGATAATCGCATTCCTGCAATTGCAGCAAATATTGGTGAAGATTACGAAGAACTTCCAGGTATTCAATTTTATGCTGATGGTTCGTATGATTCTGTAATGGTTAGTCAAGCATACGCAGATAATCATCCAGTTTGGTTGATTAATTCAGAAGAGGATTATATATTTAAAGAGAATAATAAGAGAAATAGAGTTTTAGCAGTAGAGCCTCAGAATGTAATTATAAGTCCAGAAATTACATGGCCAACGGGTACTGCACATTATGAAATTTCGTTTCCAAGTGTTTATATCACTAATTATATGGGTACATTAGCTGGAGGTGATTTGAATATACGAATTTGTAGAAGTTCGCAAAATCCGACCTACAATGAGAATGAAAAAAAGTTTATGGGTACATTTGAAGATATTACACCATATAATATACCTCGCAAATATGTCTATAATGCAAAAAAAGGTTATGACAAAGGATGGTATGATTTGCAAGGTTTTGTATTCGAACAAGATTGGAAATCAGATGAATATCAACATTATATTGCAGTTTATGAACATGACGATAAAGCTGTTATAAATGATACATTAAGTACAATTTTTCAATACGATTCAAATGAAGGCATTACTTTAACTGTTAATGCAGGAATCACTATATCTTATAGATCTTCAGAAGATATTATGGCTCAAAAACGCTTAGAAAGAGCTTGGATTTTTGATTTGACAAAAGGAACTGCTAATGATGTTGGAAGTTGGACTGATGAGGATGGAGTAAAGCACTATACAGATTTGGCTGGATATAATTTGATGCGACTTAGCGGAGATTTATTATTTAGTGTGAGAAAAAGAACTTACTATAGTAATTAATTTAGTAGGTAATATTTGTTTCGCGAACAATCCAATCGGATTGTTCGCTTTTTAGAATAATCATAAATTTATTGATTTATAAGAAAAATAAAGTTGTGTTTTTTGATAAATTATGGGGCTTTTTTGTTTTGTTATAATGTTATAAAAATGTTAGATTTTTGTAACTCGTTGTTAATTAGTGTGATTGTGGTGTGATTTTTTGTGCATTTTTATATGTTTTTGAGGTACATTTTCTAACATTAGAAGTTTGGTATGTACGTAATAATAGCCTAAATTTGTCTCAAAACATACTCGTTGACATTGCGAGATGTTTAATATATAGGTCAAAGAATAAATATTACTTATAAAAAGTTGCGCCCGACACAAATTAGGGATTTTGTTATGAAAAAATTTTTATTATGTACATTCGCATTATTGTTTTCAGTTGGTATTTTTGCTCAGGCTAATGAATTTGGTCTTGTTGTCGGGGGAATGAATGGCTTGAGTTATAAGCGCATTATGAATGAAAAATTTGCAATTCAAACAGATTTAGCTATTGGCTTTCAGCGTACATCTATTATGGAAAATGCTTATTCTGATTATGCATTATGGAATGTTGATGTTTTTGATTTTGCGTTGAATGCTAATTTTTTGTATAACAAAGAATTAAGCAATGGTTTATATGCATTTATAGGTGGAGGTCCAAATGTTGGTTTTGTTCAAGAATTACCACATTCTCCTATCTCTTTTGGTAAATTTGGGGCAAATGCGATGCTGGGGGCAGGATATAAAATGTCTAACTTACCATTGACTTTTTCTTTGGATTTTCGTCCGGGCTATGCTCTTTTGCTTAATTATAAATATGAAGCAATATTGCATATGTTTGATTGGCATTTAGCTTTAGGTGTTCGCTATTGTTTTTAATTGAAAATTTAGGATTATTATAGTGTTAAACCATCTTGATTGGAATTATATATTCATTCAATAGGTTATAGGATTTAATAATTTTACTTTGAATAAACCTACATAGGCAGACCTTTTAGGAGGTCTGCTTTTTTTATAGTAGTTGATGGCTTTAAGCCCATTTAGGCTTTGCCCTCATCTTAACCTTTAGCAAGGCTCAAGCAAACTGCTCCTTAGAAAACAGCCACCTTCACACCCTATATTTGCAAAAGTTGCAAAGTGCAATGACTACTTTTTTAGGTATAGGTCTATATTTTTAGAAAAAAATAGACCTACTTTGCAACTGCAAAGTTGCAAAGTTCAACTAAACCATTGATTATCAGAAACAACATCCATTTTCACATCTAAAACGAGACAAACAATCTTTTCGCATAACTACAACAAAATCAACCTCTTACCCAAACTTTGCGAACTTTGTAAGACCAGATTTCTGCTCTGTCGCACCTACAGTGCTTATTGTCTATATAACATATTATCAGGGGCTTACGCCCCTGCCTGTAATATTTCGTCCCTACGGGACTTTTGTTGCACAATTTCAACAAAAAATATTATCATCTATAAATCAGTCAATTAAACCAAAAATATTTTCACCACTAATTAGACTAAAAAACACACTTGCGAAATCTTCGAACTTCGAAGATTTCGAAGATTTCGAAGTTCGAAAATCTGTTATATTTTGTGAAAATTAAGCTAAGAATAGGTAAGGAGCAGGTACGGTTCACTATCTTGGAGGGTACATATACAAAAAGAAAGAGACCAACCACCCAGGTTAGTCTCTTTTGTACTGTTTTAATTCGAAACGATTAAGCGTTTTTTTCGATTGCCAATTTACCACGATAGTAACCGCATTCAGGGCATACTGTGTGGTAGATGTGCATTGCACCACAGTTTGAGCAAACGGCAAGTGTAGGAGCTACAGCTTTGTCGTGTGTACGACGTTTTGCTGTACGTTGTTTCGAATGTTTACGTTTTGGATGTGCCATTTCGTTTTAACTTAAAAAAATGTTTAGTTATTAAAAATATCTTTCAAGGCAGCCCATCGTGGGTCAACCTCGTGATTCTCTGTTGTTTTTATATCATCATCGCTACCATCTTCGTCGTCGATTTCACGCACACTGTGTTGGTTGAGGATATTCATCATTTCGGCATTGCATTCGCCTTCGGCGTGCGAGTGGCAAATCGGAATTGCAAGTGCGCAAAATTCGTAAAGTGTCCACGCTATGTTGAAAACGCCCTCTTCTTCGGGTATGATGATGAGGTCGTCGCTCTCTTCGCTATATGACTTCCCGAATTTGATGTATAGTGATTCTTCTACGTCGATATCAACCCAAAGTGCATCAAGACAACGGTCGCATGTGGTTTCTACTCGTCCCGTTAGGGTGATGTTGAGCTCGATGTTGTGCGATGTTTTGTTGATTTCTATCTCTGCTTTCACTTCCCCTGCATTTATCTCTGGTCCTTCGATATCAGCAAAGAATTGATTGTCTAAATCGAATTCGTGATAATGCGTCCCTTCGGATAATGTCTTGAGTTGTAGATTGTATAGTGATAGTTTATCCATAATATAAAAAGCGGTGCAAAGTTACAAAAAAAAGTTGATATATGAAAGTTTTCGGTGGACTTTTTTGTGGCGTCGGTTTATTTGGTTGATAGTCAACGGTCAACAGTCAACGGACAACGGACAACAGTCAACAGTCGACGGACAATAGAGTACAGATTACAGATAACAGATAACAGATAACAGAGTACAGATTAACTCTTTGCTCCCTACTCCCTACTCCTTGCTCCCTGCTATTACGCAATTGGTAGTTCGATGCGGAAGGTGGTGCCGAGTCCGAGTTCGGAGCTTTTGACGAAGATTTTGCCGTGGTGGTACTCTTCGATGATGCGTTTGGCGAGGGAGAGTCCGAGTCCCCAGCCGCGCTGTTTGGTGGTGTAGCCGGGTTCGAATATCGACTTGAATTTGTTGCGTTCGATGCCTCGACCTGAGTCGGTGATTTCGATTATGAGGGAGTCCTCGAGATTGAAGAGTTCGAAGTCGATATTCCCCTCTTTGCCTTCCATGGCGTCGATGGCGTTTTTGCAGAGATTCTCGATAACCCATTCGAATAGAGGGATGGAGATGAGGCAGGTGTGATGGGTGGATAGGTCGTCGACGGAGTAGGTGATTTTTTTTGATGTACGATTGAGCATATATTCGACCGACTGTGAGGTGATTTGGCTTATGTCTTGCGCCGATAGTTCGGGGATAGAGCCAATTTTTGAGAATCGCTCGGTGATGATTTTTAGGCGTTCTACGTCTTTATCTATCTCAGAGACAATCATATCGTCGTTGCCGAGTTTGGTTTTTAGGATTTCGTTCCATGCCATAAGCGACGAGATAGGGGTGCCGAGTTGGTGGGCTGTTTCTTTGGAAAGACCTGCCCATAGTTTGTCCTGCTCGGCGCGTTTGTCGGTGGAGATTGCCCAAATGACGAGCAAGAGGAATAGGGCGATTAGTGAGAGTTGCAAATATGGGAAATACTCTAACATCTTGAGCAGGTTGGAGTTGTCGTAATAGATATACTGACGGTTTTTCTCGTCGAGGACGATTTCGATTGGGGGATTGGTGTTTTTGAGGCGTTTGATTTGTTTTTCGTAGTATTGGCTCACGTTGCTTTTAGGCTCACGAAAATTGCGCGCAGAGATGTAGCGGTCGCGGTCGTCGACGATGATGACGGGTATGTTTTCGTTTTGCTCGATGATGTTGAATATGAAATCGGAATATTCGTCGTTGAGAAGATGGCGAGTGGCTTCAGCCCAAATCTCCATTTTGCGATGCTCCTCTTTGGCAATAGACCCAGCGAGGTGGTTGGTGAATATGATTGATATGCCAACGATGGTGGCTGCAAGAATGATTAGTGGAATGCGGGACTTCATATTAGTGTATAGTTATTAGTTATTAGTGAATAGTAGGGACGCACGGCTCGTGCGTCCGTCATATTTTTTTGACATAATGACAGAAAGACAAATTATTTCTTTTACACACGCCGCGCTATGCTTACAGCATATCTTGGCGAAAGAATGACATAATTAAATAAATGCAACTTAAAAATCTGTCATTCGTTGCCAAGATGAAACTTTAGTTTCAACGAGGCTTATGTTAAAAAAAAAATTAAAATATGTCTTTATGTCATTCTGTCTTAAATTATATCTGTAATCTGTACTCTAAATATTTATTTGTGCTATGAGTAGTTGTTGGTGGGCGAGGGGTTGGTTTGGCACGTAGTGCAGATTCCACGAGAAGCGGATGTTGGCAAATGGGCGTTGTAGTATATAAACGGAAAATTGGGTTTTATTGTATGTGGGGTGTTGAAAAAATGCTTCGCCTTGGTTGAGTAGTGAGTTATATTGCTCGTAGAGAGGCGTAAGGGGATTGCCGATGTAGAGCGTGTTGTCGAGGGCAAGGAATCGCCATTTGAGCGACAGTTCCGCAAGAAATCCGTGAGCGATGTGGAGCGTATTGGTGCGGCGTTCGCGTTGATAACTAAATATATAGCTGGTGCGTAGGGCGAGGGTGTCGAGTGGGGTGAGTTGCGAGAAGTTGACCCCTACGAATGGTTGGGCAGTGATGTCGTCGCATACGCCGTCGTAGGCATTGAGGCGGCTGGCGAGGTGGTTGAGCTGGGCATTGCCTCCAGCAAAGAACCATTGGTGGTGGTACTCGCCTGTGAGCAGTAGGCGGAAAGCCTCGCGCATTGTGGGAGATTGCATGCCACGCCAATCGCAGATGAATTCGGCAAAGCCATGGCGAGAGGAATAACCGAAGTGAACGCCCTGAATGTTAGGCGAAAAGTAGCGAAGCGAGTCGCTGCGGAGGTAGTCGGGGAGCGAGGTGCGTACGTTGCGCCAAGGTACAAAACCGAGCGAGAGGTCGAACCCATATTGGCGATAGCGGTAGTAGATGGTAGGGTGTATTTTTATGTCAGTCCATTGTGAGCCAAAGGGTTGTATGTATGATGCACCAGCCATGAGGCGGTGGTTGCCATGGGTGGAATCGCTTAGTTCAACGCCTATTTCGGGCGAAAGTCGCACGCCAAATAGGGTTTTAGATGGGTATGATGAGATGCGACTCTCCCGATTGTCAAAAAACGTGAGAAAGTCGATGTCGTACACAAATTTCTGTGCGCTCATTGCGCATGAAATCAGTGTTAGTAGGGTTAGTATTTTAAGTTTTTGGAGCATAATTGTTTAGTAGGACAGAATGACATAAAGACATATTTTTTATTTTCTTTTTAACAAATGCCTCGTTGAAACTAAAGTTTCATCTTGGCAACGAATGACATATTTTTAAGTTACATTTATTCAATATGTCATTGGAGTCGAGATTTTTACGCAGTAAAAAGCAAGAGCATTATGTAAAGGAAAAAATATGTTTTTATGTCATTATGTCTTAAAAAATCAATAATCGATTGTGGATAACGGACGTACGAGCCGTACGTCCCTACTTAACGGATTTATTCCTATTCTTTTTTAATCATCCGGATATAACTTTCAATTCTCATCTGTATTTCCCTTCGGTGAGGTCTTCGCGGATAGAGAGGTAGCTTTGGTAGCGGCTTTGAGAGATGAGGTGTTGTTCGAGGGCTTCGAGTACGGCGCAACCTGGCTCGTGGATGTGTGAGCAGTTGCCGAATCGGCAATTTTTGCTCATGCGGAATATCTCAGGGAAGTAGTGCGAAATCTCGTCGAGTTCCATATCCACCATGCCGAAGCCTTTGATGCCTGGGGTGTCGATGAGGTACGACTCGTGGTCGATGGCATACATCTCGCTGAACGTGGTGGTGTGCATGCCTTTGTGGTGATAGTTAGATATTTCGGCTGTGCGAGCATGGCTGTCAGGTACTATTTGGTTGATGATGGTGCTTTTGCCCACGCCCGAATTGCCTGAAAGCAGTGTGATTTTGCCATGTAGCAATTGGCGAAGCGAGTCAATGCCCACGCCCTGTGTGGCAGATATTTGTAGCGTGTTGTAGCCAATCGAGCGGTAGAGATAGTCCATCGCCTTGAGATATTCGAGTTGGTCGTCGTCGAGGAGGTCTATCTTGTTGAAAACTATCGTAGTAGGTATGTTGTAAGCCTCGGCAGTGGCAAGGAAACGGTCGATGAACGTAGTGGCTGTCGTGGGGTTGGCAATAGTTACCACAAGCACACATTGGTCGAGGTTGGCAGCAATGACGTGCAGTTGTTTCGATAGGTTGGTAGGCTTGCGCACGATGTAGTTGCGACGGTCGTGTAGGTCGGTGATATAGCCCGATTCGGGGTCGAATTCCACGCGGTCGCCCACGGTGATAGGGTTTGTAGCCTTGATGCCTTTGATGCGGAAATTGCCTTTGATTTT
>JAFYSF010000065.1 GCA_017559505.1 Paludibacteraceae bacterium | reverse complement strand
TATAAAACAAAAAAAGAGAGAAGAAGAACAATATATACTTGATTCTCTTGAAAATAAGAGCTGTATTGTAACTTCAATAACAACAAAAAAATAAATTTTAGGATATGTATTTTTTCTAGTGTCAAGTAATGGGGAAGTACCCTTGAAGATTACTTTATAGTATATTTATAGTATATTTATGGTATATTTATCATATATTTATAGTATGTTGTAGGTAAGAAGAGGATAGGGAATTGAGAGTTGATTTTTGTTTCAAAATATAGGCAAGTTGCGAAACACACAACGAGAGTGTGTATTCTCGTTCCTTACCCTCAAGCAAGGTGCAAGCAAACTGCAAGCAAGAAGACTGACAAAAAAAATACACATTCACAGTGTGTGTCATTTTATTTATCCCCCTCCACTACGCCAATTCCCCTAAAACAAGAAACAATATCGAAAGGCGTATGGGCTGAAATAGAGGATGAAAAATGATATTTTTTAAGGGCTATATTTTTTCTATTATTTTTTTTATAAAAAATTATGATATTTGAAATAAAAATATTACTTTTGTATGTTAGACTTTGTGTGTGATGTTGACAGAGATGATGCTTTAGAATAGTGTGATTTATAGTTGATTAAAAGTCTACTTTGCGCTTGCAAAAAATAATAAAAAAATATATACAATGCTAAATCAATGGATTTTTCAAACTTTAACACCGGAAGAAGAATGTAATCAGAAGAAATTAGCAGAAGAATTAGGATTGTCGCCATCGTTGGCGAAACTATTGGTTAAGAGAGGAATAAACACATTTGATGAGGCGAAGGCATTCTTTCGCCCTGCTTTATCGGATTTGCACAACCCATTCTTGATAAAAGATATGGACTTGGCAGTGAAACGTCTTAACCGGGCTTTACAGAAGAAGGAGAACATTCTCATCTATGGTGATTATGACGTAGATGGCACAACGGCTGTTGCGCTCGTTTACAAGTTTTTACAACCTTACACCCAATCGTCGCAATTAGATTTTTATATACCCGACCGCTACAAGGAGGGGTATGGAATATCGAAAGCGGGGATTGATTATGCCAAAGATAATGATGTGAAACTCATCATTTCGTTGGATTGTGGCATTAAAGCTATCGAACAGGTGGATTATGCCTCTTCGCTGGGGATTGATTTTATCATCTGCGACCACCACACGACCGACGAGACTTTGCCTCGCGCGGTGGCTGTGCTCGACTCGAAAAGAGCAGATGACACCTACCCATACGAACACTTGTCGGGCTGTGGTGTTGGGTTCAAGTTTATGCAGGCGTTTGCTATTGACAATGGCATAGATTTTTCGAGATTAGAGGCTTTATTGGACTTTGTGGCTGTGAGTATAGCGTCTGATATTGTGCCTATTACGGGCGAAAATCGTATTCTTGCTCATTTTGGCATAAAACGCTTGAACGAACATCCTTCGCGTGGATTGAAGGCAATTATTGAGACTTGCGGTTTCAAAAATCCGAGAGGAAACAAAAATGGACATGATACTGAGATTAGTATCAATGACATAGTGTTCAAAATTGGACCTCGCATCAATGCTTCGGGACGCATGAAGTCGGGGCGCGAAGTGGTGGAACTGCTCATTTCTAACGACTTAAACCATGCACGTCAACTCAGCGCGAATATCAACAACTACAACGAAGAGCGTAAGGACGTAGATAAAGCGACTACTACTGAGGCAGAGCAATCGGTAACGGATGAGATGCAAAAGGACAAACGCTCGATTGTGGTGTACAACCCTAATTGGCACAAGGGAATTGTGGGTATTGTGGCTTCGCGATTGACTGAAAAATACTACAAACCGACAATCGTGCTTACGAAGGCTAATGACATAGTGAGCGGTTCGGCACGCTCGGTGCAAGGTTTCGATTTGTATAGCGCAATTGATTCTTGCCGAGATTTGTTAGAAAACTTTGGCGGACACACCTATGCTGCTGGGCTTTCGATGAAAGAGGAAAATCTTGAAGAATTTATTCGCCGCTTCGAAACCTACGTTGCAGAAAACATTCAGGAACACCAACTTACACCTCAAATAGAGATTGATGCAAAATTGCAATTTTCGGATATTACACCTAAATTTATTCGCATTTTGCGTCAGTTTGAGCCATTTGGTCCGGGAAATCCGAAACCAATTTTCTATACACACCGAGTGTTTGACTACAATGGTGCCAGCAAAATAGTAGGGCGCGACAATGAGCATTTGAAACTTGAACTTACGGATGAGTCGTCGGAAAATGTGATGAATGGAATCGCATTCCGTATGGCTGAATATAGTCAGGATTTAAAGGCATTCAATCCGCTCGATATAGTTTATACGCTGGAAGACAACACATTTAACAATGTAACAAGCACACAATTAATGATTAAAGACATAAAAGTTAGCGATTAGTCGCTAACTTTTTATAATGATAAATGAAACGCTTAATTATCATATTATTCACTGCGATTGCAATATTAACGGGATGCTCGCAACAGAAAAAAGAGGCTCAAAACACGCTGTTTTTCTTCTATCCGTGGTCAACAAATTTGACTCATTATTTTGAAAATAACATCATAAATTTTGAGTATGCTTTGACTGCGAATGACTTAGAGCAGAATCGTGTTGTTGTGTTTATCTCTCAATCGAAAGCAGAGGCTTGCATGTATGAAATAAAGATGCATCGCGGTAAATGTCAGCACGATACGATTGCTAAATTCAAAGACTACAACTACGAGTACACCACAATTGACGGACTTTCGAAACTATTGAATATGGCAAAAGGAGAGATGCCTACACCTCAGTTTGCTACCGTTATTGGTTGCCATGGAGATGCATGGATTCCTGCTCGAGACATGAAACGTTCGTTTGGAGGGGCTGATGTAGAATCGAGAATTGACATTAGCACACTGCGCGATGCATTGAAAAAATCGAATATCACGGCTGAATATATCCTATTCGACAACTGCTATATGTCGTCGGTAGAAGTGGCATACGAGCTACGCAATGTGTGCAAATATTTGATTGCTTCGCCTGCCGAAATTATGGCTGCCGGAATGCCTTTTCATAAAATAGCTCAAGACCTACTTGGCACACCCAATTATGAGGCAATATGCACTGATTTTTATAATTACTACGCTAATAGTCCATCGGCACCATATGGTACAATTGCGGTAACTAAATGTAGTGAATTGGAAAAATTGGCAGAGATTGTAGAAAGAATAAATGCTACTGCTACAGAAGCAACTCGAGATGTGCAATATTACGATGGATATACTCCTCATATATTCTACGACCTCGGCGATTATATCGACGCAATATGCAAAGATGAAATGCTATTGAGTGAATTTCAGGCACAAATGACAAAATGTGTACCTTACAAAGCTCATACATCACAAGTATATGCTTATGGTTCTGGGGTAATAAACATAAACACTTATTCGGGTATTTCTACATCGGCATTGAGCAAAAACAACAAATGCATCTCCTATACAGAAACTGAATGGTACAAAGATACAAATAAAAAAGTTAGCGACTAATCGCTAACTTTTTTTGTATCATTAAGTCTGGATACCAAGAAATCATTCCAAAAAAACCACATAAGAAAAATCAATCCATAGAAACCATATTTTGCTACTACGCCATGCCAAAAATCGAATGATTCGGGATAGTCACGAACTATATAAGCCAAAAGTAATAATCGAAATATATTTATCAAATATACACAAAACAGACCTAAAGGAATGAACCACAACTTATGCTTAACTGGCCCTCGAGCAAAAAGCATTATCATTGTGAAAATAAAAGATTGTTTAACTCCATTGCACCCCCACACAATACGCACACATTCACCATTAAGATGATAAATCGCTGTGTCATAAAGATAAGTAGTTATGCCAAATAGGTCGAATATAGAATGAATTACTATGGCTAAATGATGGCATAGAGTTGAGAACACAACCGACAAATCAAAACAGAGAAAAGAGGCTTCTAACCCATTTTCATCGCCCTTTACCGTTAATTTCCAGAAAAAATTGGATGCAAACAGAACTATCAAGAAAAGCATTACGCCTTGATAGCCTCCTAATTTACTCCAAAACTCTTTGAACTTGAAAATTAAAAAATTTGCCACTCCTATAAATCTTTTTCAAATAGAGACTCTAGCATACGGTGCTAAATCCACTGCACAAAAATCGTTATCGAGATATTTATAATACCCAGTTATTGCAACCATAGCGGCATTGTCAGTCGTAAATGAAAATTTCGGGATATACACCTCAACTCGATGACGACGACCATAATCCTCAAAAGCTTCGCGCAATCCTGAATTAGCCGAAACTCCACCCGCCACAGCCAAGTGCTTAACCCCTGTTTCTTTCATTGCTTTATGCACCTTATCCATCAAAATATCAATCACAGTTTTTTGCAACGATGCACACAAATCATACAAATGATTTTGCACAAAATTAGGGTCCTCTTTTTGTGCATCACGCAAAGTATAAAGAAACGATGTTTTCAGCCCACTAAAGCTATAATCAAACCCCTTGATATGTGGTTTTGCAAAAGCAAATGCTTTAGGATTACCCATTTTGGCATATTTGTCGATATAAGGACCTCCTGGATAAGGCAATCCCATCACTTTCGCACATTTATCAAATGCCTCGCCAGCCGCATCGTCGATAGTTTGACCCAACACTTGCATTTCTTTATACGATTTAACAAGTATAATCTGTGAATTTCCACCCGACACTAACAGACACAAAAACGGAAATTCTGGCAAATGAGGCTCTACGCCAGGCTCGCGCACAAAATGAGCCAATACGTGTGCTTGCAAATGGTTGACATCTATCATTGGTATATCCAAGCCAAGAGCGAAACCTTTGGCAAACGACGTACCTACCAACAACGACCCCATCAATCCCGGACCTCTGGTGAATGCCACTGCACTAATATCATTTCGTTCAACTCCAGCCTTTTTCAATGCTGCATCTACCACTGGTATTATATTTTGTTGATGCGCACGCGAAGCCAATTCTGGCACTACACCACCATACATTTCATGTACAGCTTGCCCTGCAGTTACATTAGACAACAACTCGCCATCACGCAAAATAGCCGCTGATGTATCGTCGCACGATGATTCTATTCCTAATATAATTACGCTCATAATTAAAAAAATCTGTAATTCACACAAAATTTTTCTTTTTATAAAAAATTATGAATTATGAATTATGAATTAAATTTATTAAATTTGCAAATTAAAGTACAAAGTTATAAAAAAATCTACAAAAATAACGCTAATTGTAATCATAACTTTAGTTGTTTTATTGATTACTCCTTTTATTTTGTTGACTAACAACAAAATACAGAATTATATTATCCATCAATTAACTGAATATTTAGAAGAATCGACTGGAGCTAAATTTGAAATCGAACATGTTTCTCTCAAATTTTTCAATAAACTCAGCCTTCAATCTGTGTATGTAGGTGATTTGTCTGATGAAAAAATACTCTCAATTGACAACATTGATGCCAAAATAAACATTTTATCGCTACTAAAAGGGGATGTACACGTAGAAAATATAGAAGCTGACAATCTTTTTGCCAACTTATATACTGACTCTGTTGGAACTCTAAATATCCAATTCCTTATTGACACTTTCACTCCAACTGAAAAGAAAAAAACACCTAACCTCATATTCCCAATCATTACTCTCAACAATGCCTCTTTTAGATACACAAATCATTCTGCTCCTACACAAAATATAGAAAAATGGCAATTCAATGCAAATGATATTGCCATTGATAGCCTTTTCACTCAAATACAATTTTCTCTTACAAATCAATCAAATCTTGATGCAAATATAAATTATCTGCGATTAAAAGAAAAATCAGGTTTTCGATTGTCTCACCTCGCCACATATGTCGAACTCACCGACTCTTCATTTATCATTCCTTTTGCTAATATCAATTTACCTAATACTCAATTAGCCACCGACTCTACCGTGATTTTATTAACTCGCGATAGCGACAATAAAGTAAATTGGGGCAAAACAGAATTCAAATTCAACATTTCAGAAGCAAACATCAATCTATCGGATTTAAAACATTTTGTTCCTGAGTTTGAAAATTTGAAAAAACACACATCAATTTCTGCCAAAATTGATGGTACACTTGACGACATTAAAGCAACTAACCTAAAGGCTAAATATGGCAATACCCTATCAATAAGTGCAAATATCGAGGCTTTAGGACTACCCGACATAAAAAACACTTATTTCAAAGGGGCTATCAACCACATTCGCTTCGATAAAGCGTCGGTTCAAGACCTCATTGCAAACATATCTAAACAACCTTTTATTCTCCCTGACGAAATAGGCAATCTCGGACTATGCCAATACTCTGGCGATATCTCTGGATACACCTCAAATCTCGTGCTTTATGGTAATCTGACAAGCAAGATTGGCAATATAAAAACTGACGTAAACCTCAAAATACGCGACAATTTCAACCTCTTCTTAATAAATGGTCGTATAGGCTCTACTTGCCTTCAGCTTAATAAACTTCTACCTGAATCAGGGCTAAACACCATTTCATTCAACTCAAATTCTCAAATCAGATTAAGCACAAAACAGCCGTTCTCTGCTCAAACAAAAATCAATATCAACACGTTTGGATTCAGAAATTACAACTACAAAAACATCAATATTGATGGAGAAGTCACCCCTACTATGTTCGTAGGTAAATTCCTACTTGACGACCCTAATGGCTACTTCAACTTCAACGGACAACTCGCTAAAACCGACGATACAAACCATTTTGATTTTACAGCTGAACTAAGAAATCTTAATCTTAACAAGCTGAATTTAATCGAATCTCACCCTAACCTCACTATATCTCTAACATCAAAGGCTGACTTTTCTGGCGAACGATGGTCAACCATGGCTGGATATGCTAATATAGACTCTCTATCTCTCGTAAACGGAGAAAAATCTTATCTACTAAACCGATTAGCTCTGAATGCAGAAAACGACTCTATCACAGCTGCATCTATCGAATCCGACATCATAAATGGAGGCATTACAGGCAATTATACCATCTCGGCATTAGCCAATCATTTTATATCTATCGCATCTAAATCAATGCCTATACTAAAAAACTTAGAAAAAACCACCAATAAAACAAACAACATCACTTGTGTGCTTACAATCGAACCACTAAAACCCCTACTCCAAACTCTCGACATCCCTTGGTATACAACTGAGAACATATCTATATATGCCCATCTAAATTCGATAACCAACAATATCGAAACTGATATATACATACCTAATATCTCGAATGGCAAAATAAATATTGATAGCATCGACCTCAATGTCAACAATACGAACAACTCGCTAAATTTTGCACTATCTGCTGCCACAGATCTAAAAAATAGTCATCTGAATGCTGCTATCAACATAAATGCTACAAACGACACAATACTCACCAATATTAATTGGGACAACAATAATCAAACCAAACTATTTGCTGGTGAATTTATAACTCAAACTGCACTATCAATTCTCAATTCTCAACTAACCACTAACACTACAATTCTTCCTACCGAACTCATTATCCAAAACAAATCTTGGATTATCGATCAAAGTGATATTTGGAACGACTTCAACAAGGTGATTGTTGACAACTTCAAAATTCATAGCGACGATGACCAATTTATAGCCATCAATGGCATCGCATCTAAAAACCAAAATGACACTATTGATATTCAACTGAAAGATATTTCTCTCGACTATATCAACGAACTTTTACCTGAAGAAACAGCAATAGCAATTGGAGGCATTGTCAATGGTAATGCTTCTATAACCAATACGCTCGTCATACCCGAAATCAATGCTGATGTTTTTTCTAAAAACTTCTTCTTCGATGGCTCTTATTTTGGCACCGCAGTTGCTACATGCAATTTCGACCACTCTACTACAAGTCTCCGATTCGATGGCACTGTCATCGATGACTATAACGACACAACAGCCATACTTGGAGGTAACTATTTCATTCCAAACGACTCACTCGACATCAAAGGCAAGGCCTATGGCATCGACGTTGCTTTCATCGACTACTATTTAGCCGAAATATTTGGTCGTGTAAAAGGCAATGCTTGGGGCGACGTCCATATTCATGGATATACAAAGAAAAAAGAGGTTGCCGTAGATGTTGCTGCCTATGCCCAAAATGCCTCTATTTACATAGATTTCCTAAAAACAGCTTTCTACTTCTCCGATTCTATATATGTTGACAAAAGCACCATACAATTCGGACATATTGACGTATATGATGCCGAAGGTCATTCGGGCTATGTTGAAGGTCAAATCAATCACAACTATTTCCAAAACGTAGAACTCGACCTCAACATCAATGTCAATAATATGCTCATAATGAACACTTCGCGAGAAGATATGGAAAGTTTCTACGGAAAAGTATATGGCACAGGCAATGCGCGCATATATGGCAATGAAGAAACTATCAATATCACTTGCCTTGCTCGTAGCGACAAAGGCACCAATGTGGTGATACCTATCGACAACTACTATGCTAGCGAAAACTCTTTCATCTTATTCCAAAACACCAACGAAAATGCTAATTCCGAAAATAAATCAGTCACAGAAGAAACTACTGCCGAAACCAACATCATTCTCGACCTAATGCTCGACATCACTCCCGATGCTCACCTCGACCTCATTATCGACTCAAAAGCTGGGGATATGATTACAGGTAGTGGCTCTGGCAACCTACGCGTAACCTACGACATCAATGCCGACGACATGAAAATCTATGGCACCGTACAAATCGAACAAGGCAAATATCTATTCACATTCCAAAACGTTCTACGCAAAGAGTTCTACGTGAAAGATGGCAGTTCGCTCATCTGGACTGGCGACCCTCTTGGTGCCAATCTCAACATTGATGCTTACTACCAACTTACTGCCGACCTTGCCGAAATTCTCGACGAAGCGGTACTTTCCAACACCTCACGTACCAGTGTCCCTGTTCAATGTTTGCTCAATCTCACTGGGCTATTGACTCAACCTAACATCAAATTCGACCTCAATCTGCCTAATTCTGATGAAGAGCTAAATCGCGCATTACAAAACACTGTGAATACCGATGAATTAATGAACCGACAAATCATTGCTCTGCTCATCCTCGGCAAATTCATTCCTCCTGAAAACCTCCAAAGTAGCAATATATTCACACAAAACGAACTATATTCCGTAGTGTCATCTACCCTATCTGCCCAACTCAACAACTGGGCTTCTCAAATGTTCGAAAATTGGGGCTTCGGGGTCAATTTCCGCACTACTGGCGAAGGCGATACTCGCACCAACGAATACGAATTCAACTTCGTCTATTCGCCTACTAACAGGATTAGCATCAATGGCAACCTTGGTTATCGCGACGATGCCCTATCTTCTACTCCTTTCATTAGCGACTTCGATTTTGAATATAAGCTCACCGAATCGGGCAAACTTCGCGCCAAAGCATACACTCACACCAACGACTATCGCGAATTCAAAAAAGGACTCACTACTCAAGGCATTGGTCTCATCTATTCCGAAAATTTCAATAACCTTAAAGAACTTTGGAAAAGTTGGCAAGACAATATAAAAGAAAATAAAGAAGAACGCAAACTACGTAAAGAAGAACGCAAACAACGCCGCGAAGAACGCAAACAACAAAAAGCCCAACAAAAATAATAAAACATCATTCTTTTATCTTTCAACTTTCACATTTCAACTTTCAACTCCTAAAAAAGATGTATTTCAAAAAAGTTCAACGCATAGGAGATGTACTCTCTACCGATTTACGCAAGATTGTTGGCTATGAATCTGCCAAAGGTCTTGATGCTGTACATGTGGTTAACACCTGGCGACAGATGTTAGGCACCACTATGGTGCGCTA
This sequence comes from Paludibacteraceae bacterium, assembly GCA_017559505.1. GTDB lineage: Bacteria > Bacteroidota > Bacteroidia > Bacteroidales > Paludibacteraceae > Aphodosoma. The sequence continues at coordinate 7,103 of JAFYSF010000065.1, read as the reverse complement.
TAGCGAAGGCGAAACATTCGAAAACGGAGCTCTAAAAGTTCGTATAAAATCCTCTGTCTTACGCAACGACCTTTTTATGCAGCGCACCGAACTAATACAGAAACTCAACCAACAACTCGGTCGCCAAATTGTTTTTGCTATAACATTTTACTAATCCCCATCCATAAAAAAAATATGAAACAATTCGCTAAAGGCAGCATCGAATTTCTCACCGTAGCCGTGGAATTCTGCAAATTCATCGAACACCCTCTTTCTGACAAAAATGATTTTCTAAATAAGTTGTCAAAACTATTGCCTCTCATATATCTCAAAGCGGCAATGGTCGAAACCAAAGATGCCATCTACGACGAGGCTCCCGAAAAGTTTGTCGACGAAAACGACTACGAAGCCGTGCGTGGCGACATCCAAAACCTACTTGGCGATAAGGACCAATACCTCACTGCCATCCATCCCGACATTGCTCTCAGCGATAGCGTCATAGCGGCATCCATCTCCGAAGATATAGCCGATGTCTATCAATCGCTCAAGGACTTCACCGAAGTGGCAAAAACAGGCAACGAAGACCTTATGAACGATGCTCTCATCATCTGCATCGACGATTTCCGCGCTTTCTGGGGCACACGCCTCCTCAGTGCCGAACTCGCCATCCACCAAATCATCATCAATGGTTTCGACCAAGAAGAAGAACCCGAAATACACACCAATCCTCTCTTGCTATAAAATAATCCTAATGACCTATCTGTCATTAATACCGAGATTTTGCGAAGCAAAAGCAAGACCTTTATATCAAAGAAATAATATGTTCTTTTGTCATTCTGTCTAAAAAAAAAAGAAAATCATGTTCTCATGTCTTCATGTCTAAAATAACAAACTCCGAATGGTTATGTCTTTAATGTCGAGATTTTGCGAAGCAAAAGCAAGACCTTTATATCAAAGAAATAATATGTTCTTTTGTCATTCTGTCTAAAAACAAAATGCTATACCAAAGTAAAATCGAAAAATCCGTCATATCCACTCTCCCACCGTGCGACATAGTGGGCGAAATCATCGTCATCGACCGCCCCGAAGATGTTGCCGCGGCTATCGACGACCTCAAACAATGCCCTCTCATCGGGTTCGACACCGAAACTCGCCCCTCTTTCCGCCGTGGCGAGTCCAACACCATATCACTACTCCAACTTGCCACTGACCAACGCGCCTATCTCTTCCGCCTCAAAAAGATTGGACCTAACCAACTCCTCAAAGACCTACTCGAAAGCGAAGAACATATGAAAGTCGGACTCTCCGTGCACGACGACTTCCACTCCCTCAACCGTTGGATGCCGTGCCGACCAAAGAATTTCATCGAACTACAAAAATACGTCAAAGCCTTCGGCATCGAAGAGATGAGCCTACAAAAAATCTACGCCATCGTCTTCAACAAAAAAATCAGCAAACGCCAACAACTCTCCAACTGGGAAGCCGACCAACTCACCCCCGCCCAACAACAATACGCCGCCATCGACGCATGGGCATGCCGCGACATATACTATGAACTACAACACAAGGTATAAAATGTAACTCAAAATCTGTCATCCTTCCGCCAAGACACACCATAGGTGTAGCAAGGCGTATGTAAAGACGAATTTGTGTCCTTATGTCATTCTGTCTAAAAAAAAGAAAATCATGTTCTCATGTCTTCATGTCTAAAATAACAAACTCCGAATGGTTATGTCTTTAATGTCGAGATTTTGCGAAGCAAAAGCAAGACCATTATGTCAAAAAAAAATTATGTCCTTATGTCATTCTGTCTAAAATAAATAACAAAAATATGATAACAATTCAACTAAAACCAAAACGCGAAGAAAACGTACTCCGATTTCACCCATGGATTTTCTCTGGTGCAATCGCCAAAATAACAGGCAAACCCGAAGAAGGCGACCTCGTGCGCATCATCAGTGCCAACCAAGAGTTCCTTGCCATTGGCCACTACCAAGTAGGTAGCATCATGGTGCGCATACTCTCTTTCACCGACCGCCCTATCGACCGCACCTTCTGGCACGAACGCCTCAAGGCAGCCTACGACATGCGCGTCTCGCTCCGTCTTGCCGAGTCCGACCACACCAACGCCTACCGCCTCGTGCATGGCGAGGGCGACAACCTACCAGGCCTTGTCATCGACATCTATGGCGACACAGCCGTCGTTCAAGCCCACTCCGTAGGCATGCACTACGCTAAGGATGTCATTGCCGAACTCCTCGTCGAAATCATCCCTGCCGTGCAAAATGTCTACTACAAATCCGAAGGCACCATGCCATTCAAAGCCCCAGTCAAACCAGTCGATGGCTACCTCATTGGCGACAAAACCGAAACCATCGCCCTCGAAAACGGACTCAAGTTCCATGCCAACTGGCTCGATGGTCAAAAAACAGGCTTCTTCGTCGACCAACGCGACAACCGCTCGCTTCTCGAACATTATGCCCACGGTCGCAACGTGCTAAACATGTTCTGCTACACAGGCGGATTCTCCTTCTACGCCATGCGAGGTGGAGCCAATCTCGTACATTCAGTCGACAGTTCAGCCAAAGCCATCGAATTGACTAATAAGAATATCGAACTCAACTTCCCAGGCGACCCACGCCACGAGGCTTATGCAGTCGATGCCTTCAAATTCCTCGACGACATCAAAGACCGTTACGACCTCATCATCCTCGACCCACCAGCCTTTGCTAAGCACCGCGACGCGCTCCGCAACGCACTCCGAGGCTACACACGCCTCAACGCCCTCGCCTTCGAGCAAATCCGTCCAGGAGGCATCCTCTTCACCTTCTCATGCTCACAGGCAGTCAGCAAAGAGCAATTCCGCCTCGCCGTCTTCACCGCCGCCGCCCAAAGTGGTCGTTCCGTTCGCATACTACACCAACTCACACAACCCATCGACCACCCCGTCAACATCTACCACCCCGAAGGCGAATACCTCAAAGGCCTCGTCCTATATGTGGAATAGTTAAAAAAATGAAAATTTTTGCGTAGCAAAAATCAACAAAATTAATTATCCATTAATTCTATCTATAAATTATTTACGATTAATTTTGTGAAAATTTACGTTAAAATAAAAAACATGTTCTCATGTCTTCATGTCTAAAATAACAAACTCCGAATGGTTATGTCTTTAATGTCGAGATTTTGCGAAGCAAAAGCAAGACCATTATGTCAATAAAAATTCTGTCCTTATGTCATTCTGTCTAAAAAAAGAAAATCATATTCTCATGTCTTCATGTCTAAAATAACAAACTCCGAATGGTTATGTCCTTAATGTCGAGATTTTGCGAAGCAAAAGCAAGACCATTATGTCAATAAAAATTCTGTCCTTATGTCATTCTGTCTAAAAAAAGAAAATCATGTTCTCATGTCTTCATGTCTAAATTAAAATAATTAAATCTTATGAGAAAATTCATCCTTCTCGCGATATTATTCATCGCCAGCATAGCAAATGCCCAAATCGACAAAATCGTAGGTCGTTGGACCACAATCGACGACAAAGAAAACATCCAAGTATCAATCGTAAACATCTACCGTAGCACAGACGGAAAGTATTACGGACAAATTGAAAAAATCCTTGTTAAAGGCGAAGAAAACAAAATTTGCACCGAATGCGAAGGTGCACTTCACAACAAACCAGTCGTAGGCATGGTCATCGTCAACAATATGGAATGGCGCGATGGCAAACTCCAAGGCGGCACCATCCTCGACCCCGACAACGGCAAAACCTATTATGCCAAAATGTGGCTCGACACCCAAACAGGCAAACTCGTCCTCCGTGGCTCACTCGACAAACGAGGCATCCTCGGTCGCAACCAAGAATGGATCCGCTACACAGGCAAGTAAATACAAAAGCATCTCACACGAGATGCTTTTTTTTCATTTCTTCTCCTCTGGCAAATCTATACAATAATGCTCACAGAGGTAACGCACCGCCAGCGGATGCAATATCTTTGCTCGTGGTGGCGTGAATAATCTCGACAACTGTTCCTGATGCTCCCTGCACCATCGCCTCATCGTCTGCTCCGACACCCCCGCCGCTTGTGCTAAATCTGATTTATATACTCTTTTCATATCATTACAGATTATTGTAGGAACGCACGGCTCGTGCGTCCGTGTATAATGATTACTAAAAATCTTGTTATTTTAACAAATAAAACAACGTACCAATCCTAATACGATTACAATTATAGCGCAGACAGTGGTCATATTGTTTGTTGGTTTCGTCGGCTGTATAGCGTGGGTAATAGCGTGATATACGGTGGTAATAGTCTCGTCCTGCTTCGCCATAATGCGATGCTAACGCCATGCCAATGCGATACCAATCATGATAATGTGCCGTTACATCTATGCCCCGTTGCTCTATTCGTTGTATGGCTATTTCAAGAGTTTTACTTCTCACGGAATCTGCGGAAAACACCGATGCTACGTCGACATATTTGCCATCCGTCATCTGTACTCTGTTATCTGTACTCTGTGCTCTATTATAATAAGCTTTCGGGTCGTGGCACAAAAAACAAGCACGGGCTATATCATTGGTATTATCTACCTTAATATTATATTGCTGATAAATGTATTGCGACATTTCTCTATAATGAGCATTATGCACCTCTATGATTTGCGAGAGTTCCATTCCACTCTCGGCTATCTTACGAGCCACCACCACTTTCAACCCATCGCCCGAAGGCGAACGAAATGCAAGTTGCACATCAAGACAAGGATCGGCTATCAATCGTTGTTGCAATTCACGCACACAAGCCTCATTGCCTACATGGTCGAAATCTAAACAGACCAACCCTGAATGGCGCACGAGATGATCGCTGTGTCGCAAACTAAATATACCCGAAAATGTAACAAATGCCAATTGTCGATACTTAAATTTCGGTTGCACCTCTCTGCCAAGCGAGCGCAACGACCGTGTCGTTTGCGCCCATTTGTCAGATACTATCATCTCATACACCTCTCCAAGCCTAACACTCCGTGCAGGACGAGTATTCGTAATTGGCGGAAGAAAATAGCTAAACATAGATTACAGATTACAGATAACAGATTATAGTAGGGACGCACGGCTCGTGCGTCCGTTCAATTGATAGGTTGAAAATCTTTAGAGTATTTTTTTCATACATAATGACATATTTAATAAATCTAACTTCAAATCTGTCATTCATTAGCCAAGATGAAACTTTAGTTTCAGCGAGGTATATGTTGCAAAGAAAAAATTATGTCTTTATGTCATTCTGTCTTTTAATCGTTAAATTATGATGGCAAACTCTCAACTTTCAACTCTCAACTTTCACATCGATATAGAATTGTTCGGGGTTAACAACTTGCAATCCTATGCGGTCAATTATCTGCGCCACTTTTGGCTTATCTCGGTCGGCGAGGAGGCGTGCTTTGTCTATTTCGTATTTTGTGCGGAGGTAGGCTTTGGCAGATTTGTCATCTTGCAAAGCTGTCAGAGCCGAAGCCCATGAGTGTCCCTCTTGTAGTGCCAATGAATGTCGTCCCTGTTTGTAGCCTATTATGCCATCGGTAAGTTCGAGGTGTTTAATGCCTTTGGGAAAAATGGTGTCGCGATTTTCACGAGCATAGTCGATGATGTCGGTTGATAGTGTGTCGCACTCTTCGTCGTATTCGCTGATGCGGTCGGTGTAGTTGTTTCTCACCATCATCAACTGCTCTTCCATGGCGTTGTTCAATGAAATGCGGTTCGACTTTGCTTTAGCATAAAGCGACATAGCTTTTTCAAGCGATTTGCGATTGATAATTCTTACTCTTTTTTTCATAATAAATTAAAAAATTAAAATTTTTTGTCAACGGTCAACGGTCAACGGTCGTCTTCCGGCATTTATGTCTGTTGTCTGTCGTCTGTTGACTGTCGACTTTTTTATCACACCGCAAAGTTCGCAAATCAATTAAACCTCTACTAGTGGCAACCGTAGAAACTACACAACAAAGCGCATCGACCAATAACATAGATAGTTACAAGTCGATGCGCACGGGTCTCTACGGGTAGCCACCCCTAATCACCCTCTATTTTCTCCGCCCAAGTGTCTGGTTTTAATGAGAATTTTTTCTCAATTATCGATTTCGAGCGCGAAATTTTCACACAAAGATACTTAATCCACACGCTCCGGGCCACCGAATTCCTACAATAAAGCAAATAAATCCCATAAGAAACAAACCCCACCGAAAAACCACTCCGCAAAGCACCATTCGGTTGCAACCTCAACGGCACTATCGCATCAGGCAAAGCCCCCTTAGTCAGCAGTCGCAACACCTCATCCACCATAGACGCATATTCAGCATGCGAAATAATTCTCCGCCCATGATGCTCACGGTCGAGATAGCCCAACGCGCGCTCCACCGCCGACAACTGAGGCTTACCCTCCTGCACCTCACATTCAAAAACACTGATATTCTCCACCCACTCGTGCAATTCCAGCGTCAACAGATGCGCCACCAGCGCATAACGCCTATTCACACCAATGCAATGAGCCATATCCGCCAGCGCAGCAAGCGACTGCTGAAGAATCACCTTTTCAGCCGAATAACAATGACTACGATGCTTGTAGTGATTCGCAATCAACGTTAAATGCCGATAAACCATTTGCTCAACAAAAATACGGTCGCAAAGATCATCAATCAGCGATGGCGCAAACGACCCATCCTGCAAGCGATGCAAAGGCGACCCATAATCCCAAAACGGAGAATTAAGCAACGCCACCACAAGCCGCTGCATCTCATCATCCACCACACACGAAGAGTACGACCTACAAATTTCACGCAACAAACCATTGAAGCGCACAAAATCCACTTGCTCCGTCAAAGAGCAACCATAGTCAACCACAAGGTCAACCGATTGGAACTCGCCCAAGCGCAGTATCCAATCCAAAAGCTTTTTTTTAGCATAAGATTTTTTTTAAGGAGACTTCTATAAATTCAATAGTTCGTTAAAAAATTAGATTTATATTATGCAGTAATTCCCACAAAATCAAAAAGGTCTTTAATTTGCGTTTTATTTAAATGTTTGTTTGGTTTAAAACCAGATGCGCAAAAAAATCTTTGTATTATATATGCAC